>NZ_JBIBJK010000012.1:0-329332 GCF_042958635.1 Streptomyces sp. NPDC007971
GGTACTGCAGGGGGGACCCTGTGGGAGAGTAGGACGCCGCCGAACAAATTTTGGGAAAACCCCCGCATCGTTGGATGCGGGGGTTTTCTGCGTTCCAGGGTTTTTCCCCGAAAGGGGAGGCGAATGGGGCGGCAACGGTGGATCAGAGTCGGCCGGCCGCCTTCAGAGCCAGGTAGGCATCCGCAAGCGCCGGGGCCAGGTCTTCCGGTGTGGCGTCCACGACCGTCACCCCGTGACGACGGAGTTGCTCCGCGGTGCGCTGCCGTTCGCTCTGTGCCTGCGCTGCCGCAGCGGCTTCGTACACCGCATCTGTGTTTCCCCGGGCCTTCGCCATGTGCGCGATGTGCGGGTCGGCAACCGCTGCGACGAGAACCATGTGGCGGTGGCTGAGCTGCGGGAGCACGGGCAGCAGGCCCTCCTCGACCGGCGCAGCGTCGAGCGTCGTGAACAACACGATCAGGGAGCGTCGAGGAGCCGCGCGGAGTGCGGTTGCCGTCAGGGCACGGGCATCGGTCTCGACGAGTTCCGGCTCCAGCGTTGCCATCGCGTTCACCAGGGACGGAAGGACGTCTCCGGCCGCCCGGCCCTGGACCCGGGCGCGGACCCGGCGGTCGTGGGCCAGCAGGTCCACGCGGTCGCCGGCGCGCGAGGCGAGCGCTGCAAGAAGCAGAGCCGCGTCCAGGGATGCGTCCAGACGCGGGGCGTCGCCGACACGGCCGGCCGACGTGCGGCCGGTGTCGAGGACGAGGAGGATGTGGCGGTCGCGCTCGGGGCGCCAGGTGCGGACGGCGACCGTGGACTGGCGTGCTGTGGCGCGCCAGTCGATCGAGCGGGTGTCGTCGCCCGGAACGTACTCGCGCAGGCTGTCGAATTCGGTGCCCTCGCCGCGGGTCAGCACGCTGGTGCGGCCATCCAGTTCACGCAATCGGGCGAGTTTCGAGGGCAGGTGCTTGCGGCTGGTGAACGGGGGCAGAACCCGTACTGTCCAGGGCACTTTGTGGGCGCCCTGGCGCGAGAAGAGGCCTAGGGGGCCGTAGGAGCGGATCGTCACGCGGTCGGCCTGGCGGTCACCGCGGCGGGTGGGGCGCAGCTGAGTCGTCACGCGCCGACGCTCGCCGGCCGGGATGGTGACGCGGTGCCGGGAGCTCTCGATCTCGGTGCCGGACTGCCAGCTGCTGGGCGGCCATGCGTCCCTCAGGCGTGCACGGAGCATGCGGCGGGACGGGTTCGTGATCGTGAGCGTGACGTCGGCGGTCTCGCCGAGCCGCGTGGAGGTGTCGCCGGAGCGGGTCAGCACGAGGCGTCGTACGGGAGCTGCGAGTGCGAAATCGCAGGCACAGGCCAGGGCCAGTGGGCCGTTGACCGCGAGGATGCCGGTCCAGCCGGGTTCCAGGATGCCGACGGGGATCGAGCCGAGGGCCGCAAGAAGGGCGGCGCGTCCGGTGAACGCCATCAGCGGGGGACCGGGACGTGGGCGAGGATGGCGTTGATGACGGAGTCGGCGGTCACGCCCTCCATCTCGGCCTCGGGGCGCAACTGGACCCGATGGCGCAAGGTGGGCAGGGCGAGAGCCTTCACGTCGTCGGGGGTGACGTAGTCGCGGCCGGTCAGCCAGGCCCAGGCACGTGAGGTGGCGAGCAGGGCGGTGGCGCCGCGCGGGGAGACGCCGAGGGTGAGGGAGGGCGACTCGCGGGTGGCGCGGCAGATGTCCACGACGTAGGCCGTGATCTCGGGCGAGACGGTCGTCTTGGCGACGGCGGCGCGGGCCGCTTCGAGGTCGGCAGGGCCGGCGACCGGGCGGAGGCCGGCGGCCTGCAGGTCGCGCGGGTTGAAGCCCGAGGCGTGGCGGGTGAGGACGTCGATCTCGTCCTGGCGGGAGGGCAGAGGGACCGTCAGCTTCAGGAGGAAGCGGTCGAGTTGGGCCTCGGGGAGGGGATAGGTGCCCTCGTACTCGACGGGGTTCTGGGTCGCGGCCACCAGGAACGGCTCCGGGAGCGGGCGCGGCGTGCCGTCGACCGTGACCTGGCGTTCCTCCATGGCCTCCAGGAGGGAGGACTGGGTCTTCGGCGGGGTGCGGTTGATCTCGTCCGCGAGGAGGAGGTTGGTGAAGACCGGGCCGGGCTGGAAGGAGAACTCCGCGGTGCGGGTGTCGTAGACGAGGGAGCCGGTGATGTCGCTCGGCATCAGGTCGGGGGTGAACTGGACGCGCTTGGTGTCGAGTTCGAGGGTGGACGCGAGTGCGCGCACGAGCAGCGTCTTGGCGACTCCGGGGACTCCTTCGAGGAGGACGTGTCCGCGGCACAGGAGGGCGACGACGAGGCCGGTCACGGCGGGGTCCTGGCCGACCACGGCTTTGGCGATCTCGGTGCGCAGGGCCTCCAGGGAGGCCCGGGCGGCGCCCGAGTCCCCTGTGTTCCCGGCGTTGTCAGTGGTCGGGTCCATCATGGACGGCGTACCTCACTTTCGAGGGCGTCGAGTTGATCGGTGAGTGCGATGAGGGCCGCGTCGTCGCCGGGCGGCGGTCCGAAGAGGAGCGCGTGCAGGGACGGTCCGTCTCCGTGCAGGTGGGCGGAGAGGGCGGGGAGCAGGGCCTCGGGCGTGTGCGCCTGGGCCACGGGGACGCCGACGAGGGGGGCGAGGCGCGTGCGGGTGGTGGAGCGAAGAGCGGCGGCCGCGCGGTCGCGGGCGTTGGCCTTGCGGTAGAGGCGGGCCCGGCCTTCGACGGTCTCGGAGGCGCGGATCGCGACGGGGAGCCGTTCGGACACGAGCGGGCCGAACCGGCGTCCCCGCCAGAAGGCGGCGAGGGCGGCGGCGATGAACAACTGCAGGGTGCCCCAGAGCCAGCTCGACGGGAGCAGGTCGAAGATGCTCTTCCGGTCGCCGCCGTCGGTGACCGAGTTCTCGGACAGGGAGGGGAGGTACCAGACCAGATGGGGGCGGGAGCCGAGGAGTTGGAGGGCGAGCGAGGCGTTGCCCTGCTTGTCCAGACGCTTGTTGTAGAGGATGTCGGGCGAGCCGAGGACGACGGTGTCGCCGCCCCCGGAGGCTGCCGGGACGCGGAGCAGCGTGGCGAGGCGCTCGCTGGGGTAGCAGGAGACTGCATCGAGGCGGGTGGTGGTGTAGCGGATGCCGCCGGTGTCGGCGCTGCCCGCGCGCCGCGCCTCGGGCAGGGCGCAGTCGGGTGCGAGGGTCGAGCCCGCGCTGGTGGCGGGGTCCGCGGTGACCCCGGGGGCGAGCCGCTCGACGGACCAGCTGCCGGCGGCGATGAGGACGGTGCGTCCTCCGGAGGCCGCTGTCGCGGAGTGCAGCTGGATCTGTTGACGGGCGGTCAGCAGGTCGGGGACGGCGACGAGGAGAGTGGTGTCCGGGCCCGCGGCGGCCCGTGCCGCGTCGAGCGAGGTCACCACGCGCGTGGACACGCCCCGGTCGGCGAGGAGTTCGGCGACGGCGCGGCTGCCGTAGGGGTCGACGGAGCGCGGGTCGAGTTCGCCGTGCCGGGTCTGGGAGCGGACGGCTGCGATCGCGACGGCGGCGACGAGGATGACCACGACGGCGAGGGCGATGCCTCGCGTACGGGTCCACACCTGACGGGCGGTGGGCGATGTCGAGGTGGTCGGCAGCGTGGCCGCGGTGGTCATTCGGCGGCCCCCTTGTGGGTGTTGTGGGCCGTGCTGGTGGCGCTGTTCGTGAGGACCGGACGGCTGCGTTCCAGGTCGCGGTCGAGTTCGGCGATGCGTTGGTACGACTGCTCGCTCGCCGTGCGTCCGCCGTATGTGACGTCGTCGAAGTCCCGGGCGGCGGAGCGCAGTCGGTCCGTGTGCGACGGGAGCGTGCGGCCGGCCTCGGCTGCCGCTTCGTCGGCGGTGCGGCCGGGGCGGACGTCGAGCAGGGCCCGTTCCTCCAGGGAGCGGACGATGGCCCGCATGCGTTCCTGGACGGCTTGGTTCCAGTGGCCCTGGGCGGCATGTGCCTCACTGGCCGCGCGGTGTTCGGCGGCGCTGCGGGGACGGTCGTCGAACAGGGTGGGGGCGGAGGTGGGCCGGCGGCGCGGCGTGCCCAGCCGCCACCACAGGGCAGCCAGGACGGCGACGACGAAGAGGACCACGACGAGCAGGCCGACCGTGCCGCCGGGGGTTGCGGAGGCGGCGGTGTGGAGCAGCCCGTCGACCCAGTCCCAGAAGGCGTTCAGGGCGCGCTGGAGCAGACTGGGGTCGTTCTCGTGGTACATCCGCTTGGACAGCTCGCGGCGTGCCGCCTCCCGCGCGGGATCGCGCGGAACGGTCACCGGCGGTTCGTCGCCGGAGCCGCTGAGCGCCAGGACGGCCGTGCCGACCGAGCCGAGCAGGTGTCGTACGGCCGCCCCGGCGGCGCCCGGCGCGGCCGGTGCCGCCAGGAGAACTCCCCCCGTCAGGCTCACCGCATCAGCTCCCGGGAACGGGGCCGGGAGCGCCGACGCCCTGGCCCTGGACACCGGCGGCGCGGGTCAGTTCGAGGTCGAGGGCCTCGCGCCGGATGCGCTGGTCGATGTACAGGAGCACGGTGACGCCCGCAGTGATCGGGAACGTGATCATGGAGCCGATCACGCCGCCGATTCCGCTGATGATCAGGAAGGTCCAGCTGATGTGCCGGCCCTCGGTGGCGAACAAGCCCACCATGCCGTCGCCGCTGACAGCCATCGCGATGAGGGTGAACGGGAGGACGATGAACGACGAGACGATGTCGGCGATGACCGCCGCGAGCAGCTGGATGCCGAGGATGCGCCACCAGGAGCCGCGCACCAGCTTCGCGGAGCGGCTCATCGACTTCACGATGCTCTGCCGCTCCAGCATCAGCGCGGGCGAGGCGAGCGAGAAGCGGACGATCAGCCAGACCACGACGACCATGGCGCCGAGGGTGCCCAGGACGAGCAGCCCGGCGGCAACACCGTCGCCGGCTCCGGAGACGGCCGCGAGTATCCCGGGCAGTGCGCCGCAGAACAGCACGCCGAACGACATGAGACCCAGCAGGAAGAGCAGGCCGAACAGCTTCGGGACCTGCGGGCGGGCGTCCCGCCAGGCCTCGCCGGTGCTGACCGGCCTGCCGAGGACAGCGCGGCTGGTGACCGTCGTCAGCAGGGCCGTCGCGACGATGGTGCCGACCGCGGTGATCAGCACGACCAGACCGGCGGCCGCCATGGCCGTGCCCATGGCGCGGAACACGTCACCGGGGGTGGTGCGGGGATCGTCGAACGACACTTGAGTGCCGAAGTCGTTCATGACGAAGCCCTGCACGAGGATCGCGCCCAGCTGGCTGAGGACCGCGACCGTCAGCGAGATGCCGAGGACCGTGCGCCAGTAGGTGCGCATGGTGGAGACGGCACCGTCGAGGATCTCGCCGACGCCGAGCGGGCGCAGGGGGATGACACCGGGCTTGGCCGCGGGCGGGGGACCGCCCCAGCGGCCGCCCCAGGCTCCGTAACCGCCGGGAGGGCCGCCGTGGGGGCCGCCTCCGTAGCCGCCGGGGCCACCGGGGGGCCGGCCGCCCCAGCCCGGGCCGGGCGGCGGGGGCGGTGGGGCCTGGCCGGGGCTCGGGGCTCCCGTGGGTGCGGACCACTGGCCCGCGGGCGGCTGTTCCTTCGACCACTTCGCGCCCGGCTCCTGCGGGTCCGCGCCAGCCTGTGCAGCGGGCTCGGCGGGGCCAGGACGGTCGGCGGGCTCGGCGGGGCCGGACGCGCCGGGTTCCCGCCCGTCGGACGACGGGGCGGATCCGGGCGAGGCCCAGCCCGGAGTGTCTGTCATCGAAGCTCCTTCACGGTGCCCGTCCGCGGTCGCGGCGGCAGGTTGGCAGACATCGTGCCATGGGGTGGTCATCGAGTGACCGGCCGCGGTAGCCGCTGCATTCCTTCAATTGTCCGCCGTATCCGGGGCAGACTGACCGCATGGCTGATCAGTACGCGCAACCCCGCGAGGACAAGCGGCCGACCGAGATACCTACGATCCGATGGGAGGAACCTCCCGAAGGCCCCGTACTGGTCCTTCTCGACCAGACGAGGCTCCCGGCCGAAGAGGTCGAACTGGTCTGTACGGATGCGTCGGCGCTGGTGGAGGCGATCCGTTCGCTCGCCGTGCGCGGGGCGCCCGTGCTCGGGATCGCGGGGGCGTACGGCGTTGCGCTCGCCGCCGCGCGGGGCTTCGACGTGGAGGAGGCCGCGCTGGCCCTCGTAGAGGCCCGGCCCACCGCGGTGAATCTGTCCGTGGGGGTGCGCAAGGCTCGTTCCGCGCATCGCACGGCACTCGCCGGGACCGGCGACCCCGTCGCGGCGGCTTCTGCCGCGCTGGCCGCGGCGCGCGCGCTGCATCAGGAGGATGCCGAGGCCAGCGCCCGGATGGGCGCCCACGGGTTGGCACTGCTGGACGAGCTGCTGCCGGGTGGCGGGCACCGGATCCTGACCCACTGCAACACCGGAGCGCTGGTGTCGGGCGGGGAGGGGACGGCACTCGCGGTGGCCCTCGCCGCGCACCGGGCGGGGCAGCTGCGCAGGCTGTGGGTGGACGAAACGCGTCCGTTGCTGCAAGGCGCTCGCCTGACGGCGTACGAGGCGGCCCGCCACGGTATGGCGTACACCTTGCTCACCGACAACGCGGCAGGTTCGCTGTTCGCGGCGGGCGAGGTGGACGCGGTGCTGATCGGTGCGGACCGCATCGCGGCCGACGGTTCGGTGGCGAACAAGGTGGGGAGCTATCCGCTCGCGGTGCTCGCGCGGTACCACCATGTGCCGTTCATCGTGGTGGCGCCGCTGACGACGGTGGATCCCGAGACGCCGGACGGGGCGGCCATCGAGATCGAGCAGCGCCCCGGCTTCGAGGTGACCGAGATCACAGCACCCCAGGTGCCGGTGACAGGGGTGGGAGGCGGGATTCCGGTGGCACCCCTGGGGGCCCAGGCGTACAACCCTGCGTTCGACGTGACGCCGCCCGAGCTGGTGACGGCGATCGTCACCGAGGAGGGGGCTGTTTCCCCCGTGACGACCGAGGCTCTTGCGGAGCTGTGTGCCAGGTCGCGCCAGGTGACGATCAGTTAGTGGGAGGATGTCGCGCCGGTCGACGGCAACGGCCCCTCCACCTGCGGCGGTTCGCAGACGAAGCAGCGGCGGTTCGCAGCGGAAGGGGCCGTGACATCAGCGGCTGACATCTGCCCGATGAAAAATCACACGTCATGCAGGGCGCACCGCTCATTGGCGGATTCGTAGAGAGCCCCTTCCTGCATGCAGAAACTCCCGTCGGTAGGGAAGAGTTCTTCGGCGACGATGGGGCGGATCGATTCGAGATGGCTTCGGCTTCTTCGAATCGGACGAGGCCGCTCCCGGTGTCGACGGGTGCGGGCCTGGAATTCCCTGCTCCGCGTTCTTGCCCCAACGGGCCACGGTCGCGCGGGAGATCCCGGTGAGTTCGGCGGCGCGGTGACAGGGGACGCCGGCGCCGTGGGCGTCTCGCTGTGTGGCTCAGAGGCCGCCGGTCTTTACTGGAAGCTTCTGGAGCGTGGCGACCACGGTGTCAGGGGCTTCCGGGGCGACCAGGTCGACCGGATGCTGCAGTTGGTACAGGTCACCCCTCGGCGGGTACTGGGTCCTTTGTCGAGCGGGAGATGCCTGGTCGAATGCACCCACTCTCGGATGGTGTCCAACGCAGGACATCACTCATCACCCCGCCTCGGATCCGCCTCGGACTCCGCGGTCCCCTCGGCATCCTCGCCCCGGGCGAGTTCTGCGCGCCGGACGAGGTGCTCGAACTGGTCGAGCAGGTGCTGTGCGGACCCCTGGCGCCTACGGCGTGGTGGCTGGGCGGTAGCGCTGGGTAACTGACATCCGTGACTGACATCGACGTCGGCGGACCCGGGCAGACAGTGACGGGTTCCTACGACTATCGTCACCGGCCAGTGACCTCCCTCACCAGGGCACCTGTCGCTGTTATGAGAATGGGATGATGTCGTTTATGAAGGGACGAGTCCTTGTCGTCGACGACGACACCGCACTGGCCGAGATGCTCGGCATTGTGCTGCGTGGTGAAGGTTTTGAGCCGTCTTTCGTAGCCGACGGCGACAAGGCGCTGGCCGCGTTCCGTGAGACCAAGCCCGACCTGGTGCTGCTCGACCTGATGCTGCCGGGCCGGGACGGTATCGAGGTGTGCCGCCTGATCAGGGCGGAGTCCGGGGTGCCGATCGTGATGCTCACGGCCAAGAGCGACACCGTCGACGTCGTCGTGGGCCTGGAGTCGGGCGCCGATGACTACATCGTGAAGCCGTTCAAGCCCAAGGAGCTGGTGGCCCGGATCCGGGCGCGGCTCAGGAGGTCGGAGGAGCCGGCGCCGGAGCAGCTGACCATCGGCGACCTGATGATCGACGTGGCCGGGCACTCGGTGAAGCGCGACGGGCAGTCGATCGCGCTGACCCCGCTGGAGTTCGACCTGCTGGTTGCGCTGGCACGCAAGCCGTGGCAGGTGTTCACGCGTGAGGTGCTCCTCGAGCAGGTGTGGGGCTATCGCCACGCCGCGGACACGCGCCTTGTCAACGTGCATGTCCAGCGGCTGCGCTCCAAGGTCGAGAAGGACCCGGAGCGTCCGGAGATCGTGGTGACCGTCCGTGGTGTCGGTTACAAGGCCGGACCGAGCTGACATGTCCGGGGACAGTGCCGCTTCGGCTCCCGGCCGGTCCGGGGACCGGCCGGGGCGGCCTGTCGGCCGGACGGCGGCGGGTTCGCGCTGGGGACGCCTCTTCGAGGGTGGGCTGCTGCAGGGCGGGGTCCAGGGCAGCCCGGTCCTTCGGCTGTTCATGCGCTGGGTGCGCCGGCCGCTCCTGCCGGTCATGCGGCTGTGGCGGCGCAACATCCAGCTCCGGGTCGTCGCGACGACCCTGCTGATGTCGCTGGGCGTCGTCCTGCTGCTCGGTTTCGTCGTGATCGGGCAGGTGCGCAACGGCCTGCTGGACGCGAAGGTGAGGGCGTCGCAGAGCCAGGCCACCGGCGGGTTCGCCGTGGCCAAGCAGAAGGCCGACGAGGCTGCCAGCAGCGCGGGGACCGGTACCGGTGACGGTGCCGCCACCAGCGACGGACGGCAGTCGCAGAACGTCATCCAGTGGATGAGCGACCTCGTGGAGTCGCTCTCCAGCGGTGGTGCGGGCGCCTTCGACGTGGTGACGCTGCCCGTGGGCGACGACAGCGGCGGCGGGCGCAGCCCCCGCGGCTCCGGGAACGTCGACCCGTCCTCCAGCGTGCCCGGTGACCTGCGCGACCGGATCAACAGCAGTACGACGGCCGCCCAGAGCTACACCCGGATCGTCTACTCCAACGGCAAGGAGTCGCAGCCTGCGCTGGTCATCGGCAAGCAGGTCAACGACCCCAACGGCCGCCCCTACGAGCTGTACTACCTCTTCCCGCTCACGCAGGAGGAGAAGTCCCTGAGCCTGGTCAAGGGAACGCTCGCGACCGCCGGGCTCTTCGTCGTCGTCCTGCTCGGCGCCATCGCCTGGCTGGTGGTGCGGCAGGTCGTCACACCCGTGCGGATGGCGGCCGGGATCGCCGAGCGGCTGTCCGCCGGACGGCTCCAGGAACGTATGAAGGTCACCGGCGAGGACGACATCGCGCGCCTGGGCGAGGCCTTCAACAAGATGGCGCAGAACCTCCAGCTGAAGATCCAGCAGCTGGAGGACCTGTCGCGCATGCAGCGGCGGTTCGTCTCCGACGTCTCGCACGAGCTGCGCACGCCTCTGACGACCGTGAGGATGGCCGCCGACGTCATCCACGAGGCCCGCGAGGACTTCGACCCGGTCACCGCCCGGTCGGCGGAGTTGCTCGCCGACCAGCTGGACCGCTTCGAGTCGCTGCTCGCGGACCTGCTGGAGATCAGCCGCTTCGACGCGGGTGCGGCGGCCCTGGAGGCCGAGCCGATAGACCTCAGGGAGGTCGTGCGGCGGGTGGTCACCGGGGCCGAGCCGCTGGCCGAGCGCAAGGGCACGCAGATACGCGTGGTCGGCGACCAGCAGCCCGTCGTCGCCGAGGCCGACGCCCGGCGCCTGGAGCGGGTGCTGCGCAACCTCGTCGTCAACGCCGTCGAGCACGGCGAGGGCAGGGACGTCGTCGTCAAACTCGCCGCCGCGGGCGGAGCGGTCGCCGTCGCGGTACGCGACTACGGCGTCGGGCTCAAGCCCGGCGAGGCGACCCGTGTCTTCAGCCGCTTCTGGCGGGCCGACCCGGCACGCGCGCGTACCACCGGCGGTACGGGCCTCGGGCTGTCGATCGCCCTGGAGGACGCCCGGCTGCACGGTGGCTGGCTGCAGGCCTGGGGCGAGCCGGGCGGCGGCTCGCAGTTCCGGCTGACGCTGCCGCGGACCGCGGACGAGCCGTTGCGGGGCTCGCCGATACCGCTGGAGCCCAAGGACTCGCGGCGCAACCGCGGACTCGACGAGGCCGGTCTGCCCGGCGGGGGCGAGGAGAAGCGGGCGACCGTTCCGGTGCAGCCCGGCGGTCAGGTGCCGTCGCTGCCGCCGCGCAGCCCGATGGCGTCGTCTCTGGCCGCCGTCACATCCTCCGCCGGCCCGACCGCTCTGCCCGGCCACGGCAACGGCGCGCGCGTGGTGTCCCGGCCCGCGGGCGGAGCACGGCGCACCGACGACAGGCCTGCCGCCGGTCAGGCGGACGACACGCACGAGAGCCTTCCGGATCCGGCTGGTGACGACACGCACCAGGGCCTTCCGGACCCGGCTGGTGACGACACGCACCAGAGCCGTCCGGATTCGGCCGGTGACGACACGCACCAAAGCCGTCGGCATCCGGCTGGTGCGGACGACTCGACCGAGCCAGGGGAGGCAATTCGTGGGCGCTGACCGCGAGGGGAGCGTCCGGCACCGGTCCGGACGCGCGGTGGCCTACACCGTCTGCGGGGCCGTTCTGCTGGCCGGGTGCGCCTCGATGCCCGACAGCGGGGATCTGCGGGACGTCGAGTCCACGCCGCGGCAGGACACCGGGGTGCGCGTGTTCGCCATGCCGCCCGCCGACGACGCCCAGCCCAGCGAGATCATGCAGGGCTTCCTTGAAGCACTGACGAGCGACGATCCGCAGTACGACACGGCCCGCAAGTACCTGACCGCCGACGCGGCCCGTACCTGGCGGCCGGAGGCGTCGGCCACCGTCCTCGCGAACGGGCCGAGCGTCGTGTCCGGCCAGCAGCCCGGCGGCCGGGACCCGATCGACAGCCTGACCTACGTCCTGACGGGCAGCCGGGTCGCCCGGGTCGACGCCCGGCAGGCGTACGTGCCCGAGAGCGGGGCCTACAACAAGAAGGTGCACCTGACCAAGGACGCCAAGAGCGGTCAGTGGCGCATCGACTCGCTGCCCCGGGGTGTCGTCATGGGCAAGTCGGACTTCCAGCGCAACTACACGCCCGTCAACAAGTACTACCTCGCCTCCGGCACTAGGGTCGAGACGACCGGACAGCCCGTGGCGGTCGCCGACCCGGTGTTCGTCCGCAGCAAGGTGGACCCGATGACGCAGGTGGTGCGGTCCCTGCTGGCCGGGCCCACCAGCTGGCTCGAGCCGGTGGTCAGGTCCAGCTTCCCGACCGGTACGGCCCTGCAGAAGGGCGTGTCCGGGCTGACGCCGGACGACCAGAACGGCCTGACGGTGCCGCTGAGCGGCAACATCTCCCGCATCGGGTCGACCAAGTGCACGGAGATGGCGACCCAGTTGCTGTTCACGCTCCGGAATCTGACGCCCACCCTGGAGTCCGTCGAACTGCAGGGACCCGGCAAGCAACGGTTGTGCACCCTGACCGCGGAGCGCGCCGAGTCCACCGCCTGGCACGCCTCGGCCCAGAGCCCCGAGTTCCTGTACTTCCTGGACGGCAAGCACCGGCTGGTGCGGTTGCCGACCGGCAGTTCGGGGACCAGCGCCGTTCCGGTGCCCGGTCCCCTGGGCGAGGAGGGCGGCAAGGAGCTGCAGTCGGTGGCCGTCTCGCGGGACGAGCACACCGTGGCCGGGGTCGATGCCGAGGGCAAGTCGATGTACGTGGCCTCGATGGCGTCGAGCGGTTCGCTGGGTGACGCGGTGGTCACCAGCCGGGGGGCGACCCCCGACGACCGGCTGACCACGCCGAGCTGGGACGTCCGTGGCGACCTGTGGGTGGCCGACCGCGATCCTCGGGCGACGAAGCTGTACGTCCTGGAGCAGGGCGCGGGCAAGCCGGTGGAGGTCGGCATCCCCGACCTGCCCGGACGCATCAGGGACATGCGGGTGGCCGCCGACGGGGTGCGGGTCGCCCTGGTCGTGGAGAAGAAGGACGGCAAGCAGTCCCTGCTGATCGGCCGGATCGAGCGCGAGGACAAGCCGGGCGAGCACCCCGCGGTCGTCGAACTGCGGTCGGCCGCCCCCGATCTGGAGCAGATCACCGCCATGGCCTGGGCCGGGGACAGCCGACTGGTCGTGGCAGGCCTCGAGCAGGAGGGCGTCCACCAGATGCGCTACGTCCAGGTCGACGGCTCCACACTGGACGGCCCGGCGCCCGCCGCCCTCTCCGGCGTGAAGGCGATCGCCGCCTCCGAGGACGAGCGGGTGCCGCTGGTCGCCTACTCGAAGGACGACGGGATCGTACGGCTGCCGTCCGGGGCACAGTGGCAGAAGGTCGACAAGGACGGGATGGCGCCGGTCTATCCGGGCTGAGGACGAGGGCCGGTTGCGAGGGCCGGTTTCCCCGGGCTGCGGACGGGGCCGGTGTCCCCGGGCCGAGGCGCGGGGGCCGGTCTCATCGGGGCTGAGGACGGGGCCGGATCCCGCCTGGCGGGGCCCAACGGGCTTGCTCGGGCAACGAGGATGCTCGGGCACGAGGATCGCTTCGGCGTTGGCGTGTGGGGCCGGTTCGGGGACAGGGACCGCTCGGGCACGAGGATCGCTCCGGCGTAGGCGCGTAGAGCCTGCGCGGACGCTGGACCTGCTCGGGCGCTGAGCCTGTTCGGGCGGGTTTCCCCGGGATTCCTACGCCCGTCACTCCTGTGAGTGAGTCGCGGCGAGCGGTGCTCCCCGCTGTCCACAGGGTGTTTTCCACAGGGGTGGCCGGGCCTCGCGGGCCTTGGCACAGTGGTGGGCATGCGGGGGTGGTGGCAAGACCTCACCGACCTGGTGCTGCCGGCCGAGTGCGCAGGCTGCGGGGCACCTCGTACGGTGCTCTGCGCGCGGTGCCGCGAGGCCCTGGGCGCAGCCCCGCCGCGGCGGGTACGGCCGCTGCCGGAGCCGCCCGGGCTGCCGGTGGTGCACGCGGCCGCTCCCTACGCGCTGCAGGTACGGCAGCTCCTCCTCGCCCACAAGGAGCGCGGTGCCCTGGCGCTCACGGGAGCCCTGGGCGCGGCTCTGGCGGGGGCGGTGCGCGCGGGTCTGGGCCCGGCCGGGCGCGGTGGCGGGCGGGCGGTACCGACGGGGCCCGGGACCGTGCTGCTGGTCCCCGTGCCCTCCGCCCGGTGGGCCGTCCGGGCACGCGGACACGATCCGGTACGGCGGATGGCGCGCGCGGCGGCCGGGGAGCTGCGGCGCACCGGGACACCGGCCCGGGTGGTCGCGGTGCTGCGGCAGCGGCGGGCCGTGGCGGACCAAGCGGGGCTCGATGCGCGGCGGCGCCTGGAGAACCTCGCGGGTGCGCTGGAGGTGACGGCCGGCGGGGCGCGGCTGCTCACCGAGGGCCGTGTCGTACTCGTCGACGACCTGATCACGACGGGGGCGAGCCTCGCGGAGGCGGCACGAGCCCTGCGCGAAGCGGCCATATCGCACCGGGATGGGGGAACGGCCGTGTACGGGCGTGGAACTCGGGAAGGAAGGGAGGAACGATGGGCCGGAGCGCGGGAGGAGAGCGGGAAGTGGGTGCATGGTGCACCGGAAAGGGTGGCACCGAATGCCGCCGGAGGGGCCCTTCACGCAGCCGTGGTCGCCGGTCCTCGGGATTCTTTCGAAATAAACAGGAACTGAGAGGGAACCTGCATCGTTGCAGGTAGCGAGAGGGTCAATTCACCTGAACGGAGGTACGCCGCAGTAGAGGGTGACGACATCCGTCCGGGCGAGATATGTTCGGTTGTGAGGAAAGGCGCAGGCCACACCTCTCATATCCGAATGCTGTGCCGTGGGTTTTCCGCAATCACCGCGGCGCTGGGGTGCAGATCTTGCCCATGGGGGAGGAGGAGGTGGAAGTCACCGAGTCCGAGGTTCCGGGGCTCACCGGAGCCGGGTGCAAAAGGGAGTTGCTCCGCCGATGGAGCGGAGTGATCCGGGAACGGAGTTCTGCGTGGACATCGTCGTCAAGGGCCGCAAGACCGAGGTGCCCGAGCGGTTCCGCAAGCACGTGGCCGAGAAGCTGAAGCTGGAGAAGATCCAGAAGCTCGACGGCAAGGTGATCAGCCTCGACGTCGAGGTGTCCAAGGAGCCCAACCCCCGTCAGGCCGACCGCTGTGACCGAGTGGAGATCACGCTCCGCTCCCGCGGTCCGGTGATCCGGGCGGAGGCGGCGGCCAGCGATCCGTACGCGGCACTCGACCTGGCGGCGGAGAAGCTGGACGCCCGGCTGCGCAAGCAGCACGACAAGCGGTTCTCGCGCCGCGGCGCACGGCGGATCTCGGCCGCCGAGGTTCCCGACCATGTCCCGGGCGCGGCGACGCTCAACGGCAACGGCCTCCCCGTCCACGACGAAGAGACGGACGGAGTGCCGACCAGGAAGATCGGTTCGCTGGAGGTCAAGGGCGAAGGTCCCCTGATCGTCCGCGAGAAGACGCACGTCGCCTCCCCGATGAGCCTTGACCAGGCGCTCTACGAGATGGAACTGGTCGGCCACGACTTCTACTTGTTCGTCGACTCCGAGACCAAGGAACCGAGCGTCGTCTACCGGCGACACGCCTACGACTACGGCGTCATTCACCTCAGCACGGACCCGATGGTCGCCGAGGCGCAGCCCCCCGCGGCAGGTGGCACGCTGGGCGGCTGACCCGCCCGGCCCGAAGCTGAGCCGGTGCCCCTGGAGCGCGTGTGCGCCCCCAGGGGCACCGGTGTGCGACCACTTCGCGCCCCGCACGTCACCGCTGCGACGTCCGGGCATGAAATCATGGCCGCACCGGCCCAACCGGTGGGTCGTTGCCTTGGGTTGGCGATGGCACAGGACCACAGGCCACAGCCTTCAGGGGGAGGAACGATGGCGGACACCTTCGGACCGATGCGAGACGCGGATGCCGACGACGGTGTCATCGGCATGGGCCCGGACACGGGCTCTGCGCGCAAGGAGCCGATCAGGGTCCTGGTGGTGGACGACCACGCCCTCTTCCGTCGCGGCCTGGAGATCGTGCTCGCCGCCGAGGAGGACATCCAGGTCGTCGGCGAGGCGGGCGACGGTGCCGAGGCCGTCGACAAGGCCGCGGACCTGCTGCCCGACATCGTGCTGATGGACGTGCGGATGCCCAAGCGCGGCGGGATCGAGGCCTGCACCTCCAT
This sequence comes from Streptomyces sp. NPDC007971, assembly GCF_042958635.1. NCBI lineage: Bacteria > Bacillati > Actinomycetota > Actinomycetes > Kitasatosporales > Streptomycetaceae > Streptomyces > Streptomyces sp. NPDC007971. Next base: position 15,485 of record NZ_JBIBJK010000012.1, read on the forward strand.
CAAGGAGGTCGCCCCCAGCGCGAAGATCATCATGCTGACGATCAGCGACGAGGAAGCCGACCTCTACGACGCGATCAAGGCGGGTGCCACCGGGTATCTCCTCAAGGAGATCTCGACGGACGAGGTGGCCACCGCCATTCGCGCGGTCGCCGACGGGCAGTCGCAGATCAGCCCCTCCATGGCGTCCAAGCTCCTGACCGAGTTCAAGTCGATGATCCAGCGCACCGACGAACGGCGGCTGGTGCCCGCGCCGCGGCTGACCGACCGCGAGCTGGAGGTCCTCAAGCTCGTCGCCACGGGCATGAACAACCGGGACATCGCCAAGGAGCTGTTCATCTCGGAGAACACCGTGAAGAACCACGTGCGCAACATCCTGGAGAAGCTGCAGCTGCACTCCAGGATGGAGGCCGTGGTCTACGCGATGCGGGAGAAGATCCTGGAGATCCGCTAGCCGGCTAGGCGAGGGCGCGGGCGAGCTCCCGGGCGAGTGGTTCGCGCAGGTCGGGGGCGTCCACGCGCTCCACGCGGACATCCGTGCAGTTCACCCAGGCCGCCGCCTCGATCAGGGCCTGCGCGACCGACGGGACCGCCTTCGGGCCGTCCAGGGTGACCTGCTTGGCCACCAGCGTCCGGCCCTCGCGGGCCGGGTCGACCCGGCCGACCAGCCGGCCGCCCGCCAGGACGGGCATCGCGAAGTAGCCGTAGACCCGCTTGGGCTTGGGGACGTAGGCCTCCAGGCGGTGGGTGAAACCGAAGATGCGCTCCGTACGGGCCCGCTCCCAGATCAGTGAGTCGAACGGGGACAGCAGTGTGGTGCGGTGCCGGCCGCGTGGCGGGGCCGCGAGCGCAGCCGGGTCCGCCCAGGCCGGCCTGCCCCAGCCCTCGACCTCGACCGGTACCAGGCCCGAATCGGCGATCACCGCGTCGACCTGCTCGCCCTTGAGACGGTGGTAGTCGGCGATGTCCGCGCGCGTGCCGACGCCCAGGGACTCGCCGGCCAGCCGGACCAGACGGCGCAGGCACTCGGTGTCGGCCAGGTCGTCGCCCAGCAGTGCATCCGGGACGGCGCGCTCGGCCAGGTCGTAGACCCGCTTCCAGCCGCGGCGCTCGACGCACACCACCTCTCCGTACATCAGCGCGCGCTCCACGGCGACCTTGGCGCCGGACCAGTCCCACCACTCGCTGGTCCTCTTCGCGCCGCCCAGCTCCGTGGCCGTCAGCGGGCCCTCCGCGCGCAGCTGCTTGACGACCTGGTCGTAGGCGCCGTCGGGCAGCTCGTGGTTCCAGTGCGGGCGGTTGCGGTAGGCGCGGCGGCGGAAGGCGAAATGGGGCCACTCCTCGACCGGCAGGATGCAGGCCGCGTGCGACCAGTACTCGAAGGCGTGCGGCCGCCCCGGCGACCGGCCCGCGGACGCGGGGTTCCAGTACGCGTCCTCGACGGTCTTGCGGCCGACCGCGCCCAGACGTGCGTACGGGACCAGTTCGTGGGAGCGGGCGAGGACCGAGATGGTGTCCAGCTGGACCGCGCCGAGGTGGCGGAGTACCCCTCGCACGCCACCGCGCCGGTCGGGCGCGCCGAGGAAGCCCTGGGCCCGCAGGGCGATGCGGCGGGCGTCGTCCGCGGTGAGGGTGACGGCGGGGCGCGGAAGGGTCGTCATGGGTCGGACGATAGACGGCAGCACTGACAGTACGCGCTGACCTGCGCTTTCACCCGGCAGGGCGCGGATCGGGCGGACAGGCTCGGACGGGCGTGGGAGGTTCAGACACGCGCGGGCAGATACGGTGCCGTCGACGGCAGGCCCAGGTCCGACGGGAGCAGCGAGCCCACCCAGCAGTCGCGGCGTACCCCCTTGTTGTTGACGCCCGAGCGCAGGGTGCCCTCGACGGTGAAACCGGCACGCTCCGCCACCGCGCGCGAGGAACGGTTGCCGACCTCGGCCCGCCACTCCAGACGGTCGACGGACAGCGCGGTGAAGGCCCAGCGGGAGGCGGCGAGGGTGGCCTCGGTGACGTAGCCGTGGCCACGGTGCTCCTTGGCGGCCCAGTAGCCGACCTCGCCGACACCCAGCGCGCGCATCGTGATGCTGAGCATCCCCACCAGCTGCCGGGTGGGAAGGAACACGCCGAAGGTGTACATCGAGTCGCTCGCCCAGCCGCCGGGCGCCATCTGCCCGGTGAAGCTCTCCGCGTGCTCCCACAGATAGGGAGAGGGGAACGAGGAGATCCAGCGCTGTATGTCCGGGTCCTGGGCGGCCGTGTGGACCGCCTCGGTGTCGTCCGGGCCGACGGCGCGCAGCAGCAGACGGTCGGTGGCGAGCGTGACGGGTTCCATCGGCCGATTCTGCGCGTGCGGGGTGCGCCACGCCAGCGCTTTTCGCGGAGCGTGACCACGTGATCACATTTCGCGCAATTCCCTGCCGCGGGGCGGCACTATCCGCCCGGCCCGTCCGTTGTCCAGGGTGAAACAGCCGTCGGGCCGCCAGGCCTCCCGGCGTGGCCGGGTCCTCGCATACGATGGCCGTTGCTCAGTACGTCCAATGGAAAACCGACCGTCCCAGGCCCGACCGGCAAGGAGACCAGCCCCCGTGTCCGTCCTCTCGAAGATCATGCGTGCAGGCGAAGGCAAGATCCTGCGCAAGCTGCACCGCATCGCGGACCAGGTCAACTCCATCGAAGAGGACTTCGTCGACCTCTCCGACGCCGAGCTGCGGGCCCTCACCGATGAGTACAAGCAGCGGTACGCAGACGGTGAGAGCCTGGACGACCTGCTCCCCGAGGCGTTCGCCACCGTCCGCGAGGCCGCCAAGCGCGCCCTCGGCCAGCGGCACTACGACGTGCAGCTGATGGGTGGCGCCGCCCTCCACCTCGGCTACGTGGCCGAGATGAAGACCGGTGAGGGCAAGACCCTCGTCGGCACGCTGCCCGCGTACCTGAACGCCCTCTCCGGAGACGGCGTCCACATCGTCACGGTCAACGACTACCTGGCCGAGCGCGACTCCGAGATGATGGGCCGCGTTCACAAGTTCCTGGGCCTGGAAGTCGGCTGCATCCTGGCCAACATGACCCCGGCCCAGCGCCGCGAGCAGTACCAGTGCGACATCACGTACGGCACGAACAACGAGTTCGGCTTCGACTACCTGCGCGACAACATGGCGTGGTCGCAGGACGAGCTGGTGCAGCGCGGCCACAACTTCGCCATCGTCGACGAGGTCGACTCCATCCTGGTCGACGAGGCCCGTACGCCGCTGATCATCTCCGGCCCGGCCGACCAGGCCACCAAGTGGTACGGCGACTTCGCCAAACTCGTCACGCGCCTGAAGAAGGGCGAGGCGGGCAACCCCCTCAAGGGCGTCGAGGAGACCGGCGACTACGACGTCGACGAGAAGAAGCGCACCGTCGCCATCCACGAGAACGGTGTCTCCAAGGTCGAGGACTGGCTGGGCATCGACAACCTCTACGAGTCGGTGAACACCCCGCTCGTGGGTTACCTGAACAACGCCATCAAGGCCAAGGAACTCTTCAAGAAGGACAAGGACTACGTCGTCATCGACGGCGAGGTCATGATCGTCGACGAGCACACCGGCCGTATCCTCGCCGGCCGCCGCTACAACGAGGGCATGCACCAGGCGATCGAGGCGAAGGAAGGGGTGGACATCAAGGACGAGAACCAGACGCTCGCCACGATCACCCTGCAGAACTTCTTCCGCCTCTACAACAAGCTCTCCGGCATGACCGGTACGGCCATGACCGAGGCCGCCGAGTTCCACCAGATCTACAAGCTCGGCGTGGTCCCGATCCCGACGAACAGGCCGATGGTGCGCAAGGACCAGTCGGACCTGATCTACCGCACCGAGGTGGCCAAGTTCGAGGCGGTCGTCGACGACATCGCCGAGAAGCACGAGAAGGGCCAGCCGATCCTCGTCGGCACGACGTCCGTCGAGAAGTCGGAGTACCTGTCCCAGCAGCTCAGCAAGCGCGGCGTGCAGCACGAGGTGCTCAACGCCAAGCACCACGAGCGTGAGGCGTCGATCGTCGCCCAGGCCGGCCGCAGGGGTGCCGTGACGGTGGCCACCAACATGGCCGGCCGCGGTACGGACATCAAGCTCGGCGGCAACCCCGACGACCTCGCCGAGGCGGAGCTGCGCCAGCGCGGCCTCGACCCCGAGGAGCACATCGAGGAGTGGGCCCACGCCCTGCCCGCCGCCCTGGAGCGGGCCGAGCAGGCGGTCAAGGCCGAGTTCGAGGAGGTCAAGGAACTCGGCGGGCTGTACGTGCTCGGTACCGAGCGGCACGAGTCGCGGCGTATCGACAACCAGCTGCGTGGTCGTTCCGGCCGTCAGGGCGACCCGGGCGAGTCCCGCTTCTACCTCTCCCTCGGTGACGACCTGATGCGGCTCTTCAAGGCCCAGATGGTCGAGCGCGTGATGTCGATGGCGAACGTGCCGGACGACGTGCCGATCGAGAACAAGATGGTCACGCGCGCGATCGCGTCCGCGCAGTCGCAGGTCGAGCAGCAGAACTTCGAGACGCGTAAGAACGTCCTGAAGTACGACGAGGTGCTCAACCGGCAGCGCGAGGTCATCTACGGCGAGCGCCGCCGCGTTCTGGAGGGCGAGGACCTGCAGGAGCAGGTGCAGCACTTCATGGACGACACGATCGACGCGTACGTCGGTGCGGAGACCGCCGAGGGCTTCCCCGAGGACTGGGACCTGGACCGGCTGTGGGGCGCCTTCAAGCAGCTCTACCCGGTGAAGGTCACCATCGAGGAGCTGGAGGAGGCGGCCGGTGACCGGGCCGGTCTGACCGCCGAGTTCATCTCCGAGTCCATCAAGGACGACATCCGCGAGCAGTACGAGGCGCGCGAGACGCAGCTCGGCTCCGAGATCATGCGGGAGCTGGAGCGGCGGGTCGTGCTGTCGGTCCTCGACCGCAAGTGGCGCGAGCACCTCTACGAGATGGACTACCTCCAGGAGGGCATCGGCCTGCGCGCGATGGCGCAGAAGGACCCGCTGGTCGAGTACCAGCGCGAGGGCTTCGACATGTTCACCGCCATGATGGAGGGCATCAAGGAGGAGTCCGTCGGCTACTTGTTCAACCTGGAGGTCCAGGTCGAGCAGCAGGTCGAGGAGGTCCCGGTCGAGGAGGCCGAGCCGCTGGCGGAGGGCGTCCAGGACACGGTGCCGGCGCAGGCGGGTGCGCGTCCCGAGATCCGGGCCAAGGGTCTCGACGTTCCGCAGCGGCGGGATCTGCACTTCTCCGCGCCCACCGTGGACGGCGAGGGCGGCATCGTGGAGCGCGACCTCGAGGACGATGAGCCGGTGCGGTCCGAGTCCGACGGGCTGACGCGGGCCGAGCGTCGTCGGCAGGCGAAGGGCGGCCGGCGCCGCAAGAAGTAACCTGCGGTGTTTCGTTCGTGGTGAAGGGCCGGGTCTCCTTGGGGAGGTCCGGCCCTTCGGCTTGGGGCAGGGCGGTGCTACGCCGGTGCCCGGTGCCCGGTGCCCGGTGCCCGGTGCTGGGTGCTGGGTGCTGGGGCTGGGCGGCGATGGGGGGCTCGCCCGCGCCTGCGGGGTGCTGCCTCGGGCCCCATCGCCCATCCGTGCCGCCTGAGCGTCCTCCAGGGCCCTTGAAACACCGAGAGAGGCCCTCAGGCTTGCCGAGTGGCACGGCTTGCCCGTAGCTGCCGTGGGACGGCTTCCTGGAGCTGTCCCAGGGGTAGGGCGTCGGGTGTCGGGCTCAGTCGTCCTCGGGTGTGCGGGGAGGCCTCGGGCCGCCCAGCTCCACGGCTGTGCAGCGCCAGCGGTGGTCGTCGCCGCGTTCCAGGCGGAAGGCCATGGCACGCAGCCGGTCGCCGGCACAGATGCGGGCGAAGACCTCCAGGGCGCCGGTGCGGGGGACGTAGTAGCCGATGTCGCGGACGACGGGGCGGCGGCCGCGGGTGCGCAGGGGGCTCATCTCGGCGAGGCGGGCGAGGTCGTCGTAGGCGCGGCCCGCGGTGTGCCGGAGCATCCAGTGGACCGGGCGATGGCCGCTGAGGACGGCCAGCAGACGGTCGGCGAAGAGGTCGGTGGGGCGCGGCTGCGCCACGGCCGTCGCGGGCGCCGTGGCGGGCGCCGTGGCGGTCCTGCCGCGGACCGGGTTGCGGGGCGGTGCGCCGCCCGGGCGGCGCGAGTCCTGGCGGGTCGGGGGACGGTGGCGCGGGCGGGGGTGAGCGGTGCGGCTCATGACCTTGTTCATGGGGATCCCCGTTCGGCGGGCCCGGAATGTACCGGGCGGTAACTAGTTGGTGGGGATCTTGTACGGGGGCGGGGACGGCAGCCGCAAGGAAGACGGGGCGGGCGGTGAGGGCCCCGGCATGTTCACCTATCCGGGTGGTGCGGGCCCTTGGAGGTCCCGCGGACAAGCGGCCGGACAGGGTGAGATGCGGGCGCGTGGTGGACGGGGCCGAGGGTGCGGGCGGGAACCCGAAAGGGGACGGCGCACGTATCCTGAAGGCCCGTCGGGAGACGCGCCAGCCGCCCTCCAACGGGCCTCAGCGGAGCCTTTGACCAGGAAAGAGCGGCCAGCCATGCGCGTCTACGTCCCCCTGACCCTTCCCGGGCTCGCCGAGGCGCACAAGACGGGCGAGCTGGGGAGCGGCCCCTTCGCCGCGTATGCCGTCACACCCGCGCTGCGCGAGTGGTACCTCTCCGACGACATCGAGGAACTGGAGTACGCGGCGCTGAGCCGGGCCGCTCAGGCCTCGCTGCGGCTGCTGGCGGCCGATCCGGGTGCCGTGCGGCGCCGGGTCGTGGTCGCCGTCGACGTGGCCGACGGGACCGCGACGGCCGACCCGGACCGCGGGCTCGATCCGGCGGCGCTCGGGGAGGTGACCGTGGCCGGGACGGTGAAGCTCGCCAAGGCGGCCGCGGTGCATGTCGACGCCGATGACGCGGAGGAGGATGTCGCCGCGGCGGCGCAGGCGCTGGGAGCGGCCGACGGCGGGGACGACGACGCGCAGTTCGTGGTGGACGGGGCCGACGACCACGAGTTGCTGTGGTACGCCACGCAGGAGATCCCCCACCTGGTCGACCTCGCCTGACCGAACGCCGGCCCCGACTCCGGCTGTCCCTGCTCCGGCCGCCCCCTCTCGGGCCCGACCCGACTCCGGCCGTCCCTTCTCGGGCTCGACCTCGCCCTGGCCCAAGCTCCGGCCCGTCCGATCCCTGGCCCGACCGAGCCGCGCGCTGGATCCCGAGCCGGACCCCGGTCCGCCCCCTGGCCCGCCCCTGGCCTGGCCCGGCCGGGTCCTCTTCCGGCCGAGCCCTGTTCCGGGTCCTGGCCGGATCGCCGACGTGACGTGATTGTCAGTGGGGGCGGGTACGGTTTTTCGCATGGGGATGCACGGAAGCGCGCACATTGTCTGGGACTGGAACGGCACGCTGTTCCACGACAACGACGCGATCATCGGGGCGACGAACGCGGCCTTCGCCGAGCTGGGGCTGGCGCCGATCACACTGGAGCAGTACCGGACGCTGTACTGCGTCCCGGTGCCGAAGTTCTACGAGCGCCTGCTCGGCCGGCTTCCGACGGATGCCGAGTGGGAGCGGATGGACGGCGTCTTCCACCGGCACTACATACAGCACCGCGTCCGCTGCGGCCTGACCGAGGGGGCGGCCGAGCTGCTGGCGGAATGGCGGTCGGCGGGGCACAGCCAGTCGCTGCTGAGCATGTACGGGCACGAGGAGCTGGTGCCGCTGGTGCGCGGCTTCGGGATCGAGGGGCACTTCATGCGGGTCGACGGGCGTACGGGGCCGTCCGGAGGCAGCAAGGCCGAGCACATGGTGCGGCATCTGGAGGCGATGAGCGGGCCGGTGGAGGCCGCGCGGACCGTGGTGATCGGCGATGCCGCGGACGATGCGGTTGCGGCGCGGCATGTGGGAGCCCGGGCTGTGCTGTACACCGGTGGTTCGCACGGCCGGGCCAGTCTGGAGGAGGTCGGGGTGCCGGTGGTGGACACGCTGGCCGAGGCAGTGGCGGAGGCCCAGCGCATAGCGGCGTAGCCGTGGGCGGGAGTATGAGGCGCTCTGTGCCGGGGCCGGGCAGGGGGCGGCGCCGCCTAGCGGCGGCCGCGCCGTGCGGTCATGTCACCGGGGCCTTGGCCCGCAGTACGGTGAGGAACTCGCGCATCCAGGCCGGATGATCCGGCCAGGCACGGGCCGAGATCAGGGTGCCGTCGACCACTGCCTCGGAGTCCTCGAAGTGGGCTCCGGCCGACTGCATGTCGAGTTCCAGGGCCGGGTAGGCGGTGACCCGGCGCCCGCGCAGGCTGTCGATCGCGGCGGTGAGCAGCGGACCGTGGCAGATCTGGGCGACCGGCTTGTCCGCGTCGAAGAACGCCTTGAGGATCTTGCGCAGTTCGGGGTCGTTGCGCAGGTACTCGGGCGCCCGGCCGCCGGGGACGACGAGAGCCGCGTAGTCCCCGGGGTCGACCTCGGAGAACGCGAGGTCGGCGGGCCAGGTGTAACCGGGCTTCTCGGTGTAGGTGTCGAAACCGGGTTCGAAGTCGTGGACGACAAACCGGAGTGTCTTGCGGGTGGGGGCCGCGATGTGGACGTCGTAGCCCTCCTCGCGCAGGCGCTGATAGGGGTAGAGGACTTCCAGGGACTCCGCTGCGTCGCCGGTGATGATGAGGATCTTCGCGGGCATGTCGGCTCCTCCTGCACGGGCACGGCCCCTCGGCGGGGGATGGGCACTGTCCTGGCAACGTGCCTCGGCCGGGCGTGCTTGCCAAGAGGGCCCGTCGCTTTCAGGGTGTGGCCCGAAGGCCTCGGGCGCGACCGGATGTGTGGACGGGCTGTGACCGGACGGGCTGTGACCGGACGTGCGACAGGACTCGACCGGGTGCGCGGACCGGGTGCGCGGACCGGGCGTGGCCGGGTGCGCGCCGGCTCGCGACCAGGTGAACGGGCCGGCTGCGACCAGGTACGTGGATCGGGTGTGGCCAGGTACGTGGATCGGGTGTGGATCGGGTGTGGCGGGATGGGTGAACCGGACGCGACCGTTCACGCCCCGGGGTGACCTGATACGCCACCGGACGCCTCCCCGGCGCTGTGCAGAACGTCAAAGTTCTCCCCACTGTTTTGTACACATACGGCTCATGACGGGCCCGGGGTGAGGAGCGATAGCCTTGGTGGCGTGATCAGCGCGATATCTCGCGGGGGCGCTCCTGCCCCTGCCCTGCGCCCGGGTTGCACGGAACACCTCCGTGACCGGGCGGCGGTCGCTGATCTTTGCGGGCAGGACGGGGGCGCGGAAGCCCCCGGGAAGCCGGGCACGGCCCGGGACGCGGCGGTGCCGAGAGCAGCGTCACACCCCGTGGACGTGCCGAGAATGGCCGAATACCCCCCGCTCATCTCACCTCGCGGCATACCGTCGAATCGGTCCGGACACCCCGGGCCGTGGCGTCGAGCCGGAGGGGAAGAGACCGTTTTTCCTTCTACGTCACGCAACGGCGCGCGACAGGAGCCAGAGGACAATGCAGACCAAGCTGGACGAAGCCAAGGCCGAGCTGCTCGAACGGGCCGCCCGGGTAGCTGAGAACAGCCCGGTCGGGGGGCACCTACCGACCGGGACGACGGGCGAGGGTACGGCCGGCACTCTCGACAGCGAGTCCGTGCTCGCGTTCCTCCAGCGTTACTACCTGCACACCGCGCCGGAAGACCTGGCCGACCGCGACCCGGTCGACGTCTTCGGTGCCGCGGTCTCGCACTACCGGCTCGCCGAGCACCGCCCCCAGGGCACCGCGAACGTCCGGGTGCACACCCCGACCGTGGAAGAGAACGGGTGGACCTGCAGCCACACCGTGGTGGAGGTCGTCACCGACGACATGCCCTTCCTCGTGGACTCGGTCACCAACGAGCTGACCCGGCAGGGCCGCGGCATCCACGTCGTGATCCACCCGCAGATCGTCGTCCGGCGCGACCTCACCGGCAAGCTCATCGAGGTGCTGCCCGCCGCGCCCGCCGGCGGTGACCTCCCGCACGACGCGCACGTCGAGTCCTGGATCCACGTCGAGATCGACCGTGAGACGGACCGCGCCGACCTCAAGCAGATCACCGCCGACCTGCTGCGCGTCCTGTCCGACGTCCGCGAGGCCGTCGAGGACTGGGAGAAGATGCGGGACGCGGCGTCCCGGATCGGCGGCGGTCTGGAGAGCGAGGCCCTGCCGGCCGATCTGCCCGCGGCCGAGGTCGAGGAGGCCCGCGAGCTGCTGCGCTGGCTGTCCACCGACCACTTCACCTTCCTCGGCTTCCGCGAGTACGAGCTGCGCGACGACGACACGCTCGCCGCCGTGCCCGGCACCGGTCTCGGCATACTGCGCTCGGACCCGCAGCACGCAGAGGACGACCAGCACCCGGTCAGCCCCTCCTTCGAGCGGCTCCCCGCCGACGCCCGCGCCAAGGCCCGCGAGCACAGGCTGCTCGTGCTGACCAAGGCCAACAGCCGCGCCACCGTGCACCGGCCCTCGTACCTGGACTACGTCGGCGTCAAGAAGTTCGACGCGGACGGCAACGTCGTCGGCGAGCGCCGCTTCCTCGGCCTGTTCTCCTCCGCCGCGTACACCGAGTCGGTCCGCCGGGTCCCGGTCATCCGCCGCAAGGTCGACGAGGTCCTGGAGCGCGCCGGCTTCTCGCCCGACAGCCACGACGGCCGCGACCTCCTCCAGATCCTGGAGACCTACCCGCGCGACGAGCTGTTCCAGACCCCGGCCGCCGAGCTCCAGGCCATCGCGACGAGCGTCCTCTACCTGCAGGAACGCCGTCGGCTGAGGCTCTACCTGCGCCAGGACGAGTACGGCCGTTACTACTCGGCCCTCGTCTACCTGCCGCGCGACCGCTACACCACCGGTGTCCGGCTGCGGATCATCGACATCCTGAAGGAGGAGCTCGGCGGCATCAGCGTCGACTTCACCGCCTGGAACACCGAATCGATTCTCTCCCGGCTGCACTTCGTCGTCCGCGTCCCCCCGGGCACCGAGCTGCCCGAGCTGTCGGACGCCGACAAGGACCGCATCGAGGCCCGCCTGGTCGAGGCCGCCCGCTCCTGGGCCGACGGGTTCGCCGAGGCGCTGAACGCCGAGTGCGGCGAGGAGCGCGCCGCCGAGCTGCTGCGCCGCTACAACAACGGCAACTCCTTCCCCGAGGGCTACAAGGCCGACCACACGCCGCGCGCGGCGGTCGCCGACCTGGTGCACCTGGAGCGGCTGAGCGAGGAGAAGGGCAACGACTTCGCGCTGAGCCTGTACGAGCCGGTGGGCGCGGCCCCCGGCGAGCGCCGCTTCAAGATCTACCGCAAGGGCGACGCGGTCTCCCTGTCCGCGGTGCTGCCGGTGCTCAGCCGGCTCGGCGTCGAGGTCGTGGACGAGCGCCCGTACGAGCTGCGCTGCTCGGACCGCACCCTCGCCTGGATCTACGACTTCGGCCTGCGCATGCCCAAGGCGCTGGGCGGCGGCAACGGGGACTACCTCGGCGACGACGGCCGCGAGCGGTTCCAGGAGGCGTTCGCCGCGACCTGGACCGGCCAGGCGGAGAACGACGGCTTCAACGCCCTCGTGCTGAGCGCCGGCCTCACCTGGCGGCAGGCGACGGTGCTGCGCGCGTACGCCAAGTACCTGCGGCAGGCCGGCTCCACCTTCAGCCAGGACTACATGGAGGACACCCTCCGCAACAACGTCCACACCACCCGGCTCCTCGTCTCGCTGTTCGAGGCACGGATGTCCCCGGACCGCCAGACGGCCGGTCTGGAGATCGTCGACGCGCTGCTGGAGGAGCTGGACGCGGCCCTGGACCAGGTGGCGAGCCTGGACGAGGACCGCATCCTGCGCTCCTTCCTGACCGTCATCAAGGCGACCCTGCGCACGAACTTCTTCCAGGAGACGGTCGGCGGCGGTCCGCACGCGTACGTGTCCATGAAGTTCGACCCGCAGGCCATCCCGGACCTGCCCGCGCCGCGCCCGGCGTACGAGATCTGGGTGTACTCACCGCGCGTCGAGGGCGTGCACCTGCGCTTCGGCAAGGTCGCGCGCGGCGGTCTGCGCTGGTCGGACCGGCGTGAGGACTTCCGTACGGAGATCCTCGGCCTGGTCAAGGCGCAGATGGTGAAGAACACCGTCATCGTGCCGGTGGGTGCCAAGGGCGGCTTCGTCGCCAAGCAGCTGCCGGACCCGAGCGTGGACCGGGACGCCTGGCTGGCCGAGGGCATCGCCAGCTACAAGACGTTCATCTCGGCGCTGCTCGACATCACCGACAACATGGTCGCCGGCGAGGTCGTGCCGCCGCAGGACGTCGTCCGGCACGACGGCGACGACACCTACCTGGTGGTCGCCGCCGACAAGGGCACCGCGACCTTCTCCGACATCGCCAACGGTGTCGCCGAGAAGTACAACTTCTGGCTCGGCGACGCCTTCGCCTCCGGCGGCTCGGCCGGCTACGACCACAAGGGCATGGGCATCACCGCCCGCGGCGCCTGGGAGTCCGTGAAGCGGCACTTCCGCGAGCTGGGCGTGGACACGCAGACCGAGGACTTCACGGTCGTCGGCATCGGCGACATGTCCGGTGACGTGTTCGGCAACGGCATGCTGCTGAGCGAGCACATCCGCCTGGTCGCCGCCTTCGACCACCGGCACATCGTCATCGACCCGAACCCGGACGCGGCCACCTCCTACGCCGAGCGCCGCCGCCTGTTCGAACTGCCCCGCTCCAGCTGGGCGGACTACAACACCGAGCTGCTGTCGGCCGGCGGCGGGATCTTCCCGCGCACCGCCAAGGCGATCCCGCTCAACGCGCACATCCGCGAGGCGCTGGGCATCGAGGAGAAGATCTCCAAGATGACCCCGGCCGACCTGATGAAGACGATCCTCCAGGCGCCGGTGGACCTGTTGTGGAACGGCGGCATCGGCACCTATGTGAAGTCGTCCGCGGAGTCCAACGCGGACGTCGGTGACAAGGCCAACGACGCCATCCGCGTCGACGGTGCCGACCTGCGCGTCAAGGTCGTCGGCGAGGGCGGCAACCTGGGCCTGACCCAGCTCGGCCGCATCGAGTTCGCGCTGCACGGCGGCCGGATCAACACCGACGCGATCGACAACAGCGCCGGCGTGGACACCTCCGACCACGAGGTGAACATCAAGATCCTGCTGAACGGCCTGGTCGCGGACGGCGACATGACCGTCAAGCAGCGCAACAAGCTGCTCGCCGAGATGACCGACGAGGTCGGCGCGCTGGTGCTGCGCAACAACTACGCGCAGAACACGGCGCTCGCCAACGCCCTCGCCCAGTCCAAGGACATGCTGCACGCGCAGCAGCGGTTCATCCGCCACCTGGTCCGCGAGGGCCACCTGGACCGGGCGCTGGAGTTCCTGCCCGCCGACCGCCAGATCCGCGAGCGGCTGATCCAGGGGCAGGGCCTGACCGGCCCGGAGACGGCCGTGCTGATGGCGTACACGAAGATCACGGTTGCCGAGGAGCTGCTGCACACCTCGCTGCCGGACGACCCGTACCTGCGGAGCCTGCTGCACGCCTACTTCCCGACGGCGCTGCGCGAGCGCTTCGCGGACGCGGTCGACAGCCACCCGCTGCGCCGCGAGATCACCACGACCGTGCTGGTCAACGACACGGTCAACACGGGTGGTACGACGTATCTGCACCGCCTGCGCGAGGAGACCGGTGCCTCGCTGGAGGAGATCGTCCGCGCCCAGACCGCGGCCCGCGCGATCTTCCGCTCGGCGCCGGTGTGGGACGCGGTCGAGGAGCTGGACAACAGGGTCGACGCGGACGTCCAGACCCGGATCCGGCTGCACTCGCGCCGTCTGGTCGAGCGTGGCACGCGCTGGCTGCTGAACAACCGGCCGCAGCCGCTGGAGCTCGCGGAGACGGTCGAGTTCTTCGGCGAGCGCGTCGAGCGGGTCTGGCAGGAGCTGCCCAAGCTGCTGCGCGGCGCGGACCTGGAGTGGTACCAGCACGTGTACGACGAGCTGTCCGCGGCCGGTGTCCCGGACGAACTGGCCACCCGCGTGGCCGGGTTCTCCTCCGCCTTCCCGGCGCTGGACATCGTCTCGGTGGCCGACCGCACCAACAAGGAGCCGCTGGACGTCGCCGAGGTCTACTACGACCTCGCCGACCGCCTCGGCATCACCCAGCTCATGGACCGGATCATCGAGCTGCCCCGCGAGGACCGCTGGCAGTCCATGGCCCGCGCCTCCATCCGCGAGGACCTCTACGCGGCCCACGCGGCGCTCACCGCGGACGTCTTCGCGGCCGGCAACGGCACGTCGACGCCCGAGCAGCGGTTCAAGGCCTGGGAGCAGAAGAACGGCGCGATCCTGGGCCGGGCGCGCACCACCCTGGACGAGATCCGCGGTTCGGACTCCTTCGACCTCGCCAACCTGTCGGTGGCGATGCGTACGATGCGGACGCTGCTGCGCTCGCATTCGTAGCCGTAGGGCACTGAGGGCGCCCCGGGCCGGTCATGGCCCGGGGCGCCCTCAGTTCTGCCCCGGCCCTGCCCTGCCCCATTCCCGCGCCGTCTTGCCCCCGACTTGCCGACGGCTTGCCGACGTTTAGGGAAAACCGTGCGGTGAATTTACCGTTTCCTGCTAATCGGGGTGTTTCGGCTAGGGTCTGGGCTGTGACAGTGAACCTCACCGAGACCCGTCCGGCGCCTCCCGCGCCGGCTCCGGAACGGCCGGTCACGCGCGTCGTGCTGGAAGTCGTGAAGTTCGGGGTCGTCGGCGGCAGCGGCGTCCTCGTCAATTTCCTCGTCTTCAACCTGCTGCTGCACGGCCTGCGGTGGCAGGCGATGACCGCGACGGTCCTGGCCAGTTGTATCGCGATGGCGACCAATTACCTGGGCTTCCGCTATTTCGCCTATCGCGACCGGGCCTCGCGGTCCCGCCGACAGATCGTGCTGTTCTTCGTCTTCAGCGGTATCGGTGTGGTGATGGAAATCGGCCTGTTCTGGGTCGGGTATCACGGTCTCGGTCTGCACAGCGTGCTCGAATCGAATGCGGTGAAGGCGCTGTCGATCGTGCTCGCCTCCGCGTTCCGTTTCCTCGTCTACCGCACATGGGTGTTCCAGCAGGATGCGCGCCATCTCGCCTAGCACCACGAGCGCCGGCCGCGCACTGCCCCAGGCCGCCGCCGCGCTCGTGGTGGTCCTTCTCCTCCTGGTGATCGTCCGCCTGCCCTGGGTGGGCGACCTCGGCATGCACGCGGCGACCGTGCAGCGGCTGCGGCACAGCCTGCTGCACCCGGGCAACCCGCTGGTCGACGCCGACACGCCGAGCCCGTACTACTCGCCGTGGATGCTGGTGCTCGGCTGCCTCGCCAAACTCACCGGCCTCTCCGTCTTCGTCGTGCTGCGGATCGGTGCGTTCGTCGCGCTCGGACTGCTGGTCACCGGCGTGTGGCGGTACGTCCGCACGCTCAGCGCCCACCGTGCCGCGCCCGCTCTGGCGCTGCTGAGCCTGGTCCTCCTGTGGGGCCCTGCGCTGTTCGACTGGAGCGGCTTCCTCGGCCTCGACTCGCTCGCGCTGACGGTGTCTTACCCGAGCGTGCTCGCGCTCGGCCTCTCCTTCCACTTCTGGGCATGGCTCACCCGTGCGCTGCGCGAGGAGACCGGCTGGGAGAAGTGGCTCGGGCTCGGCCTGCTGTGGGGGCTGATCCTGCTGTGTCACCAGTTCACCGGGGTCGTGGCGACCCTCGGCGCGCTGGCCATGGTGATCGCCGCGCGACCGGGCCGGGCGGTGCTGCTGCGGCTCGGCGCCGCACTGGTCGTGGGCGTGGTCCTGCTCGGGCTCTGGCCGTACTACGACTTCTTCGCGCTCTTCTCCGCGGGCACGGACCTCGAAGCGATCCACCGGCCGCTCTACGACGACCTGGCCGGCCGGTTCGGGCTGGCACTGCTCGGGGTCGTGGCCCTGGGCATGCGCTGTCGGCGGGACCGCTGGGACCCCTTGGTCCTCTTCTTCCTCCTCGGCGCGCTGATGTTCGCCGCGGGCGGGCTGACCGGGCACTACTCCTGGGGCCGCGCCCTGCCCGCCGCGCTGATCCCGGCCCAGCTCGCCGCCGCTCTGGAGGTCGTGTCGGCGGGGAAGCGGGCGGTGCGGACCGGCTGGGCGTGTGTGCTCGGCGCCGCGCTGGCCGTCGGGGCGTGGACGCAGGTGGGGACGCTCGGGTACGTGGTCGGGCGCGATGCGCTGCCCGGTGCGGTCGCGGCGAAGTACCGGGAGCCGTGGGTGGGGTACCACTGGATCACGCCGTGGGTGAAGGACGGGGATGTGGTGATGGCCCGGACGATGCCGGCGCGGCAGATCCCCGCGTACGGGGCGTACACCGTGGCGCCCGGCTATCCCGATGTGTTCCTGCCGGATGCGGGGAGGCGGGATGCGGCGGTGAAGCGGTACTTCGCTGCGGGGACGTCGGGGGATGCGAGGCGGGCCATAGCGCGGGAGTACGGCGTGCGGTGGGTTGTGGGGGCGAAGGGTTCTGCTGAGCCGTGGTTGCGGCGGGTGGCCGGTGGGCCGCGGGGGCAGGTGCTGTACGAAGTGGAGCGGTGAGCCGGGGCTGACCGCCGGGTGCCGGGTGCCGGGTGTCCGTGCGTGGCTGGGAGCGCACCGAAGGGGCGCGGGGAACTGCGCGATCAGCCCCCGCGCGCCCGCAGCCGAAGACCCGGCGCTCGGCGATCGCGCCCGCAGCCGAAGACCCGGCGCTCGGCGATCGCCCCCGCAGTCGACCAGCCGGTCCTGCGACTGCCTGGCCCTCACGCACCCGCAGTCGAAGAACCGGCCGGCGATTACCTCAGAACACTCGCCACCAGTCGTGCTGCGTTGCGGATCTTCGGGCGGGCCATCTTGCGGACCACCGGGCGGATGACGCGGGCCGTCACGCCCACCGGGCGCCAGCGGATCTGGAGGCGGCCTGGATTGCGCCCCTCCGGTTCGACGGTGACCTCGTGGGGGGTTGCGCCCGAGCGGTACTCGACACGGGCGGTGACGCTCGGGAAGTCGAGGGGCGCCAGGAGCAGCCCGGAGTGCGCGAGTCCCTGCTGTTCCAGCCGGAGCAACGGGTGGCGCACCCCGTCGAAGCCCTGCACGGACAGTTGTGCCGTCGCGAGATCGAGCTGGACGCGGCCCTCGAAGACACCGGGGCTCACCGGGTCCAGGCGGAAGGGGACCGTCATACGGCGGCGGGACGGGGCCAGGACCAGACTCGCGCGTTGCGGGCCCACCGGCAGCCGCAGCCCGGGGTCGTAGGTGCGGATCGCGAGGGTGAGGGTGGCGCCGCTGCCCGGGGTCAGCTCGGTGATCTCGTGCCGGAAGTGGGCGCTGGGGAACGGCCGGGTGTCCAGCTCCAGGTCGCAGACGTCCAGTTCGCGGCGGGCCCGGTCGCCGGAGGGCACGATGTCGCCCCAGTACGTGGCGCCGGACTCGTCGGCGGTGACGTGCCTCGGCGCCACCGGGTGGCCCAGGCCCCGTGCCGCCTGCCGGACGTCGGACAGACGGCCGTCGCGCAGGAGTTGGAGGACGATCCGTTCCTGGCGGGGCAGGCGGGCGTAGGCTCCCTCGGCCAGCGTCTCCAGGTACGGGTTCATGATCTCGGCGAAGGACTCCAGCCACGCGTCGTCCCGGTAGGGCAGATCACCCGCGTACATCCGGAAGTCGTGCTTGAGGAACTTGAAGTCCTTGTCCTCCCGCAGCCCGGCGTGCCCGCTGCTGACCAGGAAGTCGTCGATCAGACGCTGGACGTGCACCCGGTCGGCGACGTTGGAGATCTTGTGCCGCTGGTTGGAGATGGAGGCCGACGCGGCGGCCGCGAACGGCTCGATGTACCAGACGTACACCGGGTCCGGGATGATCGTGAACGCCTTTGCCAGGCAGTATGCCTGCGCCGAGAACAGCTGGTCCTCGTAGTGGATGCCCTCGGGGAAACGGAGTTGGTGGCGGTCGAGGAAGGCGCGGGCGTACATCTTGCTGGTCGACAGGTGCTCGAAGAGCAGCCGGGGGTCGGACTCGATGCCCTCCACCGTGCGGCGGTCGGCGACCAGATGCGGCATCCAGGTCGTGCGGCGCCCGTTGTCCACCCGTACCCGCCGCACCGCGCCCATGGCGAAGTCCACCTCGCGCTCACGGTGCGCGGCCAGCAGCAACTCGACCGCGCGGGGCGGGAGTTCGTCGTCGCTGTCGAGGAACATCAGGTACGGCGCCCGGGCGATCTCGATGGCCCGGTTGCGCGGGGCGCTGCAGCCACCGCTGTTCTCCGGCAGCCGCAGGTAGCGGACGCGGTGGTCCTGGGCGGCCAGCTGCCGGGCGACGGCCGGGGTGTCGTCGGTGGAGTGGTCGTCGCTGATGACGATCTCGATGTTGGCGTGGGTCTGGGCCCGCAGGGAGGCTACCGCCCGGGGGAGCCGTGCCGCGTCGTTGTAGACGATGACCGTCACCGTGACGTCGGGGGTCGTCATGCCGTGGCCTCCTCGGGGGTCGGGGCGGGGGTGCGTTCGTCGAGCGGGATCACCGGGGGCAGTGCCTGCTCGGGCTCGCCGAGGAAGACCCGCCGTACGACCCGCTCGGCTGCGCGCCCGTCGTCGTACTCGCAGAACCGGCGCCGGAACGCGGCCCGCGCCTTCGCCGCGCTCTCGTCCCGCCAGGCGCCCGACAGGAACATCTCCGTCAGCTCCTCCTGGGTGCGGGCCACCCGGCCCGGCGCCTCGGCCGTCAGGTCGAAGTACACGCCCCGGGTGGTCCGGTACGTCTCCCAGTCGTCGGCGTAGACGACGATCGGGCGGTCGAGGTTGGCGTAGTCGAACATGATCGACGAGTAGTCCGTGACCAGCGCGTCGGCGGCCAGACACAGTTCCTCGACGGGGTCGTAGGAGGAGACGTCGATGATCCGGCCGCTGCGGCGCAGTCCGGTCAGCGGGGAGGCGGCGCCGCCGTAGAAGTAGTGGGCGCGCACCAGCAGGACGGTGTCCTCGCCGAGGCGGTCGGCCAGCGCGGCGAGATCGAGGCGGGGGGTGAAGCCGGCCTCGTAGTCGCGGTGGGTGGGGGCGTAGAGGACGGCGGTGCGCCCGGGGGCGATGCCGAGGCGTTCGCGGGCGGCGCGGACGGCTTGCGCGTCGCTCCTGTAGAAGACGTCGTTGCGCGGATAGCCGTAGTCCAGGGAGGTGAAGCGGGCCGGGTAGGCGCGCTCCCACATGCGGGTGGAGTGGCTGTTGGCGCTGACGCTGTAGTCCCACTTGTCGATGCGGGCCAGCAGCGCGGCGAAGTCCAGGCCCTTGGCGGCGGCCGGGTGCTCCATCTGGTCCAGGCCCATGCGCTTGAGCGGGGTGCCGTGGTGGGTCTGCAGATGGATCGCGTCGGGGCGCTTGACCACCGCGTTGGGGAAGTTGACGTTGTTCGTCAGGTACTTGGCGGTGGCCAGCGTCTCCCAGTAGCGGCGGGTGCCGGGGACCACGTGGTCCGTGCCGGGCGGCAGCAGGGCCGCGTTCTCCTTGTTGACCACCCACACCCTGTGGATGTGCGGGGCGAGTTCGGCGAGCTTGCCGGCGACGGCGGCCGGGTTGCAGGAGACCCCGCGGTCCCAGTAGGCCGCGAACACGGCCAGGTTCGGGTCGACGGGGCGGCCGAGCGCCCTGCGGTACTGCTGGTCGCGCAGCTTCGCGCCGATCTGGCGCTTCTGGGTCCTTACGGTCTTCCTGGCGGCGCGCCGGCCGCGGTTGGCGGCCTGGAAGGCGCGGTAGCGGGTGTAGGCGCCCTCTTCGAGCAGGGCGTGCCGGACGCCCTCGATGCCGGCCGGGCGCTGGTGGCCCTCGGGGCGCCAGCGGACCGCCGCCAGGGAGGCGCGGCGGAAGAACTCGCGGGCCACGGCGTCGGGCAGGTTCTCGCCGGCGAAGGTGCGCACCAGGTCGCGGACCATCAGGTCGTACAGCACCGCACGGGCGGCGCGGCGGTCCTTGGCGAGTGCCAGCAGCGACTCGTAGCGGTCGATGAGCGCGAACCGGTCCTCGAAGGTGAGCTGCGGCAGGCTCTCGGGGCGCAGCTTGCGGTCCTCGTACGCCACCTGGTTCAGGCAGGCGACACGGCCGGCGTGCAGCAGGGCGGCCTGGGCGGCGTAGGGCTCGTCGTCGGTGGTGAGCTGCTCCTGGTGCGCCTGCCAGAAGGCGGCGCGCAGGGCGCGGGTGCCGAGCAGCGGAGTGAGGCGCAGCAGGTCGGCCGCCTCGTCCAGGACCAGGTCGGCCCGGCCGGCGCCGGCCAGGAGGCGGCCGTCGCGGGAGGGGGTGGAGGCGCTCTGCCAGGTGGTGGTGGAGTGGCCGAGGAGGAGGACGTCGACGGTGGCGCCCGTGTCGTCGAGTTCGGCGGTGCGTTCGGCGATCAGCCGGGACGCTCCGGCCGGCAGGCCGTCCTTGGCGTGCACGAAGTGCAGCCAGCGGCCGGACGCCCGGGCGGCGCCCGCCGCCCGGGCCGCCGCGTTACCGGTGCCGTCCGGCAGGGGCACCACGACCGTTTCGGGGGAGTGGCCCTCGGCCGTCTCCCGTGCCCAGTCGCCGACTCCGGCGACGATCACCTCGGCGTCCGGAAGCGGGTGGGCTTCCAGCGAGTCGAGCAGTTCGGTCAGATGCCCCTGGGCGTTCGGCCCGTAGACGATGATGCTGAGTTGGGGCATCGCTGGGGTCTCCTTCGGCTCGTCGTCTCAAGGGGCCACCTTTCATAACATACTGTCACTAGACGTATGAAAGGGATAACCGCGCCTGAGGTAAGAAGGGGCTCACGAAGGAAGAGGAACCTTGGGAGCCTCGGGTTTCGGTGCCGCCTGCTTCGGCGCCGGCTTCTTCGCCTTGTCGCTCTTGTCACCGGTGAAGGCCTCGTACTCCTTCAGGACGTCCTCGGTCGCCCCGTCCATGCGCAGTTCGCCGCGCTCCAGCCACAGCACCCGCTCGCAGGTGTCACGGATCGACTTGTTGTTGTGGCTGACCAGGAAGACCGTGCCCGCGTGCTGCCGCAGCTCACGGATCCGCTCCTCGGAGCGTACCTGGAACTTGCGGTCGCCGGTGGCGAGCGCCTCGTCGATCAGCAGGACGTCGTGGTCCTTGGCGGCGGCGATGGAGAAGCGCAGCCGGGCGGCCATGCCGGAGGAGTAGGTGCGCATCGGAAGGGTGATGAAGTCGCCCTTCTCGTTGATCCCGGAGAAGTCGACGATGTCCTCGTAGCGCTCCTTGATCTGCTCGCGGGACATGCCCATGGCGAGGCCGCCGAGGTAGACGTTGCGCTCGCCGGTCAGGTCGTTCATCAGGGCCGCGTTGACGCCGAGCAGTGAGGGCTGGCCGTGGGTGTAGATGTGGCCGTTCTCCACCGGGAGCAGGCCGGCGACCGCCTTGAGCAGGGTCGACTTGCCGGAGCCGTTGGTGCCGATCAGGCCGATCGCCTCGCCCTTGTAGGCGATGAACGACACCTTCTTCACCGCGTGCACCCGGCGCACGCCCGATGCCTGCTCGGCCTGCTTGCGGCGCAGCATGCGGTTGAGGGCGGCGGTGGCGGTGCCGCGGCCGGCGCCGGTCCCGTTGACCCGGTAGACGATGTCGACGCCGTCGGCGACGACGGTGGGGATGTTCGCGTTGTTCGCGGGTGTCTGCTCAGCCACGGCCGTACGTCTCCTCAGCCTTCCAGAAGTAGATGAAGCCGCCGATCCCGGCGAGCAGGGCCCAGCCGGTGGCTGCCGCCCACACGTGCGGGGGGAGCTGCTTGCCGTGGAAGCTGTGGATCAGCGAGTACCGCATGAGGTCGATGTAGACGGCGGCCGGGTTGGTCTCCAGCGCGACGGTGACGAGGTGCGGCAGGTGGTCCTTCTTGGTGAGCTTGCTGATGCTCCACATCACACCGGACACGTACATCCAGGTGCGCAGCACGAACGGCATCAGCTGGGCGATGTCCGGGGTCTTGGCGCCCCACCGGGCCATGATCATCGAGACGCCCGCGTTGAAGACGGACTGCAGGACCAGCACGGGGATCGCCAGCAGCCAGCGGGGGGTGACCGGGATGCCGAAGGACAGGATGATCACGACCAGCGCGGTCATCGAGAACAGCAGCTGCTGGAGCTGCTGGAGGCAGAAGGAGATCGGCAGTGAGGCGCGCGGGAAGTGCAGGGCACGGACCAGGCCGAGGTTGCCCGAGATCGCGCGGGTGCCCGCCATGATCGAGCTCTGCGTGAACGTCCAGATGAACACGCCCGTGACCAGGAACGGGATGTAGTCCGGCACACCCTTGCTGGTGCCCAGGAGCACGCCGAAGATGAAGTAGTAGACCGCCGCGTTCAGCAGCGGGTTCATGACCTGCCAGACCTGGCCGAGCTTCGCCTGGCTGTACTGGGCGGTGAGCTTGGCGGTGGCGAAGGCGGTGATGAAGTGGCGGCGGGCCCAGAGCTGGCGGACGTACTCCGGCAGGGAGGGGCGGGCGCCGCTGACCGTGAGGCCGTGCCGGGCGGCCAGCGCCGCGAGGTCGTCGTCGGCCGGGACCTGGGTGGGGGGCGGTGTGTGGAGGACCTGGCTCACATCCGCTGCTTTCGCTCGGGGGAGGGGGGTGCGTCCGGCTGCCGCCGGGGCTGGGGGGTCCCCGTCCGTCGTCCGGCGTTTCCTTACGCTTCTCTTCATGTTCTCTTACGTCGGGACGGGACCGTATCGTCGCAACGTGAGCGTAGAACCATCGACCGTCGGAACGCAACCGTTTCGTCGTAACGCCCTATGCTGGTCCGCATGACGACGAACGCCGACGAGGCCCCGAAGCGCGCGCGCCGACGGGCCCCCGCCGGGGCCGCCGTGCTCCGGGAGGACGTGACCGAGGCCATTCGCGCGGCCGTCTTCGGGGAACTGGCGGCCGTCGGCTATGCCCGCATGTCCATCGAGGGCATCGCGCGGCGGGCGGGCGTCGGCAAGACGGCGGTCTACCGCCGCTGGCGTTCCAAGCTGCACCTGGTGCTGGACGTGGTCTCGGCAATGGCGGTACTGGGCCTGCCCGTGCCGGACACCGGCTCCCTGGAGGGGGACCTTGGCCTCCTCTACGAGGTCACCTCCCGCGCCCTGCGCCACCCCGTCGCCTCCCAGATCATTCCCGATCTGCAGGCGGAGGCCGCCCGCAATCCCGACATCGCCGAGGCGCTGCAGAAGGCGCTGCGGGACGGGCAGGAAGGGGTTGCCAGCAAGATCGTCGCGGCGGCGGAGCGGCGGGGGGAGATACGGGCCGGGGTCGACGCCGACCTGGCCCTCGACCTGATCTCCGGCCCGCTGTACTGGCGCTCGGTGGTCATCCGCACCCCGAAACTCCCGAAGGGCTACCTGGAGAACCTGGCCCGGGCGACGGCGGGGGCACTGAAGGCGCTGTGAGACCGGGCGGTGCCCGCCGCCGGGCCGGGCGGGGGCGCTTGCCCGCTCTGGCTGGATGCCGCTGCGCCCGCCCGCGCCGCCTGGTGTCCCCCGGGCCCTTCAGGCACTGGCGGGAGGCATGGCTGCCCGCAGCCAAGCGCCGTGCAGGGGTGCGGGGAACTGCGCGATCGGCCACGGTGTGCCCGCGGCCGGGGACGGCCCGTGCTGCGGCGGCGGCCACCCGCTACGCCAACCGCCGGGCCAGCTCGATCAGATGCGGCGCCCTCAGCACCCGCCCCCCGAACCCGGGCAACGGCACATGCACCACGTCGGCCCACCGAACCGGCACCGCCGCCGCGCCGTACACCGCTCCCGCCAGCGCCCCGGTGACCGCCGCCACCGTGTCCGTGTCGCCGCCCAGGTCGACCGCCGCGCGTACCGCCTCCTCGTAGGACCCTGTCGTACGCAGGGCCCAGACCGCCGAGCCGAGGCAGGGCCAGACCGCGCCGTTGAACTCGGTGGCCAGGTCGGGGTGCCAGTCGGGGGAGAGGACGGTCGCGTACCGGGCCCGGTGGCCGGGGTGGAGCGCGCCCAGGGTGGCGGGCAGGGCGGGCAGCGGGTCCGCTCCGGTCAGGGCGATCCGGATCAGCTCGTGCAGGACGGCCGTGCCCTCCCAAGCCGCTGGGTCACCGTGTGTCAGGGCGGACAGGCGGCGGGCGGCGTCCATGGTGGCCTCACGGCCGTGGCGGGCGAAGTGGACCGCCGAGGGGGCTGCCCGCATCAACGCCCCGTTGCCGGCCGCCCGTTGGCTGACCTCGAAGTGCCGGGCCGCGGCCGTGTCCCAGAGGTTGCCGCTGGTCAGGACCGCCTCCGTCTGCAGGCCGATGTCCTTCGGGTCGGCTGCGGCCCACTGCTGGAAGCGCCGGAAGACGTCCGGGAGGTCCAGCCCGCCGCATTCCAGCAGCGACTCGGCGGTCAGG
Source organism: Streptomyces sp. NPDC007971 (assembly GCF_042958635.1). Classification (NCBI taxonomy): domain Bacteria; kingdom Bacillati; phylum Actinomycetota; class Actinomycetes; order Kitasatosporales; family Streptomycetaceae; genus Streptomyces; species Streptomyces sp. NPDC007971. The sequence goes on from NZ_JBIBJK010000012.1 coordinate 39,850, forward strand.
ACCGCCAGCTGTGTGTCGTCGGTCGCCTCGCCGGGGTCCCAGCCGCCGCCCCCGCACATCTCGCCGCCGTGCCCGGGGTGCGGGAAGCGGGCCGAGAAGGCGCCCTCGGGGCCGAACTCGAAGGGCGCCCCCAGGGCGTCGCCCACGGCGGAGCCGAGCAGGGCACCGACGGCGCGTTCGGCGCGTTCGCTGTGCCCGGAGTGCCCGGAGTGCCCGGCGTGCTCGCTGTGCCCGGAGTGCCCGGCGTGTTCGGTGCGTGGGGTGGCGGTCATCGCGGGGAGCCTATGACCGTGCCGCCTCCGGGTGCAGTCGTACCCAGCCCTCCCAGGCCGAGGTGATCATGTCCTGGACGTCGTACTTCGCCGTCCAGCCCAGTTCCGTGGCGATGCGGTCGGCGGAGGCGACGACCCGGGCGGGGTCGCCGGGACGGCGCGGGGTGACGGTGGGCGGGCGGCCGTAGCCGGTGACCGCGTTGATCCGGTCGATCATCTCGCGGACGGAAACGCCCTCGCCGCGGCCGATGTTGACGGTCAGGTCGTGGCCGGGCGTGGAGCGCAGCACGCGGGCGACGGCCACGTGGGCCTCGGCGAGGTCGACCACGTGGATGTAGTCGCGCACACAGGTGCCGTCGGGGGTCGGGTAGTCGTCGCCGAAGATGCGCGGGGCGGCGCCCTCGGTGAGCTTCTCGAAGACCATGGGGACGAGGTTGAAGACGCCCGTGTCGGCCAGTTCGGGGGTGGCCGCGCCCGCCACGTTGAAGTAGCGAAGGGAGGCGGTCGCAAGGCCCGTGGCACGGCCCGTCGCGCGCACCAGCCACTCGCCCGCCAGCTTGGTCTCGCCGTAGGGGGAGAGGGGGAGGCAGGGGGTCTCCTCGGTCACGAGGTCGACGTCCGGCATGCCGTACACCGCCGCCGACGACGAGAACAGGAACGAGGGGACCTGCGCCGCCGTCACCGCCTCCAGCAGGACGCGCAGCCCCTCCACGTTCTCCCGGTAGTAGTGCAGCGGCTGGTCCACGGACTCGCCCACCTGCTTCTTCGCCGCGAGGTGGACGACCCCGGTGACCTCGTGCTCGGCGAGGGTGCGAGCCAGCTTCTCGCCGTCCAGGACGGAGCCCACCACCAGCGGCACCTCCTTGGGCACGCGCTCGCTGACGCCCGTGCTCAGGTCGTCGTAGACCACCGTCCGCTCGCCCGCCTCGGCCATCGCACGTACGACGTGCGCCCCGATGTATCCGGCGCCGCCGGTGATCAGCCAGGTCATGTACTGCTGTCCCCTCATCGGCCGGCCGGCGCTCGCCGGCGGCTCTCGGTCCCATGTCGCTCGGTGGGTGGTGTTTCTCAGTGAAGCAGGCGGCGCAGCCGCCCACGGGCGATCTTGACGACTCCGCGCAGCCCGGTGGCCACGCGCAGTGCGAGCGCGCCGGAGTGTGTGGCGTACGGCTGGACCAGCAGCACACCGTGCCGGGCGCTGGGGACGGCGTGCCGGCGCAGCCGGCCGGCGCCCGCCACGGCGTGCGCCGTGGCGTCCCGGTGCGTGCCGTCCGCGAAGCGCACGGTCAGGCGCAGGTCCCAGGTGCCCGCGCCGAGCGCGGTCAGGTCGACGGGCACCTCGGCCGACCAGCCGTCCGTGCCCGAGGGCGCGAAGGCGGTCGTCGCGCGCTGAGCCGTGCGCCCGTCCTCCCTGCACTGCCACTGCACCTCCACCTCCTGCGGACCGGCTTCGGCCATCCGCCCGTACAGCTCGTGCAGCCGCAGATCCAGGCGGGTGCCACGCGCGCGTGCGTGCAGTTCGCCGTCCACGGCGAGAGGCAGCACGCGGGGCGGGCGGGTCAGGAAGGGGGTGAGGGTGACCTGGGGGAGGTCGGCGGACCAGACGGGCGTGCCGTCGGGGACGCGGGCGTAGGGCGGGAGCAGCCGGGCCGGGCGGGCGGCCAGCTCCTTGAGCCGGGGCAGGTCGCACGGCTCGGGGGACTCCAGCACGACCCTGGCGAGCAGCCGGCCGGGCGCCGTCGGGTTCGGCTCCCAGTCGGCGACGTCGTAGCGCGCGAGGTACTCGCGGGTGTGCGCCCACCACGCGCGCTGGTAGGACGCGTCGCGCAACCCCAGCTCGCGTGCGTACATGCGCACCTCGTGGTCCAGGAACTTGGCCCGTGCCGCCCGGGCCAGTTCCTTCTGGCCGGCGCCGAGCAGGATGTCGTACGCCAGCTCGCACGCCTGCGTACGCGCCTTCCAGTTGTCGATGCGCTCCCGGTCCAGGGAGAGCGACAGCCGTTCGGCGGACCGGCGTACGTGCCACACGTACACGAGGTCCGGCACGAGCGCGATGCGCGGTGCGGCGGCCAGGACACGGGCCGTGAACACGATGTCCTCGTAGAGGAAGCGGCCCTCGGGGAAGCGGATGCCGTGCTCGCGCAGGAAGCCCGTCCGGTACAGCTTGTTGACGCACAGCGTGTCGTGGGTCAGCCGGGGGTGCTGGGCGGGGCGGGCGAGGACGGTGTGCGCCGCATAGAGGGGCGCCTGCCAGGGCTGTTCACGCCCCGAGGGCAGTTCCCTGCGCACGCACAGGCCGCCGGCGACCTCGGCGTGCGCCCCGGTGGCCGCCGCCAGCAGGGCGTCCACCGCTCCGGGCGGCAGCACGTCGTCGCTGTCCAGGAACATCGTGTACGGCATCGTCACCGTGTCGATCCCGGTGTTGCGCGGGCTGCCGCAGCCGCCGCTGTTCACCTCCCGGCGCACCACCCGCAGCCGGGGCTCCTCGGCGGCCAGTTGCGCGAGCAACTCGCCGCTGCCGTCGGTGGAGCAGTCGTCCACGGCGACGACCTCGCCGACCGCCGGCCCCTGAGCGAGCGCCGAGCGCACGGCCTCGGTCACATGGGCGGCGTCGTTGTAGCCGATGACGACGACGCCGACCTGAGGGGGCGTCTCGGGGTCTGAGAGGTCCGGGAGCATGAGTTCCACAGGTTGGGAGCGTAGAAATGTTCGGTAACAACCTGTTAAGAGACGCTTAGGGCTCGGTCCTGAAGACGGTCGGAATCCGGTCGGGGTTCCGTTTCCGGAAGGGACATTCCGGATGGCGGCCGCGCGGAGCGCCAGAGCCGGACGAAGGACAGCACCGCCGCGGCCACCAGCAGCCCGTTGCGGCCCAGCATCAGCAGGCAGCCCGTCCAGGTGCCGTCGACCACTTCGCGGTAGTACATCGGGAACGCCACGCTGCTCAGGGCACTCGCCGCGAGGACCAGCAGGGCCACCGGGCGCTGGCTGGTGCACCGCGAGGTCAGGCACACGGCGGCCAGGCCGAGCAGCCAGATCATGTACTGCGGGCTGATGACCCGGCTGGTGACGGTGAACAGCAGCACCGCACTCAGCGCCGCGTCGAACGGAGTGGCCTCGTTCCACTGCCGCGCCCGCACCCGCCACAGCAGCAGCAGCCCGAAGGCGGCCGCGGTGAGCCCCAGGGAGGCGGTGGCGACGGCGGCCACGTGCGGGCCGACCATTTCGATCGCGCCGTACCGGTAGCGGACCCGGCCGTGCCAGCCCGCGTGCCGGCCGAGATTGAGTGCCGTACCGCCGAGCGACTCGATCTGCACACCCCGGCCGCCCTGCTGCCGCAGAAAGGCGAGCGAATTGTCGAACGACGTCGCCAGGAGTGCCAGGGCCCCGGCCCCGGCGCCCAGCCCCCACACCCATGCGGTCCGGGTCGTACGCCCCCGGGGCGTCCCGAGCAGCACCAGTGCCGGCCACACCTTGACCAGGGCGCCCAGCGCCCCGTACACGCCGCCCGCGCGCGCAGAACGCCCCAGCGTCAGCAGGGAGACGACGGCGAGCGCGGTCACCTGCACGTCGTACCGGACCAGCGGCATGTGGAGCAGCAGCGGCAGACCGCCGGTCCACACGGCCGCGCCGAGCAGGCTGCGGCCCGGGCGCCGCCCCGCACGGACCAGGGCCCTGGTGACCAGCGCGTCCGCGGCCAGCGTCAGCACCACGAACGCCTGGAAGTAGGTCAGCCACGGCAGCAGGCCCGGCGCCAGCAGCACCAGGCCCGCGCCGGGCGGGTACTGCCACGTGGTGTCGTGCGCCGGGAACGCGCCGTGCGACAGCACGCCGTACCAGTGGACGTACAACCGCCACACCTCACGGGCCACCGACCCCCCGCCGAGCAGGCGTTCGCCGCCGTGGGCGAGCAGCCACAGCATCAGGGCACGGGTGGCGAGCCAGACGACGGTGAGGGCGAGGACCGGGCCGGGGGTGACACGGAGACGGTTCATCACGTGGGAGCCTAATGCTCGGGGATGGTGTATCCATGCCGATACGCCGTCAATGAGCGGAAAAGGTTGGCTAATCGCAAAAGATTCGAGCCGTGGTGAATGTCAGGCCTCTTGTGAAACCGCAGTCGCACAGGACGGCTGGAGCGGCCGTCGGCGTCCCGACGGGTGCAACGACCGAGGAGGCGCGGGGTGCGCCGAGTGCGCCCGATGCGCCGGGCCGCATCCCGTGGCGCGCCCGGCGTGCCGCCGCCGTGTCCGTGCCCGCGCTGGTGATGCTCGCCCTCGGCCTGTGGGGTCTCGACCGCGGCGGGATGTGGCGCGACGAGGCGGTCACCTTCCAGGTCTCGCGCCGTACGGTGCCGCAGATCTGGCGGCTGCTGCACGGGGTGGACGCGGTGCACGGCCTCTACTACCTGCTCATGCACGCCGTCCTCGCCGTCCGCCCCGACGAGGTCGCCCTCAGGCTGCCGTCCGTGTGCGCGGCGGCGGTCACCGCGGGTCTGGTGGCCGCGCTCGGCGCCCGGCTGGTCCGGGCGCGTGTGGGGCTGTGGGCCGGGCTCTTCTACGCGATCACGCCGATGGCCGGCCACTACGCGCAGGAGGGCCGCTCCTACGCGCTGGTCGCGGCCGGAGCCACGGGGGCGACGCTCCAGTTCGTCCGGGCCGTGCAGGGGGGTTCCTGGTGGGCCTACGGTGTCGTGCTCGGCCTCACCTGCTGGCTGCACGAGTTCGCGGTCCTGCTGCTGCTCGCCCACGCGGTGACGCTGGCGCTGGCCCGGGCACGGGCGCGGGTGTGGCGGGCCTGGGGGTGCGCGGCGGGCGCGGTGGGCCTCGCGCTGCTGCCGATGGCCCTGGTCTCGAACGCGCAGTCGGCGCAGGTGGCGTGGTTGCGGCAGCCGACCATGGAGACGGCGCAAGGGCTGCTGCGGACGTTCCTCGGGCCCACGGACGGGGTGTACTGGGCGTGCCTCGGGCTGGCCGTACTGGGGCTGGCGGGACTGCTGGGGCGGCGCGGGGAGGTGACCTGCGCGGGGGTCTGTCTGCCGCTGGCCGTGGTGCCGCCGGTGGTGCTGATGCTGGTGTCGCAGCTCTCGCCGCTCTACGTCGACCGGTACGTGCTCTACGCCCTGTCGGGGGCGCCGGTGCTGGTGGCGGCGGGAGCCGAGCGGGTGGCGGCCGGAGCGGGGCGGGTGGCCGGGGCGGTCGGAGCCGGGCGGGTGGTCCGGGCGGTCGGATGGGGATGGGTGGTCCGGGCGGCCGGATGGGGATGGGTGGTCCGGGCGGTCGGAGCGGGGCGGGTGGCCGGGGCGGTCGGCAGGCTGTGGGGAAAAGGGCGCCCGGTGGCGCCCTCCCCGCTCCTCACCCTGACCGGTCTTGTCGCCCTCGGGCTCGTCCTCGCCCAGCAGCTTCCCCTGCTGCGCGGTGACCGCAGCCCGGCGCACCGGCCCGACGACCTCGCCGCCGTCTCCCGGGCCGCCGGGCGGCAACTGCGGGCCGGGGACCGTGTGCTCTTTCTTCCGGTGCAGACGCGGAACGTGGCTCTCGCCTATCCGGGGGCGTTCCGGGGGGCCCGGGACGTGGCGCTGGCACGGACCGGCGCCGACTCCGGAACGCTGTACGGGCGGGAGGTCTCCCCGGACACCCTGCGCCGCCGGATGGCCGGGCTGAAGAGGGTGTGGGTCGTCGCCGACCGGGATCTGCTCGGCGGGCGCTGGAGGCCGGCCAGCCCCACCGAGCGGGCCAAACTCGCCGTCCTCGCGCGGGAGTTCGTCCCCGGCGGGGAGTGGGTGCAGGACGATGTGACCGTCCGGCTCTACGTCCGGCCGGTCCGGGTCAGTGGTGCTCCGGAGCCTCTTCCAGGGCCGCCGCGTCCAGTGCGGTCGTGAGCCGGTCCAGCCGTGCGCGCAGGTCGCCGATCTCCGCCGGCTCGAAGCCCGTCGCCGCCAGGATGCGGCGCGGCACCTCCAGGGCCCGCTCGCGCAGCGCCGAGCCCTCCTCGGTCAGCTGCACCTGGACCGACCGCTCGTCGTGCGTGCTGCGCTCGCGCCGCACGAGACCGGCCCCCTCCAGCCGCTTGACCAGCGGTGACAGCGTGCCGGAGTCCAGGCGCAGATGCTCGCCGAGCCTCTTGACGGGCAGGTCGCCCTGCTCCCACAGGACCAGCATCACCAGGTACTGCGGGTAGGTGAGCCCGAGGTCCTTGAGGAGCACGCGGTAGACGCCGTTGAAGGCGCGGGACGCGGCATGCAGGGAGAAGCAGATCTGGCTGTCCAGGCGGAGCCAGTCCGCTTCGGGCGCGGTGGTGGTCCGGGGGGTCGGCGAGGCGGTCATGCCCCCAGGATAGCTCCGGCAAGTCATTAAGTTGTGTACAACTGAGTTGTGTGCTCTACTTGAGGTCGTGAAGGCGGCCGGACAGGAGCCGCCGGACCGCAGATGACTCCGAGAGGGATGGTCTTCCATGGACGCGCTCTACACCGCTGTCGCCACCGCCACCCACGGCCGCGACGGCCGCGCCGTCTCCTCCGACGGCAAGGTCGACCTCAAGCTGGCCCCGCCGGTGGAGCTGGGCGGCAACGGCGAGGGCACCAACCCCGAGCAGCTCTTCGCCGCCGGTTACGCCGCCTGCTTCGGCAGCGCCCTCGGCCTCGTCGGCCGCCAGGCGAAGGTGGACGTCAGCGACGCCGCCGTGACCGCCGAGGTCGGCATCGGCAAGCAGGGCGAGGGCTTCGGCCTGAAGGTGACGCTGCGCATCGAGCTGCCCGAGAGCGTGGACCAGGAGACCGGCCGCAAGCTGGTCGAGACCGCTCACCAGGTCTGCCCCTACTCCAACGCCACCCGCGGCAACATCGAGGTCGACCTCGTCATCGAGTAGGACCGCCAGGCCCCGCAGGAGGCCGGCCCCCGGTCCCACCGGCGGGCCGGACCCGGCGTCACCCGGGGCCGGTCCCGGTCTCGCCCGGGGGCCGGACCCCGCCTCAGCGGTGATCGCGGGTCTCACCCGCGCTCGCACGTTCTACCGGTGGTCCGCCGGCCTCATGTCGAGGCCAGCAGATCACCGGTGACGGTCTGCCCGGGGATCCGCGCGGCACCCGGATCGTCGGCGGGCATCGACTCGCCGAGCAGCAGCGTGCGCACGACCCGCTCGGCAGCCAGCCCGTCGTCGTACTCGCAGAACCGTGCCCGGAAGTCCGCCCGCAGCCGCGTGGACTCCTCGTCCCGCCACGAGCCGGACGCGAAGAGCCACGCCAGCTCCCGGTAGGACCGCGAGACATGGCCCGGAGCCTCCGCCGTGATGTCCAGGTAGGCGCCCCGGCTCGCGGTGTACGCGGCCCAGTCGTCGGCGTGCACCACGATCGGCCGGTCCAGGTTGGCGTAGTCGAACATCAGCGCCGAGTAGTCGGTGACCAGCACGTCGGAGGCGAGCATCACCTCCTCGACGTGCGGCTCGTCCGTCGCGTCGACCACGGTCCCGCGCCGGGCCAGCTCGGCCAGGCCCATGCCGCGCGCGGGACCGGCCGCCAGCGTCGGGTGCAGCCGGACCACCAGGGTGTGGCCCTCCCCCAGGTCGGCCGCGAACCGGGCCAGGTCGATCCGGTCCACGAGCCCGCCCCGGCGGTAGTCCCGGCGGGTCGGCGCGTACAGCACCACCCGGTGGTCCTCGGGGATGCCGTGCCGCACCCGGAAGGCCGAGCCGGCCCCCTCGGCGGCGCCGACCAGCACGTCGTTGCGCGGGCTGCCGGTGCGCACCGACGTGAAGTGGCAGGGGTAGGCCCGCTCCCAGACCAGCTCGGAGTGGCGGTTGGCGACCAGGCTGTAGTCCCAGCGGTCGGCCCGGCGCAGCATCTGCGGCACGTCGAAGCCGAGCCGCGCGCCGGGCTTGTCCAGCAGATCGGCGCCCATGTACTTCAGCGGGGTGCCCCGGTGGGTGTGGATGTGCACACTGCCGGGCCGCTTGGCCAGCGAGCCGGGCCAGTTGACGTCGTTGACGAAGAATCCCGCCCGCGCGGTGACCTCCAGATAGCGCCGGGAGCCCACGACCACGTGCTCGACGTCCGGCGGCAGCTGCGCCGCGGTCTCCTCGTCCCGGACCACCCACACGCCGCGCAGCTGCGGCGCGATCTCGGCCGCCTTGCGGTGGACGGCGGCCGGATCGCCCAGCACGCCCTGGTGCGAGGACGCCGAGTACACCACCAGGTGCGGGTCCAGCGGCAGCCGCGTGTGCAGCCCGGCCCAGCCGCGCCGGGCCCGTGCGGCGGCCGTCCGGTGTGTCTGCACCGCCCGCCGACCGGCCTCCCGACCGGCCAGCACGGCCCTGCGCCGCAGCCGGTAGGCGGCGTAACCGCCCTCCAGCAGGGCGATCTCACCGTCCACGAGGGCGCCCTCGGGCCGGTGCCTGCGGAACATCTGAGCCGTACGCCGGAAGAACTCCGCCTTGTCCGCGGGCGGCAGCCGGTCCGGCTTGGCGAGGATGTCCAGACAGTGCTCGCCCATCTTGCGGTGCAGATACGGCCGCCAGTGCCACAGCTCCTCGCGCTGCTCCACGAAGGCGAAGACCCGCTCGTACTGGTCGTGGATGTCGAAGTGCTTGCGGCTGGTGGTGGACAGGATGTTGCCCTGCCGGCGCTGCCGGTAGTTCAGGCAGACCCGGTCCAGGGCGGCGATCCGGCGGGCGCTGAGCAGGACCGGGAACGTCCAGGGGGTGTCCTCGTAGTACCCGGGCGGGAACGTGAAGCCGTGCTCCTCGACGAAGTCGCGCCGGTGGACCTTGTTCCACACCACCATCAGCAGGTCCAGGATCTGCGGCCGGTCGGCGACCGTGAAGGTGTCCGCGCCGGCGTCGGCGAGCACCTGCGCGAGCACGTTGCGCCGGGTGCCGCCCCACCAGTAGGTGCGCGCGTAGTCGAAGACCAGGACGTCCGGGTCGCCGGTCTCCGCCAGCCGGTCGGCCATGGCGCGCAGCGCTCCCGGGGTGAGGGTGTCGTCGCTGTCCAGGAAGAACAGGTAGTCACCGGTGGCGTGCGGCAGGCCGGCGTTGCGGGCCCGGCCGAGGCCGACGTTCTCCGGCAGGTGCAGCACCTTCACCCGGGGGTCGCGCTCGGCGTACTCGTCCAGGATCGCGCCGCAGCCGTCGGGCGAGCAGTCGTCCACGGCGATCAGTTCGAGGTCGCCGAAGGACTGCAGCAGCACCGAGTCCAGGCACTCGCGCAGAAAGCCCTGCACCTTGAAACAGGGGACGATGACACTGAAGCGGGGCACGGCGGGTCAGCTCCTGACGAGGGTCGCGGCGGCGGGGGCGGGGATGCGCTCGGCGAGCGGGATCACCGGCGCGATCGCCTCCGGCGGCTCGCCGAGCAGCACTCGCCGTACGACGCGTTCGGCGGCGTGTCCGTCGTCGAACTGGCAGAACCGCTCGCGGAACGCGGCCCGCAGGGCCCCGGCCTCCGGTCCCGCGTAGGAGCCGTCGCAAAAGACGCGGGCCAGTTCCTCGGGGGTGCGCACGACCGGACCCGGCGGCTCGGTCGTCAGATCGAAGTAGACGCCCCGCGTCTCCTGGTAGACCTCCCAGTCGTCGGCGTAGACGACGATCGGCCGGTCCAGGTTCGCGTAGTCGAACATGATGGAGGAGTAGTCGGTGACCAGCGCGTCCGCGGCCAGGCACACGTCCTCGGCGCAGCGGTGCCCGGTGACGTCGATGATCCGGGCGGCCGGGCCCGCGGCCCCGGCGCGCCCCCGGTCGTAGAAGTAGTGGGCGCGCAGGAGCACGACCACGTCCTCGCCGGCCGCCGCGCAGAACGCCTCCAGGTCCAGCCCGGCCTCGAAGCCCGTGTGGTGGTCGCGGTGGGTCGGCGCGTACAGCACGGCCGTCGCGCCGTCGGGCACGCCCAGCTCGCGCCGGATGCGGGCGACGTCCTCGGCGGTCGCCGTGTAGTAGACGTCGTTGCGCGGATAGCCGTACTCCAGATGCTCGTAGGAGCCGGGGAAGGCGCGCTCCCACATCTGGGTGGAGTAGCGGTTGGAGGAGAGGTTGAAGTCCCAGCGGTCCACCCGGCTCAGCAGCTTGGTGTAGCTGCCGGACTGCGCGGCCACCACCGGGTACGTCGACTGGTCCACGCCCATCGTCTTCAGCGGGGTGCCGTGCTGGGTCTGCAGATGCACACTGCCCCGGCGCTTGACGACGCCCTCGGCGAAGTTGGCGTTGTTGACCAGGTACGTGGCGCGGGCCAGCACTTCCCAGGAGCGGTGCGAGCCGATCACCGCGAAGTCGACGTCCTTCGGCATCGCCGCGGCCTGGTCGGCCTCGACCAGGAACACCGCGCGGATGTGCGGGGCGAGTTCGCGGGCCTTGGCGTGGATGGCGGCCGGGTTGCAGGCGTAGCCGCGGCCCCAGTAGGCGCAGAACACGGCCAGGCCGGGATCGAGGGGACGGCGCAGATCGCGGGCGTAGCGCAGCCGCGTGCGCAGCGTGTGCGGCCGGGGGAGGCCCTCGGCGGCTCTCGCCGCGGCCTGGTTGGCGCCGCGCAGCGCACGGAACGCGGTGTAGGCGCCGGCCGCCAGCAGCCGGTGCTGCACGCCCAGGCTGCCGCCCGGCGCGCGGTACCCCGCGGGCCGGTGCGCCCGGTACAGGCGGCCGGCCCGGCGGAAGAACGCCCGGTGCCCCGAGGGCAGTCGCTCCGGCCGGGACGCCGTCCTGAGCACCTGCGTGAACAGCTGCCCGAACAGTGCCCGGATCCGCTCGGCGGACAGCCCCGCCCCGGCCGCCCGGGTCAGCACCAGCTCCACCTGGTCCAGCAGGGCGTGCTGGTGCGCTCCGGGCAGATTGAGCCGGCTGCCCTGCCGGCGCAGCCGGTGCCGTACGACGACTCGGCGCAGCGTCGCGATCCGCCGGGCGGCGATCGTGGTCAGCCCGCCCCAGCCGAGGTCCGTGAAGTGGCTGTCCGGGAAGACGAGTTCGTGCTCGGCGAGGAAGGCGCGCCGGTAGGCGGCGCCCCACGCCGGGAGCTGCACGCCGGTCAGCTCGGGGAACCGCTCCGGCGCGAAGGCGTCCTGCGGTGCCTTCGCCAGCAGAGCGGCGGCCGGGTTCGTCGGCTCGCCCTCCCACCAGGGCGCCCGTTCGTGCTCGGCGTAGAGCACGTCGACCCCTGCGGTCTCCCTCAGGCGCGCGTCCAGCGCCGCCAGCGCGCCCGGCAGGAGCAGGTCGTCGCCGTCGAGGAACAGCACGTACGCGCCGGTCGCCACCCGCAGCCCGGCGTTGCGCGCTCCGCTCAGCCCGGCGGACGGTGGTGACACGGCCGGTGTCACCCGGGAGTCCCGCTCCGCGTGGGCGGCGGCCACCGCGGCGGCCGGGGCGTCGGGTGCGTCGTGGACCGGGATCAGCTCCAGGTCGCCGAAGGACTGGCCGAGGACCGAGTCCAGCGCCTGGGACAGCCGACCAGCGACCCCGTGGGACGGGACGATGATGCTGAAGCGGGGCATTCTGCTCTTTCTGTTGTCTTGCGGACGCGAGTGGGCCGTCCGGCGGGACGCCAGGTGGACGGCCGGACCGGAGTGGGCCGCGTCGTACTGAGGGGCATGGGAACTCCCGTGGGGACCAACGCTGTTCAGCGGCTCTCGGTGACGGGGAGGGAACCGGAAGGTTGCGGCACGGTGGCGAGCGGGGAGCGCGCGAGCCCGGAGGCGGCCGAGGGCACCGGCCGCCGCTCGGCGAGCGGAACGAACCCCGGCCGCGCCTGCGTCTCGCCCAGCACGACATGCCGTACGACGCGCTCGGCGGCGTGTCCGTCGTCGTACGGGCAGAACCGCTCCCGGAAGGCCGCGCGCAGCTGGGCGGAGCGCGAGCCGCGCCAGTGGCCGGTGGCGAAGATGTCGATCAGCTCGTCCTCGCTGCGGGCGAGAGCCCCCGGCGGGAAGGCGCGCACGTCGAAGTAGGTGCCCCGGGCGGCCTCGTAGGCGTCCCAGTCCGCGGTGTGCACGACGATCGGCCGGTCCAGGTTGGCGTAGTCGAACATCAGCGACGAGTAGTCGGTGACCAGCGCGTCCGAGGCGAGGCAGAGGGTCTCGACGCTCGGGTGGCCGCTGACGTCGATGATCCGCTCGGCGCTGGAGCGGGCGAGCGGACCGCCGTGCCAGTAGTGGGCGCGGGCCAGGACGACGAAGCGGGGGCCGAGACGGCGCAGCATGCGCTCCAGGTCCAGGGAGGGCTGCTGGGTGCGGCGGTAGTCGCGGTGGGTCGGGGCGTACAGGATCGCGACCGCGCCCTCCGGGATGCCGAGCAGCGAGCGCATCCGGGCCACGTCGTCCGACGTGGCCGTCTGGAAGACGTCGTTGCGCGGGTAGCCGTACTCCAGCGTGGTGTAGCCGCCCGGATAGACACGCTCCCAGGTCAGCGTGGTGTGGCGGTTGGCGGACAGGACGTAGTCCCACTTGTCGACGCCCTTGAGCAGCTCCTCGAAGTCCATGTCCGCGGCGGCCGCCGGGTGTTCCTGCAGATCGAGGCCCATGTGCTTGAGCGGGGTGCCGTGCTGGGTCTGGACGAAGACCTGGCCGGGGCGCTTCTTCAGCCGGCGGTCGAAGTTGACGTTGTTGACGAGGTACTTGGAGCGCGCCAGCGCCGTCCAGTAGGCGGCCGTGCCCGGGCGCAGCCGGCGCGGGCCCGGCGGGAGGGTCTGCTGGTGCTCGGGGCGGGCGATCCACGCCGTGCGCACCTGCGGGGCGAACTGGCGGAACGCGGCCTCCAGCGCACCCGGGTTGCAGCTGTGGCCGCGGCCCCAGTAGGCGCCGAAGACGGCACGGTCGGCGCGCAGCGGGAGGCGCAGCTGGATGCGGTAGTGCAGCTGGAGCGCCGCCGCCTTCAGGGCCCGGGCGAGTTTGACGGCGAGCTTGAGCGTGCGCCGGCGCAGGGCCATGGCCAGCTGAAGGGCCCGGTAGCTGCGGTGCAGCCCCAGGCGGACCAGGGTGTGCCGGAGCCGGGTGCGCAGCGGCACCGCGGCCCCCTCGGTGTGGTAACGACGGTAGTGGAACCGGGCCATGCGCAGGAACTCGGCACGGGCGCCGCGGGGCAGGCGGTTCTTCCTCGTGAAGATCGTCGTGAAGTGGTCGACCATGCGGCGGAACAGCACCGGGCGCCAGCGGGCCAGTTCGGGACGCCGGTCGACGAACGCGAAGACGCGGTCGTACTGCTCGAACACGTCGAAGTGCTTGCGGCTGGTGGTGGAAAGGATGCTGCCCCGGCGCTGCCGGTAGTGCACGCACACCCGGTCGAGGGTGGCGATCGACTCCGCGGCCATCAGTACCGGGTACGTCCAGGGCGTGTCCTCGTAGTAGCCGGCCGGGAACTCGAAGCCCTGCTGCTCGACGAACTCGCGCCGGCAGACCTTGTTCCAGGCGACCATCAGCACCCGCAGCAGCCCCGGGCGGTCCTCCAGCCGGAACGGCGCGGGACCCTGCTGGCTCAGTTGGGCGGCGAACTGGTTGCGGGCCGTCTCGCCGTTCCAGTACGTGCGCGCGTAGTCGAAGACCAGGACGTCCGGCTCGCCGGTCTCCTTGATCCGGTCGGCGATCGCGCGCAGCGCGTCCGGGGTGAGCGTGTCGTCGCTGTCCAGGAAGAGCAAGTAGTCGCCCGTCGCCTCGGCCGTCCCCGCGTTGCGGGCGCGGCCCAGCCCTCTGTTCTCGGGCAGGTGCACCGCCTTGACCCGCGCGTCGCGGGCGGCGTACTCGTCGATGATCGCGCCGCAGGCGTCCGGCGAGCAGTCGTCCACGGCGATCAGTTCGAGATCGGGGTACGACTGCGAGAGCACCGAATCCAGGCACTCGGACAGGTACGCCTGGACCATGTACGCGGGGACAATGACACTGAACCTGGGCAAGGGACATCCATGGGTCGGTCGGCGCGGGCGTTCTGCCCGGCAACGGCCGATGGAGTGACTTGGTTACGGTTCGTACGGCATGTGGGGGATGCCCGGCGAACGCCGGGGGACGGGCCGGTGAAGACCCGCCCCCCGAAAGATGCCCTTTTTGCGACTACTTGACCGCGCCCGCCATCACCCCGGACACGAACTGCCGCTGGAACGCGAAGAACACGGCCAGCGGGATCACCATCGAGATGAACGCGCCGGGTGCCAGCACGTCGATGTTGTTCCCGAACTGCCGTACCTGGGTCTGCAGGGCGACCGTGATCGGCTGGGAGCCGGACTTGGTGAACACCAGCGCGACCAGCATGTCGTTCCACACCCACAGGAACTGGAAGATGCCGAGGCTCGCGATCGCGGGTCCGCCGAGCGGCATCACCACCCGGGCGAACAGGCGCAGTTCGCCGGCACCGTCGAGGCGGGCCGCCTCCAGCAGCTCCCGTGGGATCTCCGCGAAGAAGTTCCGCAACAGGAACACCGCGAACGGCAGGCCGAAGCCGACGTGGAAGAGGACCACCCCGAGGATCGTCCCGAACAGGCCGATCTTCCCGAACAGTTCGGCGATCGGGATCAGCGCCACCTGCACGGGCACCACCAGCAGGCTGACCACGCCCAGGAACCACCAGTCCCGGCCCGGGAACTCCATCCACGCGAACGCGTAGCCCGCCAACGAGCCGATCACCACGACCAGGACCGTCGCCGGGACCGTGATCAGCACGGTGTTGACCAGGGAGTTGGTGATGTCGCTGTTCTCCAGCAGCTTCTGGTAGCTCTCGAAGGTCAGCTGGGACGGCTGGGAGAACACCTTCCACCAGCCGCTCGCGCTCATGTCCCCCGGCGCGCGCAGCGAGGAGATGAGCAGGCCGATGGTGGGGACCAGCCAGAACAGGCCGACGAGAACGAGGAAGACACGGACCAGCCCGCCGTTCAGCCGCTCGGTGATCCTCGATCCGAGGGACTGCCGGGCCTTCGGCGTCGTACCGGCCGGGGCCGCCTTGCCGGTGCTTTCCGCCGTGGTCGTCATCACCGCACCTCCCGCCTCAGCCTGCGGATGTTGAACCACATCACCGGGATCACGAGCAGCAGCAGGAACACCGCGATGGCACTCGCGATGCCCGGCCGGCCCTCCGAGAAGCCCTTCCGGTACAGCTCCAGGGCCAGCACGTTCGCGTCGTCCTGGGAGGAGCCCGGCGCGATGATGTAGACGAGGTCGAACACCTTCAGGACGTTGATCATCAGCGTGACGGTGACGACCGCGAGAACCGGTGCCAGCAGCGGCACGGTGATCCGGCGGAACACCTGCCACTCGGTGGCACCGTCGACCCGCGCCGCCTCCAGCAGCTCCCGGGGCACGCCCGCGAGCCCGGCCGCGATCAGCACCATCGCGAAGCCCGCCCACATCCATACGTACGACCCGATGATGGCCGGGGTGACCAGCGACGGGCCGAGCCAGTCGACGCCGTTGTAGGGCTCCTTGAAGTTGCCCGCGGGAAGCCTCAGCAGCGCCCCGTCGGCCTGCGCGGGCAACGTGAAGGTGCCGTCCCCGGCCGCCTTGGCGGTGGCGACCACCTGGCCGTCCCTGACCGCCTCGATCCGCATCCCGGCGTAGCCCAGCTCGGACGGGTCGGGCGCGCCGAGCCTGCCGACGCCCTTGCCGCGGGTGAAGTCCTGCCAGGTGGTGCCGGTGATCTTCCCCGGCTCCGGCCGGGCGGCCACGGCCTTCTTCGCGCCGTCGGGCATCTGGTCGGGGGCGACGCCCACCAGCGGGAGCGTGACGGCCCGGCCGGTGTGCACCGGGGCCGTGGTGATGAAGCCGCCCCCGTCGGGCTTCAGGGGCGACTCGCGGCCCGGGTGTGCCTTCGGGAACGCCGACGCCTGCGCGAAGGTGTCGTGGACGCCCACCCACACCGCGTTGGCCACGCCCTTGTCCGGGTCCTGGTCGTACACCAGCCGGAAGATGATCCCGGCGGCCAGCATGGAGATCGCCATCGGCATGAAGACGACCAGCTTGAACGCCGTGCCCCAGCGCACCCGTTCGGTCAGCACCGCGAAGACCAGGCCGAGCGCGGTGGAGACCGTGGGCGCGAACACCACCCAGATGATGTTGTTCTTCAGCGCCGTCCGGATGCCGTCGTCGGTGAACAACGCCTTGTAGTTGTCGAAGCCGGCGAAGCCGTCGCCGGAGTCGCTGGAGAAGCTGCGGACGACCGAGTACCCGATCGGGTAGACCACGAGCGCGCCGAGCAGCACCAGGGCCGGCAGCAGGAAGAAGGCTGCCACGGCCTTGCGGGTGCCGGTCACGCTCTTGCGGCTCTTCGGCGCGGCGGGGCCCGGTGCGGCCCCGGCCGCCGCTGCCGGCGCCATCGCCGGCTCAGCTCCCGTTCCCGTAGGCCGCCGCCGCGTCCTTCTCCAGCTTCGCCTGGGCGCCCGCCACGTCCTTCGGGTTCTTCAGGAAGTCCTGCAGGTCCTTCCACTCGCCCTTGCCGGGGGTGCCGCCGAAGGCCTGCGGGGCCTGATCGGACATGTCGAAGCGGAAGTCGTCGCCGGACGCGACCAGCGACTTGGCGATCTTCTGCTGCACGGCGTTGGGGTACGCCGAGTCCGGCACGTTCTTGTTCGGCGAGAGGTAGCCGCCCAGCCTGGCCTGGACGATCGCGGCGTCCGGGGAGGCCAGGAAGGTGGCCAGCGCCTGCGCCGCCTTGGAGTCCTTGAGGATCACCGCCGCGTCACCGCCGGAGACCACCGGTGCGGACGAACCCACCGCCGGGAACGGGAACACCTTCGCGTCCGTGCCCACCTTCGCCTTGGTGTCACCGATGTTGACCTGCGCGAAGTCGCCCTCGTAGACCATGGCCGCCTTCGGCTGGTCGCCGCCGGTGAAGGTCTGGGTCACGGAGGCCGGGAACTCGGTCTGCAGGGCGCCGTCCGCGCCGCCCGCCACGTAGTCCTTCCTGCCCCAGATCTGGGCCAGCGTGGTCAGGGCCTGCTTCACCGACGGATCGGTCCACTTGATCCTGTGCTGGGCGAGCTGGTCGTACTTCTCGGGGCCCGCCTGGGACAGATAGACGTTCTCGAACCAGTCCGTCAGCGTCCAGCCGTCGGCGCCGCCGACCGAGAACGGGGTGACACCCGAGTCGTACACCGCCTGCGCCGCCGTCAGCAGCTCCTGCCAGGTCTTCGGTTCCTTGGCGCCCGCGTTCTCGAAGGCCTTGGCGTTGTACCAGATCAGCGACTTGTTGGCCGCCTTGTAGTAGACGCCGTACTGCTTGCCGCCGACCTTGCCGATGTCCTGCCAGCCCTGCGAGTAGTTCTTCTGCAGTTCCTTGAGCGCGTCCGGGCCGAGCGGCTTGGCCCACTTCTTGTCCACGGCCTGCTTGATCGCCCCGGGCTGCGGCAGCAGCGCGACGTCCGGCGGCTGACCGCCCGCGATCTTCGAGCCGAGGAAGTTGATGATCGGGTCCTGGGCGGGCACGAACGTCACCTTCGCGCCGGTGCGCTTCTCGAACTCCGACAGGACCTTCTTGAAGTTCGTCTGCTCGGTGCCGGTCCAGACGGCGGCGACCTCCAGGCTCGCGCCGTTCAGCTTCGGCAGGGTGAGCGTGGAGCCGGGGGCAGTGGCCCCGCCGCTCCTGCCGCCGCTGTCCTTCTTGTGGTCGCTGCTGGAGCAGGCGGTGAGCGCGAGGGCTCCCGCGAGCAGCGCGGCGAGTGTGGAGACGGCCCTGTTTGTCCGGATCGTGCTGCTGTTGCTCTGCATCACTTCCCCGTTCGTCGTTCTCCGTCGAACTCGGAACACTGTCCGTGCGGTCCGGTGTACGCCGGGCCCCACAAGGGCGGCAAGGGCGCCTGCGCCGTCCGGCGGCCCATCGTGACCGGCTCGTGATCAGGGGAGTATGCCTACGGATCCCGGCTGGTTCCGGTCAGAGCAGCGAGGGCACCTGCGCCGCCGCGACCTCGCGGGCCGCACGCTCCACCGCGCTCGCCAGGAGGGCCAGGTCGGTGGGGCCGTTGCCCAGTTCGCGGACGGGACGGCGGGCCGGCGGATCGCCCATGCGCTGCCATTCCAGCACAACGACGGTGGGCCGCTGGGTCGCGGTGCGCGGGATACGGCCCGTCACCCGGCCGCCCTGGAAGGCGACCACCCGTTCGTCCGGGTAGGTCAGCCTGCCCCGCCCCGGTGCCGACTCGTCCGGCCCGGCGGACGGCTGATCCAGCACGATGCGCAGGGTGGCCATCCTGGCCGGCTCCGTCTCCGCCGTACGGCCACCGCTCCCGGACGCCGCCACCAGGTGCACGCCGAGCCGCTCGCCCTCCCTGGCCACCGCCTCCAGCGCCCGCATCACCGATCCGGCGGCGGGCCGGCCCGGTGAGCCGAGCGCGGGGGAGACCAGCGCGTCCAGGTCGTCCACGACCACGACCAGCCGGGGCAGCGGCGGGGCGGCCTCGGCGTGCGGCCGTGCGGCGGAGCCGGGCCGCAGCCGCAGCGTGGTGCTCGGAGGTGCCTCTATGTCGCCGGTCCCGAGCGCGGCCGGCCGGCCGCCGGCCGTGCGCTGGGCGACCATCCGGCCCGACACCTCCCGGCCGGTGTGCCACTGGGTGAAGTCCGCGCGCCCGACCAGCTCGGTGCGCCGCTTCAGCTCGGCGCTCAGCGACTGGGCGAAATCCCGCATGCGGACAGGGTCGTTGGCGATGAGATGGGTCGTCACATGGGGTATGTCCGTGCAGACGCGCAGCCCTTCGCCGCGCCCCGCGCCGATGCCGTCCCGGCCGTCCATCAGCACCATGCCCAGCCGGTCGGGCCGCTCGGCCGCGGCCAGCGAGGCGACCACCGCACGGAGCAGCTCCGTACGGCCGCTGCCGGGAGGCCCCTCGATCAGCAGGTGCGGGCCGTCCGCCACCAGGTCGGCGGTGAGCGGACCGCGCGGTCCGGCACCGAGCACCGCCCGGGCCCGCCCGCCCAGCGACTCGCCGTCGTCGGCCGCGTCCGCCCAGCGGGCCATCAGCGAGGCCGGGGTGGCCCGCGCGAGCCCCAGTTCGTCCAGCAGACGCGCCGACTGGGGCAGCGGCACGGCCACCCGCGCGTGCCGTTCGCCGACGGGGCCGTCCGGGCGCAGCGGTGCGAGGGCCCGAGCGAACCGCTCCGCCCAGGCGGGGGAGACGGCGTCGACGGCGGCGAGCGCACCGGGGCCGACGGGACCCCCGGGCGCGACGCGCATCAGGTGCAGGGTGCCGGCGACGTCGCCGCTGAGCAGCGCGGCGGCTCCGCAGTGCCGGAAGGTCGGCGCGACCGCACAGGCCGCCTCGTACGTCTGCGCCACCGGCGAGGCCGGGGTGGCGGCCACGGTCTCGGCCAGGCACACCACATGGATCCCGGCCCGCGGCCCGGCCACGGCCAGCCGCGCCACGGCCTCCCGCAGGGCGGCACCGCCCGGGTCCCCGTCCACGACGACCACGGTGTACGGCCCCGGGAAGCCGCCCGGACCGCCCAGCCCGGCGCCCTCGCGCGCCCAGGAGGGACGACGGGAGGAAGCGTGCTGGGGGGAACCGGCGACCGTGCCGGGGCGAGGGGCCGGGGCGGCCGGGTGGGCGGCGGACGTCTCCGCTCCGGGGCGGCCGCCGTCCGCGGTCGCGAGGTGCTCCGCCGCGCCGTGCACGGGGGCGGCCCCGGCCGGGGGCACCGTGCCCGCTCGCGCGGGGGCATCCGCCACCTGTGCGGGCAGGACGACCGGTGTGCCCGCCGCAGGCGTGCGCGTCGGGACCGGCTCGGCCGTGCTGCGGTCCGATGCCGCGTACTCCTCCACCCGGCGCAGGAGTTCCTCCGTGCGGGCCGCCGCCTGCTCGCGGTCGTAGGCCAGCAGGAGACGGCAGTCCTGGGCGTGGCCCGGCCGGACGTGCGGGAGCCAGCCCAGCCAGGACCACTCGGCCGTGCGCTCCTCCTCCGGGCGGGAGCGGTCCGCGCTGATCAGCACGATCTCCAGCAGGTCGGGCGAGTGCAGTGCGGCCAGCTGGGCCAGCACCGCGCGGGCCAGCCCCGACAGCCGGGGGCGGGGACCGGCCAGGCCCAGCGCCCCCGCCTCGCGCAGGGCGGCGGTCACCGGCACGGCGGGCAGCACGCCCGAGCCGTCCGGGGTGCTCCGGTCCGCCGTGCCGAGCCGCACGGTCAGCGCCTCCGGGTGTCCCGGCCCGCGCTCCCACAGCCGGGGCCCGGGCCCCAGCGCGGTCAGCAGCAGGGCGGCGGGGTCCGGCCAGGTCTCGGGCTGCTGCCGGGCAACGGTCACCGGTGGGCCTGCCGGGCCGGCGGCCTCACCGCCGTACTCCTGCGGTGCGGGGGCCGGCTGCTCGCCACGCCCGCCGGCCAGCCGCCGGGCCCATGCGCCGAGCCCGCCCCGCCGACGGGCACCCTGAGGAACGTCGATGCCGCGCAGGGGCGTGCCCTTGCGGCTGCTGCTGCCGGCGCCGTCCGTCCCCGAGCCGGGGGAAGCGCCGTCCGGCCCGGAGAAGCGCGCGGAGCCGTCGGCGTATGCGGAGCCGCCGGAGCCGTCTGCGTATGTGGAGCCGCCGGAGCCGTCGGTGTACGTGGAGCCGATGGAGCTGTCGGAGCCGTCGGTGTATGCGGCCTGCGCCGATCCGGGCGCGCCGCCCGGGCCGCCGACGCCGTGGCGCCCCGCGTGGGTGTCCCCCGCGTGCGCGCCGTCACGGCCGGCGGGCCCACCGGCTGCCGGCCCCCGGGTCCCCGCGCCCGGGCCCCGGCTCTCGATGTGCGGCGCCCCGGCCTGGCCCGGCACCGTCGGCTGCTCGCCGCGGCGGTGCTCCTGAGCCCCGGCGTCCCCGCCCGAGGATCCCCAGCCGGCCGCGCCGTAGGCATGGTGGGTCGGTCCGGAGGGGCCCGGGACACCTGTGCCCGGGGCGGCCTCCACGCGCGCGTGCCCCGCGGCACCGGCACCGGTGTCCGTGTCCGGCTGCGGGCCGCCCGCGAAACCACCGGCTTCCCCGGCCGCCCCGCCGTTCGGGGTGACGCGCACGCACCCCTCCCCGTCCGGCACGGTCCGCACCCGGGCGCCGGGACCCCCGGACGGGGTAACCCTCAGGGCGGATTCGCCGATCCTCAGCAGCGCGCCCGGGGCGAACCGCACCGGGCGGTCGTCCACGGGTGTGCCGTCCAGGGCCGTGCCGTTCGTGGAGCCGAGGTCGGCCACCGAGACGCGGCCGTCGGCGGCGACCGTGACCGCGCAGTGCAGGCGGGAGACGTCCGGGTCGTCCAGCGGGACGTCGGCGTCGGCGGAGCGGCCGACCGTGATCCGGCCGCCGTGCAGCAGATGGACCCCGCCCGCGTCCGGACCCGCGACCACGTGCAGCTGGGTCGGGGCGTCGTCCAGCTCGGGATGCGGCTCGGGGGCCGCCGGGGCGCCCAGGGACAGCACCGCGCCGTCGACCAGCGGTGGCTCGCCGAGGATGCAGCGGCGGGTGTCCAGCCGCTCGGCACCCGCGTGCAGCACGACCGCCGCGCCGCTCGACTCGCGGCCCGCGGCGCCCTCTCCGGTGACCGTCGCGGCCAGCGCCGACGCCACCGCGGCCAGGTCCGTGCCCGTGGGCGCCGTCACCAGCACGTCGCGGCCGGCGGCACGTCCCCGCTGCACGGACGGGCCCAGCGGGTCTATGACGGTCAGCCGGATCTGCATCGCCGTCAGCGGTCCCTTCTGCCCGGGCGCGGACATCCCCCACCCCCGCACGAGCACGTCGGCCAGTACTGCACGCATCCTCGCACCTGTCACTGACAACGCGCCCACGACCCGGTGTCAAGTGATCTTGATTGGTCAGCTCTGCCCCTAAAAGTGCCTGACCAATACTGCACGGATGATCAGTTGAGATCGGTCACGTGCGGGGTGCGGCAACCAGGAGACCGAGGTGAGCGTCTTTCCTTCGAACCTGGACGTGAATGCGGACGTGAACCCGGACCGGCACGGCCGGGAAGACCGGCGAACATCGTCGGGAACGCATACGTAGTGCCCAGTGGACCGGCACTAGAGTGGGCCGGAACACCGGAATCCAGGCAAGCAAGCAGCCATAAGCAGCAGGGAGCGCGTGACGTGCGGCCAGTCGGCAGCAAGTACCTGCTCGAGGAGCCGCTCGGACGCGGCGCCACGGGCACCGTCTGGCGTGCCCGCCAGCGCGAGACCGCGGGCGCCGAGGCGGCCGTCGCAGGCCAGCCCGGCGAGACGGTCGCGATCAAGGTCCTGAAGGAAGAGCTGGCCGGCGACCCGGACATCGTGATGCGCTTCCTGCGCGAGCGGTCCGTGCTGCTCCGGCTCACCCACCCGAACGTCGTCCGGGTCCGTGACCTGGTCGTCGAGGGCGAGCTGCTGGCCCTGGTCATGGACCTCGTCGACGGCCCCGACCTGCACCGCTACCTGCGGGAGAACGGCCCCTTCACCCCGGTCGCCGCGGCCCTGCTGACCGCGCAGATCGCCGACGCGCTCGCCGCGAGCCACGCCGACGGCGTCGTCCACCGCGACCTGAAGCCCGCCAACGTGCTGCTGAGCCAGGACGACGGCCGGATGCACCCGATGCTGACCGACTTCGGCATCGCCCGGCTCGCCGACTCCCCGGGCCTGACCCGCACCCACGAGTTCGTCGGCACGCCCGCCTACGTGGCGCCCGAGTCCGCCGAGGGCCGCCCGCAGACCTCCGCCGTCGACATCTACGGCGCCGGCATCCTGCTGTACGAGCTGGTCACCGGACGCCCGCCGTTCTCCGGCAGCACCGCCCTCGAAGTCCTGCACCAGCACCTGAGCGCCGAGCCGCGCCGCCCCTCCACCGTCCCGGACCCGCTGTGGACGGTCATAGAGCGCTGCCTGCGCAAGAGCCCGGAGCAACGGCCCAGCGCCGAGAACCTCGCGCGCGCCCTGCGGGTGGTCGCCGAGGGCATCGGCGTGCACGCGGGCGCCGCCCAGATCACCGCGGCCGAGGGCGTCGGCGCCCTGCTGGCCCCCGACCCGGACCCGGCCGCCGTCCCCGGCGCGCCCGGCGCCGCCGACCCCACCCAGGTGCTGCCGACGAACGCGCCGCAGGGGGCCTACGGCGGGCACGACCCGAACGCCGCCACCAGCTTCCTGCCACACACCGGCGGCCCCGCCGGCGCCGCCGACCCCACCGCCGTGCTGCCGAGCACCGGCGCGGCGGACCCGACGGCGGTCATGCCGCCGGTGCCGCCGGGCCCGCCCGGCGGCCAGGGACAGCAGCCCGAGCAGCCGCACCCCTGGCAGAACCAGCTGCGCGCCGCCCGCGACCGCAACGAGCAGACGCAGATCCAGTACCTCGACCCCGACGAGGACCCGCTGCGCCGCCGCCCCCAGCGGCAGGTCGCCCGGCCCCAGCAGCAGCCGCGCCAGGCACCGCAGGCGCGCTCGCAGCGCCCGCAGCCGCGCGGACGCCAGCAGCAGCCGGCCGGATACGGTCATCCGCCGCAGCAGCCCCAGCAGTACGCCCCGCCGCAGCAGCCCCAGCGGTACGCGCCGCCCGCCCCGGAGCCGCAGCGGCCCGCGCGCGAGCCCCGGGCGCCGCGCCAGCGCAGCGCCAACCCGATGAAGATCCCCGGACTCGGCTGCCTCAAGGGCTGCCTCTTCGTGATCATCATCCTGTTCGTCGCGAGCTGGCTGGTCTGGGAGCTGACCCCGCTGCACACCTGGGTCGGCGAGGGCAGGGGCTACTGGCACGAGGTCAAGAACCTGGTGGGTTCGGTGAGCCACTGGGTCAAGGAGCTGGGCAGTTCCTCCGGCGGCGGCAACTGACCGCGGACGTGGCAGTCGGCCGCGGGCGAGGCAACTGACCGCAGGCGCGGCAGCCGGCCGCAGACGTGGCAGCCGGCCGCAGGCGCGGCAGCCGGCCGCTGCCGCGCAATCGGACTGCTGCTTTGGATATTTGTCGACACCTGGCGGGTGATTTCCGTCTCCGCAGTGAAGGTTGGCTCGTTCGGCGCGTAGTTTTGTCGGCTGGGGGTTCTGGTCCGTCGGCTGGGGCTCCGGGAGCCCGCGGCGGTAGCCGCTGAGCGTCTGGGTCCCCGGAATGACGCAGCAGCGACAACACGCGTCTGTAGGAGCAGTCTTGGCACGGAAGATCGGCAGCCGGTACACCGCGAACCAGATCCTGGGGCGGGGCAGCGCCGGCACGGTGTGGCTGGGCGAGGGACCGGAGGGTCCCGTCGCCATCAAGCTGCTGCGCGAGGATCTCGCGTCCGACCAGGAGCTCGTGGGGCGGTTCGTCCAGGAGCGCACCGCGCTGCTCGGCCTGGAGCACCCGCACGTCGTCTCGGTGCGCGACCTGGTGGTCGACGGCAACGACCTCGCCCTGGTCATGGACCTGGTGCGCGGCACCGACCTGCGCACCCGGCTGGAGCGTGAGCGCAGGCTCGCCCCCGAGGCGGCCGTGGCGATCGTCGCGGACGTCGCCGACGGGCTGGCGGCCGCCCACGCCGCCGGAGTCGTGCACCGGGACGTCAAGCCCGAGAACGTCCTGCTGGACATGCAGGGACCCCTCGGCCCGGGCGGCGCGCATCCCGCACTGCTCACCGACTTCGGCGTCGCCAAGCTGATCGACTCGCCGAAGCGGACGCGGGCCACGAAGATCATCGGCACGCCCGACTATCTGGCCCCGGAGATCGTCGAAGGGCTGCCCCCGCGGGCCGCCGTGGACATCTACGCCCTGGCGACGGTCCTGTACGAGCTGCTCGCGGGCTTCACCCCGTTCGGCGGGGGGCACCCCGGCGCGGTGCTGCGGCGGCACGTCACGGAGACCGTCGCGCCGCTGCCCGGCATCCCCGACGAGCTGTGGCAGCTGGTCGTGCAGTGCCTGGCGAAGGCGCCGGCCTCGCGGCTGCGGGCCTCGGAGCTGGGGGCACGGCTGCGCGAACAGCTGCCGATGCTGGCGGGAATGCCGCCGCTGGACGTGGACGAGCCGGAGACGGAGGCCGCCGAGGAGGGCGAGGGCCCGCAGGAGGCGTCGTCGCCCGCCGAGCCGGGGGAACAGGTGCGGCGGCGCGGTGCGGTCTCCCTGGTGCCGGGGGCGAAGCCGGACTCCAACCGGGACACGCATACGTCGATGAGGGTGCCCGCGGCCGATGAGCTGGCGGGCGGGGCGCGGGGGACGGCGCGGGTGCCGCGGGCGTCGGGTGCGCCGAGGCCCGGGTCGGCGCGGCACCGCGCTGTCGCCCGGCGCCGCAGGATCACTCTGGCGGTTGCCGGGGTGGTGCTGGCCGCGGCGGTCGGGGTCGGTGCGTGGGCGGCGACGTCGGGGGACGACGACCAGCCTCCACAGGACACCCACAGCACGTCGGGACCCTGACCCCTCCCGCCTTCGCCCACCGGGCCCACTCGGCTCACCGGTCTCACCGTGCTCACCGGGCTCACTCGGCCCACCCTGCCCGGTCGGCAGGAAGGCGTCCGGCCTGGGCTCCGGCCGCCCCGAGGCTTTCGTACCGGCCGCTCCGCCCACCCCCGGGCCCCGCCTCGGAAGGGGCCGCCGTCCGCTCCGCCCACCTCCGGGCCCCACCCCCGAAGGGGCCGTCGGCCGCTCCGCCCACCCCCGGGGCACCCCGCCCCCGAGGGGGCCGCCGGTCGGCCGTACCTGCGGGCGCTCCCCGGTCGGCCCGCGGTGGTCGGTGGAGCCGTTACGCTGGAGGCGTGGCAGTCGTCGATGTATCCGAAGAGCTGAAGTCCCTCTCCTCGACCATGGAGTCGATCGAGGCCGTTCTGGACCTTGACCGGTTGAGGGCAGACATCGCCGTGCTCGAGGAGCAGGCGGCCGCGCCGTCCCTGTGGGACAACCCGGACGAGGCGCAGAAGATCACCAGCAAGCTCTCCCACCTCCAGGCGGAGGTCAGGAAGGCCGAGGCGCTGCGTGGCCGGATCGACGATCTCGGCGTGCTCTTCGAGATGGCCGAGGAGGAGGACGACCCGGACACCCGTGCCGAGGCCGAGGCCGAGCTGGCCGGTGTGCGCAAGGCGCTGGACGAGATGGAGGTCCGGACGCTGCTGAGCGGCGAGTACGACTCCCGTGAGGCGCTCGTCAACATCCGCGCCGAGGCCGGCGGTGTCGACGCCGCCGACTTCGCGGAGAAGCTGCAGCGCATGTACCTGCGCTGGGCCGAGCAGCGCGGCTACAAGACGGAGCTCATCGAGACGTCGTACGCGGAGGAGGCGGGCATCAAGTCCACCACCTTCGCCGTCCAGGTTCCCTACGCCTACGGCACCCTCTCCGTCGAGCAGGGCACCCACCGACTGGTGCGCATCTCGCCCTTCGACAACCAGGGCCGCCGGCAGACCTCCTTCGCGGGTGTGGAAGTGCTTCCCGTCGTGGAGCAGTCCGACCACGTCGAGATCGACGAGAGCGAACTGCGCATCGATGTCTACCGGTCCTCCGGACCCGGCGGCCAGGGCGTCAACACCACCGACTCCGCCGTGCGCATCACGCACCTCCCCACCGGCATCGTCGTCTCCTGCCAGAACGAGCGGTCGCAGATCCAGAACAAGGCCACCGCGATGAACGTCCTCCAGGCCAAGCTGCTGGAGCGGCGCCGGCAGGAGGAGCAGGCCAAGATGGACGCCCTCAAGGGCGACGGCGGCAACTCCTGGGGCAACCAGATGCGTTCGTACGTGCTGCACCCGTACCAGATGGTCAAGGACCTGCGCACCGACCACGAGGTCGGCAACCCCGAGGCCGTCTTCAACGGCGAGATCGACGGGTTCCTGGAGGCCGGCATTCGCTGGCGCAAGCAGCAGGAGAAGTAACTTTGTCGACATGACAACTGCCGCCCGAGTGGCGGCAGTTGTCATTTGTCTGGGTTTTACATCACACTCACAGGCTCCAAGTCCCGCCAAACACCGCCCCAGAGGACATTGCGCGCGCAACGGCCTTGACGTTGCTTTGAAAAATGGGAAGGGTGCAGGGTGGCATGCGTATCTCTGGGGCGCATGTGAACCGGGGGGAATGGGATGACTCGGACATCGAATCCGGTCTCGTCGGCTGCCTCCGTCGATCACGGCAAGCCCCGCACGCCGCCTCATTGACGAACAGCTACTGGGGGTAGCAACCATATGACGAAGAAGACGCGGATCCGGGTCGCTCGGATAGCCGCGAGCGCCGTTATCGCGGCGGGCGCCTCGCTGACCGCCGCTGGTGCGGCTTCCGCGCTGGACCTCGATGTCCAGGCGGGCCCGATCAAGCTCGGTGTGACCACGGACGGAAACGACGACGGCGGTACCAACGGCGGTACCGACGGGGGCTGTGACCCCATCGGCATCTGCGACACCACCGGCGGCACGTCGACCGGCGGTGACACCACGGGCGGCGACACGACCGGCGGCGACACCACGGGCGGTGACACCACGGGTGGTGACACGACCACGGGTGGCGACACCACGACCGGCGGCGACACCACGGGCGGCGACACGACCACCGGTGGTGACACCACGACCGGCGGCGACACCACGGGCGGTGACACGACCGGCGGTGGCACGACCACGGGTGGCGACACCACGACCGGCGGCGACACCACGGGCGGTGACACGACCGGCGGTGGCACGACCACGGGCGGTGACACCACGACCGGCGGTGACACGAACGGCGGCGGTACCACCGGCGGTGACAACGGTGGCTCCGGCAACACGGGCGGCGGCAACGGCGGCAACGGCGGCGGCTCCAGCACCGGCGGTGACAACGGCGGTTCCGGCAGCACGGGCGGCGGCAACGGCGGCAACGGCGGCGGCTCCAGCACCGGCGGCAACGGCAACACCACCCCCGACGGCGGCAACAACAACGCCTCCCAGGAGGAGGGCTCCTCGGCCCTCACCGACACGGGCTCGGACACCTCGGCCCAGGGTGGCGACAAGCAGCTCGCCGAGACCGGTGCCGGACAGACCATGTTCCTGCTGATCGGCGCCGCGACGATGATCGCCGGCGGCATCGGCTTCCGGGTTCTGCCCCGCCTGGCGAACGGCCGGGGCGGCGCGGCCGCCTGAGCGTAGCCACACGGCCACGCTGCGTACGTGCAGTGCGACGCCGAAGGGCCCGGAGCATCTCCGCTCCGGGCCCTTCCGGCGTTCCTGCCGGGCTCTTCCGGTATTCCTACGCGGTCTGGTGCGCCAGCAGCGCCACCGCGGCGATCAGCATCGCCAGCAGCGCGATCAGCGCCATCGGGTTCAGGCCCGCGAAGAAGCTCTCCTGCTGCTGCAGTCGCTCGCGGTTGGCCCGGCACACCGGGCACCGGCCCTCGTTCACGGGCGCCGCGCAGTTCGCGCACACCAACCGGTCGTACGTCATGCGGTCGCCCTCCTTGCTCCGGCCATCAGCCGTACAACGCTTCCGGGAACGCGAACGTTCCCCCTCCACTCTGCCAGGTTCCCGCCGAGCCTGCGCGGGGCGCCGGTGAAAGGGCGGTCCCCGATGCGATGTGGGCGTACAAAAAGGCACAAGTGTCATCCAACCGCAACCGGGCACTGCGCCGGAGCGCCCGGTTCGCGTATGGTCACGCTCATCTACCCCCGGCGACCCGTGGTGCATCCGTGATCCGATTCGACAATGTCTCCAAGGTCTACCCCAAGCAGACCCGCCCCGCACTCAGGGATGTTTCCCTGGAGGTGGAGAAGGGCGAGTTCGTCTTCCTCGTGGGGTCCTCCGGCTCCGGAAAGTCCACCTTCCTGCGGCTCGTCCTCCGCGAGGAGCGGTGCAGCCACGGCCAGGTGCACGTCCTGGGGAAGGACCTGGCACGCCTCTCCAACTGGAAGGTGCCGCAGATGCGCCGCCAGCTGGGGACGGTGTTCCAGGACTTCCGGCTCCTGCCGAACAAGACGGTCGCGGAGAACGTGGCCTTCGCGCAGGAAGTGATCGGCAAGTCCCGCGGCGAGATCCGCAAGTCCGTGCCCCAGGTGCTCGACCTCGTCGGGCTCGGCGGCAAGGAGGACCGGATGCCGGGCGAGCTGTCCGGTGGTGAGCAGCAGCGCGTGGCCATTGCGCGGGCCTTCGTCAACCGGCCCAAGCTGCTCATCGCCGACGAGCCCACCGGCAACCTCGACCCGCAGACCTCCGTCGGCATCATGAAGCTGCTCGACCGGATCAACCGGACGGGCACCACCGTCATCATGGCGACGCACGACCAGAACATCGTGGACCAGATGCGCAAGCGCGTCATCGAGCTGGAAAAGGGCCGCCTCGTCCGCGACCAGGCCCGCGGCGTCTACGGCTACCAGCACTGACCCGCCCCCCGAGTACGTCCACGGAAAGGCTTAACCCGAGGCCATGCGCGCCCAGTTCGTCCTGTCCGAGATCGGTGTCGGTCTCCGCCGCAACCTGACGATGACCTTCGCCGTCATCGTCTCCGTCGCCCTGTCCCTGTCCCTCTTCGGCGGCTCGCTGCTGATGAGCGACCAGGTGAGCACCATGAAGGGCTACTGGTACGACAAGGTCAACGTCTCGATCTTCCTGTGCAACAAGAGCGATGCACAGTCGGACGTGAACTGCGCCAAGGGCGCGGTCACCGAGGACCAGAAGAAGCAGATCCTCTCCGACCTGCACAAGATGCCGATCGTCGCGAAGGTCGCGTACGAGTCGCAGGATCAGGCGTACAAGCACTACAAGGAGCAGTTCGGGAACTCCCCGCTGTCCAGCTCGCTCACGCCGGACCAGATGCAGGAGTCGTACCGGATCAAGCTCAAGGATCCGAAGAAGTACCAGGTGATCGCGTCCGCGTTCAACGGGCGTGACGGTGTGCAGTCCGTGCAGGACCAGAAGGGCATCCTGGACAACCTCTTCCAGCTGCTCGGCCTGATGAACCGGGCGGCGCTCCTGGTGATGGCGATGATGCTGATCGTCGCGCTGCTGCTCATCGTCAACACGGTGCGGGTCTCCGCGTTCAGCCGTCGGCGCGAGACCGGGATCATGCGCCTGGTCGGTGCCTCGGGCTTCTACATCCAGGCGCCGTTCATCATGGAGGCGGCGGTCGCGGGCCTGATCGGCGGCGGCCTGGCCTGCGTGTTCCTGGTGATCGGCCGGTACTTCACCATCGACCACGGCATGGCCCTGGCCACCAAGCTCCAGCTCATCAACTTCGTCGGCTGGGACGCGGTGTTGACCAAGCTCCCGCTGATCCTCGCCACCAGTGTGCTGATGCCCGCCCTTGCCGCGTTCTTCGCGTTGCGCAAGTACTTGAAGGTGTGACGCATGCCAAGAGGGCCGTACGGGCATCCGCCCGTGCGGCCCTTCGCGTTGTCCTAGACTCACGCCCATGTCAGGCCGAGACCTGTTCTGCCCGCCCCGCCGCACCCGCCGCGGGGCCGCCCTGACATTGGTCTTCGCCGGCGTCCTGGTCGCCGGCGCCGCCACCGGCTCCTTCCCGGACAGCGGCCCGGCGGACCCCTCCGGCCGCAGGACGCCAGCCGGCGCCGAGCGCCCGGCTCCCCGGCACGAGGACGTGCAGAAGGCCGCCGCCGAGGCCATGGCCGACGGGAAGTCGCCGATGGAGGCCGCCGAGCGGGCCGTCAGCCGCAGCGGGGACCGCTGGGGCGCCGTGTACTCCGAGGGCGAGTACCAGGAGTTCCAGGAGGCCCTGGACGGCCAGTACACCGGCGTCGGCCTGTGGGCCCGGCGCGAGCGGGACGGCCGTATCCAGGTCACGAAGGTGCAGCCCGGCTCGCCGGCGGCCGACGCCGGCATCCGCAAGGCGGACCGGCTGCGCAGCGTCGACGGGGAGAAGGTCGACGGGCGGCCGGTCACCGAGGTGGTGTCCTTACTGCGCGGCGACGCCGAGGACGCGCCCGCCGGTACGACGGTCACGGTGGGCCTGCAGCGCGGCACGCGCGCCTGGACCGAGACCCTGCACCGGGCGCGCCTGTCCACCGACTCCGTGACCGTCCGCAGGCTCCCCGGCCGGGTCACCGTCATCGGTATCGCCGCCTTCACCAAGGGCTCCGGGGACGCCGTCCGGGCCGCGGTGCGCGAGGCCCCGGCCGGCGCCGGCATCGTGCTCGACCTGCGCGGCAACTCGGGCGGCCTGGTCACCGAGGCGGTGGCCACGGCCTCCGCCTTCCTCGACGGCGGCCTGGTCGCCACCTACGACGTCGACGGCGCCCAGCGCTCCCTGCACGCCGCCGGCGGCGGCGACACCGTCCGGCCCCTGGTCGTCCTGGTCGACGGCGGCACCATGAGCGCGGCCGAGATGCTCACCGGCGCCCTCCAGGACCGGGGCCGCGCGGTCGTGATCGGCTCCCGCACCTTCGGGAAGGGCTCCGTCCAGATGCCGACCGAGCTGCCCGACGGCTCGGTGGCCGAGCTGACCGTGGGCCACTACCGCACCCCTTCGGGACACGCCGTCGACGGCCGCGGCCTCACCCCGGACCTGGACACCGGCCCGCAGGAGGCCCTCCCTCGGGCGGAGACGGTCCTGACCGGACTCGGCGACCCCTCCCAGCACCCTTAAATGCGCTTCCCACTCACCCCCTCCATGGTGCGAAAATGGTCGGCACTATGAGCAAGGGAATGTACGTACCGAAGGAGTCCCAGCCCAAGCAGGGCGGCGGGGCCGCGAAGGCCAGGGACGGCGAGAAGGGCGGCAAGCGCAAGATCGTCGCCCAGAACAAGAAGGCCCGGCACGACTACGCGATCGTCGACACCTACGAGGCCGGGCTCGTACTCACCGGCACCGAGGTCAAGTCGCTGCGTGAGGGCCGGACCTCGCTGACCGACGGCTTCGTCCAGATCGACCGGGGTGAGGCGTGGCTGCACAACGCCCACATCCCCGAGTACCACCAGGGCAGCTGGACCAACCACTCCGCGCGCCGCAAGCGCAAGCTGCTGCTGCACCGCGAGGAGATCGACAAGCTGGAGTCCAAGGCCCAGGAGACGGGGCACACCATCGTGCCGCTCGCCCTGTACTTCAGGGACGGCCGCGCGAAGGCCGAGATCGCGCTCGCACGGGGCAAGAAGGAGTACGACAAGCGCCAGACCCTGCGGGAGAAGCAGGACCGGCGTGAGTCGGACCGTGCGATCGCGGCGGCGAAGCGCAAGCAGCGCGGCGTCTAGCCGGGCCGCCGGGAATAAGCTGGCATCGGCGTGCGTTGTTCACGTACGATGGCACCGCACTCCACAGAGGGTGCACACCCCCTCTCCGGAGGGATTGAAAAATCAACATGGGGATGATCGGTTTCGACAGCGGCTGTCGAAGCAGGGGAAGCGTGTCGAGGAAGCGGCAATGATCTCGTAAACCATATGTCGCAAAAAATAATCGCCAACACCAAGCGCGATTCCTTCGCCCTCGCTGCCTAAGTAGCGACTTGCGAAGTGTCAGCCCGGGGCTGTTCCCGACCCGGATCCTGGCATCAGCTAGGGGACTAAACCTTGATCCCGGTCACGGGGTGAAGAGGGAAATCTAACAGTGACTGAGCCCGTCGGCGACTTGTTCGCGTGATCGCCGGGGCTGAGAAAATCACAGCGAACTGCACACGGAGAAGCCCTGATTCCGCACCGTTGGACGCGGGTTCGATTCCCGCCATCTCCACCATCTGGAGGCACTGCCCTCAGACCCCATGTGGGCACAGGCCCCGTCGCGACGAGCGGCGGGGCCTTTGTCATGGCCGGACGTCACAGCGGACGGCGCAGACGGACGGAACGGAGCACCTCCACGGTGGACAGCGACAAGGGCCCCCGGCACCTCCTCGTACGCGCGCACGACGGGCCGTCCCCGCTGTTCGGGACGAACGCCCCCGGGCTCCCCGGCCCCGACGACTTCACGACGGGCGTCGAGATCGACTCCCTCGGGCTCCCCGGCCGGCTCGCCGACCGGCTCAGGTCCTGGTCCGAGGCACGGCCGCCCGGCGGATTCACCGCCCGCCCGGCCCTGCGCAAGCACGTCGGACAGGGCGTCGAGGCCGCCCGGGAGGTGGCCGCACACCTCGGCCCCCGCTGGGCGGTGCGCTACTGGGACGAGCGCCACAGCAGTGCGAAGTTCGTGTGCTGGGGCTGCGACCGCCTGCACTGGACCCTGGAGGCCCACGGCCACCCGCTGCCGTCGCACCCGGTGCACATCACCGTCCGGGGCGAGTACAAGTGGTACCCGCTGCGGGCCGACGGCATCGGGGACTTCGCCCCGGACGACCCCGCAGTCGCCCTCGGCCTGTCCGAGACCCTGGTGGACGGCTTCCACGCCTGGGCGGCGGCCGTGGACGAGGCCATGGACGCCTGGACCAGGGACCGGGACGACCTGCGCCACGACGCCGAGCGCGCCCGCCTGGAGGCCGAGGGCGCGCAGCTGGCCGCCCGCCTCGCCGACGAACTCGGCCCGGACCGGACGGTGACCTACCTGGGCTGCTAGCGGACTCGGTCCGGACGGTGACCTACGCGGGCTGCCGGCGGACTCGGTCCGGACGGTGACCTACCTGGGCTGCGGGATCGACCGGCGGCCGCGCCAACGCACGGCCGTGGACGCCGAGTTGATGAGCAGGGCCACGGTCGCCGCGCCGGCCGGGACCGCGAAGGCCGCGGCGGGGGAGACGTGCTCGGCCGCCCAGCCGCCCGCCGCCGAGCCGCAGGCGATGCCGGTGAGCAGGGCGGTGACGACCAGGCTCATGCCCTCGTTGAGGCGGTCGGCCGGGGTGCACTTCTGCACCAGGGTCATCGCGGTCACCATCGTCGGCGCGGTCGCCATGCCCGCCACCAGCAGCGCGCCCGCCAGGGCCACGAGGGAACCGGCGGCGGTCGCCGCGAGCCACGGCAGGGTCATCAGCACCGCCATGGCCGGCAGGCACTGGGCGAGGCGCAGGCCCGCCGGTCTCAGCGCCCCGTACAGCAGGCCCGCCGCGCACGAACCGGCCGCCTGCAGCGCGAGGACGGCACCGGCTGCCGCCCGGTGCCCCTGCGTGTCGGCGTAGGCGATCGTGACGACCTCCATCGAACCGAACACCGCGCCGGTCGCCACGAAGCAGGCCAGCAGCGGCGGGATCCCCGGGCTGCGCAGTGGTGACGGCGCCTTCGAACGGGCCTGCGGGGGCGGCTCGGTCGCCCGTTGCGCGGTGAACAGCAGCATCCCGGCCAGCAGCAGCGCGGCCCCGGTGAGCGTGCCCGCCTCCGGGAAGAAGGTGCCGGTCAGGAAGGAGGCCAGCACCGGGCCGAGCATGAAGCACAGCTCGTCGGCGGCCTGCTCGAAGGAGTTCGCGGTGTGCAGCGCGCCGGGGTCCTCGCGCAGCAGGTGGGCCCAGCGGGCGCGGGAGAGGCCGCCGATGTTCGGGGTGGCCGCGGTGGCGGCGTACGCGGCGAACAGGGTCCAGTCGGGTGCGCCGTAGTGGACGCACAGCAGCAGTGCGAGGCTGCCGAGCACCGCGGTGAGCGTGGCCGGTACGGCGACGCGGGCCTGCCCGTGCCGGTCGACGAGCCGCGCGATCCAGGGGCCGGCCAGCCCGGTCGCCGCGAGCCCGGTGGCGGTGACCGCACCGGCGAGGGCGTACGAGCCGCGGGACGCGGCGATCATCACGACCGCGCTCACACCGAACATGCCCATGGGCAGGCGGGCGATCAGGTTGCCGGCGGTGAAGGCCCGTGCACCGGGAAGGGAGAAGAGCCGTCGGTATCCGGTGCGTTGCTGCTGCTCGTCCGGTATCCGGCTGTGTTCGGCGGTCTGTTGCGGCATGGCTCCACGGTCACCCGGAACGGATCATGCGGTCCAACACCTTCTGGGCGACGATTCACGCGTCCGCGTTGTAAATTCACCGCCATGCCTGTCCCAGCCGCCATAGACCCCCGCCTGCTGCGCGCCTTCCTCACCGTCGCCGAGGAGCTGCACTTCACCCGGGCCGCGGCCCGCCTGTACGTCGCCCAGCAGGCGCTCAGCCGGGACGTGCGGCGGCTGGAGCGGGAGCTGGGCGCCGAGCTGTTCGTACGGACCACCCGGCAGGTGACGCTGACCGTGGACGGCGAGCGGCTGCTGCCGCACGCCCGGCGGGTGCTCGCCGCCCAGGACGACCTGCTCGCCGCTTTCGGCCAGGCCCGGCCGCTGCTGGTCGACCTCAATTCCGCGGGCCTGGTCACCGGCCGCCGTGTGCTGCACCGGGCCCGGGAACTCGCCCCCGACTGCGAGCTGATGGCCCGCTACGAGAGCGGCCTGACCGGAGCCGCGGCCGACCTGCTCGCCGGCCGGCTCGACGCCTCCTTCGGGCGCTTCGCGGGCCTGGAGGCGGCCCTGCGCTCCGGCCTGGAGCAGCTGCCGGTGCGCCACGAGCCGATGGCCGTCGTGCTGCCCGAGGACCACCCACTGGCCGCCCGGCCGGTCGTACCGCTGGCCGCCCTGGCGGGGGAGACGGTGTACGCGGGCGCCGGGAACCCGCGCACCCGGGAGTGGACCGACCTCGCCCTGCGCCTCTTCGAGGGGCGCGGCATCCGGCTCGCCCCGCCCCTTCCGCTCGCGGTCGGGGACGAGGAGTTCGAGCGGATCATGGCCAAGACGCGGCATCCGGTCCTCGCCGTGGTGGACTTTCCGTCCATGCCCCGCACGGTGCTGCGGCCGCTCGTCGACCCGGTTCCGCTGTCGCCCGTGTCCCTGGTCTGGCGCAAGGGGCTGGTCCATCCCGCACTGGCCGCACTCCGCAGGGCCGCGACCGAGACCGCCGGGGCCCAGGGGTGGCTGCGACGCCCCGCGGACTCATGGCTCCCGGCCGCCGACGAAGAGGCGATGAGCCTCCCCACCTGACATACCCCCGACACCCGCCCGCCCGGCCCGCACCGCCCGCCGCTTCCGTCATTGCCGCCCCGCCGGCTGCGTCACCGATGCCGCGCCGCTTCCGTCACCGCTGTCCCGCGGGGCCCCTCACCGATGCCCCGCCGGGTTCCCTCACCGATGCTCGGCCGGTTCCCTCACCGGCGTCCCGCCCCGCGCGTGAGAGCAACGTTCCCTTCCGGTCACTCACAGCCACAGGCAGGAAACGCGCTCTTCCTACCTTCGGGGCCAGGCCCTCGTGGGCAGACCGAGCACCGGAGCACCGTGGAGGCGTCATGACAGGCCGATCCCCAACCCGTCGCAGCGGCCGCTGGATCGAGCGCTGGGATCCGGAGGACGAGGGCTTCTGGAAGGCGAGCGGGGAGAAGACCGCCCGCCGCAACCTCTGGTTCTCGGTGTTCTCGGAGCACATCGGCTTCTCGATCTGGACCCTGTGGTCCGTGCTCGTCCTCTTCATGGGGCCCGAGTACGGGCTCACCCCCGCCGACAAGTTCCTGCTGACCTCCATGGTCACGCTCGTCGGCGCGGTCGTGCGGGTGCCCTACACCTTCGCCGTCGCGGTCTTCGGCGGGCGGAACTGGACGATCATCTCGGCCGGTCTGCTGCTCGTGCCGACCGTCGCCGCGTTCGTGGTCATGGAGCCGGGGACGTCCTTCTCCACCTTCCTCCTCGTCGGTCTCCTCGCCGGCATCGGCGGTGGCAACTTCGCCTCCTCCATGACCAACATCAACGCCTTCTTCCCGCTGAGGAAGAAGGGGTGGGCCCTCGGGCTCAACGCGGGCGGCGGGAACATCGGCGTCCCGGTCATCCAGCTGGCCGCCCTCGCGATCATCGGGGCGAACGGCGGGCCGCGCGTGCTGCTCGGGATCTACATCCCGCTGATCCTCGTCGCCGCCGTCCTCGCCGCGCTGTTCATGGACAACCTCGCCTCCGTGAGGAACGACACGGGCGCCGCCAAGGACGCGGCGAAGGACGCGCACACCTGGATCATGGCCTTCCTCTACGTCGGCACCTTCGGCTCCTTCATCGGCTACAGCTTCGCCTTCGGCCAGGTCCTGACCAACCAGTTCGGGCGCACCCCGCTGCAGGCCGCCTACCTCACCTTCGTCGGCCCGCTGCTCGGTTCCCTCATCCGGCCCGTCGGCGGCCGGCTCGCGGACCGGTACGGCGGAGCACGCATCACCCTGTGGAACTACGTGGGCATGGCCGCCGCCACCGTCTGCCTGGTCTTCGCCAGCATGCAGAAGTCGCTACCGTTGTTCGTGTCGGTCTTCGTCGTGCTGTTCGTGCTGAGCGGACTCGGCAACGGATCGACGTACAAGATGATCCCGGGCATCTTCCAGGCCAAGGCCGTGGCCGAGGGGCTGCACGGGGAGGAGGCGGCCGCCTACGGCCGGCGGCTGTCCGGTGCCTCCATGGGGCTCATCGGAGCGGTCGGCGCACTCGGCGGTGTCGGCATCAACCTCGCCTTCCGCCAGTCCTTCCTCTCCTACGGCACCGGAACCGGAGCGTTCGTGGCCTTCCTCGCCTTCTACGGCGCCTGCTTCGTGGTCACCTGGGCCGTATACCTTCGCCGCCCGGCCGCGCAGCCCGAGACCACCGCCGCCGCGTCCGAGGCGAAGGCGCAGCTGAGCTACGCCGAGGTGTGACGTCGCATCGGTAACACCGACGACATCGAGCCGAACCGAGCCTGTCACGCGCCGTTGACAGGCTCGTTCGGCATGCGGGCCAGGTAGGAGAGCCATGTACGACGAACAGCAGCAACCCGATCAGGGACCCCTCGCCGGGTTCACCGTGGGCGTGACGGCCGCGCGCCGGGCCGACGAGCTGGGCGCGCTGCTCCAGCGGCGCGGCGCCACGGTCCTGCACGCGCCCGCGCTGCGCATCGTGCCCCTTGCCGACGACGGCGAACTGCTCGCCGCCACCCGGCAGATCATCGATCACGTCCCCGACGTGGTGGTGGCCACCACCGCCATCGGATTCCGGGGCTGGATCGAGGCCGCCGACGGCTGGGGTCTCGGGGAGCAGCTGCTCGGGCGCCTGCGCGGGGTCGAGCTGCTCGCCCGCGGGCCCAAGGTGAAGGGGGCCGTCCGCGCCGCCGGGCTGACCGAGCAGTGGTCGCCGTCGAGCGAGTCCATGGCGGAGGTGCTGGACCGGCTGCTGGAGGAGGGCGTCGACGGACGCCGGATCGCCCTACAGCTGCACGGGGAACCGCTGCCGGGGTTCGTGGAGGCGCTGCGGGCCGGGGGAGCGCAGGTCGTCCTGGTGCCCGTGTACCGCTGGATGCCGCCGGAGGACATAGGCCCGGTCGACCGCCTGCTGGACGCCGTCGTCTCGCGCGGCGTGGACGCCCTCACCTTCACCAGCGCGCCGGCCGCCGCCTCGCTGCTGTCGCGGGCCGAGCAGCGGGGGCTGCTCGGCGAGCTGCTCGCCGCACTCGGCCACGACGTGCTGCCCGCCTGCGTGGGCCCCGTCACCGCGCTTCCCCTGCAGGCCCGGGGCGTGGACACGGTACAGCCGGAGCGGTTCCGGCTCGGGCCGCTCGTCCAACTGCTGTGCCAGGAACTGCCGGGGCGGGCCCGGGCGCTGCCGATCGCCGGGCACCGGGTTCAGATCCGGGGGCACGCGGTGCTGGTGGACGGCGAGCTGAAGCCGGTGCCGCCGGCCGGCATGTCCCTGCTGCGGGCGCTCTCGCGGCGGCCGGGATGGGTCGTGGCCCGGGCCGACCTGCTGCGCGCACTGCCCGGCGCGGGCCGCGACGAACACGCGGTGGAGACGGCGATGGCCCGCCTGCGCACGGCTCTCGGGGCGCCGAAGCTGATCCAGACCGTGGTCAAGCGGGGGTACCGGCTGGCCCTGGACCCGGCGGCGGACGCGAAGTACGCGGACGCGTAGGACGCGGACGTGCAGGGCGCGGACGTGCAGGACAAGGAAACCCGCTCGACCGGAGTGTCCCCTCGGGGAGATCCTCCGGACACGGAGTTCCTCTGCTACCACCGCGACCGGCCCGGCTCCGTGGCACTGCGGGACGAGCTGTTGGAAGAGCACTGGTCCTCCATGGACCGGTACGCGCGGGAGATGATCGCCCGGGGCCCGACCCTGGCCGACGACGGCGACACGCCCACCGGAAGCGTCCACATCCTCGATCTGCCCGACCCCGCGGCCGCCCGTGCGTTCGCCTTCGACGAGCCGAACCACCAGGCGGGCGTCTACCGGGACGTGCTGCTGCGACGGTGGCGCAACACGCTCGGGCGCACCATGTGGGACTTCCCGGGAGGCCCGGCCGACGGCAACCGCTACCTGGTGCTCGGCCTCGGCACGGGAGCAGCAGCCGACCTCGCGCCACCGCCCGACCGGGACGAGCTGATCGCCTACGGCCCGCTGCTGTCCGACGACGGCGCCGCCTGGCTCGGCACGGCGGCGCTGCTGCGGGCACCGGACCCGCAGACGGCACGCGCCCTCCTGACCGCGGACCGGTACGCCGACATCGAGGTGCACAACTGGCAGTTCGGCGGGCGCCCGTCATGACCTGAGGGCCTCCGCCCGTCACCCACCCACCTCGAACCACAGCAACTTGCCGGCACCGCGGTCCAGCGGGCTGTCGGCGAGGGCCAGGCCGCCCCACGCATCGGCGTACCGCTGTACGAGGTGCAGCCCGCGCCCCTTCTCGGCGTCCGCCGGGGTGAGCGGTACGCGGTCCCAGGGCGGCTCGCCGAAAGGGGCGGGGATCCGGGGATGACTGTCCCAGACCCCGACCCGGAGCCGACCGTCCGCGAGGGCGGTCAGCCGCAAAGAGGCGGGGCCGTTGGTATGCCGGTAGGCGTTGGTGACCAGCTCGGACTTACGTCCACTGCCGCTGCGGGCCTGCTTGGCGTCAAGCAGGCGCAGATCAGCAACATCGAGTCAGGCCGTTACGCCGTCAGTGCCGACCGCGTGCGCACCTTTGCCCGCACCTACAGCTGCGCGGACACGGCACTGGTCGAGGCCCTGGCCGCGATGACCGGCGGACGCAAGTCCGGCTGGTGGGACGAGTACCGCGACCACTTGCCCGCCGGGCTGATCGACCTGGCCGAACTGGAGCACTACGCAGCCGAGCTGCGGGTGGCCCTCGTCATCCACATCCCCGCCCTGCTCCAGACCACCGACCACGCTCGGGCACTCTTCCGCACGGTCTTCCCGCGGCTCCAGCAGTACGAGATCGAGCACCGGCTCACCCACCGAATCAAGCGGCAGGGCATCCTTCACCGGGACAATCCCACCCCCTACACCGCGACCATTCACGAGGCGGCACTCAGGATGGGCTTCGGCGGCCGGGACGTAACCGCCGCTCAGCTCAAGCACGTCGTTGCCATGAGTGAACTCCCCCACATCACCATCCGGGTCATCCCCTTCGGCGAGGCAAGCTTTCACGGCACGGGCCAGGGCGTCGACTACGTCGCTGGAGAGGTGCGCCAGCTCGATACCGTGCAGCTGGACACTCATCATGGTTGCGAATTCCTGGATGGCGAAGCTCAGTTGAGCAAGTACCGTGCAGTGGTCGACCACATGGAGGCGAGTGCGCTCACCCCTGAGGCTTCCCGAGACCTCATCGAGCGCATCGCCCGACACCTGTGAGGAAACCCGCAATGCCCGAACCCACCTGGCACAAGTCCACCTACAGTGGCGACGCCTCCAACTGCGTCGAAATAGCCACCACCCCCTCGGCCATCCACATCCGCGACTCGAAGAACAGCCCCGGCCCCCAGCTCATCCTCACCCCCTCCACCTGGGCGGACTTCCTGCCGTACGCGGCGGAAGCGGGACGCTGAGCACACCGAGTCGGCGTAGAAGTTCGTGCAAGCGGTCGTGTACCACCGGTGCCCGCACGAGGTGCAGCCCGTGCCCGGCGTCCACGGACCCGCCTGGGCGCCGGACGGGTGCGCAACCGGGTCGTACGGCCGGGAGCAGACAGTCGGGGACCGGTACCTCGTGCGGCGCCGTATCGCGGGGCATCCTGGGTCGCCACCCGTCAGCAACTGTCCGACCAGCTCAACTCCAATCTCCGCAACGTCCAGGCCTCCGCCGGCTATGTGCGCCAGCTGCTGAACCTGTGCGGAACGGATGTCTCGCCAGGTGGCAAACGGCACTCCGTACACGATCCAGCTCGTCACCTCCGACGGGACGGTGTGCGCGGCTCCCGGCACTGACCGCATCGTGGTCGAGGAGTCCGATCTCGCGGTCGCGCGTGGTGAGTTGCCCGAGTCCCTGCACGACGCGAGGACGGAAGGCGGCGAGGACATGCGCGTAGCGACGTCCAGTCCGGACCTGCCTCCCGGCCTCCGGGGCAACTTCGCCGTCTCGATCGCGCAGTCGTCGCGCGCCGTGGACCAGCCGCTGTACAGCCTGGCGATCCTTCTTCTGAGCGTGTCCGGGGTCGGGTGGCTGGAGCGGGTACGGCCGGTATCTGGATTTCCCGTGCCGGCCTGCGCCCGGTGAAGCGGTTGACCGGTGCGGCGGAACACATCGCGCGGACGGAGGATCTCGCCATTCGTATTCCGGTGGAGGGCGATGACGAGATTGCCCGCCTGTCTCAGAGCTTCAACGCCATGACCGAGGCTCTGTCGACCTCCCGGGACCGGCAGATGCGGCTCGTCGTCGACGCGGGGCATGAGCTGCGGACTCCGCTGACCTCGCTGCGGACCAATATCGAACTGCTCGTGCGCAGTGAGAAGTCCGGGCGGGCGCTTCCGGAGAAAGTGCGTGGCGAACTGCTGGACTCCGTTGCCGCCCGATGCCTGCGCTGAAGGAAACGGGGCGGCCCCATGCGACTGCTGGAGCGGACTTCCGGAGGGCAGGGCAGGGCAGGGCAGGGCGGTGCCGTGTCACGAAGGCCGACCGAATCGCCCGTGCACCAGGAGCGCTCGCGTCAGACACCCCAGTGCCACCGTCGACAGGACCGCCCGTACGACGTTCCACGCCACCCAAGGGCCCTCGAAGTGCTCCCGCAGGGACGCGGGGGAGCCCTTCGCCGCCAGGGCGTTGTTCAGCGGGATGTTGAACGCCATCGTGACGAGGAAGACCAGGGCGTACGCCGCCAGGGCCGCCCAGATCCAGCGGGCGGGGGCCGCACCCCGCAGCTGCCACGCCGATATCCCCGTCAGGACCAGCGCCCCCATGAAGCTCAGGAGGAACACCGGGTTCTGGATCACCACGTTGATGTCGCGCATGACCTCGACGTACGTCCGGTCGTCGCTGCGTGCCAGCGCCGGCATCACCGCGCAGGCGAAGATGTAGAAGACCCCGGCGATCAGGCCCATGGCGACCGTGGCCGCGCCGAGGACGACCGTGCTGCCGCGGGTGCCCCGTGCTTCCCCCGCTTCCCGTGCTTCCCGCGTATTCCGTGCGCCCTGTGGGTCCCGTGCGTCCCGTGCATTCCGTGCGCCCCGTGCGCCCCGTGCATCCCGTGCATTCGTCGTGTTCGTCATGCCTTCAGACAACCGGAGCACCCCCTGCCCCGCCCATGGCCGAAGCGCGCGCCCGCATGCGTGGGCGTCCACACCGCAGTGCCCGGCCGCGGGCCCGGGGCACGGCTCGAAGGTGCGTGCTCCAAGCGGTACGAGGGGTTTCGAACGGGTGCGTGGGCAGGCACTGTGAGAGAGGAAGCGAATCCCCACCCCTGTCGGATCCCCCTCCCTGTCGGATCCCCACGCTGGTGACCCTAGGCGGTGACAGGCACATGGCACTGGGTACGGCCACGGCCCCGTACGAGCTGCGGTTCGATGCCGGACGGATCTGTCTGGATCTCCTCGCGACCACCCACCCGGTCGAACGGCTGGACGCCGTCGGGCCGTTGCGGGCGTGGATCGCCGGGTCCGGACTGGTGCCGCCCGGCACGTCACTGGGCCACGCCGAGGCCTCCTGGCTGGTGGGGTTCCGGGAACTGCGCGGGTACGTCGGACAGTTGCTGCGCAGCTGCGACCCGTCCGACGCGCGGTCGTACGATCATGCGCTCGGGCGGGTCAACGAGGTCGCCCGCGTCGCGCCGCCGGCCCCGTGCGCGGTGCGCGGCGAGGACGGCACGCTGGTGCGGGAGTTGGCCCGGGACCCCGGCTGCGCGGGGCTGCTCGCCGTCGTCGCGCGGGACGCGGTGGACCTGCTCACCGATCCCGTGGCGCGGGCGGCCGTCAGGGAGTGCGAAGGGGACGACTGCCCCCTCGTGTACCTGGACACCTCACGGGGCCGCCGGCGGCGCTGGTGCTCCAGCGAGGTCTGCGGGAACCGTGAGCGGGTGGCCCGGCACCGGAGGAGGGCCGCTCTCGCCCGAGCCTGAATGTCCGGTTCGGGTCCTTGGTCGGATTGCGCCCGCGAGAGAGTCGACGTGATTTCGGCAACACTCGGTTTGTCGCCGACCCCGGGCGGGCAGCTCGGCCGGCCTCCGGCGATGTGTCGGAAATGTAAAGATCATGCGGTTGGAATGTGCGCGCATG
Source organism: Streptomyces sp. NPDC007971 (assembly GCF_042958635.1). Lineage (NCBI taxonomy): Bacteria > Bacillati > Actinomycetota > Actinomycetes > Kitasatosporales > Streptomycetaceae > Streptomyces > Streptomyces sp. NPDC007971. The sequence continues at coordinate 83,233 of NZ_JBIBJK010000012.1, forward strand.
TCCCGCTCGTCACGTCACCTGCAAGAAAACTCTCGGGTCACATTGAACGCCACGCCGCCCCCGTGCGTACGGGTGGGCGAGCGACCGACTGGGGGAACCCCCGGACACCGGAGGTGGGCGTGCGCAAGGATGCGGCCGTGGCCAATGAACGTGGAACGAGGGCCCGACATCGCATGTCCTCACAGCCCTCGGAACCGGATGAGGAGCTGATGCGTGCGCTGTACCGCGAGCACGCCGGACCTCTGCTTGCGTATGTCCTCAGGCTGGTCGCCGGAGATCGGCAGCGCGCCGAGGACGTCGTGCAGGAAACGCTCATCCGTGCCTGGAAGAACGCCGGTCAGCTCAATCGGGCGACCGGATCGGTACGCCCCTGGCTGGTGACGGTCGCTCGTCGCATCGTCATCGACGGCCACCGCAGCCGGCAGGCCCGGCCGCAGGAGGTCGATCCGTCGCCGCTGGAGGTCATCCCCGCGGAGGACGAGATCGACAAGGCGCTGTGGCTGATGACGCTGTCTGACGCGCTCGACGACCTGACCCCGGCCCACCGGGAAGTACTCGTCGAGACGTACTTCAAGGGGCGTACCGTCAACGAGGCGGCGGAAACTCTGGGCATACCCAGCGGAACCGTCCGCTCCCGGGTGTTCTACGCCCTGCGTTCGATGAAGCTGGCACTGGAGGAGCGGGGGGTGACGGCGTGATGAGCGGGTACGGGGGTATGCAAGGGTTCGGCACGGGTGGTTCGGGTATGTCTGGCTCCATGCAGGGATCACAGGCCCCGAACGAGCACGAGACCGTCGGCGCCTACGCCCTCGGGATCCTCGACGATGCCGAGGCCACCGCTTTCGAAGCGCACCTCGCGGGCTGCGAATGGTGTGCGCAGCAGCTGGACGAGCTGGCCGGGATGGAGCCGATGCTGGCCGCCCTCGCGGATCTGCCGGGCTCCGGCAGCACGCCCGCGATCGGCGAGTCGCTGTCCGCAAGGCCCAGCCCGCGGCTCATGGAGAAACTGGTCGACGAGGTCGCCGAGCGCCGGGCCACGAAGCGGCGCAAGGGCTTCTACCTGGTCGCGGCCGCGGCCGCGCTGATCATCGGCGGCCCGATCGCCGTCATGGCGGCGAGCGGCGGCAACTCGGGGCAGACGGCCACACCGCTGGCGGCCACCGCCCAGACGACCTTCGACCAGCTCCCGACGAAGGTCTCGGGCACGGACAGCACCACCGGTGCCTCCGCGACCGTCGCCATGGGCGAGAAGAACTGGGGCACCTCGACGGTCCTCCAGCTCAAGGGCGTCAAGGGTCCGCTCAAGTGCTCCCTGGTCGCCGTCGCCAAGAACGGAGAGCGCCAGACGCTGGGCTCCTGGTCCGTGCCGAAATGGGGTTACGGCCTCGCGGACGCCAAGACCGAGGAGGCCAAGAACCCGCTGTACATCGGCGGCGGCACGGCCCTGAAGCCGAGCGAGATCGACAAGTTCCAGGTGGTGACCTTCGACGGGAAGACGCTCGTCGAAGTGAACGCGTAGCCTCTACGGGTCCCCTTCGCGTACGGTTGACGGCTGCCCAGCACGTCAGAAGGGGGCCCGGTGGCCGCTCAGGCTCAGCAGGAAACCGCGCTCGACTCGGTCCGGGACCGGGAGATCAGCGTCGAACAGGAACACCTCGACCGGGTGTACCAGCGCCTTGAGGAAAAGATTCACGAGGCGGAGTTCCTCATGAACGACGCGGCCAAGCGCGGCCAGGTCGGCACGCCGGGCGCGCTCGCGGAGCGGGATGCCCAGGTCTTCAGGGCCGGCATCCACCTCAACCGGCTCAACAACGAGTTCGAGGACTTCCTCTTCGGACGGATCGACCTGCTCCTCGGCAAGGACGGGAAGAAGGGCCCCGACGGTGCGTACACGGCCGTCGAGCCCGCCGAGGGCGCGGTGCGGCCCGACAACACCGCCGACATCGCCGAGACCCTGCACATCGGCCGGATCGGCGTGCTCGACGAGGACTACTCCCCGCTGGTCATCGACTGGCGGGCACCCGCCGCCGCCCCCTTCTACCGGTCCACCCCGGTCGATCCGGGCCGGGTCGTGCGGCGCCGCGTCATCCGGTCCAAGGGCCGCAAGGTCCTCGGGGTCGAGGACGACCTGATGCGCCCCGAGCTGACGGCCCTCCTCGACGGCCGCCGGCTGGCCGCCATCGGCGACGGCGCCCTCATGGCCGCCCTCGGCCAGGCCCGCAGCCACACCATGCGGGACATCGTCTCCTCCATCCAGGCCGAGCAGGACCTGGTCATCCGCGCCCCCGCCGCCTCCGTGACGCACGTCGAGGGCGGTCCCGGCACCGGCAAGACCGCCGTCGCCCTGCACCGCGCCGCCTACCTGCTCTACCAGGACCGCAGACGCTACGCGGGCGGCATCCTGATCGTCTCGCCGACCCCGCTGCTGGTGGCCTACACCGAGGGCGTGCTGCCCTCGCTCGGCGAGGAGGGCCAGGTCGCCATCCGCGCGATCGGCTCACTCGTCGACGGCGTGGAGGCCACGCTCTACGACTCCCCGTCCGTGGCCCGCGCCAAGGGCTCGTACCGGATGCTGAAGGTGCTCCGCAAGGCCGCCCGGGGCGCGCTGGAGCTGGGCCGGGGCGGCGGCGCCCCCGCCGGGCAGCTGACGCTCGACGACGACGGCGACACCGCGTCCCAGGCCCCCGCCGGCCCGCCCACCCGGCTCCGGGTCGTCGCCTTCGGGCGCCGCCTCGAACTGGAAGCCGACGAGCTGGAACGTATCCGCCGTACCGCCCTCGGCGGCACCGCGCCGGTCAACCTGCTCCGGCCGCGCGCCCGCAAGCTGCTCCTGGACGCCCTGTGGGCCAAGTCCGGCGGCGCCACCCGGCACACCGACCCGGAGCTGGCCGCCGAGCTGCGCTCCTCCTTCGACGAGGACGTCACCACCGAGGACGCCTTCATCGCCTTCGTGGACGCCTGGTGGCCCGAGCTGACCCCGAAGGCGGTCCTGTCCGCCATGGCGGACGAGCGGCGCCTGGGCCGCTGGGCGCGCCGGATCCTCAACCCCGGCGAGGTCCGCAGGGTCGCCCGCTCGCTCAAGCGGGACGGGCACTCGGTGCACGACGTCGCCATGCTCGACGAACTCCAGTCGATCCTCGGCGCCCCGGCCCGGCCGAAGAAGAAGCGCGAGCTGGACCCGCTGGACCACCTCACCGGCCTGGAGGAGCTGATGCCGGTGCGCGAGGAGACCCAGCGCGAGCGGGCCGAGCGGCTCGCCCAGGAGCGCACCGAGTACGCGCACGTCATCGTGGACGAGGCGCAGGACCTCACGCCGATGCAGTGGCGCATGGTCGGCCGCCGCGGCCGGCACGCCACCTGGACGGTCGTCGGCGACTCGGCCCAGTCCTCCTGGTCCGACCCGGACGAGGCGGCCGAGGCCCGCGACGAGGCCCTCGGCAGCCGCCCCCGGCGCCGCTTCCAGCTCACCGTGAACTACCGCAACCCGGCCGAGATCGCCGAGCTGGCGGCCAGGGTCCTGGCCCTGGCCATGCCCGGTTCCCAGGCGCCGTCCGCCGTACGGTCCACCGGCGTCGAGCCGCGTTTCACGGTCGTCCGGGACTCCCTGGAGCAGACCGTGCGCGCGGCGGCCGAGCAGCTCCTCCACCAGGTGGACGGCACCGTCGGCGTGGTCGTCGCGATGAACCGGCGCGCGGAGGCCCGGCGCTGGCTGGCCGGGCTCGGCGACCGGGTGGTCGCGCTCGGCAGCCTGGAGGCCAAGGGCCTGGAGTACGACGCGACGATCGTGGTGTCCCCGGCGGAGATCGCGGACGAGTCCCCGGCCGGTCTGCGCGTGCTCTACGTGGCGCTGACCCGGGCCACCCAGCAGCTGACGGTCGTCTCCGGCGAGCGGGACGAGCCCGACGCGACGGGGGTGCCGGACCTGCTGCGGGACTGATTCCTGTGAACTCGCCCGACGGGAATGGTCCTGCGGGATCCGTTTGTTAGCCTTGGTGTGGCACCGGCTCGATCCAAGCCCCCGGGCCCAACCTTCGTCCCTCAGAGGGACCCCTTGCCGCGAGGCGAGCATGGCGGGTCGGTGTCATGAACGTGTGGGAGGCCCACGTCACGCATGTGACGTGGGCCTCTTGCTTTGCCCGGACAGCCTCTTTCCTCGGCCGATCGACTCTCGTATGGTGGAAGTGGATTTCCGAAACCATGCGCCTGCCGTGAACAAAACGTCCGCAATCCGGGGCGACTACCGCGTACTCAGGGGTAGGTGCGACGATCGGACGGCACAACTCGCGACACGGTGAAAGCAGAGGAAGTCGGCCATGGCAACGGCGCCCAGCGTCTCCTACTCGATGACCATCCGGCTGGAGGTGCCGGCGAGCGGAACGGCCGTCTCGCAGCTCACCACCGCCGTGGAGTCCTCCGGAGGCTCGGTCACGGGCCTCGACGTCACCGCGTCCGGCCACGAGAAGCTCCGCATCGACGTCACCATCGCCGCCACCTCGACCGCGCACGCCGAGGAGATCGTGGAGGAGCTCCGCGGCATCGAGGGCGTCACGCTCGGCAAGGTCTCCGACCGTACGTTCCTCATGCACCTCGGCGGCAAGATCGAGATGCAGTCCAAGCACCCCATCCGCAACCGTGACGATCTCTCCATGATCTACACGCCCGGTGTGGCCCGCGTCTGCATGGCGATCGCCCAGAACCCCGAGGACGCCCGCCGCCTCACCATCAAGCGCAACTCCGTTGCGGTCGTGACGGACGGCTCCGCCGTACTGGGCCTCGGCAACATCGGCCCCAAGGCTGCGCTGCCCGTCATGGAGGGCAAGGCGGCCCTCTTCAAGCGCTTCGCCGGCATCGACGCCTGGCCGCTGTGCCTGGACACCCAGGACACCGACGCCATCGTCGAGATCGTCAAGGCGATCGCCCCCGGCTTCGCCGGTATCAACCTGGAGGACATCTCCGCGCCCCGCTGCTTCGAGATCGAGGCCCGGCTGCGCGAGGCCCTCGACATCCCCGTCTTCCACGACGACCAGCACGGCACCGCGATCGTCGTCCTCGCCGCCCTGACCAACGCACTTCGTGTGGCCGGCAAGGGGATCGAGAACATCCGCGTCGTCATGTCCGGCGCCGGCGCGGCCGGTACGGCCATCCTCAAGCTGCTGCTCGCGGCGGGCGTGAAGAACGCCGTCGTCGCCGACATCCACGGTGTGGTGCACTCCGGCCGCGAGGACCTGGTGGACGCCCCGGCCGACTCCCCGCTGCGCTGGATCGCCGACAACACCAACCCCGAGGGCCTCACCGGCACCCTCAAGGAGGCCGTGCGCGGCGCCGACGTCTTCATCGGTGTCTCCGCCCCGAACGTCCTCGACGGCGACGACGTGGCCGCCATGGCGGACGGCGCGATCGTGTTCGCGCTTGCGAACCCGGACCCCGAGGTCGACCCCGCAATCGCCCGTCAGACGGCGGCTGTTGTGGCCACCGGCCGCTCCGACTTCCCGAACCAGATCAACAATGTGCTGGTGTTCCCGGGTGTCTTCCGCGGCCTGCTGGACGCCCAGTCCCGTACGGTCAACACCGAGATGATGCTCGCCGCCGCAAAGGCCCTGGCCGACGTGGTGACCGAGGACGAGTTGAACCCGAACTACATCATTCCGAGCGTCTTCAACGACAAGGTCGCGGGCGCCGTGGCCGGTGCGGTCCGCGAGGCCGCGAAGGCGGCCGGAGCGGCGTCCTAGGCGCCTGTGACGTACTGTGCAGGGGCTGTGAGGATCGCCACGGCGGCCCCTGCACCGGCGCGTCGCGGAACCACGTGGCGGCGGGCGCCCTCTAGGGTGACGGCCGAGCAGGCGCTTTTCGTGTGACTCCCCAGGGTGTTCTCACGACTCCTACGGGTGCCGGATTGGCTTTCCCGCCGCAGGTAGGGGCAGGATGCGTCCCTGGGCGCGAGCGCATCGGCATCGATCACACCTCACGCCTCAACGGCAAGAAGAACACGGGAGTAAGAACATGAACCGCAGTGAGCTGGTGGCCGCGCTGGCCGACCGCGCCGAGGTGACCCGGAAGGACGCCGACGCCGTTCTGGCCGCGTTCGCCGATGTCGTCGGCGACATCGTCTCCAAGGGCGACGAGAAGGTCACCATCCCCGGCTTCCTGACCTTCGAGCGCACCCACCGTGCCGCTCGTACCGCGCGCAACCCGCAGACCGGTGAGCCCATCAACATCCCGGCCGGCTTCAGCGTGAAGGTCTCCGCGGGCTCGAAGCTCAAGGAAGCGGCCAAGGGCAAGTAAGCGCTCTGCTCTGGAGCGCCGGCCCACTGAACGCGGTGGGTGACTGCGGGCCGGTTGCGGCCGGCCGCGCAGTTCCCCGCGCTCCTTTGGGCCGTGCTCCGGCCGAAGACGCCGAAAAGGGCGGCTCCCCTGTCATCAGGGGAGCCGCCCATTCGTCGTTCGTGACGCCTAGCCGAGCGCCTTGCCGGGCAGCTCGACCTTGGCGCCGAGCTCCACCAGCTTCTCCATGAAGTTCTCGTAGCCGCGGTTGATCAGCTCGATGCCGTGGACGCGGGAGGTGCCCTCGGCCGCGAGCGCCGCGATCAGGTAGGAGAAGCCGCCGCGCAGGTCCGGGATGACCAGGTCGGCGCCCTGCAGCTTGGTCGGGCCCGAGACGACGGCCGAGTGCAGGAAGTTGCGCTGGCCGAAGCGGCAGACGGAGCCGCCCAGGCACTCGCGGTAGAGCTGGATGTGCGCGCCCATCTGGTTCAGCGCGGAGGTGAAGCCGAGGCGGGACTCGTAGACCGTCTCGTGGATGATGGACAGGCCCGTCGCCTGCGTGAGGGCCACCACCAGCGGCTGCTGCCAGTCGGTCTGGAAGCCGGGGTGCACGTCCGTCTCCAGCGCGATGGACTTCAGCTGGCCGCCCGGGTGCCAGAAGCGGATGCCCTCGTCGTCGATCTCGAAGGCACCGCCCACCTTCCGGTAGGTGTTCAGGAACGTCATCATCGAGCGCTGCTGGGCGCCGCGGACGTAGATGTTGCCGCTGGTCGCGAGGGCCGCGGAGGCCCAGGACGCCGCCTCCAGACGGTCCGGCAGGGCACGGTGGGTGTAGCCGCCGAGCTTGTCCACACCGGTGATGCGGATCGTGCGGTCGGTGTCCATGGCGATGATCGCGCCCATCTTCTGCAGTACGCAGATGAGGTCCTCGATCTCCGGCTCGACGGCCGCGTTGGACAACTCCGTGACGCCCTCGGCCAGTACGGCCGTCAGCAGCACCTGCTCGGTCGCGCCGACGGACGGGTACGGCAGCCGGATCTTCGTGCCGCGCAGCCGCTGCGGCGCCTCCAGGTACTGGCCGTCCGCGCGCTTCTCGATGGTCGCGCCGAACTGCCGCAGCACGTCGAAGTGGAAGTCGATGGGCCGGCCGCCGATGTCGCAGCCGCCGAGGCCCGGGATGAAGGCGTGGCCGAGACGGTGCAGCAGCGGTCCGCAGAGCAGGATCGGGATGCGGCTGGAACCCGCGTGGGCATCGATGTCAGCGACGTTCGCGCTCTCGACGTGGGTCGGGTCCATCACCAGTTCGCCGGGCTCCTCGCCCGGACGGACCGTCACCCCGTGCAGCTGGAGCAGGCCGCGTACGACACGCACGTCACGGATGTCCGGAACGTTGCGCAGGCGGCTCGGCCCGCTTCCCAGCAGGGCGGCGACCATGGCCTTCGGTACGAGGTTCTTCGCACCGCGGACACGGATCTCGCCCTCCAGCGGGGTTCCGCCGTGGACAAGCAGGACATCGTCGTTGACGGTCATGAATCTCGCGTTCCGATGAGTCGGGCAGGGGTCGGCCGATCACTTAGCGCGGGGGCCGGAGAGACAGCGTAGTCGCCGTTGCCCCTCCGCCCGTAGGCCCGAGTACCACCCAGCCGCGTCATAGATGTGTCACAACACGAACCGTTCCCAAACGGGCACATGGGGTCACCGGCCGCCGGGCGTGTGCCGGAAGGCGGTCCGTCACGCCCGTCGCCGCTCTTGCGCGAGGTCGTGCCGGGCCGCACCACCCGATTCGAGCTGCGTTCACTCCCGCACCCCGATTGGCCCCCCACTCCGGGGGAAGATGCGGGATCATGTCTGGCATGACCGAGGTGTCCTCGCTCACAGGGCGGCTGCTCGTGGCCACGCCCGCCCTGGCGGACCCGAACTTCGACCGTGCGGTGGTGCTCCTTCTCGACCACGACGAGGAGGGCTCGCTCGGTGTCGTCCTCAACCGCCCCACGCCGGTGGACGTGGGCGACATCCTGGAGGGCTGGGCCGATCTCGCCGGCGAGCCCGGCGTGGTCTTCCAGGGCGGCCCCGTCTCGCTGGACTCCGCGCTCGGCGTCGCGGTCATCCCGGGCGGTGCGGCCGGCGACCGGACCCCGCTCGGCTGGCGGCGGGTCCACGGCGCCATCGGTCTGGTGGACCTGGAGGCCCCGCCGGAGCTGCTCGCCTCGGCCCTCGGCTCCCTGAGGATCTTCGCCGGTTACGCCGGCTGGGGCCCCGGCCAGCTGGAGGACGAGCTGGTGGAGGGCGCCTGGTACGTCGTCGAGTCCGAGCCGGGGGACGTTTCGTCGCCGGCCCCGGAGCGACTGTGGCGGGAGGTCCTGCGCCGCCAGCGCAACGAGCTGGCGATGGTGGCCACCTATCCGGACGACCCGTCGCTCAACTGATGCCTGTGAGCTTCAGTACTCTTGCTGATATGAGCACTCTTGAGCCCGAGCGCGGGACTGGTACGGGCACCCTCGTAGAGCCGACGCCACAGGTGTCCCACGGTGACGGCGACCACGAGCGCTTCGCCCACTACGTCCAGAAGGACAAGATCATGGCGAGCGCCCTCGACGGCACCCCCGTCGTGGCGCTCTGCGGCAAGGTGTGGGTCCCGGGCCGGGACCCGAAGAAGTACCCCGTGTGCCCCATGTGCAAGGAGATCTACGAGTCCATGGGCGCCGGCGGCGACGACAAGGGCAAGGGCGGCGACAAGAAGTAGGGGAGTCCCCGCCCGCCTGAACACCGCAAGGCCCCCGGGACGCGTCGAGGCGCGTCCCGGGGGCCTTTGTGCTTTCTGGTCACAGAGTGGTCGAGACCTCTTGTCGGCATGTTCATGTTGTCCATAGCCTCCAGGTGTTGTGCAGAGCGAAACAGTCATTGCAGATGTTGCAACGCACTAACTCTCCGGAGGAACGCTCCATGAAGCTGTCCGTTCCACTCGCCGCACTGCTCACCCTGGCCGTCGCCACCGCCTGCGCCCCGCAGTCCTCCTCGAACTCCGCCTCCGACAGGGACGAGAAGACCGGCACCCTGAGGGTCTGGCTCTTCCAGGAGGTCGGCAACGAGCCGAAGAAGAAGGTCGTCGACACGGTCGTCACCGACTTCCGAAGGGCCCACAAGGACACGAAGGTCGACGTCGAGTACATCCCGGTCGAGACCCGCGCCCAGCGCGTCAAGGCCGCCTTCAACGACCCCGGGTCCGCCCCCGACGTCATCGAGTACGGCAACACCGACACGGCCGGCTACGTCCACGACGGCGGACTTCTCGACGTCACCAGGGAGTTCTCCGCCTGGAACGAGGCGCGGAACACCGACCCGACCGCCCGGCAGTCGGTCACCGTGGACGACAAGGTCTACGGCGCGCCCTTCTACGTCGGTGTCCGCGCCCTCTACTACCGCACGGACGTGTTCCGCGAACTCGGCCTGAAACCCCCGCGGTCCCTGGCCGAGCTGGCCACCACCGCCCGTACGGTGCGGGCCGCGAAACCGGACCTGTACGGCCTGGTCGTGGGCGGCGCCTACACCTACGGCGCCCTGCCGTTCATCTGGGCCAACGGCGGCGAACTGGCCACCGGCAAGGGCGGCTCCTACACCTCGGCGCTCGACAGCGCCGCCGCCCGCAAGGGCATCAGGGCGTACACGTCCCTCTTCTCCGCCGACAACTGTCCCGCCGCCAAGTGCGCGGGCATGGGCGGCAACGACACGGTGACCGCGTTCGCCGCGGGCAAGGCCGGGATGGCGATCGGTGGCGACTTCAGCCACGCGGCCGTGGAGGCCGGCGCGGTGAAGGGCAAGTACGCGGTCGTACCGCTGCCGGGCGTGGCCCCCGGCTCGATCGCCCCGGCCTTCGCCGGTGGCAACAACATCGGCGTCCTGAAGAGCACCGCCCACCGCACCCTCGCCGTGGACCTCATGGAGCGGCTCGCCTCCAAGGAGACGCAGTCCGCCCTGTTCGACGCGATGGGCTTCCTGCCGACCTTCACCGACGTCCGCGACCGGGCGGCGGCGCGCCAGCCCTTCGTGAAGCCGTTCGTGCGGACCCTGGCCTCCGGCACCGAGTTCGTCCCCGCCTCGCCCGCGTGGTCGCAGATCGACTCCTCGCTCGTGCTGCCGACGATGTTCCAGGAGGTCGTCAGCGGCAAGAAGAGTGTGGATGCCGCCGCGGGGGAGGCCGTCGGGAAGATGGACGATGCGTTCGGGTCCGCGGGGTGACGGCGCCCAGTGGCTCGGGGGTGCTCGACCGTGGGCGGGTGCGGGCCGTTCGTGGTTCCTCGCGCCCACGCGGCGGAGCTGCACATGGCACAGCCCCGCGCCCCTCGGGGGGTTGGACGCCCTGGCTCTATCTGGCGCCCGCGCTCCTCGTCCTCGGGGGGCTGCTCGTCTACCCCGTCTACCAGCTCGGGCTGATCTCCCTCTTCCGCTCCACCCAGGCCCAGGTCAGCGGTGGGCAGCCGGCCGCCTTCCGGGGGGCCGGGAACTACACGGACCTGTTCTCGGACGGGCAGTTCTGGCAGGTGCTGCTGGCCACCGTGGTGTTCGCCGCGGCCTGTGTCGTCTCCACCCTCGCCGTCGGCTGTGCGCTCGCCGTGCTGCTCACGCGCGTGCGGGCCGTCCCCAGGCTGGCGCTGATGCTGGCGGCGCTCGGCGCCTGGGCGACCCCGGCCGTCACCGGCTCCACGGTGTGGCTGCTCCTGTTCGACCCGGACTTCGGGCCCGTCAACCGGGTCCTGGGGCTGGGCGACCACTCGTGGACGTACGGGCGCTACAGCGCCTTCCTCCTCGTCCTGCTCGAAGTGGTCTGGTGCTCCTTCCCCTTCGTGATGGTGACGGTCTACGCGGGGATCCGCGCCGTACCGTCCGAGGTGCTGGAGGCCGCGGCCCTGGACGGTGCCTCGCAGTGGCGGATCTGGCGCTCGGTGCTCGCGCCGATGCTGCGGCCGATCCTCACCGTGGTCACCATCCAGTCGGTCATCTGGGACTTCAAGGTCTTCACACAGATCTACGTCATGACGAACGGCGGCGGTATCGCCGGCCAGAACCTGGTGCTGAACGTGTACGCCTACCAGAAGGCGTTCGCGTCCTCCCAGTACGGCCTCGGCTCGGCGATCGGCGTGGTGATGGTGCTGATCCTGCTCGCCGTGACCCTGGTGTACCTGCGGGTGCTGCGCCGTCAGGGGGAGGAACTGTGAACCTTCTCCGGGTCCGTGTGCAGCGGCCGTGGCGGTTGGCGGCAGAGGCCCTTGCCCTGCTGATCGCCGCCGCCGTCGCCTTCCCGCTGTACTGGATGGTGCTCAGCGCCTTCAGACCGGCCGGCGAGATCGCGTCCGACCGGCCCCGGCCCTGGACGCTCTCGCCGTCCCTGGACTCCTTCCGGCGGGTCTTCGGACAGCAGGAATTCGGCCGTTACTTCGCCAACAGCCTGATCGTCGCGGGTGCCGTCGTGGCCGCCTCCGCGGTGATCGCGTTTCTCGCCGCGACCGCCGTCGCGCGATTCCGTTTCCGCTTTCGGACCACTTTGCTGATCATGTTTCTGGTGGCCCAGACGGTGCCCGTGGAAGCCCTCACGATCCCCTTGTTCTTCCTCATGCGGGACGCCGGTCAGCTGAACACCCTCGGGTCGCTGATCCTGCCCCACATCGCCCTCTCGCTGCCCTTCGCGATCTGGATGCTGCGGGGGTTCGTGAAAGCGGTGCCCCAGGCCCTGGAGGAGGCCGCGTACCTGGACGGGGCGAGCCGCGGGCGATTCCTCTGGCAGATCCTTTTCCCGCTCGTCCTGCCCGGTCTGGTCGCCACGAGCGTGTTTTCCTTCATCTCGGCCTGGAACGACTTCCTGTTCGCCAAGTCCTTCATCATCAGCGACACCTCACAGTCGACCCTGCCGATGGCCCTGCTGGTGTTCTACAAACCGGACGAGCCGGACTGGGGCGGGGTCATGGCCGCGTCCACGGTGATGACGATTCCGGTGCTGGTCTTCTTCGTACTCGTACAGCGGCGCCTGGTCTCGGGACTGGGCGGAGCGGTAAAGGACTGAGGTCATGAGCGACAAGCCCCTTTTCCCGGAACCCGACGTGGCGCTGATCCCGGCGCCGGGCCGCCTCTCGGCCTCGCTGCCCGGCGGCGGCACCGGATACGTCATCGACGCGGACACCGGGATCGAGGCCACCGAGGGCACCGAACGGGTCGCGCGGTGGCTGCGCTCCACCGTCGGCGCGGCGACCGGACTCCCGCTGCCGCCCCACCTCAACAGCGGGAACCGCATTCTGCTGCGCATCGTCCCCTCGCTCGCGGACCGGCTCGGCAGCCCCGAGGCCTACCGGCTGTGCGCGGACGGGTATCTCGTCGCGATCGACGGCGCGAGCGAGGCCGGCCTGTTCTGGGGCGCGCAGACCTTCCGTCAGCTCCTGGGGCCGGAGGCATTCCGGCGGGCCCCGGTCACGGGCCGGACGGAGTGGGAGTTCCCCGCCGTCACCATCCACGACGCCCCCCGTTTCCGCTGGCGCGGCCTCATGCTCGACGTCGCCCGGCACTTCATGCCCAAGGAAGGCGTTCTGCGCTACCTGGACCTGATGGCCGCGCACAAACTCAACGTCTTCCATTTCCACCTGACGGACGACCAGGGCTGGCGGATCGAGATCCGGCGCCACCCGAAGCTGACCGAGGTCGCCTCCTGGCGGGCGCGGACGAAATTCGGTCACCGGGCCTCGCCGCTGTGGGAGGAGAAGCCGCACGGGGGTTACTACACCCAGGACGACATCCGGGAGATCGTCGCCTACGCCGCCGAGCGGCATATCACCGTCGTCCCGGAAATCGACGTACCGGGCCACTCGCAGGCCGCCATCGCCGCGTATCCGGAACTCGGCAACACCGACGTCGTCGACACCACCGCCCTCCCCGTCCTGGACACCTGGGGGATCTCCTCGAACGTACTCGCCCCCACCGACACCACCCTGCGCTTCTACGAGGGCGTTCTGGAGGAGGTTCTGGAGCTGTTCCCGGCGGATGCCGCCGAGTTCTCGGCGTTCGTCCATCTCGGCGGCGACGAATGCCGCAAGGACCAGTGGAGCGAGTCGGTGACCGCGAAGACGCGCATCACGGATCTGGGCCTCGCCGACGAGGACGAGCTGCAGTCCTGGTTCATCGGGCACTTCGACCGGTGGCTCGCCGCGCGCGGGCGCCGCCTGATCGGCTGGGACGAGATCCTGGAGGGCGGCCTCGCGCCGGGTGCCGCGGTGTCCTCCTGGCGCGGCTACGGGGGTGGTGTCGCCGCCGCGCGGGCCGGACACGACGTCGTCATGTGCCCGGAGCAGTACGTCTATCTGGACCACCGGCAGGCCCCGGGCGAGGACGAGCCGGTACCGATCGGCTTCGTGCGCACCCTGGAGGACGTCTACCGGTTCGAGCCCGTTCCGCCCGAACTCGGCGAGGAGGACGCCCGGCATGTTCTGGGCACCCAGGCCAACGTCTGGACCGAGGTGATGGAGGACGCCGCACGCGTGGACTACCAGACGTTCCCCCGGCTCGCGGCCTTCGCCGAGGTCGCCTGGAGCAGTCTGCCCGCCCCCGAGGAGCGGGACTTCGCGGACTTCGAGCACCGGATGACCGCCCACTACCGGCGACTTGACGCCCTCGGCGTCGCCTACCGGCCACCCGCCGGGCCCCGGCCCTGGCAGCGTCGGCCGGGTGTGCTCGGGCGTCCGCTCCAGGGGCCTCCCCCGAACCGGTAGAGACCCGGTGGAGACGCGGGGGAGGGCCGGGAGAGACGCGGGGGAGAGCCGGGGAGGTCCGGGGAGAGCCGGGAGAGACGCGGGGGAGGGCCGGTGCGGGCCGGTGCGGGCCCGGGGAAGGTCCGGGGGAGGCCCGGTAGGGGCCCGGGAAAGATCCGGGACAGGCCCGGGGAGACCTGTAGAACAGATAGCGGAAAAACCCCAATAGGGTCCCTGATGAGTGGCAATTCGTTCGTAGTGGTGATGACGTGCGAAAACGGACTGTCTCGCTGGCGAGGCGGGCGAATGCCTCCTAGCGGACCCCCGCGTTCGGCCCTTGCGAAGATGTGCCAGAGTTGCCACGTCCGCCCTGTGAGCACGTACCGTACGGCCACACAGGTGGGACCAGGTGGGGCAGCGGGAAGGGGCAGCCGGTTTGACCACGCACACACCGCAGGCGGCGCAGGCCGTCACCCTGCCCACGACCCTGGACGAGGCCGTGGCGGCCCTCACCGCCATGCCCACGGCGGTCCCCGTCGCGGGCGGCACCGACCTCATGGCCGCCGTCAACTCCGGTCAGCTCAGGCCCGCCGCCCTGGTGGGACTCGGGCGGATCAGCGAGATCCGCGGCTGGCAGTACCAGGACGGCCACGCGCTGCTCGGCGCGGGACTCACGCACGCGCGCATGGGCCGCCCCGACTTCGCGGCCCTGATCCCGGCGCTCGCCGCCGCCGCGCGCGCCGCGGGCCCCCCGCACATCCGCAACGCCGGCACCTTGGGCGGCAACATCGCCACCGCCGCCCCCACCGGGGACGCGCTGCCGGTGCTGGCCGCCCTGGAGGCGACGCTGATCATCGCCGGCCCGGACGGGGCCGGCCGGGAGATCCCGGTGTCGCACCTGCTGGCCGGGGTGGAGATGCTGCGCGGCGGCGAACTCATCGGCTACGTGCGCGTCCCGCTGCTGCACGCCCCGCAGGTCTTCCTGAAGGCGACCGGCCGCACCGGCCCGGGCCGCGCGGTGGCCTCCGTGGCGCTGGTGCTCGACCCGGCCCGGCGCGGGGTGCGCTGCGCGGTGGGCGCCATAGCGCCGATGCCGCTCAGGCCCCTGGAGGCCGAGCAGTGGGTCGCCGGACTCATCGACTGGGACAACGACCGCGCGCTGGTCCCGGAGGCGCTGAACGCCTTCGGGGAGTACGTCGCCGCGGCCTGCATCCCCGACCCGGCCCCGGAGCCGGACGGCTCGGTGGCCCCGCTTCCGCCCGCCGTACTGCACCTGCGGCGCACCGTCGCCGCGCTGGCCCGACGAGCACTGGGGAGGGCGCTGTCGTGACCGACGACCAGCACGGAGAGGGCACGCCCCGTGGCGGCGGCCGCTGGGACCCGCTGCCCCAGGGCGACTACGACGACGGTGCCACCGCGTTCGTCAAGCTCCCCGAGGGCGGCATCGACGCCCTGCTGTCCGGTGACAGCCCCCTGGCCGCGCCGGGCCACGGCTATGTGCCGCCGCGGATAGCGGCGACCGAGGGGACGGCCGACCCGGCCGCCACCGGCACCTGGGCGATGCCCGCCGACGGCCACCAGTGGCCCGACCCGAACGCCGTCCCCCAGGAGCAGACGGCGGACGACCGGTTCACGTACCACCCCGCCGCCACCCAGCAGTGGACCTTCGAGGAGCCCGCGGCCCCGCCCGCTCCCGGACACGACGTCACCGGACAGTGGTCCATCCCGGTCGCCGAGGGCGACCTTCCGGATGAATCGGGCGAGTTCACCACGTCCGCGCTGGTCGAGCAGTGGGGCGGCACCCCGCCGGCCACCCTCCCCGGTGGCGCGCCCGCGCCCTGGGCGACGCACGGCGCGGGCCAGGCCTGGGCACCACCCGAGGCGGCGCCGCACCAGGGCGGGCCCGCCGAGGCGGGCCCGACGGGCCACGCGCCCGCCCGCCCCGGCCCCGGCACGCATCCGGCCGACCCCTCCGCGGCACCCGGCGCGCCCGCGCACCGGGAGTTCACGCCCGAGGGGACGTACACCGCGATCCCGGACGGGCAGGCGCCCGGGCCCGAGGACGCTCCCGCGCCCGGCACGGACGAGCACGCGACGCCCGCCTCCCACGGCCACAGCCCCGCCCAGGCCCCTGAAGGCCCCTCCGACGCCCCGGCAGGCCACGACGGCACCGCCGAGCCCGAGCCCGCGCCCCGGGCCGCGCAGGAGGCGGTCACGTCCGACGCGCCGGACCCGGCCGACCCGGCCGCGGCGCACGACAGGGCGGCTCCGCCGGACACGCCCGGAGCCGACAGCGGCCCGGCGGACGCACCCGCGGCCCACGACACGCCGGACGACCCGGCGGCGACGGAGCACGACGCCCCCGAGGACCACGCCCCGGCGGCCGCCCTCCTGAACGACGAGCACCCCCTCGCCTCCTACGTCCTGCGCGTCAACGGCGCCGACCGCCCCGTCACCGACGCCTGGATCGGCGAGTCCCTGCTGTACGTGCTGCGGGAGCGGCTCGGCCTCGCCGGCGCCAAGGACGGCTGCTCGCAGGGCGAGTGCGGCGCCTGCAACGTCCAGGTGGACGGGCGCCTGGTGGCGTCCTGCCTGGTCCCGGCGGTCACCTCGGCCGGCAGCGAGGTCCGCACCGTCGAGGGCCTGGCCGCCGACGGACAGCCCTCCGACGTCCAGCGGGCGCTCGCCCGGTGCGGTGCCGTGCAGTGCGGCTTCTGCGTGCCGGGCATGGCGATGACCATGCACGACCTGCTGGAGGGCAACCCCGCGCCGACCGAACTGGAGACCCGGCAGGCCCTGTGCGGCAACCTGTGCCGCTGCTCCGGCTACCGGGGCGTCCTGGACGCCGTCAGGGAGGTCGTCGCCGAACGCGACACGCACACCGCCGCCGACGGGGCGGACGGCGACGAGGCGCGCATCCCGCACCAGGCGGGCCCGGGCTCCGGCGGCGTCAACCCGTCGGCGTTCGAGACACCCGGGGTCTTCGACAGCCCCGGTACCTTCGGTACACCCGGACCGCACGACCAGCACTACGGCCAGGACGGAGGCCAGGCGTGAGCAACGAAACGGCCACCGCGACCACCGCCGCGGAAGCAACCCCCGCCGCCGACCCGTTGCCCCACGGCCTCGGCGCCCCCCTGCCGCACGCCGACGCCCGCGCGAAGACCGAGGGCACCTTCCCGTACGCGGCCGACCTGTGGGCCGAGGGCCTGCTGTGGGCGGCCGTGCTGCGCTCCCCGCACGCGCACGCGCGCATCGTGTCCATCGACACCACCCACGCGCGCGAGATGCCCGGCGTACGGGCCGTCATCACCCACGAGGACGTGCCCGGCACCCCCCGCCACGGCCGGGGCACGCCGGACCGCCCGGTGTTCGCCTCCGAGGTCGTACGGCACCACGGCGAGCCCATCGCGGCCGTCGCCGCCGACCACCCGGACACCGCACGGATGGCCGCCGCCGCCGTCATCGTCGAGTACGAGGTGCTCGAACCCGTCACCGACCCGGAGCAGGCCTTCGAGGCCGAGCCCCTGCACCCCGACGGGAACCTGATCCGGCACATCCCGCTGCGCCACGGCGACCCGGACGCGGTCGGCGAGGTCGTCGTCGAGGGCCTGTACCGCATAGGGCGTCAGGACCCGGCCCCCATCGGTGCCGAGGCGGGCCTCGCGGTGCCGCGTCCCGACGGCGGCGTGGAGCTGTACCTGGCCTCCACCGACCCGCACGCCGACCGCAACACGGCCGCGGCCTGCTACGGCCTGTCCCCTGATCGGGTGAAGATCGTCGTCACCGGGGTGCCCGGCGCCACCGCCGACCGCGAGGACCAGGGCTTCCAGCTCCCGCTCGGCCTGCTCGCGCTCAGGACCGGCTGCCCGGTGAAGCTCACGGCCACCCGCGAGGAGTCCTTCCTCGGCCACGTCCACCGCCACCCGACCCTCCTGCGCTACCGCCACCACGCCGACGCCGAGGGCCGGCTGGTGAAGGTCGAGGCACAGATCCTGCTGGACGCGGGCGCGTACGCGGACACCTCCGCGGAGGCGCTGGCCGCCGCCGTCTCCTTCGCGTGCGGCCCGTACGTCGTCCCGAACGCCTTCATCGAGGGCTGGGCCGTACGCACCAACAACCCGCCCTCCGGCCACGTGCGCGGCGAGGGCGCCATGCAGGTCTGCGCCGCCTACGAGGCGCAGATGGACAAGCTCGCGAAGAAACTCGGCGAGGACCCGGCCGAACTGCGCCTGCGCAACGCGCTCGCCACCGGCGACGTCCTCCCCATCGGCCAGACCGTGACGTGCCCGGCTCCCGTGGCCGAACTGCTCCAGGCGGTCCGCGACTTCCCCCTCCCGGCCCTGCCCAAGGACACCCCGGAGGAGGACTGGCTGCTGCCCGGCGGCCCCGAGGGCGCGGGCGAACCGGGCGCGGTGCGCCGGGGCGTCGGCTACGGCCTCGGCATGGTGCACATGCTCGGCCCGGAGGGCACCGACGAGGTGTCCACGGCGACCGTGAAGGTCCACGACGGCGTGGCGACCGTGCTGTGCGCGGCCGTGGAGACCGGGCAGGGGTTCACCACCCTCGCCCGCCAGATCGTCCAGGAGACGCTCGGCATCGACGAGGTGCACGTGGCACCGGTCGACACCGATCAGCCGTCGGCCGGCGGAGGGTGCCGAGGCCGCCACACCTGGGTCTCCGGCGGTGCGGTGGAACGCGCGGCGAAGATGGTCCGCACCCAACTGCTGCAGCCCCTCGCGCACAAGTTCGGCATGTCGACCGAGCTGCTGCAGATCACCGACGGCAAGATCACCTCGTACGACGGTGTGCTGTCGACGACCGTCACCGAGGCGATGGAGGGCAAGGAGCTGTGGGCCACGGCCCAGTGCCGCCCCCATCCCACCGAGCCGCTGAACGCGGAGGGCCAGGGCGACGCCTTCGTCAGCCTCGCCTTCTGCGCGATCCGCGCGGTGGTGGACGTGGACATCGAGCTCGGCTCGGTCCGGGTCGTGGAGCTGGCGGTCGCCCAGGACGTGGGCCGGGTGCTGAACCCGGCGCAGCTGGCCGCGCGCATCGAGGCGGGCGTCACCCAGGGCGTGGGCATCGCCCTCACCGAGAACCTGCGTACGCCGCGCGGCCTGGTCCGCCACCCCGACCTGACCGGATACGCCCTGCCGACCGCCCTGGACGCGCCGGACATCCGGATCGTGAAGCTGGTCGAGGAACGGGACGTCATCGCCCCCTTCGGCGCCAAGTCGGTCAGCGCGGTACCGGTCGTGACGTCCCCCGCGGCGATCGCCTCGGCCGTCCGCGCGGCGACGGGCCGCCCGGTCAACCGCCTGCCGATCCGCCCCCAGGCCGCGGTGGTGACGACCCCGTGACCACGCCCCCCGAAGAGCCCCGCTACGAACCCCCGCCGAGCTTCGGCAAGCTGTTCGTGTGGATCCTGCTGTTCCTCGTGGCGGCCCTGGCCGTGGTCCTGGGCGGGATCTACTTCACCTGAGGAACTCCCGCTTCACCTGAGGAACTCCCACGCGGGAACTCTCCGCCGACGAAGATCGCCTGGCGGAGGAATCAGTCCCGGCGAGGATGTGGCTCTGGCGGAGGAGTCGGTCCCGGCGAGGAAGCGTCCCCGGTGTGGAACGGGAGTGTCTTCGCGGGCGTCTTTCATCCACGGGCGTTGTCAGTGGGGCGGCGTAGTGTTCTGGGCAGTGGGGGGACGGCCGCTTCCGCCGGGAAGCCGGAGGCCGGCAAGGCATGCCCCGCCCAGGGATTGACGCACCGAGGAAGACCGCGGGGGAGCGATGAGCAGGACCGAGGCCGGAGTTCCGGCGATCATGCTGACCGAGGCGGAACTGGACCGCTACGTCACGCACGCGCCGACCCGCGGCCTGCTCGCCGCCCCCGGACTGCCCGCGGACTCCCCCCTGTTGACGTTCTCCCCGCTCCGCGAGCACGGCCTGCGCACCCTCGGCGACGCCACGGACGGCCCCTTCCACCTGGCGGAGGAGCTGCGCGGCCGCCTGGTGATAGGCGAACTCCTCGGCCCGGCAGGTATGGAGCGCGAGTCGATCCTGCTCGACGGCGACACCGGCGAGATCACGACGGCCTACCTCTTCGCTCCCTCCGACGCCCGCCCCTTCGCCCCCTCCCTGGACACCCTCCTGCGCTTCGCCGCGGTCACCGAAGAACTGGCAGGGCTGCGCGGCCGCTTCTCCTCCCTGGCCGGCCAGCACGGCCCCAGGACGGTGACGGAGGCCTCCCGGCGCCTGCTCGCGCTCTTCGAGGAGGGCACGGACGGCAAGGTCCCGCCCTACTGGAAGGCGGCGGCCCTGATCCGCCCGCTCGCCCTCATCGCCGGCCCCGGCACGGCCCTCGGCCTCACCCTGGACGTCCCCGCCCGAATCCTTGACCAGGAGTTCGGCCAGGGGCGGGTGGCCCGCTTCGAGGAGGTCGACTTCCCGGCCACGCTCACCCACGAGCCGACCCGCCGCTTCCTGCGCGAGACGGGCCTGCCGGAGGAGGCGGTCCTCTTCCACACCGACACAGACGTCCCGCTGCCCACCCTCACCGAGTACTTCACCGGCGAACGGGCCGACGACTACCCCCTGGACGACCTCCCCGCCCACGCCGACCACCTGATCCGCCTCGGCTACCTGGTCGAGGACAACAGCCTGGTGGTCGACGGCAGAACGGGCGCGGTCCTCACCTTCAGCGAGCCCGAGGCGACGCTCTACCCGCTCAACACGGACGTCTCCACCCTCGCCTTCACGCTCTGGCTCCTCCACCACGAGCGCACCATCGACGAACATCTGGGCAACGAACTGACGACGGCCGCCTACGACCAACTGGCCGCGGCCATGATCCAGACCCTGACGTCCATAGACCCCACCGCCCAGCACCCGGACACCGACTGGCACTACTGGACGGAGCTGTTCCAGGACGAAGCGGGCGGGGTGCTCTGAAGCACCGCCCGCCACAAGGCCGGGACGGGTGGCACACGCACGGCACACCCACAGGGCACCCGCTCCCGCACCCACTCCCGCACCGCGAGCTTCGAGGTCGGAACGACGGTCCGCTTCACCGCCACACCGGACTCGGGGTCCCACATCAACCACGGCCCCACACCGAACCCGGCGACCGTGCGCACCGGCTACAACTCCACGTGGGTCATGTTCTGCCCGGACGAAGGACTGTGCTCCGCAGGCCAGCCACCGGCCGAGTCCCGACCGGGACGGCGCACGAGACCCTGCCGGCGCACGAGACCGTGACGGCAAATGAGACGGACGAACGGCGGGGCGGCACCCCCTCAGGGAGCGCCGCCCCGCCGTTGTGCCTGGTCAGGCAGACAGAGGCCGTGGCGGGATTCGAACCCACGTAACTCGCTTTGCAGGCGAGCCCCTCAACCACTCGGGCACACGGCCGTGTTCGTGGAACGACCGTACGGCGCCGGCGGGAAGGGGCTCAAGGCCGACGGGGGCGCTGCAACGGGACTGCCATACGCCGTTCACGAAAGGCGGGGCGTACGACCAAGGTCGCAGGGGCGGTGGGGCCACCGACAGCGGCGGGGCTGGTGGTGGCCGGGACCGCGCAGCTGATGGGAGTGTTCATCCTGGGCCGAGCCGTGCAGGGCTTCGGTGGCGGGCTGGTCATCGTCGCGCTGTACGTCGTCGTCGGGCGCGCCTACCCCGAGCGGCTGCGGCCCGCGATCATGGCGGCCTTCGCCGCCGGATGGGTCGGACCGTCCGCGTCGGCCCACTCGCCTCGGGAGCCGTGACGGAGCACCTCGGCCGGCGGTGGGTCTTTCTCGGCATCCCCGTCCTCGTCGTCCTCCCGCTCGCGCTCGCACTGCCCCGGATACGGCAGCGGACGGCAGGGCCCGTGGCGGGCAGCACAGGATCCGTCTCCTTCGACCGGCGCCGCATCCGGCTCGCCCTCGCCGTCTCCCTCCGTGCTGCAGATCTCCGACGCCCTCTCCAATGTCGTCCTGCTCGCCGTGACGGGCGCGGCCTTCGCCGCCCTGGGCGGCGGCAGCACGACGGCGACATCGGCGGCGGGCGCCGACGGCACCCGTCCCGCGGCCTTCGCGGCCGTGTTCCTGCCCATGGCCGGGGTCGCGCTGGCGGGGGCGTGGGTGACCGGACGCGTCCGGGAGCGGTCGGCTCGGGGGTGATGGGTCCCTCCGCTCGGTTCCGGACGTGTCCGTCCTGCGCGCTCTCCCGGGGCCGATACCGCCGCCGTCGACCGGTACGCCGCATACGACCTGGTCATCGATGTGGCCTCCGGGGAGCCGGCCGGCGTTCCGGTCGTCGTGGGGCGGCAGCGGCAGTTGTGACGTGGGTCCCACCCGCGGGGGACCCGGCCTCGTCCGGGCGTTGACGGGGGTGGGGCGCCGGTAGGGTGGCCCGGTTGTCATACGTAGCCGAGCCGCCCGCCCGTCACCCAGCACCACCCCGACCGACGGGCACCGCGCGGCCCCCCTGGAACCGACCCCTTGACCACGGAGACCGTGACTACCACCGCCGCTTCCTCCTCCCACCACCTTTCCCCCGCCTTCCCGGGCCGCGCGCCCTGGGGCACCGCCAGCAAGCTTCGTGCCTGGCAGCAGGGGGCGATGGAGAGGTACATCCAGGAGCAGCCGCGCGACTTCCTCGCCGTCGCCACGCCCGGCGCCGGCAAGACGACCTTCGCGCTGACCCTCGCCTCCTGGCTGCTGCACCACCACGTCGTGCAGCAGGTCACCGTGGTCGCGCCGACCGAGCACCTGAAGAAGCAGTGGGCGGAGGCCGCGGCCCGGGTGGGGATCAAGCTCGACCCCGAGTACAGCGCCGGTCCGCTCGGCAAGGACTACGACGGGGTCGCGGTCACCTACGCCGGTGTCGGCGTGCGCCCGATGCTGCACCGCAACCGCGTCGAGCAGCGCAAGACCCTCGTCATCCTCGACGAGATCCACCACGCCGGTGACTCCAAGTCCTGGGGCGAGGCGTGCCTGGAGGCGTTCGAGCCCGCGACCCGGCGGCTCGCGCTGACCGGTACGCCGTTCCGGTCCGACACCAACCCCATCCCCTTCGTCACGTACGAGGAGGGGACGGACGGGATCCGGCGGTCCTCCGCCGACTACACGTACGGGTACGGCAACGCGCTCGCCGACCATGTCGTCCGGCCGGTGATCTTCCTCAGCTACAGCGGCAACATGCGCTGGCGCACCAAGGCGGGCGACGAGATCGCCGCCCGGCTCGGCGAACCGATGACCAAGGACGCGGTCAGCCAGGCCTGGCGCACCGCCCTCGACCCGCGCGGCGAGTGGATGCCGAGCGTGCTGCGCGCCGCCGACCAGCGGCTGACCGAGGTCAGGAAGGGCATCCCGGACGCGGGAGCGCTCGTCATCGCCTCCGACCAGGACTCCGCCCGCGCCTACGCCAAGCTCATCCGCGAGATCACCGGCACCAGGGCCACCCTCGTCCTCTCCGACGACGCCGGCGCCTCGAAGAGGATCGACGAGTTCAGCGCGAGCGAGGACCGCTGGATGGTCGCGGTGCGGATGGTGTCCGAGGGCGTCGACGTGCCCCGGCTCGCGGTCGGGGTGTACGCCACCACCATCTCCACCCCGCTGTTCTTCGCGCAGGCCGTCGGGCGATTCGTACGGTCGCGGCGGCGCGGCGAGACCGCGTCCGTCTTCCTGCCGACCGTGCCCGACCTGCTGACCTTCGCCAACGAGATGGAGAAGGAACGGGACCACGCCCTCGACAAGCCGAAGAAGGAGGGAGAGGACGACCCGTACGCCGAATCCGAGAAGGAGATGGACGAGGCGAACAAGCAGCAGGACGAGGACACCGGCGAACAGGACATGCTGCCCTTCGAGGCGCTGGAGTCCGACGCCGTCTTCGACCGGGTCCTCTACGACGGCGCCGAGTTCGGCATGCAGGCCCACCCCGGGAGCGAGGAGGAGCAGGACTACCTCGGGATTCCGGGGCTGCTGGAGCCGGACCAGGTGCAGATGCTGCTGCAGAAGCGGCAGGCCCGGCAGATCGCGCACAGCCGCAAGAAGCCGGACACCGAGGCCGACCTGCTGGAGCTGCCCGCCGAGCGGCGGCCGGTGGTCAGCCACAAGGAGATGATGGAGCTGCGCAAGCAGCTCAACACCATGGTCGGCGCGTACGTCCACCAGAGCGGCAAGCCGCACGGGGTGATCCACACCGAGCTGCGGCGGGTGTGCGGGGGGCCGGCGAGTGCCGAGGCGACGGCGGGGCAGTTGCGGCAGCGGATCGCCAAGGTGCAGGAGTGGGCTACGCGGATGCGGTGACGCTTCGCTGGGGTTGGCCCTTCTTTTCTTTCCCACCCGCCCACCCGTCTCGGTCGGACACGAGTCCACCGCCACGGGGCTCCGCCCCGGACCCCGTCACGCACGGGGCCTTTCGCCTCGGATCCCGCTGCGGGGCTTCGCCTCGGACCCGTCATGGGGCTTCGTCTCGGTCCCCGTCATGGGGCTTCGCCTTGGACCCCGCTGCGGGGCTTTGCCTTGGACCTCGGTGGGGGGTCTTCCACCGCGGACCCGAGTGGGGTGTCCTGCGGTCCGGCCTCGGTGGGGCGTCTTCCGTTTCGGTCCTGGTGGGGTGTCCTGCGGGTCGGATTCCGTCATGTCTGGCTTTGCTCCAGACCCCCCCATGATCCTGGGGCTTCATGTTCTTGGGGGCGTGTTTAATCGGACGAATGCAGGCAGGCCGGATCTGGCCTTGCCCGGATTCTGGACGAAGACTTCCGCTCAGCGAACCGCCTTCGCTACTGTCCCGCTACGCACACGCCCCGTGGCAGCGCCGCCGCGGAGCGCAGCCGTGAAGCGACAAGGCCCGGAGCCGCCGGGCCGTCCTGCCGATCGGCGGCCTCTGAAGCGCGTCGCCGACGGGACTCGGTGACGCATCTGCCGCTCAGGGGACGCCGACCTCACCACCAAAGGAGTGGGCGTCGTGACCGCGGAGACCTCTCAGACGCTCGACCGGGGACTGCGCGTCCTCAAGCTGCTGGCCGACACGGACCACGGGCTGACCGTCACCGAGCTTTCCAACAAACTGGGCGTGAACCGGACTGTGGTGTACCGGTTGCTCGCCACGCTGGAGCAGCACGCGCTCGTACGGCGTGACCTGGGCGGACGAGCCAGGGTCGGGCTCGGGGTGCTGCGCCTCGGCCGCCAGGTGCACCCGCTGGTGCGCGAGGCCGCACTGCCCGCGCTGCGTTCGCTGGCCGAGGACATAGGGGCGACGGCGCATCTGACGCTGGTGGACGGGACCGAGGCACTGGCCGTCGCCGTGGTCGAACCGACGTGGACGGACTATCACGTCGCCTACCGGGCCGGTTTCCGGCACCCGCTGGACCGGGGCGCGGCGGGCAGGGCGATCCTCGCCGCGCGGCTGTCGCCGTCGACCGATCCCGGCTACACGCTCACGCACGGAGAGCTGGAGGCCGGGGCGAGCGGGGCGGCGGCGCCGCTCGTCGGGGTCACCGGGGTCGAGGGCAGCGTGGGGGTGGTCATGCTTGCGGACTCCGTGCCGGAGAGGGTGGGGCCACGGGTGGTGGATGCCGCGAGGGAGGTCGCGGAGGCGTTGCGTTAGGGGCGTTGTGTCAGGGGCGTTCTGTTAGGGGCGAGGGGCGCCGTTTGCCCAGCGCGGGTGCGGGTGCGTTTGCGGGTGCCTTGTGGCCTGTGGCCTTTGCTTTGCGCTTTGTGCTTTGTGCCTTGTGGTGTTCTCGCTCCCCCCGCCACCAAGGTGCCGTCGCAAACACGTCCTTGGCCGTCTCGCCAATGAGTGCCTCCGGCCTTTGGCCGTTCCCCCCACCCCGTGCCGGATTCCCCTCCGCATCATCGAAGGCCGTACAAGCCCGATGCGGAGGAGCGGCACGGTGGAGAGAGTGGACAGCCGGCCGGAGGCCGGAGAACAAGCGCGACGCACCGCACAAGGACCCCGCGTGACCGCCCTCGATCTCACCTCCGACGTCGTCGCCCTCACCCGCGCCCTCGTCGACCTCCCCTCCGAGAGCGGAGCGGAGCGGCGGATCGCGGACGCCGTCGAGGCGGCCCTGCGCGGGCTGCCCCACCTGGCCGTCGAGCGCATCGGCAACTCCGTCGTCGCCCGTACCGCCCTCGGCCGCCCTGAACGCGCGCTGCTGGCCGGTCATCTGGACACCGTTCCGGCCGCCGGGAACCTGCCCTCCCGGCTCGCCGACGGCCGGGTCCACGGGCTCGGCGCCTGTGACATGAAGGGCGGGGTGGCGGTGGGCCTCAGGCTCGCGGCCACCGTGCCCGAGCCCGTCCGCGACCTCACCTATGTCTTCTACGAGTGCGAGGAGGTCGAAGGCGACCGGAACGGGCTGGCCCGGATCGCGGCCGCGCGGCCGGGGCTGCTCGAAGAGGCAGGTCTGGCGATCCTGATGGAGCCCTCCGGCGCCGGTGTCGAGGCCGGCTGCCAGGGCATCCTCACCGCCGACGTCGTCGTCGAGGGGGCCCGCGCGCACACCGCCCGCGCCTGGCAGGGCGTCAACGCCGCGCACAAGGCCGCCCGGGTGCTCCAGCGGCTCGACGAGCACACGCCCGAGCGGATCGTCGTGGACGGGCTGGAGTACCGGGAGGGGCTGAGCGCGGTCGCCGTGCGGGCCGGGGTCGCCGGGAACGTCGTGCCCGACGAGTGCGTCGTCACGGTCAACTGCCGTTTCGCGCCCAGTCGTTCCGCCGAGGAGGCGGAGGCGTACGTGCGCGGGCTCTTCCCGGAGTACGAGGTCCGCGTCACCGAGGTCGTCGCGGGTGCGCCGCCTCATCTCGACCGGGTCGGCGGGCTGGTACGCGCGCTGGGGGCCGAGCCCCGGCCCAAGTTCGGCTGGACGGACGTGGCCCGGTTCGCGGCGCTCGGCGTACCCGCGCTCAACTACGGACCCGGCGATCCGTCGCTCGCCCACACGGCGGGGGAGTACGTCCCCGTCGAGCACCTGGAGCGGTGCGAGGAGCGGCTCGGGCGGTGGCTGGGCCGAGCCCGGTGAGCGTGCTCGGCCCGGTTCAGGCGGGGGTGGTGGCCGGCCCGAGCCCGGCGAGCGTTCTCAGCTGAAGCCACAGCACCAGCCGTTCGTCGGGGTCGTCCAGGTCGACCCCGGCGTGCTGCTGCAGCTGCTTGAGGCGGTAGCGGCAGGTGTTGGGGTGCACGGCGAGCGACCTGGCCGCGCCCGCCATGTCGCAGCCCGCGTCGAACCAGCACACGAGCGTGCGGGCGTACTCCGTACCGTTCGCGGCGTCGTACGCGAGGACCCTGTGCCAGGCGCCGGCGTTCAGCTCCCGCCGCTCCCGCATCACCTCGGACAGCCGCAGCAGCGTCACGCGCGGGCGCACCTCGTCCACCGTGGCGAGGGGCAGAGCGGCGTCCAGGACCCGCAGCACCAGATCCGCGTCCGCACGGGAGTCCGCGAGGCCGCCCGCGCCCGGCGCCACCTCACCGAGCGCCGCCCGCACCGGCACCCGCAGCGCCTGCCCGGCCCGCGCGACGATGTCCTCGGCGAGCCCCCGGTGCCGCTCTCCGTCGCCCGGCAGCACCGCGTACACCACGCCGTCCACCAGCACGCACGCGTGCCGCCCGTACCGCGCCTCGCACTGCAGGCGGACGACGTCCAGCAGGCGCAGCGCGGTGCGCTCGGTGTCCGGGACGCTCGCGGCGGAGTCCAGGACGAAGGCGGCCACCCTGGCCGGGCCCGCGACCCCGAGGCGCTCGGCGGCCGTCGCCGCGTCCGCCGTGCCGTCCAGCAGGCGGCGCAGCAGATCGGTGCCGCGGTGCCGGGCCAGTTCGCGGGCCGCGCGGGCGCGCAGCAGGAGCAGGGCGGCCGTGGAGGCGCCCTGGGCGAGGGTGTCCTCGGCGTCCGGGGCGAGCGAGCCGTCGTCGACCACCCAGACGGAACCGAGCGTCTCCCCGCCGGCCCGCACCGGCATCGCCAGGCGGGGCAGGCCCGAGCCGGTCAGCGCGGGCAGCCGCACCGGCCGGTCGGCCGCGAACAGCCGCCGGTACTGCTCGGTGTTCTCCGGGCTGGCCGGCACCTGCAGGCCGAGGATGCCCTGGCGCCGGTCCTCGTCCACCGGCTGCCCGGGGACGGTCGAGTAGGCGAGGATCCGCTGCCGCGGGTCCTCGATGGCGGTCGCCCCGCCGGTCCCCGCCGCAATCGCGTCGGCCAGCGCGAACAGATCGCCCAGGCCGGTGTCGGAGGCGGCGGCGGGCCGCGCCCCGATGGCCGAGGCCAGCAGCAGGTGCACCTGGTGCCAGGCCGCGTCCTCGGCGACCGACAGCAGCGCCACGCCGTACGCATCCGCCTCCTCGACGGGCCCGTCCGCGCCCCGCACCACGACACCGGCCAGCCCGGCCTGCGCCGCCGCCCGCAGCAGCGGTCCCGCCTCGGCGGCCGGCACCCCGACCGCCAGCAGCAGCCCGCCCGGCGTCCGGGGCAGCGGGGTGCGGCCGTCGTGGAGCACCGCCTCGGTGACCGGTACGCCGGGCCCGGCGGGGGCGGTGTGCAGGCGCAGCGCGGGGCTGCCGACGACGTCCAGGAGATCGCCGAGAGTGCACGCGTCCATGGGAGTCCTCGACAGGGACGGCTTGGCTGATGGTGCAACGAACGTACGCACTCCTTGGCCGCCTGCACAACCCACACCCCCTGGCGGCCTCCGAGACTCGTCTGCATGACAGCAGGAGTCACGACAGCAGGTGTCCCGACAGCAGGTGTCCCGACGGCAGGTGTCACGACGGCAGGTGTTATGAGGGCGGGAGTCATGACAGCGGGAGTCGACGTCTGCACTGTCCACGACGTGGCCGGGCTCGCGGCCGTGGCCGACCACTTCTCCGACGTGTGGCAGACCCCGCGCACCGCCCCGCCCTATCCGGCCGAGGTGCTGCACAGCCTGGTGCACGCGGGCGGCGCCGTGCACGCCGCCTACGACGGGCAGCGCCTCGCCGGGGCGTCGGTCGCCGTGCTCGGGCCCGGGCACAGCACGTACTCCCTGGTGGCCGCCGCCGACCGGGGCATCGGGCACGCGGTGAAGCAGGCCCAGCGCGCGTGGGCCCTCGGTCGCGGCGCGCGCAGCATGCGCTGGACCTTCGATCCGCTGGTGGGCCGCAACGCCCGCTTCAACCTGGCCAAGCTGGGCGCCGTCGGCACGGAGTACCTCATCGACTTCTACGGCCCCATGGCCGACGGCGTGAACGACGGCGACGAGAGCGACCGGCTGACGGTGACCTGGGACCTCACGGCGCCCGCGGCCTCGCAGGGGACGGCACCCGCCATCGCGTCCGGCACCGTACCCTCCACCGCGTCCGGCACCGCACCCTCCGCCTCCTGGGGCACGCAGGACCGGGACCTGGCGCCCGCGACCCACACCGCCCCCGACGGCGGCTTCCTGGCCCGCCGCGATCTCGCCGAACGGCAGGTCTTCTGCCGCGTCCCCGACGACATCGTGGAGCTGCGCGCCGCCGACCCCGGCCTCGCGCTGCGCTGGCGCCACGCCGTGCGCGAGGTCTTCTCGGAGGCCTTCGCGGAGGGCTTCCGGGCCACGGGCATGTCCCGTGACGGCTGGTACACGCTCACCCGGACGGAGACGAGCGCGTGAAGCTGGAGCGCGTCGAGATCGTGCACGTGGCGATCCCGCTGGTCACCCCGTTCCGTACGTCCTTCGGCACGATGACGACGAAGGACACCTTCCTGGTGCACGTCGTCACGGACGTGGCCGAGGGCTGGTCGGAGTTCGCCGCCGACCCCGAGCCGCTGTACTGCCCGGAGTTCGTGGCCGGCGCCGAGATCGTGCTGCGCGACTTCCTGCTGCCCCGGGTGGCTGCCCTCCCGCACCTGACCACGGCGGCGCTGGCCCCCGCGACGGCGAAGATCAAGGGGCACGAGCTGGCCAAGGCGGCCCTGGAGACGGCGGTCCTGGACGCGGAGCTGCGCTCCCACGGCATGCCGCTCGCGACCTATCTGGGCGCCGTACGGGACCGGGTGCCCGCCGGGGTCTCCGTCGGCATCAAGAACTCCGTGCCCGAACTGCTGGACGACGTGGAGCGCTACCTCGCCGAGGGGTACGTCCGCATCAAGCTGAAGATCGAGCCCGGCTGGGACGTCGAGCCGGTCCGGGCGGTCCGCGAGCGCTTCGGCGCCGATCTGCCCCTCCAGGTCGACGCCAACACCGCCTACACGCTCGCCGACGCCCGGCACCTCGCGCGGCTGGACGAGTTCGGGCTGCTGCTGATCGAGGAACCGCTGGAGGAGAACAACCTCCACGCCCACGCACAGCTCCAGCGGCGCCTGACGACCCCCGTCTGCCTGGACGAGTCCCTGCACCACGCGCGCGACACCGCGTCCGCGATCGCCATGGACGCCTGCCGGGTGGTGAACGTCAAGCCCGCCCGGGTCGGCGGCTACCTGGAGGCCCGCCGCGTCCACGACGTGGCCCGTGCGCACGGGGTCCCGGTGTGGTGCGGCGGCATGCTGGAGACGGGCATCGGCCGCGCCCCCAATCTGGCCCTGGCCGCCCTGCCCGGCTGCACCCTCCCGGGGGACACCTCGGCCTCCTCGCGTTACTTCGCCGAGGACATCACCGAGCCCTTCGTCCTTCAGGATGGCCACCTCCCGGTCCCGGCCACGCCCGGCATCGGCACCGAGCCGCTGCCGGAAGCGCTGCGGCGTTTCACCCGGGCGCGACGGGACCTGTACGCCGGGTGAGGGGCCGGTGGCCGGAACGGGCCGTCGCGTTAGATTGACTCCGTGCTCTCACGTCTCACGCGTCCCCAGGCCGTCGCCGTCTGTGCCCTGCCCGTCGTGGCCCTGCTCGCCACGGCCGCGTTCGCACCGCTGCCGTTCTCGGTGGCACAGCCGGGGATGACGGCGAACGTGCTCGGCGAGAACCAGGGCACCCCGGTGATCACGGTCTCCGGCGCGCCCACCCGCAGGACGGGCGGGCAGTTGCGGATGACGACCATCGAGGCGACCGGCCCGGACGCCCGGGTCTCCCTCCGGGACGTGGTCGACAACTGGTTCCGCACCGACCGGGCCGTGATGCCCCGCGACGCGGTCTACCCGAGCGGCAACAGCATCAAGGAGATCGAGAAGCACAACACGGAGCAGATGCAGCAGTCCCAGGACGCGGCGACCGAGGCGGCGCTGAAGTACCTGGGCCTGAGCCCGGACAAGGTGAAGGCCGACCTGAAGCTCGCCGATGTCGGCGGGCCCAGCGCGGGGCTCCTGTTCACCCTGGGGATCATCGACAAGCTGGACGGCGACGGCAGCGGCGGCGACCTCACCGGCGGGCGCACCATCGCCGGTACGGGCACGATCGACGCCGCCGGGAAGGTCGGCGCGGTCGGCGGCGTGGCCCTGAAGACGCAGGCCGCGAAGCGCGACGGGGCCACCGTCTTCCTGGTGCCGAAGGACGAGTGCGCCGACGCGAAGACCGAGCTGCCCAAGGGCCTGCGACTGGTCCCTGTGACCACGCTGAAGGGCGCGGTGAACGCCCTGACGGCCCTGGAGAAGGGCAAGGGCCCGGTCCCGAGCTGCTAGCCGACCACCGGCTGCAGAGGTACTCCCAGGTACTCCCAGGTGCTCCCGGGTACTCCCGGAAGGGCACGCGCGCGTCCCCCGGGTCGGTCAGGTTCCTTCGCCGGCATCCGCGGCGGCCTGTTCCACCAGCGGGATGACCCGCAGCGGAACGGGGTTCTCCATGACGATCGCCGTGGAGGCCCGGACGATGCCGTCGAAGCCGACGACCCGGTCGATCACCCGCTGGAGATCCGCGTTGGAGCGGGCCACCAGCCGGCACAGCATGTCCCCGCTGCCCGTGGTGGTCAGCAGCTCCAGCATCTCCGGCACGGTCGCCAAGTGCGCCCGGACATCGGGGCCTTGACCCTGCCGGATCTGCAGCGTCGCGAACGCGGTGACCGGGTAGCCGAGGGCCGCCGGGTCCACCTGGGGCCCGAATCCCCGGATGACCCCATTCGACTGAAGCCGGTCCAGCCGCGCCTGGACCGTCCCCCGGGCGACCCCGAGCCGCCGCGACATCTCCAGCACGCCGATACGGGGCTCACGCGCCAGCAGCACGATGATGCGCCCGTCCAGTCGATCGATCGCCACGCCCGCCTCCCGGATGGTCATCCTGTACAGAAAGCCCGCCGTCACCGTCGTATCACTGAGCAGATTGTTCAGTGATTACGCGAACTATTGCGCACCTTGCAGACCGGGGCCACCCTTCCGCTATGACGCAGACCACACACCACACTCCCGCCACGACGGCCGGGCAGGCCGACCCCTTCCCGGTCAAGGGAATGGACGCGGTCGTCTTCGCCGTGGGCAACGCCAAGCAGGCCGCGCACTACTACTCCACCGCCTTCGGCATGCGGCTGGTCGCCTACTCCGGACCGGAGAACGGCAGCCGCGAGACCGCGAGCTACGTGCTGGAGAACGGTTCCGCCCGGTTCGTGTTCACGTCGGTCGTCAAGGCGAGCACCGACTGGGGCCGCTTCCTCGACAGGCACGTGGCCGAGCACGGCGACGGCGTCATCGACCTGGCCATCGAGGTCCCGGACGCACGCCGCGCCTACGACTACGCGATCGAGCACGGCGCCCGCTCCGTCACCGAGCCGTACGAGGTGAGGGACGAGCACGGCACCGTCGTCCTCGCCGCGATCGCCACCTACGGCGAGACCCGCCACACCCTCGTCGAGCGCACCGGCTACGACGGCCCGTACCTGCCCGGGTTCGTCACCGCCTCCCCGATCGTCGAGCCGCCCGCCCAGCGCACCTTCCAGGCCATCGACCACTGCGTCGGCAACGTCGAACTCGGCCGGATGAACGAGTGGGTGGCGTTCTACAACAAGGTCATGGGCTTCACGAACATGAAGGAGTTCGTGGGCGACGACATCGCGACCGAGTACAGCGCGCTGATGTCGAAGGTCGTCGCCGACGGCACGCTCAAGGTCAAGTTCCCGATCAACGAGCCCGCGATCGCCAAGAAGAAGTCCCAGATCGACGAGTACCTGGAGTTCTACGGCGGGGCCGGCGTCCAGCACATCGCGCTGAACACCAACGACATCGTGCAGACGGTCCGCACCATGCGCGCCGCCGGTGTCCAGTTCCTCAACACCCCGGACTCCTACTACGACACCCTCGGCGAGTGGGTCGGGGACACCCGCGTGCCGATCGAGACCCTGCGCGAACTGAAGATCCTCGCCGACCGCGACGAGGACGGCTACCTGCTGCAGATCTTCACCAAGCCGGTCCAGGACCGCCCGACCGTCTTCTTCGAGATCATCGAGCGGCACGGCTCGATGGGCTTCGGCAAGGGCAACTTCAAGGCCCTGTTCGAGGCGATCGAGCGCGAGCAGGAGAAGCGCGGCAACCTGTAGCCGCGGCACGGCAGTCCGCGTCCAGGGCCGGGGGCCCGTCCGGCACGAGCCGCCTGACGGGCCCCCGGCGCAGCCAGGCCCCCGCCGCGGCCCGGCGGTCCTGCGGCAGCACGCCGGGCAGGCGGCAGAGCGCCGGGCAGGTCCTGGATGCTGCGCGCCGGGCAGGTCCTGCGGCAGCACGCCGGGCAGCTTCCGGGGGCGGTTCGCCGACCGGTCCTAGGGCAGTTCGGCGGGCAGGGGCTCGTCGGGTACCTCGCCCAGCTCGTGCAGCGCCGACCGCGCGGCCGGAGCCCCGAGCGGCGAGAAGTACGGGTTGATCCGCAGCGCCTCCTCCAGGTGCCGCCTGGCCGGCCCGTCCTCCCCCAGCTCCCGCTCGATCATGCCCAGGTGGAATACGTACGGCGCACTGCGCACCGCGCCGCCCTTCGTCTTGTCCGTGGCCTTCGAGGCGTACTCCAGCGCCTGCGTGTCGTCGCCGGCCCGGTGCAGCGCCCAGCCGAGGGCGTCGGCCACCTCGATGCCGGGCTGGCGCAGCCACTCCTCCTCCAACCGCTCCACGGCCTCCCGGGCATCCCCGTGGTCCGCCTCGAACTGCCCGATCAGCAGTTCCTCGTCGACCCCGCCGGCCGCCGCCTCCTCCGCACGCCTCGTCATCAGGTCGTACTGCGCCTGCGCGGACGGGAACATCCCCAGCGACTCGTACAGCTCTCCCAGCTCCAGCGCGTCGCGCGGATCCGGCTGCCCGGCGAGGGCCGCCCGGTACGCGGCCAGGGCCTCGCCGTCACGGCCCAGTGCCGCCAGCGCCCGGCCCCTGCCCGCCAGCGCCGCCCGCCCGCCGGGGACGAGCCTGAGGGCCGCCTCGAAGTGCCTGAGCGCGTCCTCCCGGTCGCCCCGCTCCCAGGACAGCTGCCCGATCCCGGTCAGACGGGCGGCCTGCTCGGCGGGTGTGCGGGCGGCCGCCGCCGCGTCCGTGAGCTGGGCCGTCGCGTCCTCGCGCCAGCCCCGGTCCCGGTACACGGCCGACGCCTCGGCCATCACCGCGGGCCGCGCGGCCGCCCCGGCGTGCAGTGCCGTCAGCTTGTCCAGGGTGCTGCGCGCCGCCTTGTAGTCGCCGAGCCCGGTGTAGGCATCGATCAGCGGCGGATACGCCGTCCACTGCTTCGGCGCCAGCTTCAGCGCCTGCTCGCCGTACCGCTTCGCCTCCGGGAAGTCCCGCCGCGCGTTGGCCAGGGAGGCCAGCCCGTCCAGCGCCACCGCGTTCTGCGGGTGCCCCTCGCCCCGCACCTGAAGCGCGGTCCGCAGGGCCCGTTCGGCCTTCGGGTAGTTCGCCGTGTCGGCGCTCTGCCGGCCCCGTTCCAGGTACGCGGCCCCCAGCACCGCCCATGCCTGCGCGTCCTGCGGCCGCGCCCGCACCCTGCTCTCCTGCTGCCCGATGAGCACCGCCAGGTCGGGCAGCGCGGCCGGCAGTCCGGAGGTGACCGCCGTCAGCGCCTGCGCCGGTACGTGCGCCTGCGGGCCCGGCGCGGGCGGCAGCGCCCGGCGGTGCGGCGGCTCCGGCCGCAGCATCAGCACGGCGCCCGCCACGGTCCCGCCCGCCAGCGCGGTCACCAGCACGCGCCGAGGCCACCGCCGGCGGCGGCGCGGCGGGGGCTGCCCGGCCACCGGGGACGGACCGGGGGCGGAGCGGCCGTACTGTCGGATCTTCATGCCGCTCACTGTGCGTCAATACGGCGAGCGTGCCCGGGTGGCCCAAGGAAGGCACGGACGGGGTTCACACCGATGGCCCCGAGTGCGACGCTGTGATCATGAGCCGTATCGAAGCCCCTCGCGACGACGCAACCGGTGACCTCACCGACCGGCTCCTGGCCGGCCTGCCCGCCGAGGCCGTCCTGACCGACCCCGACGTCACCACGTCCTACGCCAACGACATGGCGAGCTTCTGCCCGGCCGGCGCCCCGGCCGTGGTCGTGCTGCCGCGCACGGTCGAGCAGGTGCAGCACGTCATGCGCACCGCCACCGAACTGCGCGTCCCGGTCGTCCCGCAGGGCGCCCGCACCGGCCTGTCCGGCGGCGCCAACGCCACCGACGGCTGCATCGTGCTGTCCCTCACCAAGATGGACCGCATCCTGGAGATCAGCCCCGTCGACCGGATCGCCGTGGTCGAACCGGGCGTGGTCAACGCCGCCCTCTCCCACGCGGTCGAGGAACACGGCCTGTACTACCCGCCGGACCCCTCCAGCTGGGAGATGTGCACCATCGGCGG
Organism: Streptomyces sp. NPDC007971; assembly: GCF_042958635.1. Lineage (NCBI taxonomy): Bacteria > Bacillati > Actinomycetota > Actinomycetes > Kitasatosporales > Streptomycetaceae > Streptomyces > Streptomyces sp. NPDC007971. Next base: position 118,869 of record NZ_JBIBJK010000012.1, read on the forward strand.
GAACATCGGCACGGCGTCCGGCGGCCTGTGCTGTGTGAAGTACGGCGTCACCGCCGAGTACGTGCTCGGCCTGGAGGTCGTCCTCGCCGACGGCCGCCTGATGTCCACGGGGCGCCGTACCGCGAAGGGGGTGGCCGGCTACGACCTCACCCGCCTCTTCGTCGGCTCCGAGGGCTCCCTCGGCATCGTCGTCCGCGCGGTCCTGGGCCTTCGGCCCAAGCCGCCCCAGCAGTTGGTCCTGGCCGCCGAGTTCGCCTCCACGGCCGCCGCCTGCGAGGCCGTGTGCCGGATCATGGAGGGCGGTCACGTCCCGTCCCTCCTCGAACTGATGGACCGTACGACCGTCAAGGCGGTCAACGACCTCGCTCACATGGGTCTCCCGGAGACCACCGAGGCGCTGCTGCTGGCCGCCTTCGACACCCCGGACCCCACCGCCGACCTCGCCGCCGTCGGGGCGCTGTGCGAGGCCGCCGGCGCCACCGAGGTCGTCCCGGCCGAGGACGCCGCCGAGTCCGAACTCCTCCTCAAGGCCCGGCGGCTCTCGCTGACCGCGCTGGAGGCGGTCAAGGGCACGACGATGATCGACGACGTGTGCGTGCCCCGCTCCAAGCTCGGCGCGATGCTGGAGGGCGTCGAGCGGATCGCCGACAAGTACGGGCTCACCATCGGCGTCTGCGCCCACGCCGGGGACGGCAACACGCACCCCACCGTCTGCTTCGACGCCCAGGACGCCGACGAGTCCCGGCGGGCCCGCGAGTCCTTCGACGAGATCATGGCCCTCGGCCTGGAACTCGGCGGCACCATCACCGGCGAGCACGGCGTGGGCGTCCTGAAGAAGGAGTGGCTGGCCCGGGAGATCGGCCCGGTCGGCGTGGAGATGCAGCGGGCGGTCAAGCAGGTCTTCGACCCGCTCGGCATCCTCAACCCCGGCAAGCTGTTCTGATCGACCGCTCCCGCAGCACCTCCCGCAGCACCTCCCGGACCATCGCCCGTACGACCTTCCGCCGGCCGGCCCCTCCCGTACGGCACTCACCGGGCGAGCAGCTGGTCGAGCGCGTCGTCGATGCCCAGCTGCCCGCCCTCGGTCCCCGGAGCCACCGCCCGCAGGGTCCGCTCCAGCCAGGCGGACACCTGTGCGGCGGGCGCCTCCAGCAGGGCGTCCCCGTCCGGCGAACTGAGCCCCATCAGCACGACGCTGCGCCCGTCGGCCTTCGTCGGCCACACCCGCACGTCGCCCTGTCCGCACGGCCGGAACACCCCCTCCACCAGAAGCTCCCGGGCGAACGTCCAGTTGACGGGGTGCTCGGAGTTGATGTGGAAACCGATGTGGATCGCGTAGGGATCGTCACAGCGGTAGGTGAGCCGCGCCGGGACCGGGACGCTCCGCTCGGGGGACAGGATGAGCTTCATCTCCAGCTCCCGCTCCACCACGTTGTGATGCATGACCTGCGCTTCCTCTCTGCCGGGGCCGCTTCGACCGGCCCGTGCACAGGGGAGAGGGGGCAGGGGCGCGGCCATTACGCGGGTTCCGGGAAATTTTTCGGCGCGGGTGTGGGACCCGTGCACGCCGTTGCCCGGAAAGGGGTGGGTCCGGCCGGACTGGCGGTGTGGCATGCCCGGGTCTGATAGATGTGGAGGCCCCCATCCCACCCCCGAGCAGATACGGGACGAGCGGACATGAGCGCCCCAACCCCGGCCCCCGGTGACGACAGGCCCCGCGAGGGCTACTACCCGGACCCGTCCATCCCCGGCTACGTCCGGTACTGGAACGGCGCCTCCTGGGTGCCGGGCACCAGCCGGCCGGCGCCGAAGGACGGCGAATCGCTCGCCTCGCCGCCCGGCGCCCGCCCGGCGGCCCCGTCCGTCGAGGAGACGGGCCCGCACTTCTTCGACGAGGAACCGCAGCCGGGCTCCCCGGGGCAGGAGCGGATGCCCGCCTGGGGCACCGACCCGAGGATCCCCGCGGACCGTCCGTCCGCGCCGGCCGGCCGCGCCGACGGCACGGCATCGATCCCGCCGGCGCAGGACGACGCCCCCGACTCCGGCGGCACGTTCATCTTCCGCCGTCCGGTCCCCGGCCCGGCGGCGGTCCAGGACGAGGGCACGATGACGTTCCGTCCGGTACCGGGCCAGGGCCCGGGCCTGCAGCCCGGAGCCTCCGGCCCGGCGCCGTCGGGCACCCCGGGCACGTCCGGCACCCCCGGCTTCGGAGCACAGGGACCCGTCGGGGCGCCCCAGGCGGGACCGGGCGGGGCGAGTGGTCCCGGTGGTGCCGCGAGCGGACTCGGCGCTCCGGGTGCCCCCGGACCCGGTGTGCAGGGACCGGTCGGGGCACCCCCGGCGCAGTCCGCACCGGCGCAGTCCGCCCCGGCCGCGGGCCCCGGCTTCGGCGCCGGCAAGGCCGCCGCCCGCGCCGCGGCCGCACAGGCGTCCCAGGCCCCCCGCACCCCGCAGGCTTCCGCGGCTCCCTCGGTACCGCAGCAGGCTGTGCCGCAGCAGGGCGTACCCCAGCAAGGCGTACCCCAGCAGGGCGCTCCGCAGCAGGCCGCCGCCCCCGCCACCCCCATGACCTCGGGCCCCGGCGGCGGCCAGGCCTCCTGGGCGCAGCAGGTGCACCAGCTGGCCGGGGGCGGCGACGAGCAGCCGGTGGGGCCGTGGAAGCCGCCCGTGGAGGACCTGTTCCAGGCGGCGGCCCGCCGTCAGGCCGCGGCCCGCCCGGCCGGCCTCGGCAAGCGCCTCGCCGCCCGCCTGATCGACAATCTGGTCGTCGGCGCCGTCACCGCCGCCGCGGCGGTCCCGTTCGGCGCCCAGGTGGCCGACCACATCCAGCGCAAGATCGACGAGGCGAGGCTGTCCGGCCGTACGGTCACCGTCTGGCTGCTCGACGGCACGACCGGCACCGCGCTCGGCATCGTCCTCGCCGTGCTCCTGGTCTTCGGCGTGCTGTACGAGGTGCTGCCGACCGCCAAGTGGGGCCGCACGCTGGGCAAGAAGCTGTGCGGGCTGGAGGTCCGGGACATCGAGGGGCACGAGCCCCCGGCGTTCGGCGCGGCCCTGCGCCGCTGGCTGGTCTACAGCATCCCCGGGCTGCTCGGCATCGGGATCGTCGGCGTGCTGTGGTGCCTGTTCGACCGGCCCTGGCGCCAGTGCTGGCACGACAAGGCGGCCCACACCTTCGTCGCGGGCTGACCGGGTGAAGCGGCCGTACTCCGTACGGCCGCCCGTCGGATGCGGAGCCGGGGCGTTCGCGGTGCACTCGGGCCATGAGCAGCGAACCGCCCCCCGGCTCCGGAGAGCAGCCCCCCGAGGACGACCCGTTCAAGAAGCGGCCCCCGTCGGACCAGGGGGCGGGCTCGCCGTACGACACTCCGTACGGCGCCCAGCAGCCCCCGCCGCCAGGAGGCCAGCCGCCACCCCCGCCGGGCGGGCAGCCCCCGCCCTGGGGAGGGCAGCAGCCTCCGCCCCACGACGGCGGCCGGCAGCCGCCCCCGTACGGCGGGCAGCCTCCCCACCCAGGACAACCTTCCTACGGCGGTGGGCCCTACGGCGGCGCTCCGTACGGCGCCGGCGGCCCCGGCTACCCCGCCGATCCGCTCGCCGGTATGCCCCCGCTCGCCGACAGCGGCAAGCGGACCCTCGCGCGGATCATCGACATGATCCTCGTGGGCATCGTCGTCTGGCTGGTCACCCTGCCCCTCGGGGTCGAGGGGTACAACGTGAACGGCGACAGGGTGGAGGTCGGCCGGGGCCTGTGGCAGTCCGTCGTGGCCGCCGTCCTCTACGTCGCCTACGACACCGTGCTGACCGCCAAGTGGGGCCAGACCCTCGGCAAGAAGTGGTTCAACATGCGGGTGGCGAACCTGAACGACGGGTCCACACCCGGCACACAGACCTCGCTGATCCGGGCCTGTGTGCTCTGGCTGCCGTTCGCCTTCTGCTGCGCCTGCATCTGGACGGCGATCTGCGGCGGCTGGAGCTACTTCGACAAGCCGTACAAACAGGGACTGCACGACAAGGCGGCCAAGACGGTCGTGGTCGCCCTCGGTTGAGCCGGCCCGGGTGCCGGTGCGCAGCCGTTATGGGTGCCCATACGAGAGCGGCGGGACCGTGGGAGTAGTCACGGGGCCGCCGCTCACGTGTGCGGCCGTTCAGAGCGCGGTGGTCACCGGCTCCTCCTCGGGTGCGGTCTCGGCGGGCGAAGCAACCGTGCGGGGCCCGGGCAGGGGCACCGTCATCGCCACGAGCAGCCCCAGTGCGAGCGCGGCCAGGGCGATGACCGTGATCCCGAGGCCCGAACTCGTCTGGGACAGCAGCAGCATGGCGAGCGTCGAGAAGATCACGGTGCACGAACCGTAGACGAGCTGTGCGGCAGTCGGACGAGGCATGGCAATCGTGTCCTCGGAAGATGAAGATGGGGAGCGCGCCTTGGACTCTATTCGCGTGCATGCCCGAACGGGACGCCTGGTAAGCGTGACCTAACCCACGGTGCCGGTGCACAGGGGGCGCACGGAGTCATGGCGTCCGGCAGGTGGACGGGTCCGCGCGACCGCTGACCGACAAGTTCAGCTGTTCGTAAAGCGAACGTCGGCTCCGCATAGTGCACTTGTTCTGTCCAAGTCAAGGTCTGTCTTTTCTTCTAAACCTCTAGTCAAATGTCGTCACTTGATTACACGCGTTGATCGTGCGCGCACGGACCCTTCCATGACCTAGGACCCCCCTGTCCGTGGGCGCGGCGCGGGGGAGGAACTCAAGTGACCAGCAGACCCTGGACGTTCAGAGTCGCCGCCATAGGTGTGGCGCTCGCCGCGGCATCCGCCGGTTTCGCGACGTTCGCCGTCGCCGAGGCGAGCACCACGGCCCGGCCGGCTGCCGAGAACCGGCACGACCCGGCCCCGGTGAAGCAGCAGAAGCACGACCTCGACGGCCCCATGAGCAAGACGCAGAGGGCTCAGCGTCAGGAGGCCCTGAACCAGCTCATATCGGGCAAGGCCAAGGCTCAGGAGCGCAACGGCTCGAAGGTCGTCCAGCTCAAGGGCAAGAAGGGCGACAGCAAGTACGTCGAGCTGAGCCGCGAGAAGACCGACAAGATCTTCACGATCCTGGTGGAGTTCGGCGACCAGACGGACCCCAAGTACGGCGGCACCCCCGGACCGCTGCACAACAAGATCGCCGCGCCGGACCGCAAGAAGGACAACAGCACGGCCTGGCAGAAGGACTACAACCAGAAGCACTACCAGGACCTCTACTTCGGCACCGGCAAGAAGACCGAGTCGCTGAAGAAGTACTACGAGAAGCAGTCCTCGGGCCGCTACTCGGTCGACGGCGAGGTCTCGGACTGGGTCAAGGTCCCCTACAACGAGGCCCGGTACGGCAACAACGCGTGCGGCCAGACCAACTGCCCGAGCGTGTGGAACGCCGTCAGCGACGGCGTCAACGCCTGGGTCGCCGACCAGAAGAAGGCCGGCAAGTCCGACGCCGCCGTCAAGGCCGACCTGGCCAAGTACGACCAGTGGGACCGCTACGACTACGACGGCGACGGCAACTTCAACGAGCCCGACGGCTACATCGACCACTTCCAGCTCGTGCACGCCGGTGAGGACGAGTCCGCGGGCGGCGGCGCCCAGGGCAAGGACGCCATCTGGGCGCACCGCTGGTACGCCTTCGGCACCGACACCGGCGCCACCGGCCCCCAGGGCAACAAGCTCGGCGGCGCGCAGATCGGTGACACCGGCGTCTGGGTCGGCGACTACACCATCCAGCCGGAGAACGGCGGCCTCGGCGTCTTCGCCCACGAGTACGGCCACGACCTGGGCCTGCCGGACGAGTACGACACCAACGGCGGCGACAACTCCACCGGCTTCTGGACCCTGATGTCCTCCGGTTCCTGGCTCGGCACCGGCAAGGAGTCCATCGGCGACCTGCCCGGCGACATGAACGCCTGGGACAAGCTGCAGCTGGGCTGGCTGAACTACGACAGCGGCAAGGCCGGTGTCTCCTCCTGGCACAAGCTGGGCCTCGCCGAGTACAACACCAAGTACCGCCAGGCGCTCGTCGTCTCGCTGCCGGACAAGGCGGTCAAGACCGAGATCGTCACCCCCGCGCAGGGTGCGGCCCAGTGGTGGAGCGGCAGCGGTGACAACCTCAAGAACTCCCTGACCCGTTCCGTCGACCTGACCGGCAAGTCCTCGGCCGCGCTGAGCCTGGACGGCTGGTACGACATCGAGAACGGCTTCGACTACCTCTACACCGAGGTGTCGACCGACGGCGGCGCCAACTGGACCGCCGTGGACGGCACGGTGGACGGCAAGGCCATCCCGCGCGACGCCTCCGGCAAGCCCGCCCTGACCGGCACGGTCGACGGCTACAAGAAGCTGTCGTACTCGCTGGACGCCTACGCGGGCAAGAAGATCGACGTCCGCTTCCGCTACCTGACCGACGGCGGGGTGGCGCAGAAGGGCTTCGCGGCCGACGAGATCACGCTGACGGCCGACGGCACGCCGGTGTTCTCCGACAACGCGGAGAGCGCGGACGCCGGTTGGACCGCCACCGGCTTCTCCCGTATCGGCGCGTCCTTCACCAAGGACTACAAGCAGTACTACATCGCCGAGAACCGCCAGTACGTGTCGTACGACAAGACCCTGAAGGTCGGCCCGTACAACTTCGGTTCGGCCGAGCGCCCGGGCTGGGTGGAGCACTACCCGTACCAGAACGGCCTGTTGATCTGGAAGTGGGACACCTCCCAGGCGGACAACAACACCAACGCCAAGGACCACCCGGGCACCGGTCTGATCCTGCCGGTGGACGCGCACTGGAAGGCGCTGAAGTACTCCGACGGCACGCTGCTGCGCAACCGGATCCAGGCCTACGACTCCCCGTTCGGCCTGGACCGCACGGACGGCTTCACGCTGCACAAGGCGGACGTGGCGACCAAGATCAAGTCGCAGAAGGGGGTGTCGGTCTTCAACGACCACACCAGCTCCTACTACGACGCGTCGAACCCGGCCGGCGGTGTCAAGGTCACTGACACCAACACCAAGATCAAGATCACGAAGCAGGCCGGAAATGGCTCGACGATCGAGCTGGAAGTTGGCCCCGCGGTGAAGTAGCGGTTATTTCCGCAGGTCAAAAGCGTATCGGCGGTGACCCCTGGCGGGTCGCCGCCGATCGTGTTTAGGTGCGTCCTGTGGTCCGCTTATTGACACCGACCGAAACGGGGATGTGACCGCATGGCCGCAGGAGGCTTCTGCAAACTGCCGAACGGCACGGTGGTGGTGGCGTTGAACCTGCCCAGTCCGACCCCTGCCGGGGGCTCCGGCGGGGTGCGGGTGCTGGTGCACGCCCAGAACCGCGCCCGCGCCCTGACGCGTCTGCGCAACCTGGGTCTGCGCGCGATCTACCTCCGGGGGAACGCGGCTCCTCCGACGCCGGACGAGATCACCGCGGTCCTGCACCACCCGGACGGGCTCATATGGCGGACGGCGCCTGACAACGACGTCACCGTGATGGAGCTGTGGCGTCCGATCCGGGCGCTGCTTCGCAGGCCGGCGGTGGTGCAGGGCTGAGGGGGCCGAGGCGGCATGCAGCGGGCGGTGCGGGCGGCGGTGCCGGGGTCGCCGTGAGCCCGCGCCGTGGGCGGGTGCGGGTGTGTTGTGGCTGGTCGCGCAGTTCCCCGCGCCCCTTGGGGCCGGCTGTTCCTCCCGCCGCGACGGTGATCGGCCGCGGTGGTGCGGGCCTGCGGGGCCCGGCCTGCCGGAAGTCGCCGTCGGGCGGGTTTCTAGCCGCTGACCACGGGCTTGCCGGTCAGTTCCACGCCTGCCTCGCGCAGCTCCTCCAGGGCGCGGTCGGTGGTCTCCGGGGCCACTCCCGCGGTCAGGTCCAGGAGGACCTGGGTGCGGAAGCCCTCCCGGGCGGCGTCCAGTGCGGTGGCGCGCACGCAGTGGTCCGTGGCTATGCCGACCACGTCGACCTCCTCGATGTGGCGCGAGCGCAGCCACTCGGCCAGGGGGATCCCGTTCTCGTCGGTGCCCTCGAAGCCGCTGTACGCCGCCGAGTACGAACCCTTCTCGAACACCGCGTCCACCGCCCCGGAGGCGACGGCCGGCGCGAAGTTCGGGTGGAAGCCGACGCCCTCGGTGCCCGCGACGCAGTGCGCGGGCCAGCTGCGGACGTAGTCGGGGTTGTCCGCGAAGTGGCCGCCGGGCGCGATGTGGTGGTCGCGCGTGGCGACCACGTGGCGGTATCCGGTGCCCGCCGCCTGGCCGATCAGCTCGGTGATCGCGGCGGCGACATCCGCGCCTCCGGCGACCGCGAGGCTGCCCCCCTCGCAGAAGTCGTTCTGCACATCTACGACGATCAAGGCGCGGCGCATGATGGGTGTCCTTCGACTGTCGGGTTGAGTATCTGAGCCTAGAGATTCCCGGCCCTGTCCGGGAGGGGGCTTGAACGGGGGCGGACAAGGGGCGCGCGTCACTTGCCCGAGCGCCCCTGGGTGTGGCGTCCCTAGACGTACTCCGTCGCAAGGACGGGTTCCCCGCGGGAGAGCTGTGTCGCGGACAGCGGCAGGTTGGCGCGGGCCGCGATGTGCCGGTCGCGGGTCACGTCGAGCGGCTCGCGCGCGACGACGTCGCCGCCCTTGACCAGCTCCACCAGCAGCTGCCGGTCGGCCAGTGCGGCCGGCACCGGCCCGGTCCCGATCACCTCGGCCTCGGCCACGCCCTCCTCGTCCAGCCGCCGCGCCGCCCACTTGCGCCCGCCGATGGAGGTCTTGCCCCCGGTGGACTTCTTCGCGACCGGCACCAGCGGCGCCGCCGGATCGGCGGACTCGGCCCGCGCGACCAGCTTGTACACCATCGAGCAGGTCGGATGCCCGGAGCCGGTCACCAGCTGGGTGCCGACGCCGTACGCGTCCACGGGCGCCGCCGCGAGCGAGGCGATGGCGTACTCGTCCAGGTCCGAGGTCACGATGATCTTCGTGGCGGTGGCGCCCAGCTCGTCCAGCTGGTGCCGCACCCGGTGGGCGACCAGCAGCAGGTCCCCGGAGTCGATGCGCACCGCGCCCAGCTCGGGCCCGGCCACCTCCACCGCCGTACGGACGGCCTGGGTGACGTCGTAGGTGTCGACCAGGAGGGTCGTGTTCCTGCCGAGCGAGTGCACCTGGGCCCGGAAGGCGTCCCGCTCGTTGTCGTGCAGCAGGGTGAAGGCGTGCGCGGAGGTGCCGACGGTCGGGATGCCGTAGCGGAAGCCGGCCGCGAGGTCGGAGGTGGTCGCGAAGCCGCCGATGTAGGCGGCCCGGGAGGCGGCCACGGCGGCCAGCTCGTGGGTGCGGCGGGCGCCCATCTCGATCAGCGGCCGGCCGACCGCGGCGGAGGCCATCCGGGAGGCGGCGGCCGCGATCGCCGAGTCGTGGTTGAGGATGGACAGGATCACGGTCTCCAGGAGCACGCACTCGGCGAAGCTGCCCTCGACCCGCAGGACCGGCGAGCCCGGGAAATACACCTCGCCCTCGGGGTAGCCCCAGATGTCACCGCCGAAGCGGTAGCCGGCGAGCCAGTCCAGGGTCTCCTCGTCCACGATCTTCCGCTCGCGCAGGAAGCCGAGGACGCCCTCGTCGAAGCGGAAGTTCTCGACCGCGTCCAGGACGCGTCCGGTGCCCGCCACCACGCCGTAGCGGCGCCCCTCCGGCAGCCTGCGCGTGAAGACCTCGAACACGCTGCGCCGCTCGGCCGTACCGGCCTTCAGGGCGGCCTGCAGCATCGTCAGCTCGTACTGGTCCGTGAAGAGCGCCGTCGAGGGAACGTCCACCGGCAGCCCAAGGTCCGCCACGTCCACCAAACTCACCTGACCCCTAATCTCCGGGTTCCCCAGGCGTGGCCAGGGGTCCGGGGCTGTCCCCCGGTGTGTGTCGCTTGGCGGGTAATCGTACACCCCATTTCGTCAGTGTGACGATTTATCGCGCGCGTGGCAGCATGGGCTCTGTGACGTCACCCGCGCCCGTAGAGATCGAACGCACCGAGTCGGCGGAGGAGGTCTTCGCCGTACCCGAGCCCGACGTCCCCTGGGTCACGATCGTCCACAATGACCCGGTCAACCTCATGAGCTACGTGACGTACGTCTTCCAGACGTACTTCGGCTACACCAAGGACAAGGCCACCAAGCTCATGCTCGACGTCCACCACAAGGGCCGGGCGGTCGTCTCCAGCGGTTCCCGCGAGGAGATGGAGCGCGACGTGCAGGCGATGCACGGCTACGGTCTGTGGGCCACCCTCCAGCAGGACCGGAAGTAGCGAACCCATTTCGATGCCCGGACACTTCGAACCGATTCCCGGCGGCGGCGCTGCCGTCGCGCTCGACGAGGTCGAGATCTCCATCATCCGGTCGCTGGCCGTCCAGCTCCTGGAGCTGATCGGCCCCGGCCCCGCCGAGGACGCCTCCGCCGACCCGCTCGCCGAGCTGTTCGCCGAGGGCCCGAGCGAGCCGCCCGCCGACCCGGTGCTCAGGAGGCTCTTCCCGGACGCCTACAGCGACCCCGAGCAGGCGCCCGCCTCCCCGGCCGAGGCCGAGGAGCGCGAGGCGCACTCCGCCGAGTTCCGCCGCTACACCGAGAACGACCTCAGGGCCGGCAAGCGGGACAACGCCCTCGCGGTGATCCACACCCTGGACGCGCTGTCGCCGGTGGACGACGGCGGGGCGGTGCTCAAGCTGTCCCCGGAGGAGTCGCGGTGCTGGCTCAGCGCCCTCAACGATCTGCGTCTGGCGATCGGCGCCCGGCTGGAGATCACCGAGGAGGACGACACCGATCTGCTCTACCGGCTCCCGGACGAGGACCCGCGCAAGCCGATGGTGATGGCCTACCTGTGGCTGGGCGGCCTCCAGGAGACGCTCGTGACGACCCTGATGCCCTGATCGTCCCCGTTTGGTGTTCGCTCAGAGGACGCTCAAATCCGGATAACGATCCTGTCACCGTTGCGGCCTGTTTTGGTGCAATAGTGCGCTCTTTGTCCGGTTCTTCCTGTGGGGTGCGCCACAGCACCCCCCTGTGATCATTGTTGCGGCCGTGATAAATCTTCACGACCGCCCGGCGAACACCACCCATGTTCGGCCGGGTGCGCCACCGAGCCGGCGACCGCCGGCCAGGCACGGGCGGGCTCGCAAAACCCGCCCAGCTCCATCAATCCGGGGGGATCGAAACCCGATCCGAGGCCGACGAAAGGCCCGGTTCGGCATGGAGAAAGGCGCACCACACATGACCTCTGAGAAGGTCACCGAAGCCCCTGAAGAGGGTTACGAGCGCGGGCTCGGCAGCCGGCAGGTCCAGATGATCGCGATCGGCGGAGCGATCGGCGTCGGCCTGTTCCTGGGAGCCGGGGCGAACATCGCCAAGGCCGGTCCCAGCCTCATCCTGATGTACGCCCTCGCGGGCGTGATCATCTTCTTCATCATGCGGGCACTGGGCGAGCTGCTCCTCTACCGCCCGGTTTCCGGTTCCTTCGCGGAGTACTCCCGGGAGTTCCTCGGCCCGTTCTTCGGCTACTTCACCGGCTGGACGTACTGGCTGATGTGGGTCGTGACCGGCATGGCCGAGCTGACGGCCGCCGCGATCTACGTCAACTACTGGTTCCCGGACGTCCCGCGGTGGGTGACGGCGCTGGTCTTCCTGGTGGTCCTGTTCGTGGCCAACCTGATCTCGGTGAAGCTGTTCGGCGAGATCGAGTTCTGGTTCTCCATGGTCAAGGTCACCGCCCTGGTCGGCATGATCGTGATCGGCCTCGGCGTGCTCACCTTCGGCTTCAGCGCCGCCGGTGACACCGCGTCCGTCTCGAACCTGTGGCAGTTCGACGGCTTCTTCCCCAAGGGCGTCGGCTCCTCCCTGATGACCCTGCAGGGCGTGATGTTCGCCTACCTCGCCGTCGAGCTGGTCGGCGTCACCGCGGGCGAGTCCGAGAACCCGGAGAAGACCCTCCCGAAGGCGATCAACACGCTGCCCTGGCGTATCGCCCTGTTCTACATCGGTGCCCTCACGGTCATCCTGTGCGTGGTCAAGTGGACCCAGTTCGCGGCGGGCGTCAGCCCCTTCGTGAAGGCGTTCGCCATGATCGGCATCCCGGCCGGCGCCGGCATCGTCAACTTCGTGGTGCTCACCGCGGCCCTGTCGTCCTGCAACTCGGGCATGTACTCCACGGGCCGCATGCTGCGCACCCTCGCGGACAACGGCGAGGCGCCGCGCGTCTTCTCCAAGCTGTCGTCGACCAAGACCCCGGCGCTCGGCATCACCGTCTCGGTGGCCTTCATGGGCATCGGCGTGATCCTCAACTACATCGTCCCGGAGAAGGCCTTCGGCTACGTCACCTCCGTGGCCACCGCGGCCGGCATCTGGACCTGGCTGATGATCCTGGTCAGCCACGTCCTCTACCGCCGTGCGGTCGTCGCGGGCCGGCTGCCCGCCTCGTCCTTCCCGGCGCCGGGCGGCGCGGTGTGCTCGTACATCGCCATCGCGTTCCTGCTCTTCGTCACCGGCCTGATCGCCTACGACGCCGACTCCCGGGTCTGCCTGTACGTGATGGCCGTCTGGGCGGCCGCGCTCGGCGTCGGCTGGATGGTCCTGAAGGCCCGTACGCCGCAGATCGCCGACCGCACCGAGCCGACCTTCGAGAAGGTCGGCTGACCGCGCAGGACCATCCCCGGACGTCCGGCCGCCGGGAGTACTCGTGGCACCCCCGGCGGCTGCCGCTCAGGACGTCCATCATGTGGGCCGTCCCGTACCACACCTCGGTACGGGACGGCCCGCATGCTTATCCTGACCCTCATGCTGACCCTCACCCAGGCCCTGTACGACCAGATCGTCGCCCACGCGCGCGAGGACCACCCCGACGAGGCGTGCGGCGTCGTCGCCGGCCCGGCGGGCTCCGGCCGCCCCGAGCGCTTCATCCCGATGCTGAACGCGGCCCGATCGCCCACCTTCTACGAGTTCGACTCGCAGGACCTGCTCAAGCTCTACCGCGAGATGGACGACCGCGACGAGGAGCCGGTGATCATCTACCACTCCCACACCGCGACCGAGGCCCGGCCCTCCCGGACCGACATCGGCTACGCCAACGAGCCCGGTGCCCACTACGTCCTGGTCTCCACCGCCGACACCGACGGCCTCGGCGACTTCCAGTTCCGCTCCTTCCGGATCCTCGACGGAGAGGTCACCGAGGAGGAGGTCAGGGTCGTGGAGGCGTACTGATCTCAGTCCTTGGTTGAGATCGGTCCGGTATGTGGGATTGCCTTCCAGAACCCGGACCGGGAATCGATACGATGAGCCCATGGTTCTGAACGACGTGAGCGAGAAGGCGCCGAGCACGCTGCTCGTGGCGCGGCTGCACGTCGACCTGTGCAGGCTGAACAGCGCCATCTGTTGACGTTCCCCACCGCCGTACGGCCGTGAGCCGCGGCGCTCCCTCAGTGCGCGAGCCAGGGGGGACCCCCATCGCGCGCACACCGAACCGATGACTCTTTCCGACAGGAGACCGCAACCATGGCCATCGAGGTCCGCATCCCCACCATCCTCCGCCAGTACACCGACGGTCAGAAGGCGGTGGAGGGCAGCGGTGAGACCCTCGCCGAGCTGTTCGCCGACCTCGAGACCCGGCACACGGGCATCCACGCCCGCATCGTGGACGACGGCAAGCTGCGCCGCTTCGTCAACGTGTACCTGAACGACGAGGACGTCCGCTTCGTCGACGGCATCGACACCAAGCTGTCCGACGGCGACACCGTGACGATCCTGCCGGCCGTGGCCGGCGGCATGCACTGATCGGTCGCTGAGCACCCATGCGCTACGACTCCCCGCTGGCCGCGGTGGGCAACACCCCTCTGGTGCGCCTGCCGCGGTTGTCGCCGTCCGACGACGTCCGGATCTGGGCCAAGCTGGAGGACCGCAACCCGACCGGCTCGGTCAAGGACCGCCCCGCCCTGCACATGATCGAGCAGGCGGAGAAGGACGGCCGCCTCACCCCGGGCTGCACGATCCTGGAGCCGACCTCCGGCAACACCGGCATCTCCCTGGCGATGGCCGCCAAGCTCAAGGGCTACCGCATGGTGTGCGTGATGCCGGAGAACACCTCGCAGGAGCGCCGGGACCTGCTGGGCATGTGGGGCGCCGAGATCATCTCCTCCCCGGCCGCCGGCGGCTCCAACACCGCCGTGCGGGTGGCCAAGGAGCTGGCGGCCGAGCACCCGGACTGGGTGATGCTCTACCAGTACGGCAACCCGGACAACGCGGGTGCCCACTACGCGACGACGGGCCCGGAGATCCTTGCGGACCTGCCGTCGATCACGCACTTCGTCGCGGGCCTCGGCACCACCGGCACCCTGATGGGCGTCGGCCGCTATCTGCGCGAGCACAAGCCGGACGTGAGGATCGTCGCCGCCGAACCGCGCTACGACGACCTGGTCTACGGTCTGCGCAACCTCGACGAGGGCTTCGTGCCCGAGCTGTACGACGCCTCCGTGCTCACCACCCGCTTCTCGGTCGGCTCCGCCGACGCGGTCACCCGCACCCGTGAACTCCTGCAGCAGGAGGGCATCTTCGCCGGCGTCTCCACCGGCGCCGCCCTGCACGCGGCGATCGGTGTCGGCCACAAGGCGGTCAAGGCGGGGGAGAGCGCCGACATCGTCTTCATCGTGGCCGACGGGGGCTGGAAGTACCTTTCCACCGGCGTCTACACGGCTGCCACCACCGAAGAGGCCATCGAGACGCTGCAGGGCCAGCTCTGGGCGTAGCCTCCGCCGGCCGCATCAAGCACGCGCCAGCCCCCTCCCATGAGGGGGCTAAACCCATCCTACGGAGAGGCAAAGGATTCCGTCCGGTACTGCCGGTCGTCCTCCGGTCGGGTCTACGTTCCTCGCGCACCCTGTCATGTCACGCTCACTCGACATCAGGGTGGCAATGAATGTCATGCTCATGACTGCGTCTGCCGCCGCTACGCGCGTCACGGGCCTGCCCCACCAGTGCGAGACACCCCACTTCCCCATGGAGGCAGTACCCCATGCGTGAGTCACGCCCGAGCGGACCGAGACGGAACCTGCGAAGACTCGTCTCCGTCGCCCTGCCCGCCCTCGCCCTGACCGTCGCCGGACTGGCCGCGGCACCCACGGCCGGCGCCCAGGCCGCCGCCCCCACGCCCCACACCTCCCGGGCCGCGCAGAACTCCAAGGCCCTCACCGCCCCCGAGCGGCAGACCTTCCACTCCACCGGCAAGGCCGGGCAGAAGGTCCCCACGACCCACCTGTGCGCCACCGCCGAGCCGGGCCACGCGTCCTGCTTCGCCCAGCGGCGCAACGACATCAAGCAGCGGCTCGCCTCGGCGCTCGCCGCCGCGGCCCCCTCCGGCCTGTCCCCGGCCAACCTGCACAGCGCCTACAACCTGCCCTCGACCGGCGGCTCCGGCATGACCGTCGCCATCGTCGACGCCTACAACGACCCCAACGCCGAGTCGGACCTGGCCACTTACCGCTCCACCTACGGCCTGTCCGCCTGCACCAAGGCCAACGGCTGCTTCAAGCAGCTCAGCCAGACCGGGTCCACCACCTCGCTGCCGACCAACGACAGCGGCTGGGCCGGTGAAGAGGCGCTCGACATCGACATGGTCAGCGCGGTCTGCCCGAACTGCAGCATCGACCTGGTCGAGGCGAACTCCGCGAACGACACCGACCTCGGCATCGCCGAGAACGAGGCCGTCACGCTGGGTGCCAAGGTCGTCTCCAACAGCTGGGGCGGCAGCGAGTCCTCCTCCCAGACCGGCGAGGACACCCAGTACTTCAAGCACCCCGGCGTCGCCATCACCGTCTCCTCGGGCGACTCCGCCTACGGCGCCGAGTACCCGGCGACCTCCCAGTACGTGACCGCCGTCGGCGGCACCGCGCTCACCACCTCCTCCGGCTCCCGCGGCTGGAGCGAGTCGGTGTGGCACACCAACTCCACCGAGGGCACCGGCTCCGGCTGCTCCGCCTACGACCCGAAGCCGAGCTGGCAGACCGACACCGGCTGCTCCAAGCGCATGGAGGCCGACGTCTCCGCCGTCGCCGACCCGGCCACCGGCGTCGCGGTCTACGACACCTACGGCGGCTCCGGCTGGGCGGTCTACGGCGGCACCAGCGCCTCCGCCCCGATCGTCGCAGGCGTCTACGCCCTCGCGGGCACCCCGGGCTCCGGCGACTACCCGTCGAAGTACCCCTACCAGCACACCGGCAACCTGTACGACGTGACCAGCGGCAACAACGGCTCCTGCTCCCCGTCGTACTTCTGCACCGCGACCGCCGGCTACGACGGTCCGACCGGCTGGGGCACCCCGAACGGCACCACCGCCTTCACCGCCGGCACCAGCAGCGGCAACACGGTGACCGTCACCAACCCGGGCAGCCAGTCCACCACCACCGGCGGCTCGGCCAGCCTGCAGATCCACGCCACCGACAGCGCGGGTGCGGCCCTGACCTACAGCGCCTCCGGCCTGCCGACCGGCCTGTCCATCAACAGCTCCACCGGCCTGATCTCCGGCACGGCGTCCACCGCGGGCACCTACCAGGTCACCGTCACGGCGAAGGACTCCACCGGTGCCTCCGGCGCGACCTCCTTCACCTGGACGGTCGGCTCCTCCGGCGGCACCTGCACCGGCGCCCAGCTGCTGGCCAACCCGGGCTTCGAGTCGGGCAGCACCGGCTGGACCGCGAGCAGCGGCGTCATCACCACCAACAGCGGTGAGGCGGCGCACAGCGGCTCCTACAAGGCCTGGCTCGACGGCTACGGCTCCTCGCACACCGACACGCTGTCCCAGTCGGTGACCATCCCGTCCGGCTGCAAGGCCAGCTACACCTTCTACCTGCACATCGACTCCGACGAGAGCGGCAGCACCGCGTACGACAAGCTGACCGTGACCGCCGGTTCGACCACCCTGGCGACGTACTCCAACGTCAACGCCGCCTCCGGGTACGCGCAGAAGACCTTCGACCTGTCCTCCTTCGCGGGCCAGACGGTCACCCTGAAGTTCAGCGGAGTGGAGGACTCCTCCCTCCAGACCAGCTTCGTCGTGGACGACACCGCCCTGACGACCAGCTGAGCCGTACGACACCGGGTCCCGCACACGGAAGCCGTCCGTGTGCGGGACCCGTCCGTGTGGGGGATCCGTTCCGGTGCGGGATCCGTCCGTGCCGGTGGTACGTCACATCTGCACCAAGAGGCCGGTCGGCCGGCCACGCAGAAAGGCGGTCCCCCCCATGCGCCGTACGACGCCCGTCGTCCTCGCGGCCACAGCGCTGCTCCTGGCAGGCTGCGGCTCCCAGAGCGGAAAGGACACCGGCAGCAAGGACAAGGTGTCCCCGTCCGCCTCCGCTTCCGCTCCCGCAACCCCCTCCGACTCGGCGTCCGCCTCCGCCCCGCCCTCCGGCGGCGGGTGCGCCCCGCAGGCGGAGCTGAAGGCGGCCGACAGCGGCCGTACCGTCTGCCTGGCCAAGGGCGGTGAGCTGCGGCTGACCCTCGACGGGACCAAGGCCCGTCCCTGGAAGCCGGTCGCCGCGAACGGCAAGGCGCTGCAGCCGATCAACACGGGCTTCGTCATCCAGCCGGGCGACGCCACGGCGGCCTACCGGGCAGTGGCGCCCGGCACCGTGAAACTCACGTCCTCCCGCCCGCTGTGCGCCGAACCCAGCGGCCCCGGCCAGGTCTCCTGCAAGGGCATCCAGGAGTGGACGGTCACCGTGACGGTGAAATAGGCGCAGCGGGCGGCCCGGAGAGCCAGGGTCCCTCTTCGGGACCTGGCTTCCGGATCGGGCCGGCTTCGGGTCATGGCGCGTCACGGCGGACCGAACGGGGCCCGGTGCGTGCGGCCCCGGCAGGACCCGAAGGAGAGGCCCTACCCGGCGAGGTGTCTGACCTGGTCCCACAGGACCGGGTCGACCACGCCCACCCGCCGCCGGAAGTCCCACACCGGCACCTCGCGCAGCTCGTCGGTCTGCAGGAAGCTGGGCCGTCCGTGGGCGTCGCCGACCGCTCCGGGCGGCAGCGGGATCACCCCGGAGCGCTCGTCGTGGTACTTGCTGGTGATCTTCGCGACGGTGGCCCGGTTCCCGCGCACGGCCAGCACCAGACAGGGCCGGTCCTTGGCGTCGGCCCGGTCCTCGTAGGGCACGTTCGCCCACCAGATGTCGCCCGGGTGCGGATGCGCCGCCCTGGCCCGGTCCCGGCGCTCGGGGCGCCCGGGCGGCCGCAGCCGGCGCCCACCGGGCCGATGGCCGCGGCCCCAGCCGTCGACGAGCGCGGCGATCAGCGCGAGCAGCACCACCGCCGCGAGCGCGAGCCACCAGGACGTGTCCATAACGACGACGTTACCGGCGCATGCCCGTCATTGCGCGCCCTCTGTAATCTCCGTGCGCCCCGCGTCCAGCCGAACCGGTGACAGCACAGGTGAGTTCGCCCACAACGGCCCCTGGCAGAGGAGCGACCGGTCCTTTTGCGCCTTACGCTCGACAAACCGCACGACCCCCGCCTGCCCCTTTCCCGCCCCGCTTGCCAGCTCCCCGCCCACCGGATTTCCGCGTACGGAGGTTTCTGCTTCATGAAGCTCACCGTCGTCGGCTGCTCGGGGTCGTTCCCGTCCGCGGAATCGGCCTGCTCGAGCTACCTCGTCGAGGCCGACGGCTTCCGGCTGCTCCTCGACATGGGCAATGGCGCCCTCGGTGAGCTGCAGCGCCACTGCGGTCTCTACGACCTCGACGCGATCTTCCTGAGCCATCTGCACGCCGACCACTGCATCGACATGCTCGCGTACTTCGTCGCGCGCTACTACCGCCACGAGGGCGGCCGCTGCGACCCGCTCCCGGTCTACGGACCCGAGGGCACCGAGCACCGCCTGACCACGGCCTACGCCGACACCCCCTCCGCCTCCTCGATGAGCGAGGTCTTCGACTTCCACACGGTCAAGCCGTCGACGTTCGAGATCGGCCCGTTCACGGTGCACACCGAGCGGGTCCGCCATCCTGTCGAGGCGTACGCCATCCGCATCGAGCACGGCGGGGTGTCCCTGACGTACTCCGGCGACACGGGCGTCACCGAGGTGCTGGACGAGCTGGCCCGGGACACCGACCTGTTCCTGTGCGAGGCCGCGTTCACGCACGGCAAGGAGAACATTCCCGACCTGCACCTCAACGGCCGCGAGGCAGGCGAGTCAGCGGCCCGCGCGGGTGCCCGCCGTCTGGTCCTCACCCACATTCCGCCGTGGACCGACCCCCAGGTCAATCTGGCGGACGCGCGCGAGGTGTTCGACGGTCCGGTGGAACTGGCCGCTCCCCGCCTGGTCTACGACATCTGAGGCGCCCGGCCCGCAGGCCGGTGCCCCAAAACGAATTCCCCGGCCGGGAAGCGGCCGGGGAATTCGTTTTCGGTCGAGCTTGCGCAGTGGCCTACTTGGCTTCGGCCTTCTGGAGTTCCGCCAGTTCCTCGTCCGATTCCCGGCCCGGGGTGGGCAGGTTGAACCTGGTGATGGCGAAGCGGAAGACGACGTAGTAGACGGCTCCGAAGCACAGGCCCACCAGCAGCAGACCCCACGGGTTGCTCGCGATGCCCAGGTTCAGGCCCCAGTCGATCACACCGGCCGAGAAGCCGAAGCCGTCACGCATGCCCAGCGACCAGGTCAGCGCCATGGAGATGCCGGTGAGGACCGCGTGGATCGCGTACAGGACCGGCGCGATGAACATGAAGGTGAACTCGATCGGCTCGGTCACACCGGTGACGAAGCTGGTCAGTGCGAGCGAGAACATCATGCCGCCGACCACCTTGCGGCGCTCCGGGCGGGCGCAGTGCACGATGGCGAGGCAGGCGGCCGGGAGGCCGAACATCATGATCGGGAAGAAGCCGGTCATGAACTGGCCGGCGGCCGGGTCGCCGGCCAGGAAGCGCGCGATGTCGCCGCTCTTGCCGTGGTAGTCGCCCGCCTGCAGCCAGGGGAACGAGTTCAGCAGGTGGTGCATGCCGATCGGGATCAGCGCACGGTTGGCGACACCGAAGATGCCGGCGCCGACGGCGCCCGAACCCACCAGCCACTCACCGAAGTTGTGCAGACCGCTGCCGAGGACCGGCCAGATGTAGCCGAAGACGATGCCGAGGACCAGGCCGGCGAGGGCCGACAGGATCGGCACCAGCCGGCGGCCGCCGAAGAAGCCCGCCCAGTCGGGCAGCTTGGTGCGGTAGAAGCGCTGGTAGAGGAGTGCGACCGCGAGGCCCATCACCACGCCGCCGAGGACCTTGGCGTCCGCCGGGGCGTCCATCATGACGACCTTGCCGTCGACGGCGGTCGCCACCTTCGGCAGGTTCTTGTCGGTGAACGTGCCGAGCACGTTCTTGAAGACCAGGTAGCCGACGACCGCGGCGAGCGCCGTCGAGCCGTCCGACTTCTTCGCGAAACCGATCGCGATGCCCACGGCGAACAGCAGCGGCATGTTGTCGAGGATCGCGTTGCCGCCGGCCGCCATGAAGGAGGCTATTTTCGTGAGGAAGGCGGGGAACTCGGGACGGCCGAGCATGTCGGTGTTGCCGAGGCGCACCAGCAGGGCGGCTGCGGGCAGCACCGCCACCGGCAGCATCAGGCTGCGGCCGATACGCTGGAGCACAGCCATCGCCCCGGCGCCCTTCTTCTTTGCGGCCGCGGGAGCGGCGGTGGCCGTGGTCACAAGTTCCTCCTGGGGATACCCCTGGCCTTCGGCCGGGGGAGGGCAGGGCGCCGCCCGGGAACCATGGAAGGGACGGCGGCGTCTCTGGTCTACACCACTCAGTGGTGTAGACCTGTTGTAGCACGATGAAGGCGGGATAAGGAACCCGCGAATCCGCTGTCGCAGCGCTACGCGCCGTGCTGGCCGGAGGGCCACTCGGGTGGAGCTCCGCCCGACCTCTGCGACGCCGAACACCGGCGGCGGGGCGGCGACGGGGGAGTGGTCCTGGAGCGGCGACGGGTGCCGTGATGAAGGGCAGTCCCGGGGCGGCGACGCAGGCCGCGACAGGCGGCCGGTTGCGGGGGTGGGACGCAGGAGGTGCTGCCGGTGGCGACGCAGGGGCGGTGCCGCCGGCGTCAGATGGCGACGCCAGGGGCGGTGCAGGCGCCGTCAGAGCTTGGTGACGTCCTCGACGTCCTCCTCCGGCTCCCGGCCCGGAGTCTTCAGGTCGAAGACCGTGATCGCGAACCGGAAGACGACGTAGTAGACGACGGCGAAGCCGAGGCCGATCGGGATGATCAGCCACGGCCTGGTGGCCAGGTTCCAGTTGATGACGTAGTCGATCAGGCCCGCCGAGAAACTGAACCCGTCGTGCACCCCGAGCCCCCAGGTCGCCGCCATCGAGACACCGGTGAGCACCGCGTGCACCGCGTACAGCAGCGGCGCGATGAAGAGGAAGGAGTACTCGATCGGCTCGGTGATGCCGGTGACGAACGAGGTCAGCGCCACGGAGAGCATCAGCCCGCCGACCTCCTTGCGGCGGTGCGGCCTGGCGCAGTGCGTGATCGCCAGCGCGGCCGCCGGCAGCGCGAACATCATGATCGGGTAGAAGCCCGAGGTGAACTGCCCGGCGTGCGGGTCGCCCGCCAGGAACATGTTGATGTCGCCGTGCACCACCGTCCCGTCCGGCTTGGTGTAGCTGCCGAACTGGAACCAGATGGGCACGTTCAGGAACTGGTGCAGGCCGACCACGAGCAGCGCCCGGTTGGCGACGCCGAACACGCCCGCGCCCCACGCCCCGGCGTCCCGCAGCCAGCCGCTGAAGCTCTCCAGGCCGCTGCCGATCGGCGGCCAGACCCACAGGCACAGCACCGCGAAGACGATGGCGACGAACGCCATCATGATGGGGACGAGCCGCCGGCCGTTGAAGAACCCCAGCCAGTCGACCAGCCGGGTGCGATGGAAGCGGGCCCAGAAGAAGGCCGCCAGCAGACCCATGACGATGCCGCCGAAGACACCGGGGTTCTGGAACGTGAAGGGGGACACCGAGCCGCCGCTGATCACCTGGCAGCCGACCTGCGGGACGGCCCTGGAGCCGCCGGGACAGTCCTCGGGGAACTGGTGCAGCACGCCGTAGTAGACGAGGAAGCCCGCCACCGCCGCGAGCGCCGTCGAACCGTCGGACTTCTTGGCCATGCCGATCGCCACGCCCACGCAGAACAGCAGGGGCAGGCCCAGCGAGCCGTCGAGCAGGGCGCCGCCCGCTCCCTGCATCACCTGGGCGACCGTCGTCCAGCCCAGGCCCTCGGCCCCGACGACGCCGGGCTGGCCGAGGCCGATCAGCAGGCCCGCGGCCGGCAGCACCGCGATCGGCAACTGCAGGCTGCGGCCCATCTTCTGCAGGCCCTGGAAGAGCTTGTGCCGGCGGGCGGGCGCGGGGCCGGCCGTGCTGTCGGCGCTCATCGGCGTCCTCCCTGACCGCTTCACCCGGCGCGGTTTGGCGACCGTCCCCCGGGTGGTGTAGACCAGTCGGCGGACGGTTCCGCTGTCGTGATCGCCATCATTCGGCACGTACGGCATGACCGCTCGCAAAGATGGGCCAACTGTGGGTTACTGCGACAAAGCGGTTCGGATCAGGGAGAAGGAACATGGCCAGCAAGGCTGAGAAGATCGTCGCCGGCCTCGGCGGGATCGACAACATCGAGGAGATCGAGGGCTGCATCACCCGGCTGCGCACCGAGGTGTCCGACCCCGCTCTGGTCGACGAGGCCGCCCTGAAGGCCGCGGGCGCCCACGGCGTCGTCAAGATGGGCACCGCCATCCAGGTCGTCATCGGCACCGACGCCGACCCGATCGCCGCGGAGATCGAAGACATGATGTGAGCCCTCGGGATCACCCGGGTTCACCTGAAAGGGGCTCCTCCTACCGCGGGAGGAGCCCCTTGCGGCACTCCGGATAGGCTCGGCCCCATGTCTCGAATCGACGGCCGCACCCCCGAACAGCTCCGCCCGGTCACCATCGAACGCGGCTGGAGCAAGCACGCCGAGGGCTCCGTCCTCGTCTCCTTCGGCGACACCAAGGTCTTCTGCACCGCCTCCGTCACCGAAGGAGTCCCGCGCTGGCGCAAGGGCAGCGGCGAGGGCTGGGTCACCGCGGAGTACTCCATGCTGCCCCGCGCCACCAACACCCGCGGCGACCGCGAGTCCGTCAAGGGCAAGATCGGCGGCCGCACCCACGAGATCTCCCGGCTCATCGGCCGCTCCCTGCGCGCCGTCATCGACTACAAGGCGCTCGGCGAGAACACCATCGTCCTCGACTGCGACGTCCTCCAGGCCGACGGCGGCACCCGCACCGCCGCCATCACCGGCGCCTACGTCGCCCTCGCCGACGCGGTCTCCTGGGCCCAGGGCAAGAAGCTGATCAAGGCAGGACGCCAGCCGCTCACCGGAACCGTGAGCGCCGTCTCGGTCGGCATCGTCGCCGGCGTCCCCCTCCTCGACCTCTGCTACGAGGAGGACGTGCGCGCCGAGACCGACATGAACGTCGTCTGCACCGGCGACGGCCGCTTCGTCGAGGTCCAGGGCACCGCCGAGGCCCAGCCCTTCGCCCGCGAGGAACTGAACGCCCTGCTCGACCTCGCCGTCACCGGCTGCACCGAACTGACCGCGATCCAGCAGACCGCACTGGCCCGCACCCTGGAGAAGTAGCCCCAAAGCCGCACGAACAGTAAAGAGAACACCAAACAAGGGGTGTACGGCGGGCAACCCCCGTCCCCCTCCCCGGCGTCCTATGGATACGGGTGCACGGAACCAACACCGTGCGCCCGGACCGCCGTACCAGGGAGGGAACACACCACCATGGCCGCCACCCGACGCCGAGGCCGCCTCGCCGCCGTCGCCGCCGCCGTCGCGACCGTCGCACTCACCGCGGGCCTGACCACCGGCTGCGACGCCGTCGGCAAAGCCCTGGACTGCGTGCAGACCGCCGACTCCATCGCCGACAGCGTCACCGACCTCCAGCAGGCCGTCGAGAACGCCGCCAACGACCCGACCCAGGCCGACGCCTCCCTCGACGCCATCGAGAAGAACCTCGACAAGATCGGCGACAAGACCGACAACACCGACGTCAACAAGGCCGTCGACAACCTGAAGAAGGCCGTCGGGAACGTCCGCACCGCCATCAAGGACGGCGACAACACCCCCGACGTCAGCCCCGTCACCGACGCGGCCGGCGAACTGACCAAGGTCTGCACGCCGTAACGACGGCCACGACGACGACCGGGCCGGGGCAGTGCCTCAGTACTCCCCGTGCCGGCGCCGCTGGCGCTCCCGCCGCTCCTCCCAGCGCTCCTCGCGCCGGGCCCGCTGCAACTCGTGCCGGGCCTGACTGCGCTCCACCTTCTCCTGCCGGCGCTGCTCCTTCAGCCGCTGCCGCTCGGCCCGGGTCACCTTGCGCTCCACACCGACCCCGCCCCAGAACGCGAACCCGCTGATCACCACCCGCGGCGCACCCGGATCGGGCCGCTCGTCGTCCCGCGGGTGCTCGAAGCCGCCCATGACACCGATCCCGCGGACCACGACCTCGACCCCCGGCGGCACGATCACCTGCACCCCGCCCATGATCGCCACACAGCTGATCTCCACCTCCCGGTCCGCGAAGTCCGCCTCCCGCAGATCCAGCTCACCACCGCCCCAGAAGGCGAAGCAGTTGAACCGCCTGGGCACCGTCCAGCGGCCCTTGCGCTCGAACCCGGACATGACCGCGATCGCGGTCGCCGACTCCTGGCCCCCGACGATCCGGCCCGCCCAACCCCCGCTGTCCACCGGCTCCTTGGTGAAGGACACGGGAGGGGGCGCCACCGCCCCGGACGCCGGCAGATCACGGGTGATCGGCGCCAGCTCGGCATACGTACGTGCCTTGTACGCCGCCTCCAGCCGCTCCTCGAACTCCCCCATGTCCAGGCGTCCCTCGGCCAGGGCGTCCCGCAGCACCTCGGCGACCTGCTCACGGTCGGCATCGGATGCGCGGAGTTCCGGGACTGCGTCGTCGGTCATGCCGGAAAGCCTACGAGAGAGCCCTCTCGGCGTACATCTTCGCGATGACGGCCTCGATGTCCGGCTCCCGCACCGACAGGTCCACCAGCGGATACTCGGCCGCGATCGCCGCCACCAACGGCGCCGCCGACTGCCCCGCCGCAAACGCCAGCCATTGCCGCGGTCCCTCCACCCGCACCACCCGGCACGACGCCACCTCGATCGGCGGCAACTCCCGCTCCAGATCCACCACCAGCGTCCGCTCCCCGTCCGCCGCCTCCTGCAGCCCCGCCAGCGCCCCGTCGTACATCAGCCGCCCGTGGTCGATCACCATCACCCGCGAGCACAACTGCTCGATGTCCTGCAGATCGTGCGTCGTCAGCAGCACCGTCGTCGCCCGCCCCGCGTTCAACTCCTTCAGAAAACCCCGCACCTTCGCCTTCGACACCACATCCAGACCGATCGTCGGCTCGTCCAGATACAGCACCTCCGGATCGTGCAGCAGCGCCGCCGCGATGTCCCCGCGCATCCGCTGCCCCAAGGACAGCTGCCGCACCGGCACATCCAGCAGATCGCCCAGTTCCAGAAGCTCGACACACCGCTCCAGGTTCTCCCGGTACCGGCCGTCCGGGATCCGGTACATCCGGTGCGCCAGCCGGTAGGAGTCGATCAGCGGCAGATCCCACCACAACGTCGTCCGCTGCCCGAACACCACACCGATACGATGCGCCAGCCGCGTCCGCTCCCGCGACGGATCGATCCCCGCCACCCGCACCCGGCCCGCGCTCGGCGTCAGGATCCCGGTCAGCATCTTGATCGTCGTCGACTTCCCGGCCCCGTTCGGACCGATGTAACCGACCATCTCGCCACGCGCCACGGTGAACGAGATCGAGTCCACCGCCCGCACCAGCCGCCGCTCCCGCTTCAGGAACCCGGCCTTCCTGCGCACCTCGAAGACCTTCTCGACCTTCTCCAGTGCGATGAAGTCACTGTCCGCCACAGCGCTAGCTCCCTGTACTCCGATACGAACGAAGCCCCGCCCGCCACGCCAGAGCGGCCAGCGCACAGCACCCCACCGCCACCAGCGGCGAGCAGAACGCGACCCAGCCCGGCAGGCCCAGCGGATACGGCCGCCCCAGCACATACGCCGCGGGCACCCAGTTCACGAAGGCCAGCGGCAGCACGAACGTCACCCCGCGCACCAGCTCCTTCGCGAACACCGTCGGCGGATACTGCAACAGCGTCGTCCCGCCGTACGTGAACGCGTTCTGCACCTCCGACGCGTCCTGCGCCAGGAACTGGAACGCCGCCCCCGCCACGAACACCGAGCAGAAGATCCCGAACCCGCTCACCACCATCACCGGCATCAGCAGCAGCTTCGCCGCCGTCCAGTCGATCTCCACCCGCGACAGCGACCACCCCAGCACCAGCAGCCCCTGCAACACCCGGCCCAGCCGCCTGAGCGCGAACCGGTCCGCCGCCACCTGCGCCAGCACCGGCGCCGGCCGCACCAGCAGCGTGTCCAGCGTGCCGTCCCGCACCCGCTGCCCCAGCCGCTCCATCGACCCGATCACCAGGTCGGCCAGCCCGAACGACACGGCCGACAACCCGTACAGGAACGCCGTCTCGGGCAGCGCATACCCACCCAGCGCATCCACCCGCGAGAACATCAGCATGATCGCGACGAAATCGAAGAACGTCGTCGCGAAGCTCCCGAGCGTGGTCATCACGAACGACGCCCGGTAGGCCATCGTGGACCGCACCCACATCGCCGCGATCATCCGGTACGTCCGCACACCCGCCACCAGCCGGCTGCCCTCACCCACCCTGGACCACCACCCGCCGCGTCGCCACCGACTGCACCAGCCGGCCCACGCCCAGCAGCGCCACCGCCCACGCCCCCTGGAACAGATAGGTCCCCAGCGGATCGGCATGCCCCAGCAGAATGTCCGCCGGCGCCTGCAGCAGCGACGACCACGGCAGGACCCGTACGACCTCCCCGAGCACCCCCGGGAACACGTTCAGCGGCATCAGCATCCCGCTGCAGAAGAACCCCGCCAGCCACGCCATCTGCCCCACACCCGTCCCGTCCAGCAGCCAGAACGTGCTCAGCGCCACCAGGAAACGGATCCCGAAGCTGACCACCATCGCCAGCACCACCGCGACGAGGAACGCCACCCAGGTGCCCGCGTCCGTGGGCAGATAGACCGGAAAACACAGCGCACCGAAGGCGAACGGAACCAGCCCCCGGCCCAGCAGCTGGAAGAACGCCCGGCCCAGATCGGCGGCCAGCCACCACAGCTGAAGATCGGCAGGCCGGTACAGATCGATCGCGACATCCCCCGTACGGATGCGTTCCATCAACTCGTTCTCGACGCCTCCGCCCCCGATCGCGAGCGTCGACAAGAACGCCTGGCCCAGCCACACATACGTCACGACCTGCGCCTGGTCGTACCCCCCGAGGTGCGGCTTCACGTCCCACAGCGCGCGGTAGGTGTACACGAGAATCAACCCGAAGGCCGTGTTCGTGAACACCCCTGCCGCAGTCGCGGCCCGATACGTCGCGTACCGTCTGAATCCCCCCGCCGCGACGGCTCCGTACAACCGTCCCGCGCCCACGCCAGTCGACCTCCCTGGACTGCTCGACACCGAAGCGCAGGAGCCTAGTCCTCAGGCCCGGTGGCCGGCCACGCATTATCCGTGCCGGAACCGTGCCGGAATCCGGGAACGGAACGCCAGGTGCGAGAGTCTTCAAACAGGGGGCGCAGAAGGCGTACGAGGCGTACCGGAACGTACGACGCGAAACAGGAGTCCGTGCACGACATGAGCGACGAGCCGCAGCCGCAGCAGAACGAGGGCGGCGCGCCGAAGAAGCCGCTGCCGGCTGAAGGGCCCGGGCAACAGGGGGGCCGCCCCGCAGAGGGGGGTGCCCGCAGCCGGGAACGCGAGAACCCGTCCCCCGGGCCGGACACCCGCCCCGGCGCGGCTGCCGAGCGGGCCGCCCAGGAGCGGCCCGGCCGGAGCCAGGGCCAGGAGCGCCAGGGCCAGGAGCGCCAGGGCCAGGGCCGCGCGCCCGAAACCCGGGACGGCCGGAGCCAGGACGGGCCGGGCCGGCAGAACCGGAGCCAGGAGGGCCGGGACCAGCAGGGTCCGGCCGCCCGGCCGGCCCGGGCTGCCCAGGAACAGCCGGACGCGACGGACCGGACGGACAAGGCCGCCGCGGACCGGACGTCCGCGGGCACCGGTTCGGTGCAGGCGGCACGGGCACGCCGCGCGGCACTCGCCGCCCAGGTCGGCCGCGCGGGCCGGACGACCGACACGCAAGGCCGCACGGGCGAGGCATCCCCGGCGGCCAAGGCATCCGAGAACACGCAGGGCGCGCAGAGCTCGCAGAGCCCGAAGAGCACGCCCGCGCCCCCGCCGTCCGGAAAGCCCCAGGACTCCACGGCCCCCCAGCGGCCCGGCGGCTCCGAGGCCTCCGGGAAGCCGCAGGGCCCGTCGGAGCAGCCCTCCGGCGCACCCCGGACCCCCGACAAGCCCGGGGACACCCGCGGCGCCGCGAAGCCGCACGAGTCCCAGCAGCAGAACCCCGCCGAGAGCACCCAGGTCCTGCGGCGCATCAAGCCCGCCGCGGAAGCCGGCGCCGCGGCCCAGGCCGCGTCAGGCGCCGACAGGACGACCGCCGCCCCGCAGACGGCCAAGGGCACCTCCGCACCCGAGACCACCCAGGTCCTCCGCCGCGTCAAGGCCCCCGGAGCCACCGGGTCGGCCCGGACCGCCGCAGCGGGCGCCGCGGCAGGCGCCGCCCAGGCGGGTGCCACAGCCGGTGCGGCCAAGGCAGCCACGGCCGGCGCCGCCGTCAAGGCAGCTCAGGCCGGTGCACCCACCCGCACCCCCGGCCCCGCCTCCACCCCCCGCACCCCCAACGGCCCCGCCGGCGAAACCACCGCCCTCGCGGCCTCCGGCCAGGACGGCAACGGCAACGCGGGCAACGGCGGCAACGCGAACAACAGCAACGGCGGCAAGAAGCCCAAGCGGCCCAAGCGCACCGGATGGCGGCGGATCATCCCCACCTGGCGCATGGTGCTCGGCACCTTCGTGACCGGCGTCCTGCTGATCGTCGGCCTCTTCTTCCTCGGCTACTCCCTCGTGAAGATCCCGCCGGCCAACGCCCTCGCCACCATGCAGGGCAACGTCTACCTCTACGCCGACGGCTCCCAGCTCGCCCGCGACGGCCAGATCAACCGCGAGAACGTCACCCTCGCCCAGATCTCCAAGGACGCCCAGCACGCCGTCCTGGCCGCCGAGGACCGCGACTTCTACACCGAGTCCGCCGTCGACCCCAAGGCCATGATCCGCGCCGGCTGGAACACCGCCACCGGCAAGGGCAAGCAGTCCGGCTCCACCATCACCCAGCAGTACGTCAAGAACTACTACCTGGCCCAGGAACAGACCGTCACCCGCAAGGCCAAAGAGTTCTTCATCTCCATCAAGCTGGACCGGAACAAGACCAAGGACCAGATCCTCGAGGGCTACCTCAACACCAGCTACTTCGGCCGCAACGCCTACGGCATCCAGGCCGCGGCCCAGGCCTACTACGGCATGGACGCCACCTCCCTCGACCCGGCCCGCGCCGCCTACCTGGCCGCCCTCGTCAACGCGCCGAGCGAGTACGACGTCGTCGCCCACCCCGAGAACAAGGCCGCGGCCCTCGCCCGCTGGAACTACGTCCTGGACGGCATGGTCACCAAGGGCTGGCTCAGCGAGGCCAAGCGCACCGGCATGAAGTTCCCCATGCCCAAGCAGCAGACCGTCTCCACCGGCCTGTCCGGCCAGCGCGGCTACCTCGTCGAAGCGGTCAAGCACTACCTGATCACCAACAACATCATCGACCCCGACCAGCTCGCCGCAGGCGGCTACCGCATCACCACGACCTTCCAGAAGAACAAGCAGAACGCCTTCGTCAAGGCCGTCAACGACCAGCTGATGTCCAAGCTGGACAAGAAGAACAACAAGGTCGACAAGAGCGTCCGCGCCGGCGGAGCCTCCGTCGACCCCAAGACCGGCAAGGTCGTCGCCCTGTACGGCGGCATCGACTACGTGAAGCAGTACACCAACGGCGCCACCCGCGGTGACTTCCAGGTCGGCTCCACCTTCAAGCCCTTCGTGTTCACCTCCGCGGTCCAGAACGGCTCGGCCACCCAGGACGGCCAGCCCATCAGCCCCAACACCTACTACGACGGCAC
Source organism: Streptomyces sp. NPDC007971 (assembly GCF_042958635.1). Taxonomy (NCBI): domain Bacteria; kingdom Bacillati; phylum Actinomycetota; class Actinomycetes; order Kitasatosporales; family Streptomycetaceae; genus Streptomyces; species Streptomyces sp. NPDC007971. Next base: position 149,107 of record NZ_JBIBJK010000012.1, read on the forward strand.
CAACAAGCGCCCCGTACAGGGCTGGAGCGGCGGCGCCTACGCCCCCGAGAACGAGGACTCCAAGTCCTACGGCGACATCACCGTCCGCAAGGCCACGGACCTGTCGGTCAACGCCGTCTACGCCCAGATGGCCGTCGACGTCGGCCCCACCAAGGTCAAGCAGACCGCCGTCGACCTCGGCATCCCCTCCGACACCAAGGACCTCCAGCCCTACCCGTCCATCGCCCTCGGCACCGCCACCGCCAGCGTCCTCGACATGGCCGAGGCCTACGCCACCCTCGCCAACCACGGCAAGCAGGCCGGCTACACCATGATCGAGAAGGTCACCAAGGACAACACCGAAGAGATCAAGCTGCCCGACCAGCCGGTCAAGCAGGCCGTCAGCCGCGAGGCCGCCGACACCACCACCTCCATCCTGCAGAGCGTGGTCGACAGCGGCACCGCCACCGCGGCCCAGGCCGCCGGCCGCCCCGCCGCGGGCAAGACCGGCACCGCCGAGGAGGACACCGCAGCCTGGTTCGCGGGCTACACCCCCGACCTCGCCACCGTCGTCTCCGTCATGGGCCAGGACCCCGTCACCGCCGGCCACAAATCGCTCTACGGCGCGATGGGCCTGCCCCGCATCAACGGCGGCGGCGCACCCACCCAGATCTGGGCCCAGTTCACCCGCAACGCACTCAAGGGCAAGCCGGTCAGCGACTTCGACCTCGAACTCCAGCAGGGCGCCGACGTCCAGGCACCCGCCTCGCAGGCCCCGTCCACCCCCGGCACCACCGGAAACCAGAACAACGGCGGCACCACCGGCACCCCGTCCCAGGGCGGCACCCCGACCAGCGGCACGACCGACGGCGGCAACACCACCGGCACCCCCACCGACGGCGGCACCCCCACCGGCGGCGGCACACCCGGAGGCCCCGACGGCGGCGGCACCACCGACGGAGGCACCACCACCGACGGCGGCACCACGGGCGGCGACCCGACCACCACCGGCGGCGGCGCACCCGGAGGCACCGACGGCGGCGCCACCACCGACGGCGGCACCGACGTCGGCACCACCGACGGCGGCGCAGTCGCAGGACAGCCACAGTGACCGGCTGAAGGCGACCGGCCGTCAGTGCCCGCCGGTCGCCTTCAGCCCCACCACGGCGACCAGCAGCAGACACACGAAGAACACCCGGGCGGCGGTGACCGGCTCACCCAGCACCACCATGCCGAGCACCGCCGCCCCCGCCGCACCGATCCCCACCCACACGCCGTACGCCGTACCGATCGGCAAGGACCTGGCGGCATACGACAGCAACACCATGCTCGCGACGATCCCGGCACCCGTGAACACACTGGGCACGAGCCGGGTGAACCCATCGGTGTACTTCATCCCGATCGACCAGCCCACTTCCAGCAGGCCGGCGACCACCAGCAACACCCAGGCCACGACCAACACCTCCGAGACGAACGGACGACTCCTCTTCGGTGCGTCGTCCTTGCCTGCATCCCGGTACGGCGCGTCTCGTCGGGCTCCTCCGAACATAGCAAAGAAACGCAAAAGGGGGCCGGTGACAACAGTCACCGGCCCCCTTCGGCCAACGAATCACAGGCAAGAACCCGTGATTCACAGATCAAGACCCATGAATCACAGATACAGACCCGTAGAGTCCTCCGACCCCTCGAAACGGTCCGCTGCCACGGCGTGCAGATCCCGCTCCCGCATGAGCACATACGCCACGCCCCGCACCTCGACCTCGGCCCGGTCCTCCGGGTCGTACAGGACACGGTCGCCCGGCTCCACCGTCCGCACGTTCTGGCCGACCGCAACGACCTCCGCCCAGGCCAGCCGCCGCCCGACCGCCGCCGTCGCGGGAATCAGGATGCCGCCGCCCGACCGCCGCTCGCCCTCACCCGTCTCCTGCTTGACCAGCACCCGGTCATGCAGCATCCGAATGGGCAGCTTGTCGTGCTGTGGGTTGCTCTGCTCACTTCTCTTGGCGCTCACGCCACGAACCTACCTGCCTCGCACCGGCCCGTACGACTCCGGACCGCAGCTCGTCCCAGCGACACCGTCCCGCGTCAGCCCCTACGCCGCCGCGAACCCACGGCAAGCAGCCCCACGATCCCGACCGTCACCAGCGCCACCGGCACGATCCGCTCCAGACGCGGGGCGCCGTCCTCATCCACGAACTGCGCCCGCACCTCGCTCACCACCCGGTTGACCTGGACATAAGCCCGCCCCACCGTGTGATCGACATGGGCGACGGCCTTGGCCTTCGCATCCCCGACGATCGTCTTCGGATGCACCCGCACCCCGATCTCGTCGAGCGTCTCGGCCAGCACTTCACGACGACGCTTGATGTCCGCCTCGATCTGCGCCGGGGTTCTGGTGTCCGACGTGTCCGCCACCGTACGGCCTCCGAAGTCTCCTGATGCTGTCCCGGACAGTCTGTCAGCTCCATGCCCCACCGCGCCGCAACGCCCCCCGTTACGCTGGACCGATGAGCGAGCGACTCCAGCCCGGGGACGTGGCCCCCGCCTTCACCCTCCCCGACGCCGACGGCAACGAGGTGTCCTTGTCGGACCACAAGGGCCGCAAGGTCATCGTCTACTTCTACCCCGCGGCCCTGACCCCCGGCTGCACCAAGCAGGCCTGCGACTTCACGGACAACCTGCAGGTCCTGGCCCAGGCCGGCTACGACGTCATCGGCATCTCCCCCGACAAGCCCGAGAAACTGGCCAAGTTCCGCGACCAGGAGTCCCTGGAGGTCACCCTCCTCGCCGACCCCGACAAGAAGGCCCTCGACGCCTACGGCGCCTTCGGCGAGAAGAAGAACTACGGCAAGACGTACATGGGCGTCATCCGCTCCACGGTGATCGTCGACGAAGAGGGCAAGGTCGAACGGGCCCTCTACAACGTCCGCGCCACCGGCCACGTAGCCAAGATCATCAAGGACCTGGGGATCTGAGAAGCCCCCTCCCCGCCACCGACGGCCCGCACCGGGATGACCTGGTGCGGGCCGTTTCGCATTCCGGGCGTGACTGTCCGATGAGCGGTTCGTTAGTTCGTACGAGGTCGCGAACGGGTGAACGCAACGGGAGGGCTGCATGAGTACGAGGCGGACATCGGAACTGCGGCAGGAGACCACGCGTGAGCATGGGATGGTGCAGCAGGATCCGACGGATCCGTACAGCAGGGAACGGCTGGCCTCGGTCATCCCCGAAGCCCGCAACTGGGCAGGCCTGATGCGACGGCTCGGCCTTGAGGCGAGTGGTGGCCGGCGGCGCGTACTTCAGGAGAAGGTCGCCGGACACGCCCTGGATACCAGTCACTTCGTGAAGCGCAGCCCGTGGCGCAAGTACCCGGATGCTGCCATCGCCGAGGCAGCGGCCTCGGCATCGTCAATGCGCGAAGTGGCGCTGAAACTGGGTGCTACCCCTGCCACCGGAACTCTCTCGCACCTCCGGCGACGCATCGATGCGATCGGCATCGACATCAGTCACTTTCCCGGTATGGATCGAGCCGAGTTGGATCTGCCCTTCACGACCGAGGAACTGAGGGAAGCCGCGGCGGCAGCGACCAGCATGCGCGGAGTGGCTCGTACCCTGGGTGTGCCGGACGACAGCCGCTCACGTGCGACGCTTGGCCGGATGCTTCACGCACGGGGCATCGACGTGGGGCATTTCTCTCACCGGCGGATTCCGATTCCGGAGGGGAGGCTGCGAGATCTCGTACGGGACTCCGTGAGCTACGCCGACGTGGTGCGCGGGCTCGGTCTGGACGTGAACGACACCAATCATCGAAGCGTTCGGCGTGCGGCAGCCCGCCTCGGCCTCGACACGAGCCACTTCAGGCGCCGTAGCTGGGGACGGCCGGAGCGCCCGGCGCCCGAACCCACCGCTCACCGCGTACTGGTTGTCCTGCCCGACCATGTAGGCCGAGCCAACAGGACGCGGCTTCATCGCGCCTTGGCCGAGATCGGAGTGCCGTACGCATGTGAAAAATGCGGCAACACCGGTGAATGGCTGCGGCAGCCCATCACGTTGCAGATCGACCACATCAACGGAGACTGGCGCGACAACCGTCGCGAGAACCTGCGGTACCTGTGTCCCAACTGCCATGCCCTGACGGAGACGTGGTGCCGCCAAAAGGGGAGGGCTCTCGCAGGGTGACCTGTTCCCCCGTACACTGAACGTCTCCGGTCAGATGCGATGACCGTTTTTGAGCGGCCGTGATGGAATTTGGCAGTCATGCTGGGTTTAGGTCCCAGTGGGTTAACACCCGTGTGGGTTCGAGTCCCACCGGCCGCACGTTCAGAGGGGCTACCTGGCAGGGTGGCCCCTCTCCTGCGTCTCAGCCCAACAGCTCCCGAACCACCGGCACCAGTGCTCGGAACGCCTTCCCCCGGTGGCTGATCGCGTTCTTCTCCTCGGGGCTCAGCTCGGCGCACGTCCGCTTCTCGCCGTCCGGCTGGAGGACCGGGTCGTAGCCGAAGCCGTTCGTGCCGGTGGGGGTGTGCCGCAGGGTGCCCCGCAGCTGTCCCTCGACCACGCGTTCCGTGCCGTCCGGGAGGGCGAGCGCGGCCGCGCAGGCGAAGTGGGCGCCGCGGTGTTCCTCCGCGATGTCGGAGAGCTGGGCGAGGAGGAGGTCCAGGTTGGCCTTGTCGTCGCCGTGGCGGCCTGCCCAGCGGGCGGAGAAGATGCCGGGGGCGCCGTTCAGGACGTCGACGCAGAGGCCGGAGTCGTCGGCGACCGCCGGGAGGCCCGTGGCCCGGGCGAGGGCGTGGGCCTTGAGGAGGGCGTTCTCGGCGAAGGTGACGCCGGTTTCCTTGATGTCGGGGATCTCGGGGAAGGCCTCCGCGCCGACGAGTTCGTGGGGGAGTCCGGCTTCGGCGAGGATGGCCCTCAGCTCGGTGATCTTTCCGGCGTTGCGGGTGGCGAGGATCAGGCGGGTCATGGGGTTCAGTATCCCTGGCGGGTTCGGGCCCCGGGTGTCCCGGTCCTCACGCCTTGCCGGCCGCCGTTGCGGTGAGCGGGCGGGCGATGTCCTCCAGGGAGCGGCGTTCGGCGTTGACCGCGAGGAAGGCGGCGACGAGGCCTGCGGCGCACATGAGGGCCGCGCCGATCTGGAAGGCGAGGACGGTGTCGCTGACGTTGCCGGTGCTGGTGAGGTCGGCGAAGAGGAGGGGGCCGCTGATGCCGCCGGCGGCGGTGCCGAGGGCGTAGAAGAAGGCGATGGCCATGGCGCGGGTCTCCATGGGGAAGATCTCGGAGACGGTGAGGTAGGCGCTGGAGGCGCCGGCGGAGGCGAAGAAGAGGACGGCGCACCAGCAGGCGGTGAGGGTGGTGGCGTCGAGGGTGCCGCGGCCGAAGAGCCAGGCGGTGCCGAAGAGGAGGAGGCCGGAGAGGAGGTAGGTGGTGGAGATCATGATGCGGCGGCCGACGGTGTCGAAGAGTTTGCCGAGGAGCAGGGGGCCGCAGAAGTTGCCGATGGCGATGACGGCGAAGTAGTAGCCGGTGTGGTCGGTGGGGACGTCGAAGAACCGGGTGAGGATGGCGCCGAAGCCGAAGGTGATGGCGTTGTACAGGAATGCCTGGCCGATGAAGAGGGAGAAGCCGAGTACGGCGCGTTTGCGGTACTGGCCGAAGACGGTGCGGGCGATCTCGCGGAACGTGATGCTGGTGCGCTGGTGGATCTCCAGTCGCCCCTGTGGCGCGGTGAGGGGCTCGTCGTTCTCTGCTTCGATCTTCCGTTCGATGTCGGAGACGATCTCCTCGGCTTCCTGTTCCCGGCCGTGGATGAGCAGCCAGCGTGGGCTTTCGGGGACGTGTCGTCGTACGAGGAGGATGACGAGGGCGAGGACGGCGCCGAGGGCGAAGGTGAGGCGCCAGCCGATGTCGGCGGGGAGCAGGTCGGTGTTGAGGGCGAGGATGGAGAGCAGGGAGCCGCCGACGGCGCCGAGCCAGAAGCTGCCGTTGATGATGAGGTCGACGCGTCCGCGGTATTCGGCGGGGATGAGTTCGTCGATGGCGGAGTTGATGGCCGCGTATTCGCCGCCGATGCCGAAGCCGGTGAGGAAGCGGAAGAGGAAGAACCACCAGGGTGCGAAGGAGACCGCGGTCAGTGCGGTTGCGGCGAGGTAGACCACCAGGGTGATCATGAAGAGCTTCTTGCGGCCGAACCGGTCGGTCAGCCGGCCCCAGAACAGGGCGCCCGAGCAGGCGCCGGCGACGTACAGTGCGGCCGCGGTGCCGGTGATCTGGGCGGAGGAGATCGCCAGGCCGCTGTCCGGCTCGGACAGGCGGCCTGCGATGTTGCCGACGACGGTGACTTCGAGTCCGTCCAGGATCCATACGGTGCCGAGTCCGATCACGACGGTCCAGTGCCAGCGGGACCAGGGCAGGCGGTCGAGGCGGGCGGGGATGTCGGTGGTGATGGTCCGGCCGGTGGCGGCCTGGGCTGTGCTCATGCGTTCGGCTCCTCGTCGCTCGGGGCTCCGCTTCTTCGCCGCTCGGGGCTTTGTTCCTCGTCGGGCATGGGTGCCGAGTGCCCGTGCGGGGTGGATTCAGGCGCCGAGTGTTTGGGTGACGATGTAGATGAGCAGGCCGGCGAGGGAGCCGACGACGGTGCCGTTGATGCGGATGAACTGCAGGTCGCGGCCGATGTGGGCTTCGATCTTGCGGGTGGTGTGTTCGGCGTCCCAGCCGGCGACGGTGTCGGTGATCAGGGAGGTGATCTCCTTGCGGTAGGTGGTCACGATGTGGACGGCGATGCCTTCGACCCAGCTGTCGACCTTGTCCTGCACCTTGGGTTCGTTCGCCATGCGGGTGCCGAGGGAGAGCAGGGCGGCTCGTACGCGCATTCTGAGTTCGCTGCGTTCGTCGTCGGCTGCCGCGACGAGCATGGAGCGGACGGCGGTCCAGGCGGATGCGATGAGGTCCTGTACTTCTGCGCGGCCGAGGACTTCGGCTTTGAGCCGTTCGACGCGGGTGCGGGTGTCGGTGTCGGACTGGAGGTCGGAGGCGAAGTCGGTGAGGAAGCGGTCGAGGGCGCCGCGTGCGGGGTGGGAGGGCATGTCGCGCATTTCGGTGGCGAAGCGCAGGAGTTCTTTGTAGACGCGTTCGCCGACTTTTTTGTCGACGAAGCGGGGGGTCCAGCCGGGTGCGCCGCCTTCGACGGCGATCATGACGTCGTCGCGGTGGAGTACGAGCCAGTCGTGTGCGCGGGTGACGACGAGGTCGACGACGCGTCCGTGTCCGCCGTCGGCGACGATTTTCTCGAGCATTTTGCCGATGCCGGGTGCGATCTCCTGTGCGTTGGCGCGGCGGGTGACGGCTTCTGTGACGACGGCTTGTACGTCGGAGTCGCGCAGTACGGTGAGGGCGCCTTGGAGTGCGGTGGCGAGTTCTGTGGTGACGCGGTCGGCGTGTGCGGGTTCGGCGAGCCAGGTGCCGAGGCGGCTGCCGATGCCGACGGCGCGCAGTCGTTGTCGTACGACGTCCTGGGAGAGGAAGTTCTCGCCGACGAATTCGCCGAGTGAGACGCCGAGCTGGTCCTTCTTGGTCGGGATGATGGCGGTGTGGGGGATGGGCAGGCCGAGGGGGTGCCGGAAGAGGGCGGTGACGGCGAACCAGTCGGCGAGTGCGCCGACCATGCCGGCTTCGGCGGCGGCGGCGACGTATCCGGTCCAGGTGCCTGCGCCGGCTTGGGAGCCCCATTTGGCCAGTACGTAGACGACGGCCACGAAGAGCAGCAGTCCGGTTGCTGTGAGCTTCATGCGGCGTACCCCGCGTCGGCGTTCCTCGTCGGCGGGGGTGAAGGCGGTCATGGTCCGGTACGTGGTCGTCCGGTTCGGTGTTTCGGTCTCCGTACGTTCCATCAGCTCCACCCGTTCGGTGATCCCGCACACAATTGTCCCTTCCTGACCGACTCCCGGAACGGGTCAGGAGTTCCCGGCGTCTGTGTGGGTGGGGGTTTGGGCAGGGCCCTGTCAGGTCGGCGGAGCCCGTGACGCATCATGAACTCACCTGATCGGAGCCTCGGGCTCCCGTTTCCCGAGGAGATCGACTCAAGCGTGGCCGAGCGTCATGAGGGGGGTGCGCCGGCTGCGGAGCAGCTTGTGCCCGGAGCCCCCGCGAAGCACCGTGGGGTACTGAGTGCGCTGGTCGCGCTGGTGGTGGTGCTGTCCGCCGTCATCTACGTGACGGTGGCCGCGGGTGACGGCAGGGTGCGTACCGCGGCGGGTGGTGACCGGCCGCACCGGGAGTCGTCTGTGGCTCCGGCGTCGACGGGTGCGTGGGTCGGTGCGTGGTCCACGGCGCCGGTGGGCGGTGAGCCGGGTACCGAGGCGGGTGGCATGGCCGGCCGGTCCGTGCGCAACGTCGTGCACGCGAGCACGGGCGGTACGAGTGCCCGGATCACGCTGTCGAATCTCTACGGTCAGTCGCCGTTGACCATCACGCATGCGTCGTTGGCTCTGTCGGTGGGTGACGGTACGGCCGCTGCCGACGCAGAAACGATGCGGCGCCTCACCTTCAACGGCGGCACCGGTGTGGTCATACCGGCGGGCGGCCAAGTGCTCAGCGATGCCGTGCGCCTGACCATCCCGCATCAGTCGGACGTCCTGGTCACGACCTATTCGCCCACTCCGTCCGGCCCGGTCACGTACCACCCGCACGCCCGGCAGGTCTCGTACGTCGCCGAGGGCGACCGCACCGAGGACGCGACGGGTGCCCCGTACACCGAGCAGACGCCGTACTGGCGCTATGTGACGGCCCTGGACGTGCTGAGCAACGAGGCGACCGGCACGGTGGTCGTCTTCGGCGACTCCATCACGGACGGCATCACGTCCACCGTGGGTGCCAACCGCCGCTGGACCGATGTGCTCGCGGGCCGTCTACGTTCGGCCGTCGAGAACGGCGAGCGGCTGCCCCGTTACGGCGTCGTCAACGAGGGCATCAGCGGCAACCAGGTTCTCGCGGACGGTCTGGGCCGGCCGGCGGAGAACCAGAGCGGCCTCGGCCGTTTCGGCCGGGACGTGCTCTCCCGGACCGGCGTCAGGGCCGTCGTGATCGACCTGGGTGTCAACGACATCCTGCGCAATCCGAGGCTCGCCGATCCGGACCGGATCGTGGAGGGTCTGCGCACCCTGGTCCGTCAGGCCCACGCCCGTGGCCTGACGGTGGTCGGTGCGACCCTCATGCCGTTCAAGGGCCACCGTGGCTGGACTCCGGCCCGGGAGTCGGTGCGGCAGCAGGTGAACGCGGAGATTCGGGCCGGGCGGGTGTTCGACGCGGTGGTGGACTTCGACAGGGCTCTCAAGGACCCCTACGACCCCCGCCGTCTGCGTCCCGACTTCGACTCCGGCGACCATCTGCACCCCAGCGACCTGGGTTTCGCCAGGATGGGCGACGTCTTCGACCTGGGCGCGCTGAAGGGCGCGGGACAGGCGGAGCTGTAGGGCGCCGGGTCGCCGGGTCGCCGGGTCGGCCTGTCGTCGGGTCGGGGCCGTAGGGGGCTGGGCCGTAGGGCGCGGGAAGCAGGTGGGCTGCCGTCACCGCGTGAAGGGCGGGGCCGTCGGCGGAACGGGCTCGGGCTCAGGCTCCGGTCGTCGATCCCGGCCGGACGATCATCAGGATCGTGACGGCCGCCCACAGCAGGTTGAACACCCCCGTGACCATGGCCAGCCGCATGGTCTTCTCGCGTGTGCCGCCGCCCTCCACGAGAGCGGTCTGGGCCGGCAGCACCAGCGCGGCGAGTACGAGGGCGGCGAGTGCCGTGAGCGCGATGGACGCGATCAGCCAGGCGCTGCCGAGTACGCCCATGGTGCTCGCGGTGGCGAACCCGAAGGCCGGGACGACGACGCCGACGACGGCGTAGACCCGGCAGATCCGGTGCAGCAGCTGGAGCGTCTCCGTGGCCCGGGCGTCGTCGGGTGCGGCCAGGGCCCGGCGGGCCGCGGGCGGGAACATGCTGGCGGCGACGGTGACGGGCCCGATGGCGACGATCGCGGCGAGGACGTGGACGGCGAGGAGGAACTTGGTCACGGGGGGACGCTAGGGGAGCGAGGGATCTCGGAGAAGTGGCGTGATTGCCAGCATTCAGCGGATTCTCGCCAAGCCCCCCTCGGCGACGCGGCCGAGCTCCGGCAAGCACCCGCCAGCTCCCGGCCGACTTCCCGTCAGTTCCCCGCTGAGCTTCCGCCGGCCTTCCGGCCAGGTTCCCGTCAGGCTTCCGGCCGAGCTTCCGTCAGGCTCCCGGCCAAGCTTCCGTCGGGCTCCCGGCCAAGCTCCTGCCAGGCTTCCGGCCAAGCTCCTGCCAGGCTTCCGGCCGACCCGCTTCTTGCGGACAGCAGGGGGGTCGGGCCGTCCGGGCCGGTTTGGCGCGAGTCCGACGTAGGGCTACGTTCCTGCCATGCACACCGTGGCCGTCCTGGCGCTGGACCAGGTGATCCCGTTCGACCTGTCCGTCCCGATCGACACCTTCGGCTGGGCCCGGCTGCCGGACGGCCGCCCCGCCTACCGGATACGGGTCTGCTCCCCGGCCGGTGAGGTGAGCGCGGGCTCGGGCGTCTTCAGCGTGCGGGCGCCGTACGGCCTGGAGGCGCTCGCGGAAGCGGACACGATCGTTCTGCCGGGGGTCGCCGACCCGGCCGCGCCGCTGGTGCCGGGCGTCGTGGAGGCGGTGCGCGCGGCGGCGGCGAACGGCACGCGCATCGCATCGATCTGTGTGGGCGCGTTCGTCTTCGCGGCGACCGGTCTGCTGGACGGGTGGCGGGCGACGACCCACTGGTGCGCCGCCGCGGAGCTGGCCGCGAGGCACCCGGGGATCACCGTCGACCCGAACGTCCTCTACGTCGACAACGGCCAGTTCCTCACCTCGGCGGGCGCCGCCGCGGCCATGGACATGTGCCTGCACATGATCCGCAAGGACCACGGTTCGGCGGTCGCCGCGCACGCGGCCCGGATGTCCGTGATGCCGCTGGAACGGGAGGGTGGGCAGGCCCAGTTCATCGTCCACGACCTGCCCCCGGCACCCTCGGGTGCCACCTTGGAGCCCCTCCTGGCGTGGCTGGAGGAGCACTGCGACCGTGACCTCACCCTGGACGAGATCGCGGCCCAGGCCCGCATGAGCAGCCGCACCCTCAACCGCCGCTTCCGCGAACAGACCGGCACGACACCGCTGCAGTGGCTGCACCGGGCGCGGGTGCGGCGGGCGCAGTACCTGCTGGAGACGACGCCGTACCCGGTGGAGCGGATCGCGACGCAGGCGGGCTTCGGGTCCCCGACGGCCTTCAGGGAGCGCTTCCGCCGGGTGGTGGGGACGAGCCCGCAGGCGTATCGGAGGTCGTTCCGGTCGGCGGACGACTCGTCCCCCTCCACCGGGTGACGTGAGGCAGTTGCCTCGGCCGACTCGGACCCGTCGGCCGTCTCGGACCCGTCGGCCGTCTCGGACCCGTTACTCGGCTCGGGTCCGTTGGCCGGCTCGGACTGGTCGGCCGGCTCGCGTCCGTTGGTCGGCTCGGACCCGTTGGTCGGCTCGGGTCCGTCGGTCGGCTCAGGCCCGTCGGTCGGCGACGGCCCAGGAGGCCAGGGCCACGGCACCGGCGACGCCGAGGACGGACGGCCAGGCGCCGACCTTCTTCGCCAGCGGGTGGGAGCCGGCGAACGCGGCGACATAGGCGGCGGTCAGTGCACCGGCGGCCTTCCCGCCCGCCTGCTTGCGCCACTGCTGCGCGGCGGTGACCCCCGCGACGGCCAGGACGGCCCCGCCGAGCTGCCGCTTCCTGGTCCAGCGGGCCACGCCGTACCCGCCGACGAGCCCGGTCGCGGCGACCACTGCGCTGGGAACCCTGGCCATGACTGCCTCCTCGTATGCCGTTGTCCGTTCGGTCCGGCTGTTCCTTCTGCCTGCGCCGAGGCTAACCCGCGGGCGGAGGGGCGACGCACAGTTGAGCCGTGCGATATCAACAGTGAGAGGTGCGGTGCCGACCTCCTCTGCCTCTCACCCCCGTTCGAGCGCCGCCGGGGCCCGTCCGGCACCTCCACGGCAAGGGGTCCTCCGGGCCGCAGGTGCCCTGAAAAGGCCGCGGGCGCCATGCAAAGATCGCGCCGTGAACGACATACGCTTCCGCCTCGCCGAGGAAGGCGACCTTGCTTCCCTCGTCCGTCTGCGCGACGCTGCCGCCCGCTGGATGCTGGCGCGGGGCATCACCGGCCAGTGGCAGCCGGGCGAGCTGGACGAGGACCACTTCCGCCGGATCGTGCGCAGCCAAGAGGTCTGGCTCGCGGAGTCCGGCGGCCACCTGGCCGGCGCCTGGGAGCTGTGGTGGCAGGACGAGGACGCCTGGGGGCCGCAGCCGCCGGTGGCCGGTTATGTCCACCGCCTCATGGTGAACCGCGACAGCGCCCCGCCCGGGACGGGCCTCCGGCTCCTGCGAGCCGCCGAGCAACGTGTGGCCGCGGCGGGCCGGACGGCGGTACGACTGGACTGCCTGGCCGACAACGCACGCCTGAGCAGGTACTACCTGAACGCCGGCTACCGGATCGTCGGCCACGAACCGGCCAAGCCGCAGCCCGGCGGCACACCCAAGTCGTTCACACTCCTGGAGAAGGCTGTACGGGCCGAGGGCGAGTGGCTTCGCCCCTTCGGACCCGAGGACCTGTCCCGACCAGACCGGCGGTGAAGCTCCGTGAACGACCGCGACCTCCAGCCCGATCAGGACCGGAACGGCGACGGCCCGGACCTCGACCGAGCCCTGGCCGTGGCGACGGACCTGGCCGCCTGGGCGTCGGAGGCGATCCGCCGCCCGCACGGCGGCGAGGTGCGGGAGAAGGCGAGCCCGGCGGACATCGTCACGCAGACGGACGAGACGATCGAGGCGCACGTCCGCTCGGTCCTGCGGGCCGCCTTCCCGTCCCACGGCATCGAGGGTGAGGAGTACGGCACCGACGAGCCGCCGTCCCCGAACGCCCCGTACTGGGTGGTGGACCCGGTGGACGGCACCACGAACTACGCCCACGGCATCGGCTGGTGCTCCTTCTCGCTGGGCCTGGCGGCCCCCGACGGCACACCGCTGCTCGGCCTGGTGGCCGACCCCTGGCGCGGAGAGACCTTCACGGCGATCCGGGGAAGAGGCGCCCACCTGAACGGCACCCCGGTCCGAGCGGCCGCCCACACCACCCTCACGGGCCACGTCTTCCTGACGGAGTGGGCGGCCCACGCCCACTGGCCGGGCCTGGACGCTCTCCTGGCGGCCCTGTCGCAACGCCATTGCACGACACGGGTGATGGGCTCGACGGCGCTCTCCCTGGCCCAGGTGGCCGCGGGGCGAGCCACCGCCGCAGCCATCGGAGAGTTCCACGCGGTGGACGGCCTCCCGGCCTACCTGATCGCGACGGAGGCCGGAGCGGTGGCCCTGCCTGCCATCCCGTCGTACGACGAGCCGTTGCTGCTCGCGGCGCCCGGCGTGGCGGAGGAGATGGCCGGGCTGTGGCGCACGATCCGGACAGGAGAGGCCTAGTCCTCGACGAGTGACTACGAACGGCACGCGCCCTTTGCGCCCTGCCTCGCCCTAGCCGTTGATGTCGAGCGCCGTTCCGTAGAGCCGGTCCACCTTCAGCCGGACGACCACGCGGCGCTCGGCGACCAACTGCTCCAGAAACGCACGTTCATCGTCAGGCTTCGCGGCCTGCGGGATCATTCCCAGCAGTTCCCGGCCGACCGCGTCGCCGGGAACCGTCGTGACCTCGGAGACCTCGGCCTCGCCCTCGGCGACGGCGAACGACCACACGTCGCCGCCCTGCACATGCAACGCCGCACGTGGGTTGCGCTTCAGGTGCGTGACCTTGATGCGCTCGGCCGTCGTCGAGAACCGCACGATGCGGGCCTCGGGGTCCCAGCTGTACAGCATGGTGGTCAGGTGGGGGTGGCCACTGCGTTTGACGGTGGCGAGCGTGCCGAACTGCTGCTTGCCGAGGAGGTCGGAGAGGGCGTCGTCGGACAGGGGGCGAGGCGCTGGTCCTTGAGTCATGACCTGATCAACCTCCAGGACCGTCCGGCAATTTCCTGGACACGATGAGGCCAACCGCCGTGCGCGTACCAGGCGTTGGGCCGCGCTTGTGACCGAAGTGCTCACACTTCCAACTGAAGGAGTGGTTTCACCGGACTGATCCAGTAACGGTGTTTTTCCGCCGGTCGCCGGGAGATCTATCGAGCGATTGCCCGCCACATGAAGGAGAACACCATGCGTGGACGTGTCACTCTCGCTGCCGCCGCTTTCGCTGCCGCCGTCGTCCTCGGCAGCGCAGGCGCCGCAGTAGCCGACTCCGGGGCCCAAGGTGCTGCCGTGAATTCGCCCGGAGTGGTGAGCGGCAACGTGATTCAGGTGCCCGTGGAAGTGCCGGTCAACGTGTGCGGCAACACCATCAACGTCGTCGGGCTTCTCAACCCCGCGGCCGGCAACCTCTGCGTCAACGACTAGGACTCGCCCGCCGGGCCGGTACGCGGCACGTCGCCGCGTACCGGCGCACGCGAGGCCGGGCGAGAGGCCGTCGACTCAGGCCCCGCGCAGGAATCCGTCCCCATGAGCGGCGATGTGCGCCTCCAGAGCGGTGAGGGCGTCTTGCGTGGCCTGCGCCGACCCGCTGCCCCGCTGCTCGGCGTAGTACGCCGCACCCAGCTGTTTCAGCAGATCATTACCGGCACGCTGCTGCTGCAACTCGTCCACCTTCTGCTTGCCCTGATGCAGAGCACTCTGAGCCTGCTCCTTGGCCCGGTCGAGAAAACCTGACATGACTGCCTCCGATCGCGTCGAGGCATGACTTCCCGCTTCCCTGCGGCGCATGCTCAGGCGTACCTACTGATGGACTAGTCACACGATCGATCGGACAGGCTCTGGAATACGGCCACCGCTCACGGGCCATCCGGCCGCCGGCCGAAAGCCATTTCCCGCTCCTGTGGCCGCCCCACGAGGGGCGAGAGCCAAGAGGGAGCGATTCGGAAGGCGGTGGATGGAACGCACTCTCCCAAGTGAGATTTCGCCATGCTCCAGAACAGCCCGGCGGCAGCACAACCGTGTGGCCGTCCCTCTCATCTTGCTTTCCGTCAGCAGCAGAACTGACCTGAAGGCAGGCACACTTGCTCAGCGCGACCTCTCCCCTCCTACGACGTAGTGCGGCCGTCGCTGCCGCTTTCGGGCTCGCCGCCGTCGCCGGCCCCCGGGTGGCCGAGGCAACGCCGGCCGGTACGGTCACCGGGCCCGCGGCCCTCCACTGGTCCACCTGCCCCGCGGGCTCCGACGCACCTCGCGGTACCTACTGCTCCACCATCAAGGTGCCCCTCGACCACACCAAGCCGAAGGGCCGGCAGATCAATCTCACCCTGTCGATAGCCGGCGCTCTCGACGCCCCGCGCACCCTCGTGGTCAACCCGGGCGGTCCGGGTCAATCGGGCATCGGCACGGCGAAGTTGGTGTGGAGCTCGCTGCCCGAGGATGTCGGCGCGCAGTACAACGTGGTCAGTTTCGACCCGCGTGGCGTCGGCGCCAGCACCCCGGTCTCCTGCGGGGACACCAAGAAGCTGATCAAGCACCCGGCCGTGCCGTACACGCCCGCGACGGAGGCGCAGGAGCAGGCGCGACGCACCGTGGCCGGCAAGATCGCCGAGCAGTGCCAGGCCAACTCCAAGGACCTGCTGCCCTACATCACCACCGCGAACGCGGCCCGCGACATGGACCGCATCCGTACCGCGTTCCACCAGGACAAGCTGGACTACCTCGGGTACTCGTACGGAACGAAGCTCGGCGCCACCTACGCGACGCTGTTTCCGTCCCACACCGGCCGCATGATCCTGGACAGTGTCGTGGATCCGACCGTGACCACGTACGCCTCGCAGTACGAGCAGGATCCGGCGCTCCAGCACCGGGCCGAGCAGTTCTTCGCGTGGGTGGCCAAGAAGGACAGCACGTATCACCTGGGCACCAGCGCGGCGAAGGTGTCGGCCGCGTGGAACACCGTCCGCAAGCAACTGGACGCCCACCCCGCCGGGGGCAGGGCGGGCAGCGCCGAACTCGATGATCTGCTCGCCTCCGTCATGTACCTCGACATTCAATGGGGCGACGTGGCCAAGGCCGTCTCGGACTACCGGCGCGGGGATGCCCGCGACCTGCTCGGCGCCACCGACCAGCTCGCCTTCGGCGGCGTGGACCCGGCCCAGCTCGCCTACAACTGCGTGGACGACGCCTGGCCCCGCGACTGGGCGACCCTGCACAAGGAGACGGCGGCAGCGGCTCCCAAGTCCCCGCTGTTCGCCTGGCTGAACACCTGGTACAGCGCGCCGTGCGCGTTCTGGAAGGCGCCGACGGCCCCGCCCGTGAAGATCGGCGCGGCCAAGGTGCCGCCGATCCTGCTGCTCCAGGCGAAGGACGACCCGGCGACCCCGTTGGTGGGCGCGCAGCACATGCGCCAGGTCCTCGCCGGCTCCCGCCTCGTCGTCGCGGGCGGCGGCAACCACGGCCAGTACCTGTTCGACAACAACCCCTGCATGGACAAACACGGCAGCCACTACCTGCTCACGGGCCACCTCCCGACAGCCGACACCACGTGCCCGGCTACTCCGGCTCCGTGAGCGGCCACGCGCCCGGCGCCCCCGGCACCGTGAGCGCAATTGCTGACGGTCTCGGCAGAACACCGTGAACGGGATTGCTGAGATTCTCGGCTGATCGTCACTGGCCCGAGGGGCCGTCGACCTGATGGTCGACGGCCCCTCGCTCATGCCCGCCCTCCACAGCCGTCAAGAGCGGGAGTGCACGGGGCAGAGAGGCGGAGGCCTCAGGGTTCGGCCTGAGCGGCCAGCCGGGATCGCCCCAGTGCGACCAGCGGGATGATCGAGCGCGGTGCGCACAGGTCACCCTCGTAACGAGGCGGGATCACCCAGTAGGTGCCAGGTGGTTGTTGCAGGTCCAGCCGCGGGACTCCTAGGTAGGTGCCATGCCCAAGGCAAGTGGCGATGTCGTCGTACGCCCAGACCAGACCGGCATGGCCTTGGATCAGGGCGTAGTACGTCCCACCCGAGACGCGACGGTCGTAGATGATGGAACCTCCCAGCATCACACCGAGGCATACCGCGACCCGGTCGGGGTCGCGTGAAGCCACAGCGGCATGAACCACGTCGGCCGGCATACGCACTGCGGCGAACCGATCGCCGAGCGGCAGGAGCGCGACGCCCTGTATGGCCCACTCGGCTCGTGCTCGTTCCGGGGTGGGATGGGCACGAGCGAGCCACGCCGTAATGGCCCTGTTCAACGCCTCCTGCGTATCCACGTCTAACTCCTGCCTCGGGTCCGATCAGGTACGGCGCACAGCATTCTCGAATCAGTTGACTCATTCGAGGACTTAGGACGGCCTCTGAAGGGACTTGGTAAGGACCTTGCTTCCCCTTCTGGGGGGGGAGGGTGCCCAACATGGGACTCGATATGGGACCGTTGGAGAAGTCAGTAGCAGGAGGTCCCCAGTGCCCAGGCCCACCGGCAACGTTCGACTCAAGGCTGCTCGCGTAGCCGCGGGGTTCAACTCGCAACAAGATCTGGCCGATGCACTCACTCGGCATGCCAAGGACATGGGAATGCGCGGGCTGTCGATCGGGGTCAGGCAGGTCCGGCGATGGGAGTCGGACACTCCACCGTGGCCGCAGCCGGACTGCCAGCGTGTGCTCGTCCATCTGCTGGGCCAAGGCATGGAGGCACTGGGTTTCACGCCTCCGTGGGGTGTCGACGACTCGCAGCAGCCCGGTCATTCGCGGCGCACAGTGGTCGCCGGTGGCGCGGCGACCCTGGGATGGGCAGTCCTGCCTGGCACGGCCGGCGCGGCACTACAACCCGACACGGCCGGAGCCGACTTCCAGGCCGTGACCCGCTCTCACCGACGGCTCTACTGGTCCGTCACGCCGACCCAATTGCATCCTGCCGTTTCTGCCCAAGCGAATCTGGGCTGCGCCCTGCTGCCGGCGACGAGGGACGCTACGCGTCGAACGGTGGCCGCAGCCTTGGCCGAGACGTACCTTCTGGCAGGTCGGATCGAGTTCTTCGACCTTCGCGAACCGAGCAAGGCCAACGAGACCCTCCTCATGGCCCTGCAAGCCGCGGGTGAGGCGGACGACCCATTGCTCGGAGCGGCAATCATTGCGCACATGGCCTTCGTCCCGGGCTGGGCAGCGGACCGCGACGGAGCTGTGGAACGCATGACAGCGGCCCGCACATATGCCCGCCGCGCTCCCGCTTCCGCAGAGTTCCTGGCCTGGCTGGACGCGGTGGAGGCCGAGTGCGAGACCAGGTGCGGGAACACGCGCACAGCACTGAACCTGATCGGCCACGCCGAGGATGTGTTGGCGGCCGGCAATGACCACTCGTCACCAGAGTGGATGGACTGGTTCTCCCCGGCTCGTCTGGCGGCCTTCAAAGGCAACACCCAGATGCTCGCGGGCCACCTTCCGCAGGCCCGCGAGAGCTTGCTGCACGCTTTGGCCTCAATGACGCCCGCCGAGGACAAGCAGCGTTCGGTGGTGTACGGCGATCTGGCAGCTGTCGAGGCAGCCTCAGGCAATCCGGAGCAGGCGTGCGCCTACGCCGGACAGGCCCTCGACCAGTTGGCAACCACCTGGTACGCCACCGGCATGGATCGAGTGCGAGATGTTCGCCGCGCGCTCACGCCCTACCAGCATGAGCGCTGCGTTCGTGACCTCGATGACCGACTGTACGACTGGGCGACGACGATCAGTGCCCTTGGGCGTTGACCTGACGGATCAGCTCCGATAGGTCCAACAGACTCTCGACTCGGAAAGTTGGCAGCTTCCTGGCCTCGTCCGTGTTCCAGTGAATCGTGGCCCACGGACCGCGATGTACGAGCGCAGTCTGCATGCCGGCCAGATGCGCGGGTCGGATGTCGTTGTCGTACCGATCACCGACATAAAGGATGTCGTTCACGCCGAAGGGCACAGCCTCGGAGACCCTCTTGAAGAACTCAACGTCGGGCTTGCTGGCGCCCCAGTCGTCCGACGTGCCGATCAGATCGACGTCGTCCGAGAACAACTCCCGCAGGATCCGCCCTGCCCGCACGGTCTGGTTCCCGGCGATACCGAGCCACAGCCCGTCGGCCTGCAACTTGGCCAGGGCAGGTCGGACGTCCGAGTAGAGGTCCTCTTCACCGAAGGTCTCGGGATGCCCAGCGTCGGCCCGCTTCTCCCGCTCCGCATAGAGGTCGAATCCCGGCCGGAACTCCTGGAAGACCTCCCGGTAGTCCCGTCCTTGGGCGATGACAGCCCCGAACATGGCATGGAACGTGTGCCTCGGCACCCCCAACCAGTCGGCCCAGGTTCCGTACTCCCGCGTCTCGTCCACCAGACACTCACCGACGTCGAAGACCACCGCACGAATCATGGGGGCACGCTACCGGGCGGTTTCGAGTCATCGAACCGTAGTCGCCCTTGGTTCCGTCGCCTGAGTGGCGATGCACGCCCTCTCCGACCCTGCCATGCGTAATCACCGATGGCCACGGCCTGGGGCGTTGTCTCCGGCAGGAGCTGAACGCGGCACCCGGCGGTCCCGCCTTTGCAAACTCACGATCAGGGATGGAACCACAGCTCGGCCTCGGCTGTCACCGCTGTCGACTACGGTCGATCCCGCGTCGCATGATGATGACGATCGGTGTGTCGAACGAGCGGACGTCCAACCGAAAAGGCAGAGCATGGTCAGCGAGTGGCAGTTCGAGGTCCCCACGGCCGGCAGCAAGCGGCTGCCGCCTGACGGGCGCTACATGGAGGCACTCAGCAGCCAGGGTTACGGTTTTGAAGCCGCTATTGCTGACTTGGTGGATAATTCCATCGATGCCGGAGCCGGGAACGTCGTCATACATTTCCTGCGTGATGGAGAACAACTCGTAAGCCTGGTCGTCGTGGACGACGGCAAGGGTATGGACGACGACCAGCTCGATGTGGCCATGACCGTCGGCGGTCGCAGAGGCTACGGCAATAGGTCACTGGGAATGTTCGGCACCGGTCTGAAGTCCGCATCACTCAGTCACGCCAACTCGGTCACGGTCGTGAGCCGTACCAAGCGGACCCGCCCCGTGGGTCGCCGCTGGCTCATGGAGCACGCCAAGCAGGGATTCGAGTGCGATATCATCGATCCGGACTTCGCCCAGGACTTCGTCGATTTCTACCAGGGCCGTCCGATCGGGTTTCAGGGCACCATCGTCCGTTGGGATGGAGTCAAGGACTTCCCCAATCACGGCGGAGGAGGCCAGACCGACCGCTATCTGCACCGGACGGTCAACAAGTTGGGTTTGCACCTGGGATTGCACCTGCACCGTTTCCTTGCTCGGCGCGACTTTCACATTACGATCTCCGTCCAGGATGTGCGGACCGGTGTCGAGTATGCGAACTACGGTGTGGAGTCACTGGACCCCTTCGGTTATCCCGTGTCCGGCGATGCCGGCTATCCGAGTACCTTCACCGCCGACATCCCCACCTTGGGGACCGTCGGACTTCGTGCCCACATTTGGCCTCCGCGTTCCTCCCTCGACGAGTACAAAGCATTCGGGGCAGTGGTTGAACGTGAAGGGTTCTATTTCTATCGCCACGACCGCCTTGTCCAGGCCGGCGGCTGGAACAACTTCCGACAGCCGGAACAGCACCTCTCTCTCGCGCGCGTGGCTGTGGATCTGCCGGACGATTCAGATGGCAAGGTCTTTCGACTGACCGTGAAGAAGGAGGGTGTGCAGGCGTCCCCCGAGTTCGTAGCTGCGATTGAAGGCGCTGCTGACGGCCAAGGGCGTAACTTTGCCGGATACCTGACGGATGCCGAACGCGTCTATCGCGAAGCGCGCAAGCGTGCCGGTGTCGTCCGCAAGGCTGCGATTCCCCCAGGGCGCGGTGTAGATCCACAAGTTCGCCACGTAATCGAGGAGGAGCTGCCGTTGTTGACTCAAGACGATCCTCTGCAGTTCCGCTGGCAAAGACTGCCCAATGACAGGTTCTTCGAGGTCGATCAGGAGGCCCATGTTCTTCTGTTGAACCAGCGATACCGTGCAGCCTTGCTGGGTGGTCGCAGCGGTACGCTCAACGACGCTCCGATGGTCAAGTCGCTCATGTATTTGCTCATGCAGGACGCATTCCAACGAGAGCGCTTGGGAAGCCGTCTCAAGGACAACATCGAGCTGTGGCAAGCCGTCCTCGTCGCCGCCGCACGCGCCGAACTCGATCGGATTGCCGACTGATGGGCACGCGGGACGGCGCAGCCGAGGGCGCCGCTTTCCAGGACCGCACTTCTACGGAGCCACACACGATCGAGTTGCCGTGGACCACCGTGGAGCACTACCTGGGGCGCAGCCTCGGGGCGAGCTATCGACTCTCGCAGGTTGACAAACCCCTGGTCTCCTATGAGATATCGGATGGCGGCCGAGGCATTGCCCTTCACGTCGAACTGGTGGGGGCTCACCGCGCACCGCATTCACCCCTGGCCGCCGTGCGGATAGACTGCATTCTCCACGCCGGTCGACGCCTTGCGCGCCTCACGACTTCCGAACCGGAACTCCTTCGCGACTTTCATGATCTGGTGCTGGCGGTGGCGGACCGCATCGTTGTTGAGGGGCAGGACCTGGCCCGGGCCTTCGACGACACGGTGCACGGTTGGAGCGCGCTGCTCGGCAGACCCCGGGGGCTGTCGCTCGAACGGCGGCTTGGGCTCCACGGTGAACTTGCCGTCCTCGTGAGAATGGCCAGGACCCTCGGATGGCAAGCGGCGCTCGACTCGTGGGTGGGCCCGACCGGCGAGGAGCACGACTTCGCCCTCGAAGCGGCGGACCTGGAGATCAAGACGACTGCCTCGGAGCGTCGTAGACACACCATTCACGGTCTCGGTCAGCTCACGGAAAGCCCAGGGCGACCGCTCTGGTTCGCGTCGTTCCGCCTGACCCGAGGCGGCACTGGGGGGCGCACGCTCAGGGACTCGGTGAAGGCTGCTCGCGATGCTGCGGCCGCTGAAAACATCGGCCGGCGGGCGCGCCTGGATCGACTCCTGGTTGCTACGGGGTGGGATCCCGACCAGCCGGACGACGAACGATGGACGCCACGCGACAGCCCTCTGGTGTTGCAAGCGGCAGACATGCCACGCCTCACGCCCGATGATCTGCCCCATGGGGTGACTGGACGGATCGAGGGTGTCAACTACGTCGTGGACGTCTCCGATCTCCCGCCCACGGTAGGCCCCCCGGCCGTCGACCTCTCCGATCTCCCGCTTCCCTGATCGCCCGCTGTACACGTCATTCGTTGATTTCATCCAGGTACCCCGAGGAAGAGCATGGCCAGCAGCCCCACCGACAGCCTCCTCCTGCAGCTGCTCAACGCCGCACTGGCGGACATGCACACCAGCCGCCCCAAGAAGCTGGTGCGCGCGCTCGCCTACCAGGCCGAGACCCTGTCTCCAGAGGCGGAGGAGTTGGCGAACGAGGACGCACTACGAGAAGTGCTGGAGCGCTCTCACCCGACTGACCCACTGGTCGAGGTGTGGCGTAGGAAGCTGACCGACTGGGACTTTCTGCCGGAGCCCACCTGGTCGGCAAGCCCGGAACGCACTCAGGCCCGCCGCGATGACGTCTACGGCCTGCTGGCTCTCTCGGAGGAGACGCGCAAGCTGTTGGACAACCTGGTACCCGTGTCGCGTGCTGCGGCCCCCGTGGTCATCAGTGACGAGTTCGTCCCCTGGTATACGCCGCAGTCCCAGCAAGGGCGTTCTTGGTACTGGCCTGCGTATCGGGCTTATCTGGAGGACAAGGGGTGGGCTCCCGAGTCCGTGACCGGGCTCGATGTCGCCACCGACGCTGTGGTCGAGCGCCTGGCAGACCCGACGCAGCTGGCGGCATACCAGTCGAAGGGACTGGTGGTCGGTTACGTGCAATCGGGCAAGACAGCCAACTTCGCGGGTGTGATCGCCAAGGCGGTCGATGCCGGCTACCGGTTGGTCATTGTCCTCGGTGGCACTCTCAACATGCTCCGCGCGCAGACCCAGCGACGCCTCGACATGGAGTTGGTCGGTCGGGAGAACATCCTGCGAGGAGCGAGTGAATACGAGTCCGACTACGCCAACGACCCCGCTTGGATTCAGGGCCGGTTCACGAGCTTCGGCGATCTCCCTTCCGCCCGAGGCGCGTTCGACATCGTGCGACTCACCACACGTGACGACGACTACAAGAGCCTGCTGCAGGGCATCACGGCACTCGAATACGAGAAGCAGGAGCCTGCGCTGCCTCTCTATGACCCGCGCAACCTGCATCGGTCTCCGGCCCGCCTGATGGTGGTCAAGAAGCACAAGACGGTCCTGGGAAAGCTGGTGAAGGATCTCAAGAAGATCAAGACGCCGCTCTCCGAGATCCCTGTGCTGATCATCGACGACGAGTCAGACGAGGCGTCGGTTAACACCTCGAACCTCGCCAAGCCTGATGCCGAGCGCAGCGCAATCAACCAGAAGATCTCGGAGCTGCTCCAACTCCTGCCGCGGGCTCAGTACGTCGGTTACACCGCTACTCCGTACGCCAATGTCTTCGTTGATCCCAGCGATGCCGAGGATATTTTCCCCAAGGACTTCATCGTCTCCCTGCCGCGCCCCGAGGGCTACATGGGGGCGCGCGATTTCCACGACCTGGACTCTGCGATTCCGGAGGAGGAGCGCACGTTCGCGAATTCCAACGAACTCGCTCACGTGCGCAACATTACTGTCAACGGCGAAGACGGGGACGACGACTTCTGCCTCCAGCAGGCCATGGACATGTTTGTCCTCACGGCGGCCATGAAGCTGTACCGGGAAGAGCAAGGGGGCCTCGGGGAGCGGTACTTCCAGCATCACACGATGCTCATCCACGAGTCCGTACGCACCGAGGTGCACCGCGAACTCCTCGGCAAGGTGACCGGTATATGGTGGAACGCAGGATATATGGGGCCGAGCGGCCATCGGCGCCTGCGTGAACTCTTCGAGAAGGACATCGCTCCCGTGTCCGCCGTCCGGGCCGACGGCCATGCGGTACCACTGTCGTACGACGCTCTCGCCCCTTACGTGGGGCCGGCCGTCACCCGCATCGGTGGGGACGATCACCCGATTGTCGTCGTCAACGGCGACAAGGACATCGAGACCGGGGATGCCGACTTCGACAAGCGCTCCATCTGGAAGATCCTCATCGGGGGCCAGAAGCTCGCCCGGGGGTTCACCGTGGAGGGGCTCACCGTTTCGTATTTCCGTCGCCGCGCGGGCAACGCCTCCACGCTGATGCAAATGGGCCGGTGGTTCGGCTTCCGTGAGGGATACCGGGACCTCGTACGACTGTTCCTCGGTCGAGCCGAGACCATGGGCGTCAAGGAAATCGATCTGTACGCGGCGTTCGAGGCCATCTGTCTGGATGAGGAGACCTTCCGTAACGAGCTGAAGCAGTACGCCATGATGATCGACGGCAAGGCGCAGGTCACCCCGGATCAGGTGCCGCCGCTGGTTTCGCAGCATCTGCCGTGGCTCAAGCCGACCAGCCCGAACAAGATGTACAACGCGCGCCTGGTCGAGCTGCGCTCGCCCGGGCAGTGGCAGGAACCCACCGCATTTCCGACCAAAGCCGCCGACCTGCGGTTCAACACCAACCTGTGGACGCCTGTGCTGGACTCGCTGTCCTCCACCGTCGCCTCGCTCGCATACCACTTCCCGGCCGAGGGCACGCGCGACGCCGTCACTCACCGATACGACACGTTCGTCGGTCGGCTCTCGCCGGCGGATTTCCTGGGGCTGGTCCGTGAACTGCGATGGGGGGCACCTTCCCAGTTCGAGCCGCACCTTGCCTACCTCGCCGAGATCAACCAGGGCACGTCGCCGGATGTCGAGGACTGGCTGGTGCTCGCGCCGCAGCACGCCAAGCGCGGTCAGAGGCTGACTCTGGGTACTGGCGACCGCCCGTTTGCCTGGTTCGGCCGTGAGCGCAGGCGTGGTCCGCTCTTCGGTGCCATCAGCGAGCCCAAGCACCGTGCCGTGGCCCACCGCATCGCGGGAGCCCTCGCCGACTCGTCCGACCCGGGCACGGAGGGCCTGGTCGCTCCCCGTCGGGGGGTTGTGATCGTCTACCCCGTGGTCGAGCCGCAGCACCGGGCCGAACTTCAGGAAGGCGGTCGGCTCGCACCGGAGAAGACCACCATGGCTTTCTCCTTCGTCGCCCCCGCCACGGCCCGCCGCGCCGACGGCCGCGTCGTGCGCTTCACCACCATCGACTCCACGAAGGAGCGCCAGGCGATCATCGACGCTCAGTGAGGGAAACGCCCTGCCGACCGGCCTGGCCGCCCCATACCCTCGGTGAGGGCGATCTTGCCGGTCGGCAGGGCCGGCGGTCGGCCGCGAAGCCCGGTACCGGGGGACGACAGAGAGCATCACCACCTTGATCGGGGGGAATGTGGCGTTTGCCATGGATCGTGACCACCTCGTGCCCACACGTCGATTCGTATCGATGGAGATATGCGCGGGTGCCGGGGGCCTCGCACTCGGGCTCGAACGCGCGGGATTCGACCCCGTGCTGCTCCTCGACAACCGTTCGATCGCGTGCGAGACACTGCGTACCAATCGCCGTGGCTGGGATGTCCGCGAGATCGACCTGGCCGACTTCGACCCTCTCGACGATCAGAAGGTCTACGACGTTCATCTACTGTCCGGCGGATTGCCCCGGGTTAAGTCGCCTGCTGCGGCGACCCGAACCCGCGGAGACGACGCGGAACTCTCGGTGCTCAAGGCCGCCATCGACTTGATCTACGGTGTGCAGCCACGCGCGGTCCTCCTCGAGAACGTGCCGGACCTCCTCGAGAAGGACGAGTACGAGCCGATCCGCGCAGCCGTCGGTGGAGAACTCGGCCACCTCGGCTACCGATTCGGGTGGCAGGTCCTGAACGCCAAGGACTTCGGCGTACCGCAGACCCGGAAAGTCGGCCTGCTCGTCGCTTTCAAGGACGATCTGATCGACCGTTTCGTGTGGCCGAAGCCACACGAGAAGCAGTGCCCGACGGTCGGCGAGACACTCCGGGATTCCATGGGTGCGCGCGGCTGGCCGGATGCCGGCAAGTGGGCTGCTCAAGCCGACGTGATCGCTCCCACCATCGTCGGCGGCTCCTGGGACCGTGGTGGAGCGGACCTCGGGCCGACAGGTGCCAAGCGGAAATGGGAGCGCGTAGGGGTCGACGGTGTGACCGTGGCGGATCAGGTCCCGGCCGCCGACTTCGTCTGGAACCCCGGTGCCGGGCGGAGCGGCCGTGTGCCGCTCACCGTCGATCAGGTGGCGCTGCTGCAAGGGTTTCCGCCCGAATGGCAAATCGCCGGCCGCAAGACGGCTCGGTACCGGCAGGTGGGCAACGCCACACCCCCACCCCTCGCGCAGGCGGTCGGGGAAGCGATTGCCTCGGTCCTGCGGTCCGAGAACGAAGACCCGGCAACGGGAGGCAGCCGGTGACGGTAGGGTTGGTCGTCGCCGACCGACCGATAGACTTCGCCACCATGACCAGCGCACCGCCCGATCGGCCACGACGACCTTTTCACATCGTCGACCTGTTCGCGGGGCCCGGTGGACTGGATCTGGCAGCCGAGATCTTGGACATTCCGTCGATTGGCATTGAGTGGGACGATGACGCGGTGGCGACCCGGCTTGCCGCGGGTCTGAAGACAGTCCACGGTGACGTCCGCCTTTTCGGCCCAGAACATCCCGATTTCAAGGACTGCAATGTGCTGGCGGGAGGACCGCCGTGCCAGACGTTCTCCATCGCGGGCAGCGGCTCCGGTCGCAAGGCATTCGACCTCGTCACAGGCTTCATCAAGCGCATGCACGCCTGGTACGAGCGTGAGAAGGCGGGGAAGAAGGGCGAGACCTGGGAGGATATCCAGCGCGAGCTGGACAAACTCGACGACGAACGCACGGGACTGGTCCTCCAGCCGCTCCGATGGATCTTCGAGGCGATGCTCCGCCCTCGCTACGGACAAAAGCAGCCTCGACCGTTCGACGTGATCGTTCTGGAGCAGGTTCCGTCGGTCATCGAGGTCTGGCACGAGTACGAGACGGTTCTGCGTGCCATCGGGTACGAGGCCGAGGCGAAGGTCTTCCACACCGAGCAGTACGGGGTTCCGCAAACGCGTCGCAGGGCCGTGCTCGTGGCCCGCTGGACCGAACTCCCTGAGCACTTCCTGCCCCCAACACACCACCAGTATCGCAAGGGCGTAAGCCCCCCCGAAACTCTCTTCAGTGGCCGAGAGCGTTGGACTTCCATGGCCCATGCCCTCAACGAGGTCTATGAGCACGTCGACGAGGCCAGGCAACGCCCCATGCCGTTCTGCGTCGTCTCCAATTACGGCAGCGGTGGCAACCCCAAGGCCCGAGGCCGCCGGGAATCCGACTTGCCGTCGGCAACCATCACCGGCAAGTGGAAGCGCAACCGCATCGTGGGCTTGGACGCCCGCGAGACGGAGATGGAACGCCTGAGCAACCAGGAAGCCGGGGTCTTCCAGACCTTCCCGTATCGGTACCCGTGGCGGGGCAATGACCCGGCCCAGCAACAGCAGATCGGCAACGCGGTTCCACCGTGGTTCGGTGCGCACGTGCTGAGCGCTGCACTTGAATTGGGCATCCCCGGGACCGAAGTGCGGGAGAGGCTGCTGCAGTGGGAGCCGAGAGCGCCAGACCAGGCCGCTGCCTCGCCTACCGGCGCATCGGCCTGAGGCGCGCTGTCTGCCCCGGCTAGGTCATCCAGGGCGGCAAATCCTTTTCCAGGCTCACCCCTTGCCGCTGTACAGGTAGGGCGGGTCCTTGTGGGGACTCCGCACTGTCTTCCGACATACGACCACGGCGACGGATCGGAGCCTCGGCCAGGAGCTTGTCGAAAAGGGGCATCAGGGCGTCCACGGCGCCGGTCGGGACACGGCCGTCGTCGGGCCCTTTCGGCAGGCGATCCCATGGGACGGGCGAAGCTCCCTCGCAGTCGGCGATCCAGTCGAGGAGTTCCTCCACCAGCGGGGGGCCGTCGGGGGCGAGAACGTCGTAGACGAGCGTGCTGCCGGCAGTGTTGACGGCAGAAGAGAGCGCGTTGACGTGGTCACCAGGGCGGGGTGTACCGCCCGACAACAGCCTGTCGACGATGCGTATCAGGGCCTGAGCGGTGGGCCGATGGTCGATGACGTCGAGACGGAGCGTGGTGTTGAGGACATCCTGCACGATGCAGGCGATCTCCACGGGGCGGTACTCGGGCCCGTCACGGAAGAGTTCGGCTGCCCACCACAGGCGGGCGAAGCACTGCGTGTAGTGGGGCCCGGAGAAGCGCGAACTCGGCGCGAACTCTTCGTTCCCCTGGTGACGCCAGACTACGTAGTCGGGAGCCACCAGCATGGCGAGGTGGTTCCACAGCCTGCCATCTCCCGCTTCGGACCGAGTCATGCGCAGAGTGGCGTGCAGCCTGGGGGCGAGCCAACCGTCGGCGGCCGTGCGCTTGTCGTCGAAGCGCGTCATAGCCTGTTCGAGGAGTTCCCGGATCGGCATGGTCTGCCACCGTGCCTCGTTTTCCGGGAGAGAGGTGCTCACCTTGCGCAGGGCCACCTGGGGCGGGTTTTCCTGGCCTGACTGCAAGCCGCGACTCAGGTGCTTGGCCACGGCCGTGTCGGGCAGGAGGCCGAGTACTCGCGGAATGTCGAACGGCGCGCGGCGCGACATCAGTCGGCGCTCCTCTCGGCGCGGTCGACGGTTCGTACCGCGTGGGTCAGCTTTTTGGTGGTCTGAGCGCGGCGGCCGGCCGCGTACTGGATTCCGGTCTGCAGCTCCGACCAGCCGAAGCCCTTCGTACGGCGCTCGTTGATCTCGTACAGGGCATCGGTGAGCTGTCGCCCGGGGAACACATCGGGCAGCATCGTGCGCAGCACAGCCTCGCGCCAACCGGTGGGCATCACGGGTGTGCCGTCCTCGTCCGTGTCCAAGTCCGCGGCGGCGGTATGGAACATTGCCGTCCAGGCGTCCTGGGCGATCTGAGAGGCGCTCAGCTCGCGCACCAAGCGCTCGGCCGGGCTGCCCCCGCGACCTCTCAGGACCTCCACCAGACCTTCGACGGCACTTGTGTTGAGGTAGACCGTTGGCATGTCGCCGGAGGTCTCGATGATCCACGACGAGTCATCGAAGGGGCGCAGCCACTTGTGTGGACCGTCACGGAAGTCGACATACACCGTCTCGATCTCGCGCTGGCGTACCGGAATGGCTTCTTCGAGATCGACGTACCAGTCCTCTTCCGCGGAACCCACGAGGCGGCCTGGGACTCCATCCACGGTTGCGACGACCAGCAGGGACAAGGTCGCGCGCCGGAGGTGGGCGGTGCGGGAGAGCGTGATCGATCCGGTCATGGAGCCGTCCTCCCCGCGGCTGAGAAGTGCGGTGGAGCGCCCGTTGGTGGCCTTCTCGGTCACTACCGCCAGGCAGGTCACGTCCAGCCAGGGGCCCTCCCGCAACTCGGCCTCCGGAAGGGTCGCACGGACGTCAAGTACGGCTTCTTCCCATCGGGTGCGTCCAGACTGGTGAAGGGCGACCACGCGTTCTGTGGGCGAGATGTGCTTGTACGGCAGAGGCTTGCCGTCGAGGGTCACCGACACGACATCACACGAGATGTCCCCGAGGAGCGTCGGGTAGGGGAACACCGACTTCACGCCGCACCTCCACGGGCCTTGGGCACGTCCACCGCCAGTCGGGCGTAGCCGCCGCGCACAGGATGGCTGGACGGATCCGTGACGCCCCTGAACACCGCCGCGCGAACACCGGGCTCGATGGTGATCGTGCCGTTCTCTGCACGACACGTCTCGGATCCGACAAGCAACTCCCAATTCACGGAGGGGCGGCCGCCCGAACGCACATCGAACTTGGCCACCGGGGCCAAGACCCACGGGTCCTCGGCGTCCGGCAGCCGAAGATGGACAGTGACATGCCAGGCGCCGCGGTCGTCTATGCGGGCATCGATGCTGCGTACAGTCGGGAACGACTGGGCTCGACGCCCTCCCGCTCCCGCCCCCATGTCGAGCCTCAAAAGCTCGCGCAGTACCTCAGGGGCCCCATCGCGGGTGATCTCCCGCTTTCCCAGGAGCGAGCGGACGGTCTGGTCGATCGCGGATCGGAAGTCCTTGAGCCTGGAGAGCGCGCCGCGCTGGTAGGTCGTCGTCAGTTCCTCGGTCCGGTCCCAGCGATCGTGCTCGGGTGGTTCGGAGGCGCGGAGGAAGGCTTCGGCGAGCGCCACATCCTCCCCGTCCCGCCCCGTCGCATAGCCGGCGAGCAGGACGGCCTGGAACGGTGGCGTGCCCAAGGGCAGGTCTCGGGGCCGTTGTTCGGTGACGGTCATGCGATTGCCGCGCATGCAGATCACCCGGTTCAGTTGCGTGTCGTGATCACCGGCCGGCGTGACAAGAAGCACGGCCAGGTGTTCGCGTCCCTTGTCACGCGGGCGTCCCTGGTCCCTCAACGGCGTGACGATCAAAGGGACATCGGCCCGCACCACTTGGTCTGCGGCTGTCAGCTCCTCGACAGTGTCTCCGTCGAGGTACGCCCTTAGGGCTCGGCTGACGGCGGAGTGGTGGGCATGGGGGTCTACCTGCTCTTCGCGGAGGTAGACCTCTCCGTTGCGCAGGGTGGTGACGCGCGCTTCGAGCAGGGGTCCTGCGGACCGCCCTCCGACCATCGCCGCCCAGAAGTCGTCCGCGAGCGACTGGACGAGCTTGTCGTGCATCTCCTGCAGAGTCTCGGCGGCTCCCGAGGCGTCGTACGCCCCCACGATGAGGAAGGAGGTCCCGGGGGCGTCGCCGGATCGGCGCAAGTGGAGCCTGCCCAGCGTGTCGTCATCGGCCCACCAGGACCGGGAGACTTTCTGGTGCTCGGGCTCGGTGTCCGGTTCACCGAGCCAGGCGGGCCCCGCGTAGCCTTCGCCGTCCACTTCGTGCCAAGGCAGGTCCAAGCGCCCGATCACACGACCGGCCGTGCGTCCCTCATGTGGCTCCGAAAGCGTCGAGTTGATAAGTACGAGGCCGAATCGGCTGGTCGCCCAGAGCGTGGCCTTGCCCAGCCCGTATGAGCCGCCGGCCCGTCCCGCCACGACCTTGTGGCTGTCGAGCTGGCGGCGAACCACCGCGGCGAATCGGCCGTCGCTGTACTCGGGCCCGGTGAGGCCCGCCGCGTTGTAATCATCGATACGGAGCAGGCGAAGCCGGCGCTCCTGTGAGAGATCGTTCAATGCGGAGCGGAGGCTTCGGGAGACCTTCTGGTTGCCACGCGAGGCCGCTTCGTAGTGTGGGAACAACTCGTCCCAGTGCAGCGCGGCGAGGAAGGAGTCGAGGTGGGCTCCATCCAACTCGTGCAGTGTGTAGTGGACGCGGACCGGTGAGCGGACGTCGTACCGTTCGTCGAGGGAGTTCTGGGTTGCCTCGCGTGCAAGCACCGAGAGATCGGCGTCGAAGGCGAACGCGGCGGCGTTGCCGTACTCGCGACCGCCGTCGGGGTGCGCGCGGCGGTGATGCCAGTGAACCGGGCGATCGATCGGCACATCCACGGTGCGCGTCACGACGGAAGCGAGGTCTGTGCCGAGGATCTCGGCGATGCGCCGTTTGGTCTCATCCCGTGGTTCAGCGCGACCGGTGATCCAGGCGGACACCGCGGCACGCGTCTTGTCGAGCTTCGCGGCCAAGTCCGCCTGCGACATCTCGGCTCGCAGGAGCTGACGCCGCAGCCACGGTCCGAAGTCCTCGCCGTGCGTGGCCAGTGGTGCCGAATCGGACATCGTACGTCCTGCCTCCTGCCATGAGAGCGAACCTGAGGGCGTGTCAGCATCGACGGCACAGGCTAGCAGCTTTTTGACAGGTGTGGGCATGTCAAAGAAGATCTGACAGGCTTCGGCGGTAGATCGCATCGGGGTCCGGAACGCGTGAGCTCGATCGTCAATCGTGATTGGTCTTCGCCCGGCGTGTGACCACCAAGGCGAACACGCGGGCGGCGGCCTCGATCGGGTCCTCGTGTTCCCAGACCCTTACGGAAAGCCACCCGGCTGATGCCAGTCTTTCGTCGGTGTCTCGGTCCCGTCGACGGTTCCCCTCGATCTTCGTCCGCCAGAAGTCCGAGTTGCGCTTGGGCCAGGTCGCGTGCAGCGGGCAGCCATGCCAGAAGCACCCGTCCACGAACACCGCGACCCTCGCCGGCCCGAACACGACATCGGCTTCCCGGCGCACCCCTTTCAGGGGCCTGCGGTGCACTCGATACCGCAGACCAGCCGCGTGCAGAGCCCGTCGCAACGCCATCTCGACTTCCGTGTTCCGGTTCCTCTGCCGGCTCATCCGGGTGCGAGTCTCAGGGGTGGTTTCCACCGTTTGTCGCGTCTTTCATTCCACGTGGAGCCCTCGTCATGGGCTCCGACCTACGATCCGTGACATTCTGCGTAAACACGCCCAACACCACACCAGCAAACAGCCGCCCGCTGCGGCGGCCAAGCCACAGCCCGCCCCCGGGCCGCCAGCGTCGTCGCGTACTGCGGCAGCAGGGTCGAGTCGCCCGGTGTCGTTCCCTCCGACGCCGCGAACGCCTCGTATGACGGCACGGTGCCCGTCACGATGCCCAGGTTCGGCGTTCCGGAGGAAGCCAGCTCGCGCAGGGCGGACTCTATGGTCGTGAGGTGTTCGGGGTGGGACGGGTACTCCGCGGCAAGGCCGGGGTACGCCGACAGGAGTTCCTCCAGCTCGGACGTCGGCCAGTGCAGGACCGCCACCGGGAACGGGCGGGAGAGGGCCTCACGGTAGGCGCCCAGTTCGGCCTGGAGGCGGGAGATCTCCGCCTGCAGCTCTGCCGGGTTGTCCGAGCCCAGGGACCACACGCGCTTCGGGTCGTGGAGTTCGTCCAGGGAGACCGGGGAGGCGTGGAGGGTGTCCGCCAGGGTGTCCCACTCGTCGTGGGCCAGGCCCAGCATGCGGCGCACGCGGTGGCGGCCGAAGAGAAGGGGACGCGTCGCGTACGGCGGTTCCGCCCCGTCCGTCAGTAGCAGCCTCGCCGCCTCCGTGAACGTCTCCGCCGCCGCCTCCAGCTCGTCGTGCGCCTCCAGGGCCTCGGCCACGATCAGCCAGGGCGCCGGGTCGCGCGGAGCCGCCGCGCGGACTCCGTCGATGATCGCCCTTGCCTCGGCCTCGTGGTCGTACTCCCAGAGGTTCGAGGCCTTCAGGGCCCGCACCAGAGCAGGGCCCTCCAGGCTGTCGGGCGAGGACAGCAGGCGGTCGTAGAGGGTCGTCGCGGCGGGGCGGTCGCCGGCCAGTTCCAGGTGGGCCGCGGCGCGCAGGAGCAGTGCCTCGGCGTCCTCGGGATACAGGCCGGCGGTCCGCTCCAGGCGTGCAGCTTCGGCGGTGTGGTCGACGTTCTCGGCAGGCGTGTCGGGGCGCATGGGTGACACCGTACTGCCGGGCGGTGACAAACGTGAGGCTCCCAGGGGAGGGAACGTGGGGCACAAAGGGGAGGGAAAGAGTTGAGAAAGAGGAGGTGGGGAAGCGGGCGCCGGTCCTTGGGGGAGGGGGGACGGCCGAGGGGGACGGATATCTTCGACCCGGACAACGACAAGCGGAGTCGGCATGAAGAAGACGGGTGCCCTGGTCGCCGGGGATCAGGGGGCGGCCGGTGCCGTGAGCCGGGCGGCGGGTGCCAGGGGCGGGGCCGCCGGTGCCGTGGACGGGGCCGCGGGGGTCGGGGACGGTGCGGGCGGTATCAACGGCACAGACGGTACGGGCCGTGAAGATGGTACGGATGGTGCGGGCGGTACGGAGGGTGCCGTAGCCGTAGCCGGTGTGGGGGAAGGGTCCGGTGAGCGCGAGGGCGGTGAGCGGGAGGGCGGCCTGCGCATCGAGCCGCCCCGGTACTGGCCGCTGCTCCTGGTGGGGGCCGCCGTCGTGCCCGGTACGGCCGTGGTTCTCCTCGGGCGCTGGGGCGACGCCCCCGCCGTCGAGGCGTGGCGGACCGTGTGTCTGGCCGTCACCGTGCAGGCCCTGCCCTTCCTGCTGCTCGGTACGGCCCTGTCCGGGGCGATCAACGCGTTCGTGCCGGAGCGGGTGTTCAGCCGGGTGCTGCCGCGGCGGCCCGCGCTCGCCGTTCCCGTCGCCGGTGTAGCCGGTGCCGTTCTGCCCGGCTGCGAGTGTGCCTCGGTGCCGGTCGCCAGCAGTCTGATCGGGCGCGGGGTCGCCCCGGCCGCCGCCTTCGCCTTCCTGCTGTCCGCGCCGGCCATCAATCCGGTCGTGCTCACCGCCACCGCCATCGCGTTTCCCGGGAAGCCCGCGATGGTGCTGGCCCGGCTGGTGGCCTCGCTCGTCACCGCTGTCGTCATGGGGTGGTTGTGGCTGCGGTTCGGGCGGTCGGAGTGGTTGCGGCCGGCCGTACGGCACGGCGGGCACCAGCACGGGCGCAGCCGGTGGAACGAGTTCCGGCTCGCGTTCCAGCACGACTTCCTGCACGCCGGCGGGTTTCTCGTGCTCGGGGCCATGGCGGCCGCCACTTTCAATGTCGTCGTTCCCCGGTCCGTGCTCGACACCTTCGCCGGGGCGCCCTGGCTCTCCGTGCTCTTCCTGGCCGGGCTCGCCGTGCTGCTCGCCGTCTGCTCCGAGGCCGACGCCTTTCTCGCCGCCTCGCTCACCGGGTTCCCGCCCCTTGCGCGGCTCACGTTCATGGTGGTGGGGCCCATGGTCGACCTGAAGCTCATCGCCCTCCAGGCGGGGACGTTCGGGCGGGCCTTCGCCGTACGGTTCTCCGCCGCCACGGTCGTCGTCGCCGTGGTGTGCAGCTCGGTGATCGGCGGGGTGCTGCTGTGAGGCGACTCCCCCAGGCGGTCCTGCTCGTGCTCTGCGGGCTCGGACTGCTGCACGTCTCCCTCTTCACCGACCTGTGCCTGCGGTACGTCAAGGAGGGGATGCGGCCCCTGCTCCTCGCCTCCGGCGTGGTCCTGCTCCTGCTGGGCCTCGCCGGCGCCGCCCTCGACAGACAGGACGAACGGCACCAGGAGCGGGAGGGACGGGAGGGAGAGGAGGAGGGGGGACAGCCCAGCGGCCACGAGCACGACCACGGCCACGAGCACGAGCACGAGCACAACCACGGCCACGAGCATGGCCACGATCATTCCTCGCTGCCCCGGGTGTCCTGGTTGCTCCTCCTTCCCGCGCTCAGCCTGCTCTTCTACGCCCCGCCCGCGCTCGGTGCCTACACCGCCTCCCGGCAGCCGCCCAAGGCCGTCGCCGAGCGGAGCGACTTCGATCCGCTGCCCGCGGGCTCGCCCGTTCCCATGACGCTGTCCGACTTCACCAGCCGGGTGCAGCAGGACCGGTCGCGGGCCATCGACGGGCGCAGCATCCGGATGACCGGATTCGTCACGCCCGGGGGGCCGAAGGGCAGCTGGGACCTGACGCGGATCATCCTCAACTGCTGCGCGGCGGACGCCCAGTCCGTGAAGGTGCGGATCTACGGCGGTGCCGTGCTGCCCGCCAACACCTGGGTGACGGTGACCGGGACCTGGCACGCCGGCGGGAAGCTGGGCACCGGCTCCGCGCCGGTCGCGCTCGACGCCCGTACGGTCCGGAAGGTCGCCCGGCCCGTGAACGGATACCAGGACGCCCTTCCGCTGCCCTGAGCCCCCTCGACAGCCGCCCCGGCGACGATGACTCCGTCCCCCTGGGGCGCTCCGCCGGGCGACGACCGTTCCCCTCCGGTCGCCCCGCCGGACCGTGACCCCGGATGCGGGCGGGCTGCGGAGCCGGAGTCGGAATCCCTGCTGCTCTGGTGAGTTGGCGTGCCTCGCCCTATCGTGCGGGCGGCTCCCGTAGAGGTCCCGTAGAGGTGGGGGTGCGGATGCGAGTCGTACGGCACCGTGATCGGCGCAGGCGCGCGAAGTGGCGGCGGGGGCTGTGGGGCGGAGGCGAGGTGCTCGTCACCGCCGGGGTCGTCCTCATGCTGCTCGTCGTGCACCAGTTGTGGTGGACCAACCGGGAGGCCCGGCAGGGAGCCGAGCGGAAGGTGGAGGCCCTGGAGAGGGAGTGGGGCACGGGCGGCGGGGACGGTGGTGGCTCGGCCTCGGGCGGGGCGCCCTCCGAGCCGGTGCCGTCCCCCTCGGCGGCGACCGGCGCGACCGGCGCGACCGGCGGCGCGGGAAAGCGGTCCGGCGGCGCCGTCGTCGTCTCCGGGCGTCCCCGCCCCTCCCAGGCGTACGCCGTCCTCACCATCCCCCGGCTGCACCTGCGGGTCCCCGTCGCCGAAGGGGTGAGCAAGCCGGACGTGCTCAACAAGGGGTACGTCGGCCACTACCCCGGCACCCAGCAGCCGGGCCGGGCGGGGAACTTCGCCCTCGCCGGGCACCGGAACACCCACGGCGAGCCCTTCCGGTACCTGCCTCGGCTGCGGCGCGGGGACACCGTCCAGGTCGAGACGGGGACGGCGACGTACACGTACGCCGTCGACAAGATCCTGCCGCAGACGTCGTCGCGGGACTCCGGCGTCGTACGGCCCGTGCCGCGCTCGCTCGTCAGGCCGTCCTACGGGTACGACGAGCCCGGCTACTACATCACCCTGACCACCTGCACGCCCGAGTTCACCTCGCGGTACCGGATGGCGGTGTGGGGGAAGCTGGTGTCCATGCGGCCCCGGTAGAAGGGGTGTTCCGTGGGAGCGGCCGCGGTGGCAGGCGGGTTCCCGGTGACAGCGGCCGCGTTGGCAGCGGCGTTCCGGATGAGAAGATGCAGGGGTGTCGGGCTCTGTCGAAGGCTTCCTGGTGAACCCGGAAGTGCTCCGGTCCCTTTACGGGCACGTCCCTCGCCCGGAGGGCGTACGGGTCCGTTCCGTCCATCTCGACCGGCGTGGGCCCACGGTCACCCTGCGGGTCGACCTGCCGGGGTTTCCGGCGTCGCCGCCGCCGGAGTGGGCCGAGGCGGGCATGGACGGCGTGCAGTGCCAGTTCGCGTTCTGCGCGGTTCAACCGCTGCTGTGCGCGAAGTGGGAGCCGCCTGCCGTGGCCGATCTGTGTGCG
This sequence comes from Streptomyces sp. NPDC007971, assembly GCF_042958635.1. Taxonomy (NCBI): domain Bacteria; kingdom Bacillati; phylum Actinomycetota; class Actinomycetes; order Kitasatosporales; family Streptomycetaceae; genus Streptomyces; species Streptomyces sp. NPDC007971. The sequence continues at coordinate 186,188 of NZ_JBIBJK010000012.1, forward strand.
GTGCCGTTCGGGAGCGAGCGGCGGATGCGGGTGTCGGTCGCGGGGACGGGCGTGGACCTGCGGTTCGAGTGCAGTACGTCCGTGGTCGTACGGCATGTGAGCGCCTTCCGGCGCGGGCCCGGTGGAGACGACGGCGGGCCGCATCTCTTCCGGAACAAGGTGGACGCCCGGCTGTTCGGCTCACTGCCCGCCACGCACCGGAAGGTCTTCTATGAGCGGTGACTGGCTGCGGCTGCTCGCCTCCCCCGACCACCTGGGCGGGCTGTACGGGGACGCTCCGCCGGCGCCGGACGCCTGCGATCTCTTCTCCGTGCACATCGACGAACGCCAGGACTCCGTGACCTTGGGGTTCGACACCCGGGTGCTTCCCGTGAACGTGCCCGTGGAGTGGGCGGAGCAGGGCCTCAACGCCTTCGAGTTCCATCTGGTCTTCACGGGGGTGACGGGGCTTCGGGTCACCGGTTGGGGTGCCGCCGAGGCGAAGGAGGTCCGGTTGTCCGTCCGGGACGGCGGGGCCTTCGACGTCGTACTGGGGTCGGGGGAGTCCGGGATCGTGTTCCGGGCGCCCGCGGTCCGTCTGGCCGGGCCCCGCGCCTACCTCGCCTCGGACAGCCCCTGAACTCCGGCGGGGCGATGCGGCACAGCCCCTGAACCCCGGCGGGGCGATGCGGCAGGGGCCGCCGGACCGATCGTCCTGCCGCTCACGCCCGCTCCCGCAGCACCCCCACGCTCACCGCCCCGAGGACGGCCAGGACCGCCGAGACCACCATCGCCACGTCCGCGCCGTGCGCCAGGCCGGCGCCGGACGACGTGACGAGCGCGATCGTCAGGGCCACGCCCGCGCAGGAGCCGATGTAGCGGAACGTCTGCTGGGCCCCGGAGCCCATCGCCGCCCGGTCGAGAGGGACCGACTCCACGGCCACGAGGGGCAGCGCGGCGTTCAGCAGGCCGCTGCCCACGCCGCCGAGGATCAGGCTCGGCAGCATCCGCACCCAGGAACCCGAGCCGATCGCGCCCAGCATCGCCACCGCGCCCACCGCGTGCAGCAGGAAGCCCATGGCGAGCTGCCGTCGCGAGCCGACCCGGCCCGCCAGCCGCTTGGCCTGCAGTGCCACCACGAAGGACAGGCCGGACCACAGCAGGAACAGCCAGGCCGTGTTCATCGCGGACATGTGCAGGGTCTGCTGGAGCAGGGCGGGGAGGTAGCTGAACAGGCCGATCACGGTCAGGCCGGTGAACAGACCGCCGGCCGCGGAGGCCAGGAAGCGGGGGTGGCGCAGGAGGGAGAGGTCGATCATGGGGGTGCGGGTCCGGCGTTCCACCAGTGTGAACAGGGCCATGGCGGCCACCGTCGCCGCCAGCAGCAGGACCACCGGGGTCCGCAGCCAGCCGTCCCGGCCCAGGGTCAGGGCCGCCACCAGGGCCACCAGCGCCGAGCCGAAGGTCAGTGCGCCGAGGATGTCGGGGCGGCCGCCCCGCGGCGCCTTCGACTCCGTCAGGGGCCGCATGCCCAGGGCCGCCACCAGCAGGGCCGCCGCGCCCAGGGCGCCGTACGCCACCCGCCAGGAGGGCATGGCCCCGGCCACCAGCGGGCCGGCCGCGATGCCGCCGCTCACGAAGGCGCCCCACACGCCGGTGGCGTGCAGCCGGCCGCGCGGGCTCGGGAAGGCCGTCACCAGCAGGCCCAGGCTGCTCGCCAGGATCGCCGCGCTCGCCGCGCCCTGGGCGATGCGGGCCAGGGTGAACAGGAGGGTGGAGTTCGTCAGGCCGCCCAGGGCCGTGGTCAGGCCGAGGGCGAGCGTGCCGCCGAGGAAGACGCGGCGGCGGCCGTAGTCGTCGGCCAGGCTGCCGGCCACCAGGAGGAGGGCGGCCAGGCCGAGCGGGGTGCCGTTCAGGAGCCAGGCCTGTGCGGAGAGCGGGGTGTGCAGGTCGGTCGCGGTGTCCCGGAGCGTGATCACCGGGGCGGTGTAGGTCATGAGGGCCACCGCGGTCGCGGCGCTGGTCAGGGCCAGGGTGGCGCGGGGGTGCGAGGGGGCTGAGGGGCTGGTGTCCCGTCGTACGGCCGTGGACCGGCTCTGCGTGACGGTTCGTTCATTGAACCTTGGCATGGGTCATACCGTAACACCATAGGTTCGGTCACTGAACCAACGGACGGAAAATGGTTACAGTGGACCGCATGGCACTGGGCAAGGACTACGCGACGCAGGAATGCTCGATCGCCCGCGCGCTGGAGATCGTCGGCGAGCGGTGGACGCTCCTCGTCGTCCGCGACGCGCTCTACGGCGTACGGCGATACAACGACTTCCTCGTTCACCTCGGCATCCCGCGCGCCGTCCTGTCGGCACGCCTCAAGACCCTCATTGAGGTCGGCATCCTCGAAAAGCGCCGGTACCAGGAGTCGCCGCCGCGCGACGAGTACGTCGTCACCGAGCGCGGCATCGCCCTGTGGCCGGCGCTGCGGGCCCTCGCCCTGTGGGGCCGCGAGCACTTCCAGGAGACCCGGCTGCGGTCCTTCGAGCACGCGCGCTGCGGCACCGAACTCGGACCGTACGGCGAATGTCCCGCCTGTGGAACCAACGTGCCCGTCGCGGACGTTGTCCTCGTGCCGGGCCCGGGACTCGATCCCGACCCGGCGGATCCGGTCAGCAGGGCCCTGCTCAGGCCGAAGCGGATGCTGGAGCCCCTGCACATCGATCCGGTGTAGCGGGACCGGCCCTGGACAGGTGTACGGTTCAGGGAGCAGAAACGCAGGTCAGGGGAAGGGGGAGGCCATGGTCCGCCGTCGTGTCGACACCGCGCGCCCCGTTGCCCTCCTGCTGCTCCTGGTGAACCTGCTGCTGCTCCAGGCCGCGATCCTCGACACCGGCAGCCTCTCCGCCACCGTCGCGCTCGCCGCGACCACCGCCGCCGGTTCCGCGCTCGCCGTCTGCTCGCTGCTCACCGCCCGCAGCGCGCCCGCCGTCCCGCCCACCCGGGTCCGCACGGCGATACGCGACCGGGACCGGCGCACGGCCTTCCTGCCGCAGCGCGACCCCGACGCCTCGGGGCGCCGCCGTCCCCGGGCACCCGGACACGCCCTCGCGACGACCTGCGCGTAGGGCACCGGCCACCAGCGACACCCGACATCCGGCCCCCGCGCGGGTCGTCATGCCGCCATGTCATGTCCCGTCACATGCCATGTCCCGTCACCGGCACGACGACACACCCCGTCACGGAGGGTCCATCCATGTCCGTTTTCGCCCATGTGGTCCAGCAGCTCGCCGACCTGCTCCAGCCGCTCTTCCACGCCTTTGCGGCCGCCGCCGCGATCGTCCTGTTCACCGCGCTCGTACGACTGCTCGTGCACCCGCTGTCCCGGGCCGCCGCCAGAGGCCAGCGCGCCCGGACGGCGCTCCAGCCGCGCATCGCCGAGCTGCGCAAGAAGCATGCGAAGGATCCCCAGCGGCTGCAGAAGGCCGTGCTGGAACTGCACGCCGAGGAAAAGGTCTCCCCGCTCTCCGGCATCCTGCCGAGCCTGCTCCAGTTGCCCGCCTTCTTCCTCCTCTACCACCTCTTCTCCAGCTCCTCGATCGGCGGCGAGAGCAACGGTCTGCTCTCCCACGAGCTGTTCGCCGCGCCGCTCGGCGGGCGCTGGGCCGACGCCCTCGCCGACGGCGGGGTCCTCGGCGCGGCCGGACTCGTCTACCTCGGGCTCTTCGTCCTCGTCGCGGCCGTCGCCGTCTTCAACTACCGGCGCTCCAGGGCGATGATGGCGAAGAACCCCCTCCCGCTCCCGGCGGGCGAGGGGGAGCAGGTGCCGGGGCTCGGCGCGGTCACCCGGCTCATGCCGTTCATGTCCTTCTTCACGCTCGTCACCGTGGCGGTGGTGCCGCTCGCGGCCGCGCTGTACGTCATCACCAGTACGACGTGGAGCGCGGTGGAGCGGGCCGTGCTGTACCGCTGAGCCGCGGCCCCGAGGGCCCGGGGTTACGGTCCAGTACCTGAACAGGGTCTTGCAGAGTGGACGGGCCGGTTGGAGGATCGACCAGTCCTCCGATGGCTGCACCCATCGGTCGGGCGCCCGCGATCGAGGGAGATTGTGACCATGAAGCTGCTGCGAGTCGGTACGGCCGGTGCGGAGCGACCCGCGCTGCTCGACGCCGAGGGGACCCTGCGGGACCTGTCGGGGATCGTGGACGACATCGACGGCGCACTGCTCGCCGACGACGGCGCGCTCGGCCGGGTACGGGCGGCGGCCGCCTCCGGCGAGCTGCCCGAGCTGGACGCGGAGGGCCTGAGGACCGGGCCCCCGCTCGGCCGGATCGGCAAGATCGTGTGCATCGGGCTCAACTACCACGACCACGCGCGCGAGACGGGGGCCGAGCCGCCCGCCGAGCCCGTGATCTTCTTCAAGGCCGCCGACACCGTCGTCGGGCCGAACGACACCGTGCTCGTGCCGCGCGGGTCCGCCAAGACCGACTGGGAGGTGGAGCTGGCCGTCGTCATCGGCCGCACGGCCCGCTACCTGGAGTCGGCCGAGGAGGCGCTGGCGCACGTCGCCGGTTACACGGTGGCGCACGACGTGTCCGAGCGGGAGTTCCAGATCGAGCGGGGCGGGACCTGGGACAAGGGGAAGAACTGCGAGACCTTCAACCCGCTCGGGCCGTGGCTGGTCACCGCGGACGAGGTGGCCGATCCGCAGCGGCTGCCGCTGAAGCTGTGGGTGAACGGCGAGCTGAAGCAGGACGGGACCACCGCCGAGCAGATCTTTCCCGTCGGCGAAGTCGTGCGGTACGTCAGCCACTTCATGACCCTCTACCCCGGCGACGTCATCAACACCGGGACGCCGGCGGGCGTGGCCATGGGGCAGCCCGAGCCGAAGCCGTATCTGCGGGCCGGTGACGTGGTCGAGCTGGAGATCGAGGGGCTCGGGCGGCAGCGGCAGGAGCTGAAGGACGCGTAGACGCCCCGCTGGGAGCGCCGGGGAACTGCGGTCGTGTGGCGGCTGCGGGTCCGCTTGTGGCTGGTCGCGCCCACGCGGCGGGGCCGCACATCGATGCGGCCCCGCGCCCCCATGGGGAGGGGCGGCTACGCCTCCAAAAGGGCAGCCACCTTGCGCCAGGCCTCGCGCGGCAGGCCCTCACGGGTGCCGGCGTCGATCACCTGGAGGGCGACGTGGTCGGCGCCCGCCTCGTGGAACGCGTTGATACGGGCCCGGATCCGGTCCTCGTCGCCCCAGGCGAAGAAGGTGTCGATCAGGCGGTCGCTGCCGCCGTCCTCGAAGTCGTCCTCGGTGAAGCCGAGGCCGAGCCAGGTGTTGGTGTAGTTGGGGAGAGCGAGGTACAGGGCGAGCACGTCGCGGGCGACGGCCCGGGCCTTGCCCGGATCCGTCTCCAGGACGACCTTGAACTCCGGGGCCAGCAGCGCGTTCTCGCCGAGGATCTCCCGGGCCCGGGCCGTGTGCTCGGGGGTGACCAGGTACGGGATCGCGCCGGCCGCGCGGGTGCCCGCGAGATCGAGGGTCTTCGGGCCGAGGGCGGCCAGCACCCGGCGGTTCGCGGGCACCCCCGCCTCGTCCAGGGCGTCGAGGTAGGAGACCAGGGCCGAGTACGGGCGGCGGTACTGGTCGTGCAGCTTGGCGTGGCTGACCCCGAGGCCCAGGACGAAGCGGCCGGGGTGGGCCGACTCGGCCTCGGCGAAGGCCGCGGCGCTCTCGGCGGCCTCGTACTGCCAGATGCTCTGGATGCTGGTGCCGACGACCAGCGCCGACGTCGACTCCAGCAGGGGGAGGGCGTGCCGGACGGCGCTGCTGCCGCCCAGCCAGGCGGCGCCGAAGCCGAGTTGTTCCAGCTCGGCCGCGGCGTCGCCGATCTCGGCACGCAGGGAGGGGTCCTCGTCGCGCAGACCGTGGCTCCAGATGCCGTACCGGCCGATGGACTCCTTGAGAAGGTTCGGGCTGTCGCTCATGAGCTGGATTTCCTCCGGTCGGGGCGGTGCCGTGACGGGTGTGACGTCAGTGACAACCGGAGGATGCCCCCGGGTAATCCCCGGTCAGCTCTCCAGGAACTGCTCCAGCGCCTCCACCACGAAGCGGTGGTCCTGCAGCTGGGGGAGGCCGGAGACGGTCACCGCGCCGATGATGCCGACGTTCTCGACGTTGATCGGGAACGAGCCGCCGTGCGCCGCGTAGGTGTCCGGGTCGAGGCGCGAGGACTCCTCGAACGTCGTGCCCTTGGCGCGGAAGCGGGCGCCGACCAGGTAGGAGGAGGCGCCGTAGCGCTCCACCACCCGGCGCTTGCGGGCGATCCAGGCGTCGTTGTCGGGCGTGGAGCCCGGCAGGGCGGCGTGGAAGAGCTGCTGGCCGGCGCGGTGGATGTCGACGGCGAGCGGAGCCTGGCGCTCCCGGGCCAGCTCGACCAGGAGGGAGCCGAGGGCCCAGGCGTCGTCGTACGTGAACTGCCGGAAGACCAGGCGGCGTTCCTGCGCCTCCAGCTCCGCCACGCTCGGGGTGATCTCGGGGACGAACTTCGGGGTGATCTGCGGGTGGTGCATCAGAGGGTCACCGTCACCTTGTCGCGGGCGGACCGGCGGGCCGCCTCCAGTACGTCGAGGGCCGCGGCCGCCTCCAGCGCGGTCACCGGGTTGGGGCCGGTGCCGGCCAGGGCGGCCGCCACGGCCGCGTAGTAGGCCGGGTAGTCGCCCGGCACGGTCGGCACGGGGCGGCCGCCGCCGGTCAGCGGGGACTCGCCCGCGCCCAGGCGGCCCCACAGGGCCTCGGGCTCCGCTCCCCACTTGGTGCCGGGACGCAGGCCTTCCCGCAGGGCCGCCTCCTGCGGGTCCAGGCCGTACTTCACATAGCCCCCCTGCGAGCCCAGGACCCTGAAGCGCGGGCCGAGCTGAGCCGTGGTGGCGGAGACGTAGAGGTGGGAACGGACACCGTTCGCGTGGGTGAGCGCGATGAAGGTGTCGTCGTCGGTCTCGGCCCCGTCGCGGCGGACGGCCGTCTCGGCGTACACCTCGGTGGCCGGGCCGAAGAGCATCAGGGCCTGGTCCACGACATGGCTGCCGAGGTCGTAGAGCAGACCTCCGATCTCTGCCGGGTCGCCGGACTCGCGCCAGCCGCCCTTCGGCTGCGGGCGCCAGCGCTCGAAGCGGGACTCGAAGCGCCACACGTCGCCGAGCTCGCCCTTCGCCAGCAGCTCCCTCAGGGTCAGGAAGTCGTTGTCCCAGCGGCGGTTCTGGAAGACCGAGACCAGCAGGCCGCGCTCCTCGGCGAGGCCGGCCAGCTCCCGCGCCTCGGCGGCGGTGCCGGCGAGCGGCTTGTCGACCACGACCGGCAGGCCCGCCTCCAGGGCGGTGGTGGCGAGCGGGACGTGCGTCCTGTTCGGGGACGCGACGACGATCAGGTCCAGCTCGTCGGCGCGGGCGAACAGTTCATCGGGAGCGGCGGCCACGCGGACGTCCGGGAACTCCGACCGTGCCTGCTCCTGCCGCTCGGAGTGCGAGGTGACCACCGTGTCCAGGACGAGGCCCTCGGTGGCGGCGACGAGCGGGGCGTGGAAGACGGAGCCTGCGAGGCCGTAACCGATCAGGCCGACGCGGAGGGGGGTACCAGTCATGCGTCCTACTTTCGCAACGCTGTTGCCAAAGTGCAAGCGGTGGGGAGAATGGATGGCGTGAACAGGACGAGGACCGGCGGACCGGTGGGAGCGAATCTCTTCGCTGTGCGCAGCCACAACACCGCTTTGGTGCTGGATCTGCTGCGGGCGGCCGGGGGCGAGGGCGTCAGCCGTCTGGAGCTGGCCGAGCGGACCGGGCTGACCCCGCAGGCCGTCAGCAAGATCACCGCGCGGCTGCGGGAGGCGGGACTCGCGGCGGAGGCCGGGCGCCGGGCGTCCACCGGGGGCAAGCCGCGCACCGTGCTGCGGCTGGTGCCGGAGGCCGGGCACGCGGTCGGCGTGCAGCTGGACCGGGACGAGCTGCGCACGGTGCTGGTGGACCTCGACGGCACCGTGGTGGGGGACCGGCGCAGGGCACTGGACCTCGGGGCCGGGGCCGGGGCGGTCCTGGGCGAGGTGGCCGATGCCGTGCAGGAACTGGTGGGGGAGGTGCTGGAGACCCCCGGCCGTGGGCTCGGCGAGATCCCCTCGCTGCTCGGTGTCGGCGTGGCTCTCCCCGGTCCGCTCGATCATGCGGGCGGGGTGCTGCACCGGGTGACCGGGTTCCCGGAGTGGGAGGGGTTTCCGCTGCGCGACGCGCTCGCGGAGCGGCTGGGGGTGCCGGTCGTGGTCGACAAGGACACCAACGCCGCCGCGCTCGGCCTTGCGGTCGGCGGCGAGGGCGGGTCCTTCGCGTATCTGCATCTCGGTACGGGCCTGGGAGCCGGGCTGGTCATCGGCGGCAGCGTGCACCGGGGCGTGCGGACCGGGGCCGGGGAGTTCGGCCACCAGGTCCTCCAGCTGGACGGGCCGGTGTGCGAGTGCGGGGACCGGGGGTGCGTGGAGGCGCTGTGCCTGGCGGCCGTGAGGCGGGGAGAGCCGGCCGAGGCGGCACGGGTGCTGGGAGTGGGAGCCGGCAACCTGGTGGCGCTGCTGGACATCGATCTGGTGCTGCTCGGCGGGCGGACGGTTGCCGCGGCGCCGGAGGCGTTCGTCGGCGGCGTCGCCGAGGTGCTCGACGCCCGGGCCCGGCGCGAGGGGGCCCTCGGGGCGCCGGTACCGGTCCGGCTCGCCCCCGGCGGAGAGAGGGCCGTGGCGGAGGGCGCCGCACAACTCCTCCTGGCTCCCCTCTTCGGCCGGGCGGACGACTGAAGGGGCCTGTCGGGTGGGCTGTGGGGCGTGCCTGTCGGGTGGTGTCGGGTGGGCTGTGGGGCGTGCCTGTCGGGTGGTGTCGGGTGGGCTGTGGGGCGTGCCTGTCGGGTGGTGCTGATATGCCCCCAGGCGCTCGTCAGGGGTTGTGCGCGTGGGGGCAGCCGGGCGCCCGCTCCAGCTCGGTGGTCGGTGGTCGGTGGTTGAGACTTGCACGACATCGAGGATGGGCCGTTTGTCGGCGTCGGTCCCACGGTGCTGGTCGCATGGCGCCGGCCGCGGTTCCGGATCCCTCCTGGTGACCCGTCTCACCCCTTTAGTTCATTGTTCAACTATCTTGGGAGTCGTAGCTTGAACAGCGCCACAGCAGTGGCAAGTGCCACCGCTCGCCGTGCAGGGGGCGGTGGACCGCGCAAGGAGGAAACACGATGCAGAAGCTCATGCGGCGCCTTGTGACCGCGGGCGTGTCCGCCGCGCTCGCCGGAGGTGCTCTTCTCGTCGGGGGCGGCTCCGCCGGAGCGACCCCCCTTCAGGCGGACGGGCATGTCTCCGCCCGGGTCGCCGCGGCCGGGAGCCACCCCGACTCCTGGGTCGCGGACCAGCTGACGACGGCCGACCCCTGGGTCGCGGGTCAGTTGGAGGCGGCCGACCCCTGGATCTCCGGCCAGCTGCAGGTGGCCGACTCCTGGGTCACCGGTCAGCTCGCGATGTTCGCACCCTCCGGCGGCGCTGCTCATCGATGGAGGGCGGGCGGCGCTGCGCCTCGGTAGAGGGCGGCCCGCGCTGTTCCTCGCTGTCGGACGGCCCGCGCTGTTCTCCGGCAACCGGCGGCACGCACTCGTCCCGCTCGGCCGATCGGGCGGACCCGCCCCTCGCTCCCGGAGCGGCGGCCCGGTCCCGCCGCCCCGGTCCGGCATGGTCATGTGTTCATGCGACTGTGCACGTCCCTGTCCCTCTGTCTGGCCGCAGCCGCCGCTCTCGTACCCGTGTCGTCGGACGCCGCCCACGCGGACACGGCCGATCCCCCCTGCGCGGCCTCCGGCGGCCGTACCTTTCCGCTGGCCACCCGCATCCGTGGCGGACCCACCTCCTACGAGGCGGGCGGCGGCTACGGCACCTGGTACATCGACCTCACCAACACCACCGCGCGGACCTGCACCGCCATCCATCCGGTCGTCGTCCTCGTCGACGGCAAGCGCACCCTGAAGCCGTCCCAGGCGGAGCTGGACTTCTATGCCGGTGCCGGTGCCCACCCCGTCACCTTCGAGACCACCGACGAGCAGGAACTGGTCGGGGTGCTGGACGCCGAGGGGTTCGGCGGGTTCACCGTGGCGCCGGGAAAGACCGTGTCCGTCAAGGTCAGACTCGCGGTCGCGGTGGATGCCGCCTCCGACCAGGTCACCGCCAACGCGGCCGTCGTCCAGCGCCGGGGCGAGGACGGGGACTGGGTCGGGCAGTCCAACGACTACCGCTTCGGGATCGGGCAGGAAGTGGACACCACGGGGACGGCGGATCCGGACGCGACGGCCGCCCCCGAGGGGACGGCCGGTCCGGACAGCACCGCCGATCCGGAAGGGACGGCGCGCCCGGAGGGGACGGCGGATCCGGAGGCGACCCAGGTCGCCCAGGCCACCCCGGCCGGTACCCCCGAGCCCACCGACGGCAGCTCCGAGGCGGACGGCACCTCCCTGCCCTTCGCCGCGGAGGCCGAGGAAGCCGGGGAGCGGGCCCGGGAACTCGCCCGCACCGGCCCCGGGTTCGCGCGCGGACTGCTCGCGGCCGTCGCCGCACTCCTCGCCGTCGGCGGGAGCGCCTTCGTGCTCGCCCGGCGGCGCCGCTGAGCTGCCGACCGCCTGCGACAGACAGGCCCCCGTCTGCGACGATCACTGCGTGGACTACCCGAACGACCAGGCCCCCGGCGCCCCCGTCCGCTCCGGCATCCCCGAGCACGGGCGCATCCCGAAGTACTACGCGGTGAAGGCGCGCATCGCCGGACTGCTGGAGGAACTGGGGCAGGACAGCGTCATCCCCACCGAGCGCGATCTCGCCGAGCGCTACGACGTCGCCCGCGAAACCGTACGGCAGGCCGTGCGGGAACTGGTGCTGGAGGGGCGCCTGAGGCGGCGCGGTCGGGGGACCGTCGTGGCCGGGCCCAAGCTGGCCCAGCCACTGTCCCTCGCCAGCTACACCGAGGGAGTGCGCCGGCAGGGCCGCACGCCCGGCCGTACCCTCGTCACCCTCGACCGCTTCCCCTGCCCCGAGCCCCTCGCCGCCGAGGCCGGGCTCACCCGGGGCGAACCCGTCTGGCACCTGGAGCGGGTGCTGCTCGCCGACGACGAGCGGGTCGGGCTGGAGAGCACCTACGTCGCGGTCGAACGGGTTCCGCGTCTCGACGCCGACTTCGATCCCGACTCCTCCTTCTACGCCTATCTGAAGGCCCAGGGCATCGACTTCGGCGACGCCGACGAGCGGCTGGAGACCGTGCTGGCCACCCCTCGCGAGGCCCTGCTCATCGGCACCCCGCCGGCCCTGCCGATGCTGCTGATCCACCGTGTTTCCCGGGACACACAGGGACGTCCGCTGGAGCGCGTACGCACCCTGTACCGCGGCGACCGGTTCTCCTTCACCGCCCACCTCAAGGGCTGAGCCCCCTCGTACCCGGGGGGCCGGCCGGCCCGCCCGGCAGTTCGGCCGCCACCCGTCTCGCGGGTGATATCGACCGGAATCAACCCATCGACACCCTCTCTGAATGTCACGAGAAGATAACGGGTCTAGCCCAAACGTGATGGGTCGTTCACGCTCTCGTTGTCAGCCGGACCCTTCCGGTTCCCCGATCCCGAGGAGCGTTGCCGTCGTGAGAGTGACAGTCGTCGGAGCAGGCGTGGTGGGCACCATGCACGCCTGGCAAGCAGTGAAGCGCGGCCACCAGGTCGTCCAGATCGAGCGTGAGGCGGAGGCGCGCGGCGCCTCGCTGCGCAACTTCGGACAGATCTGGGTCAGCGGCCGTGCCGGTGGAGAAGAGCTGGAGACCGCGCTGCGGGCGCGGGAGCTGTGGGAGGGGATCGGCGCACAGGTGCCCCGGCTCGGGTTCCGGGCCAACGGGTCGCTGACCCCGGTGCGCGGCGACCTCGAACTCGCCGTCGCCGAGGCCGCCGTGGCCCGCCCGGACGCCGCGGCCCGCGGCTACAAGCTCCTGACGCCCGGCGAGGCCCGGGCGCTCAACCCCGCCCTGCGCGGCGATTTCACCGCGGCCCTGTACTGCGAGCGCGACGCCGCCGTCGAGCCGCGCACGGCCCAGCTCGCCCTGCGCGAAGAGCTGCTGAAGTCCCCGAACTACACCTTCCTGCCGGGCCGTGAGGTGCGCGAGGTGGTCGGGACCGGGACCGTCCGCGACGACCACGGCGACGTGCACCACGCGGACGCCGTCGTCCTGTGCACCGGCGCCTGGCTCGGCGGACTCGTCCGCGAGCTGGCCGGGCCCGGCCTGCCCGTGCGCCGCGTCCGCCTCCAGATGATGCAGACCGACCCACTGGGCGAGCGGCTCACCACCTCGGTCGCGGACGCCGACAGCTTCCGGTACTACCCGGCCTACGCCTCCCCGGCGCTGGAGGAGCTCAACGCCGGCCGGCCGCAGGCGCGGACCGCCGCCGAGCACAAGATGCAGCTGCTCATGGTGCAGCGGGCCGACGGCGGCCTGACCATCGGCGACACCCACGAGTACGAGCACCCCTTCGCCTTCGACACCCTTGAGGACCCCTACGACCACCTCGTCGGGGTCGTCGAGTCCCTCCTGGGCCGGCCGCTGCCGAAGATCCGGCGACGCTGGGCCGGCGTGTACGCGCAGTGCACCGACACGAGCCGGGTCGTGCACCGGCAGCAGGTGAGCGACGGAGTGTGGCTGGTCACCGGGCCCGGCGGGCGCGGTATGACCTGCTCGCCCGCGATAGCCGAAACGACCGCGAACGAACTCGGCTGGTGAGGAAGTTGACCGCAGACATGACCACAGACATGACCCCAGACATGACCGCGGAGACGACCGCAGACATGACCACGGACGCCCCCGACATCCGTCTCGTCGTCCTCGACATGGCCGGCACCACCGTCGCCGACGGCGGCCTCGTCGAGCGCGCCTTCGAGGCGGCCGCCGCGCAGCTGGGCGTCGAGCCCGGCTCGGCCGACCACACCGAGAAGCTGGACTACGTCCGCGCCACCATGGGCGAGTCCAAGATCTCCGTCTTCCGGCACCTGTTCGGGGCCGAGGACCTCGCCCGGCGCGCCAACACCGCCTTCGAGAAGGCGTACGGCGACCTCGTCGACGCCGGGCTCGTCGCCCCCGTCCCCGGCGCCCGCGAGGCCATCGAGGAGATCGCCGCAGGCGGCCGTACCGTCGTCCTGACCACCGGCTTCGCCCGCGTCACCCAGGACGCCATCCTCGCCGCCCTCGGCTGGCAGGACCTCGCAGCGCTCACTCTGTGCCCGGCCGACGCCGGCGGGCGCGGGCGGCCCTTCCCGGACATGGTCCTGGAGGCCTTCGTGCGGACCAAGGCCGCCGAGGACGTCCGGCAGATCGCCGTCGCCGGCGACACCTCCTACGACGTGCTCAGCGGCGTACGCGCCGGAGCGGGCCTGGTCGCCGGCGTCCGCACGGGCGCCCACGGCGACGACGCGTTCCGCGCGGCCGGCGCCACCCACGTCCTCGACTCCGTCGCCGCCCTGCCCGCGCTGCTCACCGGGGCCCGGTGAGATGGGCATCCGCTTCGACTCCGTCACGGTCGCCTACGACGGCAACATCGTCCTCGACTCGCTCGACCTGACCGTCGAGCCCGGCGAGGTCATGGCGCTCCTCGGGCCGTCCGGATCCGGCAAGACCACCGCGCTGCGGGCGGTCGCCGGGTTCGTGCGGCCCGCCTCCGGGCGCGTGTTCCTCGGCGACCGGGACGTGACGGACCTGCCGCCCCACCGGCGCGGCATCGGCATGGTCGTCCAGCAGTACGCCCTGTTCCCGCACCTGCGGGTGGACGACAACGTGGCCTTCGGACTGAAGGCCCGCAAGGCTCCCAGGGGCGAGATACGCGGGCGGGTCGCCGAGGCGCTGGAGATGACCGGCATGGCCTCCTACGCCCGCCGCTACCCGCGGGAGCTGTCCGGCGGGCAGCAGCAGCGCGTCGCCATCGCCCGCGCGCTCGCCATCCGGCCCGACGTGCTGCTCCTGGACGAGCCGCTGTCCGCGCTCGACGCCCAGCTGCGCTCCGGAATGCTGGCCGAACTCGCCCGGCTGCACCGGGAACTGCCCGACGTGTCCATGCTGTACGTCACCCATGACCAGGTCGAGGCCCTCACCCTGGCCGACCGGATCGCGGTGATGGACAAGGCGCGCCTGCAGTCCTGCGGGACGCCGAGGGAGCTGTACCGGGCCCCGGCCGACGAGTTCACCGCGTCCTTCGTCGGGAACGCCAACCTGCTGCCGGTGACCGTCGGCCACGGCGGCGTCGGCTTCGCAGGGGCCGACCTGCTGGTCGACACGGCGGGCGCGGTCGCGGGCGCACGGGCCACCCTGTGCGTACGGCCGCACCTGATCGGCCTCGGCGACGGACCCAACCGGATCACCGGCACCGTCAGCGAGATCCAGTGGCGGGGCTCCACCCACCGGCTCTACGTCGACGTCGACGGGCAGCAGGTGATGGCGGACCTGCGCGAGCTGAGGAACCCGCCGGTGCACGGAGACACGGTCGCCCTGCACTTCGCTCCCGACGACGCGACGCTGCTGCCCGCAGGGGTGAGCCATGGCTGAGGCCGTCACGAAGGCGCGGGCGGCGCACGGTCGTTCGCGCCCCCGCTCAGGCAGCGGCTCGGCACGGACGACCCTGCGCTCCTGGCTGGCGGCCCTGCCGCCCCTCGCCCTGCTCGCCCTCTTCTTCCTCTACCCCCTCGCCCTCGTCGTCCAGCAGTCCTTCCAGCCCGACAGCGGCGGCACCTCCGTGCAGCCGTACGCCGACGTCTTCGCCTCCGAGGCGTTCCGGCACGCGCTGTGGACCACCGTGTGGCTGGCCCTGGCCGCCACCGCCGGATGCCTGGTCCTCGGCTTCCTGCTGGCACTGGTCATCGCGTTCGTCCCGTTCCCCGGGGCGAAGGCGGTCGCCAGGTTCGTGGACGTCTTCCTGTCCTTCCCGTCCTTCCTCATCACCCTGGCGCTGCTGTTCATCTACGGCAGCGTCGGCATGGCCAACGGCCTGTGGACGGACGTCACGGGTGCGGCGGACGGACCCTTCCAGTTCCTCACCACCCCCTGGGGGGTGCTGCTGGCGGAGGTCACCTACTTCACACCGTTCGTGATGCGGCCGCTGCTCGCCGCCTTCTCCCAGCTCGACACCGCTCAGCTGGAGGCGGCCAGTTCGCTCGGCGCCCGCGCCCCCCGCATCGTGCGGCAGGTGATCCTGCCGGAGGCGCTGCCCGCGCTCGCCGCCGGCGGGAGCCTGGTCCTGGTGCTGTGCCTCAACGAGTTCGGGATCGTGCTCTTCACCGGCGCGAAAGGGGTCACGACCCTGCCGATGCTCGTCTACAGCAAGGCGATCCTCGAGTCCGACTACCCGGGCGCGTGCGTGGTCGCCGTCGTCAACGTCCTGATCTCCGTGGGGCTGTACGGCCTCTACCGGGTGGTGAGCCGTCGTGCTGGTGCATAGCCGCAAGGCCAAGTGGGCCGTCTGGGCGGTGTTCCTCCTCCTCTTCCTGCCCCTGTTCGCCCTCCCCCTGCTCGTCGTCCTCGGCGCCTCCTTCGCCACCCACTGGTCCAGCGTCCTGCCCTCGGGCCTGACGACGGCCAACTACCGGTCCGCCACCCGCGGGGAGGCCCTGCAGGCCCTGACCACCAGCCTGGTCACGGCCGTCTCCGCGAGCCTGCTCGCCCTGGCTGCCGGCACCTGGGCCGCGCTGGCCGGAGCAGCCATGAAAAACCGCCACCGCCGCGTCCTGGACGCCCTGTTCGTGCTGCCGGTCGCCGTCCCGTCCGTGGTGGTCGGGCTGTCGGTCCTGGTGGCCTTCTCCAAGCCGCCGCTGCTGCTCAACGGCACCCGGTGGATCGTGATCCTCGCCCACACCGTGCTGGTGACCGCCTTCGCCCACCAGTCGGTGTCGGCGGCGATCACCCGCCTCGACCCGGCGTACGAACAGGCCGCCGCCTCCCTCGGGGCCCGGCCCGCCTACGTCCTGTGGCGGGTGCGGCTGCCGCTCCTGCTGCCCTCGCTGACCGCCGCCGCGGGCCTCTGCTTCGCCCTGTCCATGGGTGAGCTGAGCGCCACGATGATGCTCTATCCGCCCGACTGGACCCCGCTTCCCGTCCTGATCTACGCGGCCACCGACCGCGGCGCCCTGTTCACGGGGTCCGCCGTCGCGGTGGTCCTCATGGCCGCGACCCTGCTCGTCCTGTTCGCCGTCTCCCGGGTCCGCACCAGAGCCTCCTACCGCTGACCCCGTAGCGCCTCTTCCGCAGATCCCGTAGCGCCTCCTCCCGCTCCACCCCTTCCGCCGCAAGGAGTTCATCCCGCCATGCCCAGAAACACCCTCAGACTCGCCGTCGCCGTCACCCTGCTCGCCACCCCGCTGCTGTCCGCCTGCGGCGGCTCCTCCGCCGCCTCCGACGAGAAGGCCGTCACCGTCTACAGCGCCGACGGTCTCAAGGGCGAGAACGGCGACGGCTGGTACGACAAGGTCTTCGCCGACTTCACGAAGCAGACCGGGATCAAGGTCAAGTACGTCGAGGGCGGCTCCGGCGAGATGGTGCAGCGCGCCGTCCGCGAGAAGAACAACCCGCAGGCCGACGTCCTCGTCACCCTGCCGCCGTTCATCCAGCAGGCCGACAGCAAGGGCCTGCTGGAGAAGTACGAGCCCAAGGACTCCGTCCAGGTCAGCGGCGGTGACAAGGCCGTCGACGGCACCTGGACCTCCGTCGTCAACAACTACTTCGGCTTCGTCTACAACAAGAAGGAGCTGAAGAAGGCCCCCACCACCTGGGACGAGCTGCTCGACGGCAAGTACAAGAACAAGCTCCAGTACTCCACCCCCGGCGTCGCCGGCGACGGAACCGCGGTACTGATCAAGGTGATCCACGACTTCGGCGGCAAGGAGCAGGCCCTCGCCTACCTGAAGAAGCTCCAGGCCAACAACGTCGGGCCGTCCGCCTCCACCGGCAAGCTCGCCCCCAAGGTCGACAAGGGCGAACTGCTCGTCGCCAACGGCGACGTGCAGATGAACTACGCCCAGGGCAAGACCATGCCCAACCTCGGCATCTGGTTCCCGGCGAAGCAGGGCGGCAAGCCCACCACGTTCGCCCTGCCCTACGCGGCCGGCCTGGTCACCAAGGCCCCGCACAGCGAGAACGGCAAGAAGCTCCTCGACTTCATGCTCGCGCAGAAGCAGCAGCAGGAGGTCAGCGAGATCGGCGGCGGCTTCAGCGCCCGCTCGGACGTCAAGGCCGTCGACGCCAACGCCATCGCGCTCGCCAAGCTGTTGAACGGCGTCGACATCTTCTCGCCGTACTGGAACGACATCGACAAGAACCTCACGTCGTACGTCGAGGACTGGAAGTCCGCCACCGGCAGCTGAGGCCTTCGGGAGTCGCCGCCCAACTGCTGCCGCCCCGCCGTATCCGTTCGTCCCGCCGTCGTGGCCGGTCGCGCAGTTCCCCGCGCCCCTTTGGGAGTTGCCCGTCCCGTTGGCTGTTCCGCACCGCCCCTGGTACCGCCGGGGGCGGTGTCATGACCACCGTCCTGCACGTCCACCCTCTCCTCCGGAGGAACCCGTGCCCAGCCTGTCCCGTCGTGCCTTCCTCGTCTCCGCCGCCGCGGTCGCCGTGTCCGCCGGGCCGCTCACCGCCGTCGCCCGCGCCGCCGGCAAGGCCCCCAAGGTCCTGGTCATCGGCCTGGACGGCGCCCTGCTCCAGCGCATCAAGGACGCCGACGCCCCGAACCTCGACGCCCTGATGGCCGTGGGGCTCACCGCGCCCAGCAGCATCTACGCCAACCCGCTCGCGCCGACCCTGTCCGGCCCCGGCTGGTCCACGATCATCACCGGTGTCTGGCCCGACAAGCACAACGTCAAGGACAACAGCTTCACCGGTTCCCGGTTCGACCGGTACCCGGACTTCCTCACCCGTGTCGAGACGGCGAAGCCGCAGCTCGTGACGTACGCCGTCGCCTCCTGGGCGCCGATCACCGACACGGTCTTCTCCCCGAAGGTCGACACCCGCGTCTCCACCCCGAGCGCCGAGTACGACACCGGCACCACCTCCCGCGCCGTCGCCGGGCTCAGGGACGGCAACCCGGACGCGGTCTTCGTCCACCTCGACAACATCGACCACGCGGGCCACAGCTACGGTGCCGCCTCGCAGCAGTACCTGGACGCCATCCACGGCGCCGACGCCCAGGTCGGCCAGATCGTGGCCGCCGTCAAGGCCCGGCCCACGTATGCCGACGAGGACTGGCTGATCATGGTCACCGCCGACCACGGCCACACCGACCCCGGCGGCCACGGCGGCTCCACCCTGCAGGAACGCCAGACCTTCCTGATCGCCACCGGGCCCACCCTCGCGGCCGGCTCGGTCCGCTACGACGTGAAGATGCCCGACGTCGCCGCCTCCGCGCTCGCCCACCTCGGCATCGCGATCGACCCCGCCTGGGACCTGGACGGCCGCCCCGTCCAGCAGCCCGCCCCGGACGACTTCGACGCCCTGCGCGGCCGGCTGCAGTCCCGCGTGGACGAGACCGGCATCCCGGCGGGCATCCTCGGCTTCACCCACACCCCGCCCGCCGGCTGGTCGGTGGACAACTCCGCGATGGGAACCGGCGGGGTCACCGAGTGGCGCGGCTGGTCCTTCACCACCGACGAGTTCTGGACCCAGGCGCAGCGCGACCAGAACCGGGAGTGCAACGTCCGCGCCCGCAACGTGTTCGCGGTCGCCGACGGCGACGAGTGGAACGACAAGACCCTCACCGGCACCTTCGACTCCACCCTGGTCAGCCCCGCCTACCCGGTCACCGGCGGCCGCACCGCGACCCTCGCCTACACCACCTACTACCGGCAGGAGTCCCCGCAGAAGGGCGAGGTCCTCGTCTCCTACGACGGCGCCGCCCCCGTCTCCGTGCGCACCTACACCGCCGACGTCCCCTCGCGCACCGAGACCGTCACCCTCCAGGTCCCGGCCGGGGCGACCACCGCCCGCGTCCGCTTCCGTTACACCGGAGGGAACAACTGGTACTGGGTCGTCGACGGAGTGCGGATCACCCAGTGATCGCCCCGTCCTGACCGGGGTCAGGATCAGGCCGCCTGATTAGGCTGGGGGCGTCGGTACGCCGTGGTTCCGGCGCCCCCGCTTCTTGACCAACGCACGCCAGGAGACGCAAGCACATGGCAGACCGCAAGCCCATCGAGTCGTGGCTCACCGACATGGACGGCGTCCTCATCCACGAGGGAGTCCCGATACCGGGCGCCGACGCGTTCCTGAAGAAGCTCCGCGACTCCGGGCGCCCCTTCCTGGTGCTCACCAACAACTCCATGTACACCGCCCGTGACCTGCACGCCCGGCTGCGCCGGATGGGTCTGGACGTGCCGGTGGAAAACATCTGGACCTCCGCCCTGGCCACCGCCCAGTTCCTGGACGACCAGCGGCCCGGCGGCAGCGCCTACGTCATCGGCGAGGCGGGCCTGACCACCGCGCTGCACGACATCGGTTACATCCTCACCGACCACGAGCCCGACTTCGTGATCCTCGGCGAGACCCGCACCTACTCCTTCGAGGCGCTGACCAAGGCCGTGCGCCTCATCAACGACGGCGCCCGGTTCATCGCCACCAACCCCGACAACGTCGGCCCCTCCACCGAGGGCGACCTGCCCGCCACCGGCTCGGTCGCCGCCCTGATCACCGCCGCCACCCGCAAGAAGCCGTACTTCGTCGGCAAGCCCAACCCGCTCATGATGCGCGCCGGGCTCAACGCGATCGGCGCGCACTCGGAGAACTCCGCGATGATCGGCGACCGTATGGACACCGACGTCCTCGCGGGCCTGGAGGCCGGGATGCGCACCTTCCTGGTGCTCTCGGGCGTCACCCAGCCCGACGACATCGACCGCTACCCCTTCCGCCCCTCCCAGGTCGTCGACTCCATCGCGGACCTGGTGGACCTCGTCTGACCAGGGACGATCAGCCAGGCACGACCGGGGACGGCCGGGGACGGCCAAACCCCCGTCACCCGCATGGAGCAGTCGCGCGCCTCCCGAGGATGCGGAGGCGCGCCCCACGGGGGAGCCTCCCAGTATCTGGAGGTTCACGATGGGTTCACTCAGCCTCACTCTCTGTGCGGGATTCCTGGCCGCCGCCGCCCTCGGCCCGGCGGCGTACGCGGCCGACGACGGCCAAGGCCTGTCCGTGACCCCGGCCTCCCCGGCCCCGGGCACCGATGTGGCCCTCACCGTGCGCGGCTGCACCGGATCCCAGGGCACCGCCGCCTCGTCCGCGTTCGTCGCCGACGCGTCCCTGACCGGCACCCAGGGCGCCCTGTCCGGAGAGACCCGCGTCCGCTCCTCGGTGGCCCCCGGCGCCTACGACGTGCGGATCACCTGCGCCGGCACCGTGCTCACCAGGAAGATCACCGTGGCCGCCAAAGGATCCGGGCAGTCCGCCGCGACCGACCTGTTCAGCCAGTTCAGCCAGTTCGGCCAGTTCGGCCGGTCCG
The DNA here is from genome assembly GCF_042958635.1 of Streptomyces sp. NPDC007971. Lineage (NCBI taxonomy): Bacteria > Bacillati > Actinomycetota > Actinomycetes > Kitasatosporales > Streptomycetaceae > Streptomyces > Streptomyces sp. NPDC007971. The sequence goes on from NZ_JBIBJK010000012.1 coordinate 206,694, forward strand.
ACGCCTCCCCCTCTCCCGTCGCCCCCGTCGAGGCGGGCGGCGGCGGCACCGCGCACTTCGCCACGGTGGCCGGCAGTGAGTCCGGCCCCGACACCGTCCAGGCGGTCACCGGCCTGGCCCTCGCCGGGACCGCCGCGGCCGCCGTCGGGCTGCTCAGGGCCCGCCGGAGCCGCGGCAGGGACTGAGGACGCGCACCGCCATGGCCGACGGGCAGGCACGCGCCAACGGCGCCGGGCGTCTGATCGTGTTCCTGGCCTGGGCACTTCTGCTGCTCGGGCTGTGGCTGTGGGGACGCAGCGTGACCGGCGTACCGCAGAGCCCGGCCGGACCCGCCACCGGTGACGTGACCGGCCTCGGCCGCCCGGTCGTGCTGCCGCCCGCGGCCAAGCCGCTGGGGGCCGCGCTCCCGCAGCGCATCGACATCCCCGAACTGGGCGTGCAGGCGCCGGTGGTGGCCCGCGGCCTGGACAGCCGGGGCGCCGTCGAGCCGCCGCCCTTCGACCAGGCCGGCGTGGTCGGCTGGTACCGCTCTGGAACCACCCCCGGCGCGGCCGGGACCGCGCTGTTGGTGGGACACGTCGACACCCAGACCCGGCCGGCCGTCTTCTACAAGCTCAGCACCCTCCAGCCCGGCAGGACGGTCCGGGTGGTCCGCGCGGACGGCAAGGTCGCCGACTTCACCGTCGACGACGTCCGCGTCCTGGCCCGCGAGGACTTCGACGCCCGGCAGGCCTACGGCCCCCGCAAACCGGGCCGTGCCGAACTCCGCCTGATCACCTGCGGCGGATCCTTCGACCGCACGAGCCACAGCTACACGGCCAACGTCGTGGTCTCCGCGTACCTCACCGGCACCGGATCCTGAACACTCTTGCGACCTCGTGACCGGCACCGCGGGTGTGCCACGATGGGCATTCGGAACAATGCGCCCAGGGGGGAATCGCATGTACGACAGCACGGGGGTCCGGTCCCCGGCCCGGGCACGGGCGTTCGCGGCGGTGCTGGGGGCTGCACTGCTGCTCGCCGGGTGCTCCTCCGGCGGCGGGGACGAGGCCGGCGACCCGGGTGCCCCGATCACTCAACAGCCCAGGTCCGCCGACCCGTTCTGGGTGAATCCGGACGGCAACGCGGCCCGCCAGCTCGCGGCCTACGTCAAGGCCGGCAAGAAGACCGAGGCCGCACGGATCCGCAGGATCGCCGAACAGCCGACGGCGGAGTGGATCGGCCCGGAGAACCCCGAGCAGGAGGCCCGCGGCTTCACCGAGGCCGCCGAGAAGTCCGACCGCACCGCCCTGCTCGTCCTCTACAACATCCCGCACCGCGACTGCGGCCAGTACTCACAGGGCGGCGCCGCCGACGGCAACGCCTACCGCGCCTGGATCGACGGCGTCGCCCGGGGCATCGGCGACCGCGCCGCCACCGTCGTCCTCGAACCCGACGCCGTGCTCCACCTCGTCGACGGCTGCACCCCGGGCCAGTTCCACGAGGAGCGCTTCGACCTCCTCAAGGGCGCCGTCGCCAAGCTCAAGTCCCTGAAGAACACCAAGGTCTACCTGGACGCCGGCAACGCCGGCTGGGGCCACCCCGACCAGATCTTCCAGCCCCTCCAACAGGCCGGCATCGACCAGGCCGACGGCTTCGCCGTCAACGTCGCCAACTTCTACTCCACCAAGGACTCCATCGCCTACGGCAAACAGCTCTCGGCCAAGGTGGGCAACAAACACTTCGTCGTCGACACCAGCCGCAACGGCAACGGTCCCTACCGGACCGGCAACCCCGCCGAACGCTGGTGCAACCCTCCCGGCCGCTCCCTGGGAGAGACCCCGACGACGAAGACGTCCGACCCGCTGGTGGACGCCTACCTGTGGGTGAAACGCCCAGGGGAGTCGGACGGCACCTGCAAGGGCGGCCCCAAGGCGGGCCAGTGGTGGCCGACCTATGCTCTGCAGCTCGCAGACGGGACAGCCACCTAGGGGCGCGGGGAACTGCGCGACCGGCCACAGCGCTCCCGCACCCGAAGGCCGAACCCGCGGGAGCGCTAGGGCACCTTCACCCACTGGGCCTTGCTCGGCGTCCCCTGATCGTCGTCCACGAACAGCATGTACCACCCCGACGGCACCAGATTCCGGCTCTTCGGCACCGTCACAGTGATCTTGTCCCCGGACGTCCTGAAGTCCAGGGCGACGGACCGCTGATCCACATCGGTGACGTGCGTGGACGCACTGGGCCGGATCAGCCGCACCTTCTTGATGCTCGACGCGTGCTGTGACGTGAACGTCCCGGAGGCCCCCCGCGCGATCGTCTGCGGCCCACCGCCGAGCGACGGCCGCGAGTCGCGGTACAGGTACGGCGGCGTGTAGATCTCGATCCGCTGCTCGAACTTCCCCGGCTTGGTGTTCGCCCGGTCCCCGTACAGCGAGTCGGATCCGAAGAACATGACCCGCCCGTCCGGCAGCAGGATCGAGCCGGAGTGGTAGTTCCGCCCCACCAGCGGATCGGCGACCTGGGTGAAGCTGTTGCTGTCGGGGTGGTACAGCCGGGCCTGCAGGATGTTGGAGTCGCCGCGCCCGCGGTAGTCCTCCGAGCCGCCCGACACCAGCACGGTGTCGTCGGGCAGGACCGAGGACTGCGGATACCGGGTCCCCTTCTCCAGCTGGGGCCCGTCCACGAACCGGGGACTTCTGGCCTTCAGCCCGATGATCCGCGTCTTCTTGCTGGACAGCTTGGACTCGCCGACCCCGCCCCCGCCGATCACCATGAACTTCTCGTCCTGCGCCGGAGGCAGCAGTACGGTCCCGGACGTCTCCATCCTGTCGGGATCGCTGAGCCCGGGCAGCTTGGTGAACCGGTTGGTGCCGACGTCCCAGATGCCGGGCTCACGCCCCACGTTGTCCGGTCCGTACCCCGCGTTGGAACCGGAGTAGAAGATCTTGCCGTTCTGCATCAGGAACAGCGCCGGATACGTCGGGAACTGCCGGATCTTCGAGGTGTACGTCCACTTCTTGGTCCTGGGGTCGAAGATCTCGTTCTTGCCCGGCACCAGCTGACCGATGTCGTCGAGACCGGAGACGCTGAGGATCTTCCCGTCCGAGAGCGTGGTGAGCGTCGGGTACCAGCGGGCCTCGTTCATCGGGTCGACCTTGATGTACCGCTCGGCGACCGGGTCGAACTCGTAGGCGTCGCGGATGCCCTGGAAGTCCTTCTTGTCGAGGGCGAGCTTCTGCGCGATGCCGTAGGTGTTGCGCGCGTCGGGGCCGGACAGCCCCTGGATCCGGTAGTTGTCCTGGGTGCCGGTCTCGTACTTGGCGCCGCTTCGCTGCGCCTCGACGTAGATACGGCCGAGCCCCGGGTCGTTGCGCAGGAACGCGCCGGTCGCCGGGTCGAAGACCTTCTTCGCGCGCGGCACCAGCACCGGGTCCTTGGAGACGAACGTCCTGCCGTTGGACCTGCCGGTGAACTTCGTGCCCGCGGGCAGCGTGATCGGCTTGTCCGGGTTCTCGTTGTGGACGATCATCAGGCCGCCGGCCTTGGTGACGTCACCCTTGAGCTTCTCGTACCGCTTGGTGCCGCCCGCGATCAGCAGGTTGCCGTTGGCCAGCTGGGTGTGGCCGGTGCAGAACAGGTCGCTGGGCGTGGGGATCTTCTTGATGGTGCCCTTGACCGGGTCCCAGATGCGGGTGTCGAACTTCTTCTTGTCGAAGTTGTCCTGGTTGTTGCCCGAGCCGGCGACCAGCAGCACCTTGCCGGTGTGCAGGAGCGCCGCGTGGATGGTGTCCTGGCGGTACTCCGGAGGGAACTCGACGATGTCCCAGTGGCCGTTGGAGGCCTTGTACTCGGGCTTGTTGATCTTGTACTGGTGGTACTGCTCGGTTCCGAAGCGGTAGAGCCACGGCCCGTTCATCCCGGCCAGCGCTAGTACCACCGCGGTGCCTATCGCGAGTCGACGGGCACGGCGGCGGCCGGCCTGGTCCTTCATTCCTTACGTCCCCCAAGCCCACCCGAGGCGGTCTGCATGTTCTGGTCGTCGTCCCCCGCGGTGCCCCCGCCCGGCCCTCGGGGCGAGGCGGCCCAGGTGGGCCGCTGCTGACGGGCGTGCGGGGCGTAGGCCGCGTACTGGGCGGGCACCGCGTCCTGCGGCTCCGCCACCGCCACCGCCGGTGCGGGTGCGGGCGGGGCCACGGTGGCAGCCGTCGCGGGCCGGGGCCTTCCCTTCTCCTGCCGCAGCGAGTACTGCCAGGCGAACATCGGCGACGCGGTGATCAGCAGGGCGAAGATCGCCCACGTGATCATCGCCGGGTGGGAGTGCCCGAGGACGAAGCCGGCCGTGAGCGAGCCGGCGAAGACCAGGATGAAGAACCAGTGGACCCGGAAGGTCCCGAACAGCGTGTCGGGGCTGGCCGAGTCGCCCTTCGGGGTCACCACGAACTTGCTCTTGCGGCGCAGCACCGCGTCCATCAGCGAGCGGGCGTAGATCGGCGCGGACAGGGCCGACATCACCATGCCCGCGACACCGCCGGAGCCCTCCGGCTCGTGCGGGGAGACGTTGTGGCGGCGGTTCCAGATGTACAGGCCGATCTGGAGCGCGGAGGCGTTGCCGTAGAGCATCAGCCACACGGTCGGGTCGATGTTCACGCCCGAGGCGCCCAGGCCCAGAAAGAGCGCGCAGCTCAGCGCCGCGAGGATCCAGTTGAGGGCGGACATCGGGTAGAAGATGATCATCATCGTGTAGTTGAAGAGCTTGCCGGGCGGCAGCGAGAAGAAGCCCTTCCAGTACTGCTTGAGGATCGTCTCGTAGGTGCCCCGGGACCAGCGCAGCTGCTGGGTGAAGAAGTCGGTCCAGGCGTTCGGGCCCTCGCCGACGGCGAGGACGTCCGGGGTGTAGACGGACCTCCACTTCCGCCCCGTCGCCGGGTTCTTGGCGCGGTGCATCTCGAACCCGGTGGCCATGTCCTCGGTGATCGAGTCGTACAGCCCGCCGATCTGCTTGATGGCGCTGATGCGCACGGCGTTGGACGTGCCGACGAACATCGGGGCGCCGTAGCGGTTGCCGGCGCGCTGGATCAGCGCGTGGAAGAGGAACTGCTGCGACTCGGCGGCCTTGGTGACGAACGTGTCGTAGTTGCCGTAGACCTGCGGGCCGATGACGAAGCCGACGTCCGGGTCGCGGAAGTAACCGAGCATCCGCTCCAGGTAGTTGGGCAGCGGAACGTGGTCGGTGTCGACGGAGGCGAAGAAGTCGTAGTTGTCGCCGTGCGCCTCCAGCCAGGCGTTGTAGTTGCCGTGCTTGGTCCTGGCGCGGTGCGGGCCCTTGGGCTGGTTCCACCGGGCGACGCCCTTGCGGGTGAAGTGGTGGACGCCGAGCCGGGCGCAGACCTCCTTGACGGCCGGGTCGTCGCCCTCGTCCAGCAGCCATACGTGCATCAGGCCCCGGTGGCGCAGCCTGACCGCCGCCTCAAGGGTCTTCGTCACCATCTCCAGCGGTTCCTTGCCGGGCACGAAGGAGGTGAGGAAGGCGACGCGCGTGCCGGTCTCGGGCACGACCGGGACCGGGTCGCGGGCGACCAGCGTCGCGTGCGCGTTGGAGAGCACGTTCATGCAGCGGAAGAACTCGATCAGACCGATCGAGACCAGCATGACGACGTCGAGGGCCGGCAGGAAGTCGTAGGCCGGGTAGTCGCGTTCGGTCCAGTGTGAGGGCTGCAGCAGCCAGGCCAGCAGGACCAGCGACAGCAGCGGGGCGGCGCCCAGCATGAGCGCGGCTCGTATGCGGTGCGGCTCCTGCGAGAGCAGCGAGCGGTACTGCACCGTGTAGGGCTTGCCCGGGTCGGGCTGGGTGAGGGGACCCGCAAGCCGGCTGTAGTGCTCGTAGTCGTATCTCGGAAGGCTCTTCTTGATCCTGCGGAACTGGCCCGTGTGGTGCGTGAGCGTCCGCAGACGGGTGGTCTGTGACGGGTCGTTGTGTTGGTCTTGGTGTTGATCTTGGCTCTGCCGGGCGCCCGTCGGCGTCGACGTCATGAGTCATTCCCCCCACACGCAGGTCACCGCGTGTTCGTCGGTTCGTCCGCCCGTTCGGGGTCCCCTCGGCCGTCACGGGCAGGCCAGTGGTGAGTCGCCGTCACCACGCCTTGCACACCACAGAGACACAGGACTGCGACCTTCCGGTTGCATGATGCCCCCCTCGGCACCGATTCATGAACGGGGCCCCCTACCCCGTTGGTGGGCAACCGGTTCGTTCTCCCCCAACTGCCGCGGATCCGCGGCTGTGTGAACAACCAGAGTTCTACGGCGTTCAGCATGATCGCAAGACGCGAAACGCCGTGTTTACCGGTCAAACCCGTTCATTGTGGCGCGGGTGGGGCTCGGGGGGCTCGGATGCGCCGGTGGGGGAGAGGCGGGCGCGGATGTTGCCGAAGTGGTTCCTTATGGCCTCCTCCGCGCGTATGGAATCGCCCGAGCGGACCGCGTCCAGGATCTCCCGGTGCTGACGGCAGGTCACCCGTGGGTCCTGGGGCACGTCCACCAGGTCCCGCTGGACCCGGTGGAAGGCGTCCCAGAACGCCTCCAGCACCTCGCTGAGCAGGACGTTGTCAAGCCCCCGATAGAGGGTGGCGTGAAACGCCCGGTCCGTTTCGGCGAGGCCGCGTCCCTCGGCGGCCTCCTGTTCCATACGGTTCACCAGGCCGTCCAGTTCAACGAGGTCCGCCCGGGGCAGCCGCCCGGCCAGCCGCGAGACGAGCCCCGTCTCGACCGCCTCGCGCAGCTCCAGCAGCTGGAGCAGGGAGTCCTCGCCCCGGTAGTGACCCGCGACCGTGCGGAAGGCGAGGCCCTCGATCATCGGGGCGAGCGACATCGGGCCGACATACGTCCCGAATCCGTGCCGGATCTCCACGATCCCCATCGCCTGCAGCGCCTTCAGTGCCTCCCGCACCGAGTTCCGGCTCGCCCCGAGGTACTCCATCAGCTCGGGCTCGGTCGGCAGCGGGGCGCCCGGGGGCAGCCTGCGGTCGATGATGAGCCTCTTGATCCGCTCCTGGAGGTCACGAGCTGCCATGGCCAGAGGGTATCCGGACAAACAGCAAGAAGGTCCCCCGCTCGCACGGGGGACCTTCTTCACAGGTGCGGACGGTGCGGGCGGCGGAGGCCCGCCGCGCGCGGCACGGTCGCGCAGAAGCAGAGATGGCGAGCCTGATCCGCTTGCTGCGGACGTGGCTCGCCATCGTCATTGTGCGCCGCCAGGGACTCGAACCCCGGACCCGCTGATTAAGAGTCAGCTGCTCTAACCAACTGAGCTAGCGGCGCCTGCTGACAAAGAGAACTCTACCCGACCTGGAGAGGTGCTTCCGACCACCCGTCCGTGTCCGGGAGGGGCGGCCGCGGGGGCTGTACATCATTCGGACCGTCAACATGCGCGCCCGGACCACAGTTGTGAAACTGATCAACGTGGACACTTGCGGATATTTCCACCCCGAATGTGAGGCAGATCGCATGACCACCCCGGTGTTCGAGGACGTCGACCCCGTGAGCGACTGTGACTGCCCCGGCTGCGTCCATGCGCGGCGCACGGGCCCCGGCCCGCTGCCCGCCCGCTTCGGCGGCCGTCCGGCGGCCCGAGGAGTCGTGATCGTGGCCGCCGCCGCGTCCGCAGCCCTCGGCTCGGCCCTTCCGGCCGCCGCCCTCGCCTCCCCCTACTCCTCGCACCGTCCCGGCGCCCCTGTCGCGGACGGCGACCCCGCCACCCCGCAGGGCAAGAGGTCCCCGCTGTTCGGCCCGGACGCGGCCGGACCGGTCAGGCCTCCGGCCGTGCCGACTCCCGCCACCACCCGGACCGACATCATCAACCGGGCCAAGGTCTGGGTCGCCGCGAAGGTGCCGTACAGCATGAGCGCCTACTGGACCGACGGTTACCGGCAGGACTGCTCGGGCTATGTCTCCATGGCCTGGGGCCTCGGCACCAACGAGTGGACGGGCAGCCTCGACCAGTTCGGTGTCAAGATCACCAAGGAGGAACTCCAGCCCGGTGACATGCTGCTCTTCCACAACCCGGACAACCCCGAGAACGGCTCCCACGTCGTGATCTTCGGAGGCTGGACCGACTACACCCACACGTACTACACGGTCTACGAGCAGACGCCCCCGCAGACCCGCAGTCAGGCAACCCCCTACCCCTACTGGACCCACGCCGACAAATACGTGCCCTACCGCTACAAGGGCGTGCCCGCCGGCGCCGTGGGCAAGAGGCCGGCCACCGCCGACGACAAGCCGCCGACGCGTTCCGCGGGCGCCGTGCACGCCGGTCCCTTCCTGCACGGCAGGGGCACGGCACCGCGGCCGGCCGGCCCGTCCCGGACGCCCGCCTCGCACGGCGTGCCCGGCTATCCCGGCCGGAACTTCTTCCGTCCGGGCCAGGAGAACGAGTACATCACCGAGCTGGGCAGGCGGCTGATGGAGAAAGGATTCAGCGGCTTCTACGCCACCGGGCCCGGTCCGCGCTGGGGCGAAGCGGACCGGCGGGCCGTGGCGGCCTTCCAGCGCAGCCAGGGCTGGCGCGGCGGCGCGGCGGACGGCTACCCGGGCCCGGAGACCTGGCGCCGTCTGTTCGCCTAGCCGCATCCGTGCTGCGCGCGGCCCGTCCCCGCCGCGCGCAGCCGGACCCCCTGATCCCACTCCCACTGTCGGTACCCCTGTCATGACGCATCTGGCGCGGAGGCTGGAGGCACGCATGAGTACGACCACGTCACACACTCCCGAGTCCGAGGAACAGCCCGACGGGCCGACGGCCACGGCGGCCCCGCTCGGCCCCGGGGTTTCCGCCGGCCTGGCGGGCTCCGGGGTTTCCGCGGGTCTGGCGGGCCCCGGGGCTTACGGGGGCCCGGCGGGCCCCGGGGGCACGGCCGTCCGTCCGGGCCGGCTGATCCAGAACGAGGTGACCACCGAGATCCCCGTCCACCTGCTCTTCCGCGACGAACCGGAGCCGGTGCCGGTACCGCTGAAGCCCGCCGTGGTGGGCCGCCGCCAGGGCACCGGCGAACAGCCGCGCCTCACCCGCCCGGCCCCGTCCCGCGGCCGGGCGCTGCCGCAGATCGACCCGGAACTGGTGGAGCGGCCGGCCGGGGTGCTGCCCGGCGTGGCCGGGGTGCTGGCCGGGACGGCCGGCTTCGTGGGGTGCCTGGCCACCTCGTGGTGGGCGGGCGTGCTGCCGCCCCTGGCGATGGAGTCGCTGCGCCTGCCGGCGGGCACGGGCGCGGGTCTCGGGCCCGCGCACTGGGCGGCGTTCGCCGGGGCCGGGGCGCTGGGCCTGACCGGATTCGGCGGCCTGGCCCGGGGGCGCACCGGGCAGGCTCGGCTGCTCGGGCTGTTCGGGCGCTACCGGGGGACCGTCCGGCGCACCGGTCTGATGTGGGTGAACCCGCTGCTGCGCCGGCGCCGGGTCGACGTACGGCTGCGGCACTGGCGCAGCGAGGCGATCCCGGCGGCGGACGCGAGCGGGGTGCCGCTGCGGGTGGTGATGCTGGTGGTGTGGCGGGTGCGGGACACCGCGCGGGCCGTGCTGGGCATCGAAGACCACGAGACCTATCTGCGGGAGTGCGTGGAGGCGGCGCTGGCCCGCGTTCCGGTGGAACCGCCGGGCGGGACGCGGGGCGGGGCGGCGGCCGGGGAGACGCTGACCCGGCTGGTCGCAGCGGACGCGGGGCCGATCGGCCTGGAGGTGTTCTCGGTGCAGCCGGTCCGGGTGGAGTACGCCCCCGAGGTCGCGGCCGCGATGCACAAGCGCCGGATCGCCGCGCTGGACGCCCGGCAGCGGTCCAGCATGCTCAACTCGGTCGTGGACTCGGTGGAGGACACGGTGACCCGGCTGACCATGCGCGGTCTTGTCGAACTGGACGACTACGAGCGCAAGGTGCTCGTCCGGGATCTGACGGTGGCGTTCTGCTCGGGGCGCGGGGAGCCCGTGTGAGCCCCCCGGGGGGCGGCTTGCGCGAGGACCCGTGAGGACTGCTCGCGATTGGTATGGACATGTTCAACTAACGCTCATAATCTGGAACTTGGTCTAGACCTACCGCACAGCTCGGCTCAGTGAACCTCCCCCACGTTCTCCAGGAGCGGCAGCATGCGCACCAAGACCAGACTGTCCGCGTTGTCCGCATCCGTGCTGGGTGTGGTGACCGCCGGAGCCTTCGTGCTCTCCACCGGCGGCGCCAGCGGGCACGGCTACACCGACCTCCCCATCAGCAGGCAGAAGCTCTGCCAGAACGGCACCGTGGCGAACTGCGGCGACATCCAGTGGGAGCCGCAGAGCGTCGAGGGCCCGAAGGGCTTCCCGGCCGCCGGGCCCGCCGACGGCCAGATCTGCAACGGCGGCCTGAGCAGGTTCGCCCAGCTCAGCTCGCCCACCACACCGTCCGGCGCGGCCTGGCCGACCACCAGGGTGACCGGCGGTCAGTCGTACACGTTCCGCTGGCAGTTCACCGCCATGCACGCCACGACGGACTTCAAGTACTACGTCACCAGGCAGGGCTGGAACCAGAACCACGCCCTGACGCGCGCCGACCTCAACCTCACCCCGTTCCTGACGGTGCCCTACAACGGCCAGCGTCCGCCGGCCACCCTCAGCCACAGCGGCACCCTGCCGTCCGGCCTGAGCGGTCACCACGTCATCCTCGCGGTGTGGACCATCGCCGACACGGGCAACGCGTTCTACGCCTGCTCGGACGTCACCTTCTGATCCCCCCTCGGGTAGGGTCCGCGTGCGCCGGTGCGACCGCTTCCGGACGGGCCTCGGGCGCACGCGAGTCCTGACAGGCCGACGCACGGGGGTACGCGCGCCATGGGCGCCTTCTTCGACATATGCATGCTGGTGATGCTCGCCATCATCGTTCTGAGCGCCGTGGGGCTGGTCCGCCGTACGCAGCAGCGGCGCGCGGCCTGGGCGAGCGGGCTGACCGCCGAGGCGCGCGCGGTGCGCGCCTGGGTCACCACCCAGATGGTCGACAACGTGGCCCGGCGTACACAGTGGCACGAGTACGACTACACCACCCGGGACGGCCGGGCCGCCCGCTTCCGGGAGAGCGGCGGACCGCGGGAGCGCGTCACCGGCGACACGGTCCTCGTCCACTACGCCCTCCACGAGCCCGACAAGGCCACCGCATCCGCACCACAGCCCGGCCGGGACACGGCGGGCACGGCCGTCTGGCTGGTCATCCTCGCGTCGCTGGCGGTCTTCCTGCTCTACGAGTGGGCGACGCTGCCCGGGTTCTGAGCTTCGCTTGAGGTCAACCGCCCCATGGCGAGGGTAGGTTCCCGCCACACCGGTCGATCGGGGCCGGTGCGACGACCTCGGGGGGGACCTCATGGAACTGCTCTTCTACGCCGTACCGCTCCTCATGATCACCTTGTTCGGGTTCGCCGCCTTCCTGCTGGTCCGCAGGGCCCGGCGGATCAGCAGGACGTGGCAGCAGGGTCTGACGGCACAGGCGCGCTGCCTGCGGGCGTACACGACGACCCGTGGGGGCGGCGGGGACTCGTCCGTGTACACCACGCTCCACCACGTCTACGAGTTCACGACCCGCGAGGGCCGTACGGTCCGCTTCGACGAGGAGAACGGCCCCGCGACGGTCCTGGAGGGCGACTTCGTGACCGTGCGCTACCTGCCGGAGTGCCCCCAGCGGGCCACCGCCCTGCCGCCGTCCCGCGGCAAGCTCGCGCTCGGCACGGGGTGCGGCCTGGCCTTCCTCGGTGTGGCCACCTCCTTCTGCATCGGCTTCATGATCGTGGCCCACGCGATGTTCACCGAGTTCACGAGCCCGCTGCCGTAGCTCCCTGGACGGGGCGGCTCGCGGGCGAACCGGTGAGCCGCGGGCCCTCCACTTCTGATGGTCCGTCAATTATGGTGCTCCGCCATGGAGTCCACGATGCGCACGATCGCCGAGCTGGTCGCGGCGCGGTGGGGGGATCACCGGCCGGGGCTGTGGTGCGAGGAGCGGGTGCTGACCCAGCACGAGGTGGCCGCGGGGGCGGCGGCCCGGGCGGCGCTGCTGGGCGACCTGCTGCCCGCGGGTGCCGCCCCGCACGTCGGCGTGCTGCTCGACAACACCGAGGAGTTCCCGCTGTGGCTCGGCGCGGCCGCGCTCGCCGGGGCGGCCGTCGCCGGGATCAACCCCACGCGCCGGGGCGCCGAACTGGCCCGGGACATCCTGCACACCGAGTGCCGTGTGCTCGTCACCGAGCGGGCGCATCTGCCGCTGCTGGCCGGGCTGGAGCTGCCCCGGGTGTCCCCCGGCGCGGGCGGGGCCGGGCGCGGCGGAGTGCGGATCCTCGTCACGGACACCCCGGAGTACGGCGCCCTCCTCGCCCCCTACGCCGGCGCCGTGCCCGATCCTTCCCACGCCGCCCCGGGCGACCGGATGCTGCTCTACTTCACCTCCGGTTCCACCGGCGCGCCCAAGGCCGCGATCTGCTCCCAGGGCCGCCTGGCCGCCGCCGGGCATGCGCTGGTGGGGCAGTTCGGGGTGCGGGCGGAGGATGTGCACTACGTCTGCATGCCGATGTTCCACGGCAACGCGGTGATCGCCGACTGGGCGCCCGCACTGGCCGCCGGGGCCGGGGTGGCGTTGCGCCGCCGGTTCTCGGCGTCCGGGTTCCTCGCGGACGTGCGCCGGTACGGGGCGACGTACTTCACCTATGTCGGGCGGGCGATCCAGTACGTCCTCGCCACCGAGGAACGGCCCGACGACCGGGACAACCCGCTGCGGACGGGCTTCGGGACGGAGGCCGGGGCGGTGGACGCGGCGGCCTTCGAGCGGCGGTTCGGGGTGCGGCTGGTGGAGGGGTACGGCTCGTCCGAGGGCGGGGCGGCCGTCCAGTGGGCGCCGGGGACTCCGGCGGGCGCGGTAGGGCCGGCGGGGCCCGGTCTGGTGGTGCTGGATCCCGCCACGGAACGGGAGTGCCCGGCGGCCGTCCTCGACGCGTCCGGACGGCTGCTCAACGGGGAGCAGGCCATAGGCGAGCTGGTGAACCGGGGGCCGAGCCCCTTCGAGGGCTACTGGCGCAATCCGGCGGCCGACGCCGAGCGGCGGCGGGCAGGGGCGTACTGGACCGGGGATCTCTTCTACCGGGACACCGAGGGGTATCTGTACTTCGCGGGCCGGGCCGGCGACCGCATCCGGGTCGACGGGGAGAACCTGGCCGCCGCGATGATCGAGAACATCGTCGCCCGCTACGAGGGCGCGGTGGCCGTCGCCGTGTACGGAGTGCCGGATCCGGTCACCGGGGACCAGGTGATGGCGACCGTCGCCGGGCGGTTCGAGCCGGAGGGCTTCGCGGCGTTCCTGCGGGCGCAGCCCGACCTCGGGACGAAGATGGCGCCCCGTTTCGTGCGGGTGGCGGAGCGGATGCCGGTGACCGCGACGAACAAGATCCATCGGGCGCTGCTGCGCCGGGAGGGATTTTCGTGCGCCGATCCGGTGTGGTGGCGGCCGCCGGGGGAGGACGCCTACCGGAGGCTGACCGCGGAGGACATCGAGGGGCCCCTCGCATCCGCGACGGGCCCCTCGGCAGGCGGTGCGGGTGGCGGAGCCCCCACCGCGCGCGGCACAGCCGCGCAATAACAGAGATGGCGAGCCGGATCCGCTTGGTGCGGACGTGGCTCGCCATCCTCGTTGTGCGCCGCCAGGGACTCGAACCCCGGACCCGCTGATTAAGAGTCAGCTGCTCTAACCAACTGAGCTAGCGGCGCATGACTCTCGCCTTCCGCTCTTCGCGGCCGGCGACGAAGAAAATACTACCTGGTCCGCGGTGGTGCTCGTGACCACCCCGGCGGCGCCTAGATCGTCAGGGACAGCAGCACCGGTGCCGCGCTGCGGTTGAGGGTGTCCGCGGCCTGGCGGAGCCGGTGGGCGTGCTCCACCGGGAGGGACAGGGCCAGACAGCCGACCGAGGAGCCCGCGGTGATCGGGACGGCCGCGCAGACCGTGCCGATGGCGTACTCCTGGAGGTCCAGGACGGGCACCGTCGGCGGCTGGGACTCCAGACGGGAGAGCAGCAGCTTGTCGCTGGTGATGGTGCGCGAGGTGAGGCGGGCCATCTTGTGCCGGGACAGGTGGTCGCGGCGGCCGTTGTGGTCCAGCTGGGTCAGCAGGCTCTTGCCCACGGCGGTGGCGTGGGCGGAGCAGCGGAAGTCGACCCATTCGTTGACCGCGGGGGTGCCCGGTCCGGCGGCGTACTGGGTGACCTTGACCTCGCCGTCCACGTACCGGCTCATGTAGACGGCGGCGCCGACCGAGTCCCGCAGGCGGTCCAGCGTGTGCTGGAGCTTGTCGCTCAGGGCGCGCTCGTGGTCGTGCGCCGAGGTGAGGCGGCGCAGGGTGTCCCCGGTGACGTACGCACCGTCGGTGATCTGCTCGACGTATCCCTCGCGGCGCAGCATGCGCAGCAGCGTGGTCAGCCGCTCGGGGAGCAGGCCGGTGCGCCGGCTCAGCTGGGTGTCCGTGACGCCGGCGGGGTGACGGGCCACGGTCTCCAGTATGCGCAGCGCGTCCTGGGCGGAGTGGTACGGGGTGGTCGGCTCGATCCTCATGACAGTCCCCCTCGCCTCGAAGCCTCGGGTTCGAGCAAGCGCGGCCCGGGGTCCGGGGGGTGTCCCCCGGGAGAGCACAGCAGCGCCACGGTTTCCCCCCTGCGCTCGCCTGTGTGCGGCCGCGAGATCCGGTCGTGGATCCCTATCACGATAGCGGGCAAAGGCCCGTAGGGGAGAGGGGGTTGGCGAGATTGTGGTGCCCGCAGCGCCCTCCCCAACTGCGGTGCAGACCCTCTGGCATACGCCATGGTCATCACCCACCGCCTGGACCTCGGCTCTTCCCGTCCTCGTGTCCCGTCGTCACAGCACCGCGCCGAGGAACTCCCGGGTGCGGTCCTGCTCCGGCTCGCCGAAGATCTTCTCCGGCGGTCCCGACTCGATGATCCGCCCGGAGTCGAACATCAGCACCTGGTCGGAGATGTCCCGGGCGAAACCCATCTCGTGGGTCACGCACAGCATCGTGATGTCGGTGCTGCGCGCGATGTCCCGGAGCAGATCGAGGACGCCCGCGACCAGCTCGGGGTCGAGCGCGGAGGTCACCTCGTCCAGCAGCAGCACGCGCGGCCGCATCGCCAGCGCCCGGGCGATCGCCACCCGCTGCTGCTGGCCGCCGGAGAGCTGCGTGGGCCGCGCGTCGCACTTGTCGGAGAGCCCCACCAGCTCCAGCAGCTCCCGGGCGCGCGCCTCGGCCTCGTCCCCGGACAGGCCGAGCACCTGCACCGGCGCTTCGGTGATGTTGCGCAGCACGCTCATGTTCGGGAACAGGTTGAACTGCTGGAACACCATCCCGATCTTCTTGCGGACCTCCCGGACCTGCTTCTGCGACGCGGGGAAGAGGGGCTCGCCGTCGACGGTGATCGTGCCCTCGTCCGGCTCGGCGAGCGTCATCAGCAGTCTGAGGATCGTGGTCTTGCCGGAGCCGGACGGCCCGATCAGGGTCACGTGCTTGCCGGGCTCCACGGAGAAGTCCAGGTGGTCGAGGACGGTGTTCGCGCCGAAGCGCTTGGTGACGCCGGCCAGCCGGATCAGCTCGTCCGGCCGGGCGTCGGTGACGGACGACTTCGTACGGGTCTCAACGGACAAGGCGTCGCTCCAGGGCTCGCAGGAGAAGGGAGGCCAGGTAGGAGATGAGGATGAAGGCCACCCCGATCACGGTCAGGGGCTCGGTGAACTGGAAGTGCTGCTGGGAGAAGAGCCGGGCCCGCCCGAGCATCTCCAGCACGGTGATCACCATCAGCATCGGCGTGTCCTTCAGCATCGAGATCACGTAGTTGCCGAGGGCGGGGATCACCCGGCGGATCGCCTGCGGCAGGATCACCGCGGTCCAGGTCCGCCGCCGGGGCAGGTTCAGCGCCGTCGCCGCCTCCCACTGGCCGACGGGAACCGCCTCGATGCCGGCCCGGTAGACCTGCATCGTGTACGTCGAGTAGTGCAGGCCGATCGCGAAGACGCCGGTGGCCAGCGCCGAGAAGGTCAGACCCCACTCGGGCAGCACATAGAACAGGAAGAACAGCTGGACCAGCAGCGGAGTGTTGCGCACGAACTCCGTGACCACCCCGACGGGCCAGCGCACCAGCCGGCTCGGCGTCCGCATCAGCAGCGTCCACACCAGGCCGAGCGTGAACGACAGCAGGGAGCCGAGAGCCAGGATCTGCAGGGTGACCAGCAGCCCGCGCCAGAACTCCGGCATGAAGTCGCTCACGGCGTTCCAGTCCCACTTCATCCGATACCACCCCCGCCGACGCCGGTCGTCTGTGCGCGCTTGAGCTCACGCGCCGCCGAGAACGTGCCGGCCTCCTTGCCGACCCCGGCCTTCATCCGCTTCTCCAGAGCGCGCATCAGCCGCGTGAGCACGAAGGCGATCGCGAAGTAGATCAGCAGCACGTACGTGTAGATCTCCGCGCTCTGCTGCAGGGCCAGCCGCACCAGGTTGGCGCTGAACGTCAGATCGCCCATGCCCATGACCGACACCAGCGCGGTGCCCTTGAGCAGCTCGATCAGCAGGTTGCAGAAGGACGGGATCATCTCCGGCACCGCCTGCGGCAGCACGATCAGCCTCAGCCGCTGCCAGGGCGTGAAGCTGAGCGCGACACCGCCCTCCTTCTGCGCCGGGTCCACCGCGTTCAGGGCGCCGCGCACGATCTCCGAGCCGTAGGCGCCGTACGTCAGCCCGAGCGCCAGCGTGCCCGCCCACATCGGCACCAGCTGCCAGCCGAAGGCGATGGG
This sequence comes from Streptomyces sp. NPDC007971, assembly GCF_042958635.1. NCBI lineage: Bacteria > Bacillati > Actinomycetota > Actinomycetes > Kitasatosporales > Streptomycetaceae > Streptomyces > Streptomyces sp. NPDC007971. Next base: position 223,489 of record NZ_JBIBJK010000012.1, read on the forward strand.
CAGCACGAAGAACACCCAGAAGATCATCACCAGTGCCGAGGTGCCGCGGAACACCTCGGTGTAGAAGCCGGCGACGAAGCGCACGATCCACAGCCGGTGGGTGCGCGCGACACCGACGACGAAGGACACCGCAGTGGCCAGCAGCGCGCTGAACACCAGAAGCTGGACGGTGGTCCAGACGCCCTTCAGTACGAGTTCCCACAGTCCCGGGGTCATCCGCCGCACAGCTCCTTCGCGGTGAGTCCGGTCATCTCGGCCTTCGTGAAGCCGAAGGGCCTCAGGATCCGGAACAGCTCGCCGCTCTTCCTCAGCTTGCGCAGCTCCACGTTGAAGGCGTCCCGCAGCCTCGTCTCGGCCGACCGGAACGCGAACGCACCGCCGTCGACGTGCGGTCTGCCCTTGACCAGCGGCGCGAACGGCCTGGTGGCCTCCGCCTCGGCGGACTTCTTCACCACCTCGCGGGTGGTCAGCGCCGTACCGGCGAAGACGTCGACGCGCCCGGCCTCGACGGCGTTCAGGCCGGCCACCTGGTCCGGGACGATCAGGATGTCGCTCTCCTTGTACCCGGCCTCCACCGCGTACTGGATCTCGGCATAGCCGGTGCCGGTGGCGAACTTCGCCTTCTTCTCCACGACGTCCCGGTAGGAGTGCAGCCCCTTCGGATTGCCCTTGCGGACGATGAAGGAGTCGAGCATCTGGTAGTCCGGATCCGCGAAGATCACCTGCTCGCAGCGCTCGGGATTGACGTACATCCCGGCGGCGACGACATCGAACTGCTGGGAGTTCAGCCCGGGTATCAGCGAGCCGAACTCGGTCGGCACCGGCTGCACCCGGTGCACGCCGAGCCGCTTGAAGACGGCCTTCGCAAGCTCCGGCGCCTCCCCGGTGAGGTGCCCGTCCTTGTCGATGTACCCGAAGGGGATCTCACCGGCGATCCCCAGTCGTACGACACCCTGTGCGCGCAGCCGTTCGAGCAGGTCGCCGCCCTTGACGCCGGACGCCGAGGCCACCCGGGTACAGCCCGTGGCACCCAGCGCGCCCACCGCCCCGAGTGCCGCGACTCCCGCGAGCACCGAGCGTCTGCTGTGTCTGTGTTCCGACCGTATTGTGTCTACGTCGTTCCCAAGTGGTGGAGCCATGGCCGCGCGGCTACCCAAGCGCACCCGTCGTATGCACCCTTGGTTCATGGCCGATCGATTCGTCACCGTCTCGCTCGACAAGCGGGACGTGCACTGCACGGCACGACTGCTGGACGACCGCGCGCCCCTGACCTGCACGGCGGTGTGGGAGGCACTGCCGCTCACGGGGGACGTCTTCCACGCCAAGTACGCGCGCAACGAGATCTACGCCCTCTTCCCGCCCTTCGCCTCCACGGAACCCCCACTGGAAAACCCGACGGTCACCCCGATCCCCGGCGACCTGTGCTACTTCTCCTTCGCCGGCGCCGAACTGGGCACGAAGGCCTACGGCTACGACCACGAGGTGCGCCCCGGCACCACCGTGGTCGACCTGGCCCTGTTCTACGAACGCAACAACCTGCTGCTCAACGGGGACGTGGGCTGGGTGCCCGGGATCGTCTGGGGCCAGGTCGTGTCCGGTCTGGAGCCGATGGCCGAGGCCTGCAACGACCTGTGGCGCAGCGGGGCCGCGGGGGAGAGACTCGTCTTCCGGAGGGCGTGAGCGACCTCGGGGGCGGGGAGGCCGGGCCGCCGCACTCGCCGGCATCCCGTCAATGCGCGCTCCGTCCGGCGGCGTTCGCCTGCCACTGGCGGCCGATGGAGCGCATCAGCGCGGGATGCACCCCGAGGTACCGGAAGGGCTTGATCGCGGCCATGCAGAGGGTTCCGAACAGCCCGTCCGGCTTCACCAGGACGCTGGAACAGCCGCCCCGCCGCCTGTGCCTAGGCCACCTCGGCCCCGTACAGCGCATGCGCCGCGCGCAGCACGAGATCGTCCCGGTGCCGGGCCGCGACGATCTGCAGGCCCACCGGCAACCCGTCGCCGTCGGTGCCCACGGGGACCGACGCCGCGGGCTGCTGGGTGAGGTTGAAGGGATAGGTGAACGGTGTCCAGCCGGTCCAGCGCCGCAGGCCGGACCCCCTGGGCACCTCCTCGCCCGCCTCGAACGCCGTCAGTGGCAGCGTGGGCGTCACCAGCAGGTCGTACCGCTCGTGGAAGCGCCCCATCCGGCGGCCGAGGTCCATGCGCACGTCCACGGCGGCCAGATGGTCCAGCGCGCTCGACCTCGCGCCCCGGGCGCAGATCTCTCGCAGGCCGGGGTCGAGCAGCTGCCGCCGGTGCGGCGAGAAGCTCTGGGTGAGCCGCGCCGCGCCGCTGAACCACAGGGCGTGGAAGGCCTCCACCGGGTCGCAGAAGTCCGGGTCGGCCTCCTCGACGTAGGCGCCGAGGTCCGCGAGCGAGGCCACCGCCCGCCGCACGGCCGCCGCGACCGCCGGGCGCACCGCCACCTGCCCGCCCAGGGACGGCGAGTACGCCACCCGCAGCCCCCGCACGCCCCTGGCCAGCACCGCCGTGAACGGTTCGGGCGCCGGGGGCAGCGCCGACCAGTCGCGGGCGTCGGGCGCCGCGATGACATCCATCAGCAGCGCCGCGTCCGCCGCGTCGCGGGTCATCGGGCCCACGTGCGACAGCGTGCCGAAGGGGCTCGCCGGATACAGGGGCACCCTGCCGTAGGTCGGCTTCAGCCCGAAGATCCCGCAGAACGCCGCCGGGATACGGATGCTGCCGCCGCCGTCCGTGCCCAGCGACAGCGGGCCCGCACCGAGCGCGACCGCCGCCGCGCTGCCGCCGCTGGAGCCGCCCGCGGTGCGGGACGCATCGTGCGGGTTGCGGGTCACCCCGGACAGCGGCGAGTCGGTGACGCCCTTCCAGCCGTACTCGGGCGTCGTCGTCTTGCCGAGGAAGACCGCGCCGTGCTCGCGCAGCCGGGCCACGGCGGGCGCGTCCTCGTCCCAACGCCCCTGCTCGGCAACCGCCTTCGAGCCGCGCAGGGTGGGATGGCCGCGCAGCAGCAGGATGTCCTTCACGGTCACCGGCACCCCGTCCAGCAGCCCGGCCGGCTCACCGCGCCGCCACCGCTCCTGCGACTGACGGGCCCGCTCCAGCGCGTCCTCCTCGGTGAGCCGCACGAACGCGTTCACCTCCGGCTGGATCCGCCGCGCCCGCTCCAGGGCCTGCCCGGTCGCCTCCACGGGACCGAACTCGCCCTTGCGGTAGCCGTCGAGGAGCTGTACGGCGGTCAGGTCGGTGAGCTGCATGCACCCTCCTGGTGGATCAGTGGCCCGGTACGTAACCACGCTTCTTGTCGACCACGTTCACCAGTGATCTGCCCGCCGCCCACCGCTCGTACAACTCCACGAACTGGACTCCCAGTTCATCGCGCCAGCCGACGGTGTCCCCGCTCATGTGCGGCGAGACGACCAGCCCCGGCAGCTCCCACAGCGGGCTGTCCGCGGGCAGCGGCTCGGAGGCGAACACGTCCAGGGCCGCGCCCGCGATCCAGCGCCTGCGCAGGGCCTCGGCGAGCGCGTCCTCGTCGACCAGCTGCCCGCGGCCGACGTTCACGAAGACCGCCGAGGGCTGCATCACCCCGAACCGGCGGGCGTCGAACATGCCGGACGTCTGCTCGGTCAGCGGTGCGGCGGCGATCACCCAGTCCGCGCGGGAGATCAGCCGGTCCAGATCGCCCGGGCCGTGGATACCGGTCCGCGGGACCCGCCCGACCAGCGCCGTCGTCACGCCCAGGGCCTTGAGCGTCTGCGCGATCGCCCGGCCGATCGGCCCGGCGCCGACCACGCACGCGCGCGTGCCCGCCACCCGCCGGGTCTCCCGGTGCCGCCAGGTCCGCTCCCGCTGCAGCTCCAGCGTGCGCGGCAGGTCCTTGGCGACCGCCAGCACCAGAGCGGCCACGTACTCGGCGATCGGCTGGTCGAAGATCCCGCGCGCGTTGGTCACCACCGTGTCCGACGCCGCCAGCTCCGGGCACATCAGGTGGTCCACACCCGCACTCGCCGTGTGCACCCAGCGCGGCCGCGGCCCCGTGCCGGGCCAGGCCTCGCGCACGGCGTGCGAGGTGAAGTCCCACACCAGCAGCACGTCGGCCTCCGGCAGCCGGCCGGCGAGCCCGGCCGCGTCGGTCCGCACGATCCGGGCCCGTCCGGTGAGGCGGCCGAGCCGCGGCGGCGGGTCGGCGTCCAGGACGAGGAGGGTGGGCAGGGTCAGCGTCGTCATTCGGGGCCGCTCCGAGCGTCTGACATGCGCGGATTGACCACGCTCGCACCGGAACCTACCTTCGTCAACACGGGCGCATCCACTGACCGTTCCCTCTTGTCTCCGAGCGTGAGGCCGGTGCCTGCCATGGACGTCTCCTTTCTCGGCGGTCCCCGCCCCCAGCGTGGTGTCGGTGTGGTGGCTCCCTTCGACTTCGCCCTCGACCGCGAGCTGTGGCGCTGGGTGCCCGACGAGGTGTCGCTGCACCTGACCCGGACCCCGTTCGTGCCGGTCGAGGTGAGCCTGGACCTGGCCCGGCTGGTCAGTGAGCACGAGACCCTCGACGAGGCGGTGCGCGCGCTGATCGCCGTCGCCCCCGAGGTCGTCGCCTACGCCTGCACCTCCGGCAGCTTCGTCGCCGGGATCGCGGGCGAGCAGGCGATGTGCGCGGCCATGAGCCGGTCCGGCGGCGGGCTGTCCTCGGTCACCACCTCCGGGGCGCTGCTGGAGGCACTGACGGAGCTGCGGGTACGACGGGTCGCCCTCGTCACCCCGTACACGGTGTCCGTCACCCGCTCCCTGGAGGAGTACGTCGCCGAGGCGGGCGTACGGGTCACCGGCTGTGCCTTCATGGGGCTGACCCGGCACATCTGGCAGGTGCCCTACCGGGACGTGGTCACCATGGCCCGCGCCGCGGTGCGCCCCGGCAGCGCCGACGCGCTCTTCATCTCCTGCACCAACCTCCCCACCTACGACGTCATCCCCCAGCTGGAGGCCGAGCTGCGCATCCCCGTGCTGTCGGCCAACCAGGTCACGATGTGGGCGGCACTGCGCCGGCTGGGTACCCGAGCGGTGGGGCCCTATCAGGCGCTGCTGGATGAGGCCGCGCGTGACTGGCCCGCACTGCCGGAACAGACACAGAAGCATCAGGAACACGGAGAAGGGCTGACATGACGGCACTCGGACTCCTCTACCCGGGCCACTCCGGCGAGGACGACTATCCGCGCATCGAGCAGCTCCTGGGCAGCGACATCCGGTTGGACGTGGTGCACACCGACATCGGGGAGGACGCGCACCGGCCGGAGGCGCTGCGCGAGATGGGCTCGGCCGCGCGGCTGGCCGCGGGCATGGAGGAGCTGCGGCTGACCGGCGCCGAGACGGTGGTGTGGGCGTGCACCAGCGGCAGCTTCGTGTACGGCTGGGAGGGCGCCCAGGAGCAGGTGCGGGCGCTCGCCCGGGTGGCCGGGATGCCGGCCTCCTCGACCTCGTTCGCCTTCGTGCACGCGGCCCGGGAGATCGGCGTACGGCGGGTCGCCGTGGGCGCCACCTACCCCGAGGACGTGGCCGCGCTGTTCGCGGACTTCCTGCGGGCCGCGGGGCTGGAGGTGGTGGCGGTGCGGTCGTCCGGCATCGTCACGGCCGCGGAAGTGGGGACGTGGGGCGAGGAGGAGGTGCTGACGCTGGCGCGGGCGGCCGACGGTGCCGAGGCGGAGGCGGTGCTCCTGCCGGACACGGCGCTGCACACGGCGGCGCATCTTCCCCTGCTGGAGAAGGCGCTGTCCAAGCCGGTGCTCACGGCGAACCAGGTGTCGGTGTGGGAGGGGCTCAGGCTTGCCGACCGGCGGGTCAATGCGCCGGCGCTGGGGACGCTGTTCACCAGGGAGCCGATCGTGCAGGTCTGACGGGCCGACCCCGGGGCTCCGCCCCTGGCCCCCCTTTTTTCCCACCCACCCACCCGACTCGCTCGGCCGACAGGTTGCCCCCCAGCCCCAGCCCCAGCCTGGGCCCGAGGCCAAGCCCGAGCCCGAGGCCAAGCCCGAGCCCGAGCCCGGGCCCGAGCCCGAGCCCCAGGCCAAGCCCGAGGCCGAGGCCAAGCCCGAGCCGCAGCCCCGCCACCAGGCTCGGGCGGTCGGGCGGGTGCCCCCAGCCCTGGCTCGTCGCCGACTCGATCGGCCGGTGACTGCCCCTGGCGCCTGCCCCGCTGTCGGCTTCGAGCGGCCGGGAGGCTGTCTCAGCCTCGGCCCCGCCACCGGACTCGGGCGGCCGGGAGGCTGTCTCAGCCTCGGCCCCGCCACCGGACTCGGGCGGCCGGGAAGCTTCTCAGCCCCGGCCCCGCCACCGGACTCGGGCGGCTGGGCGGTTGCCCGTCGTCACGAGGCCCTCCTCGGGCTCGCGTGGCCGATCGATTGCCCGTAGGCCGGGGCTGCCGTCGGACTCGGGTGGGACGGGTGGGGGGTGGGTGGAATAAGCGGGGACTGCCTCCTGTTAGGGGTGGGACGAGAGCAATCGGCCGGACAGCAGGAGGTATGGACCGTGTCGGCAGACGAGATACGGGGCACGACGCGCGGGACCGCCCCCGTCCCCCTCTCCGTACTGGACCTGGTGACGGTCGGCGCGGGCCGGACCGCCACCGATGCGCTGCGCACCAGCGTGGAGCTGTCCCGGTTCGCCGAGGCACGCGGCTTCCACCGGTACTGGGTGGCCGAGCACCACTCCATGCCCGGCGTCGCCTCCTCCTCGCCCGCCGTGATCCTCGCCCACCTCGCCGCCCACACCGACCGCATCCGGCTCGGCTCGGGCGGCGTCATGCTGCCCAACCACGCGCCCCTGGTGATCGCCGAGCAGTTCGGCACGCTGGAGGCAATGGCCCCCGGGCGGATCGACCTGGGCCTGGGCCGGGCCCCCGGCACCGACGGGGCCACCGCCGCAGCCCTGCGCCGCACGGACACCCTGAACGAGGGCGCCGACGACTTCCCGCAGCAGCTGGCCGAGCTCACCCGCTTCCTGGACGACGACTTCCCCGACGGACACCCGTACGGCCGCATTCACGCGATCCCGGGCCCGGTGCAGGGCAGCAGCCCCGGCGGCGTCCAGTCGCCGCACCGGCCGCCGATATGGCTGCTCGGCTCCTCCGGCTTCAGCGCCCGTCTGGCCGGCCTGCTGGGGCTGCCCTTCGCCTTCGCGCACCACTTCTCCGCGCAGAACACCATCCCGGCCCTCGACCTGTACCGGCAGACCTTCCGCCCCTCCGCGGTGCTCGACGAGCCGTACGCCCTGATCGGCGTCTCCGCCCTCGCCACGGACGACGAGCGCGAGGCCCGCCGCCAGGTCAGGGCCACCGCGCTGAACATGATCCGGCTGCGCACCGGACGCCCGGGCCTGTTCCCGGACCCGGAGGAGGCCGAGCGCCACGAGTTCGGCCCGATGGAGGAGGAGTTCGTCGCCTCCTGGAGCGCGAACATCGTGCACGGAACGGCGGACGAGGTCCGCACGGGCCTGGACGAGCTGCACAAGCGCACCGGCGCCGACGAGCTGATGCTCACCTCGCACGCCCACCGCGGCGAACTGCGGCTGCGCTCCTACGAGCTGATCGCGGACGCCTACGGCTTGCCGGCCGCGTAGGTCTGCGACTCCAGCAGCTCGGAGATGCGATCCGGCGGCACCGGGCGCGAGTACAGCCAGCCCTGCCCGGTGTCGCAGCCGATCCGGCGCAGCCGCGTGGCCTGCGCCGAGGTCTCCACGCACTCCGCGGTGACGGTCAGCCCGAGCCGGTGGGCCAGCTGGATCATCGCCTCCACGATCACCTCGTCGGCCCCGTTGGGCGGCACGGCCACCGCGCTCTTGTCGCCCTCGTACTGGAAGCCGCGCACGAAGGAGCCGTCCAGCTTCAGCACCGACACGGGCAGCCTGCTCAGATACGCCAGATTGGAGTAGCCCGTCCCGAAGTCGTCGATGGCGATGCGCACGCCCATGTCGCTGAGGGCCTGGAGGGCCTGCAGCGGGCGGCCGCCCGAGCCCATCACGGCGGACTCGGTCAGCTCCAGCTGGAGCAGGTGCGGGGCGAGTCCCGTCTCGGCGAGGGTCTGCGCCACGTCCGCCACCAGGTCGGAGTCCCACACCTGGCGGACCGCCACGTTGACGCTCACGAAGATCGGCGGCTCGCCGGGGTTGTCCAGCTGCCAGCGGCGGGCCTGCCGGCAGGCGGTCTCCAGCGCCCAGCGGCCGAGCTGCACGATCGAGCCGTCCTCCTCGGCCAATCCGATGAACCGATTCGGCGTCAGTGTGCCGAACTGAGGATGATTCCAGCGGATCAACGCCTCGACCCCGCTCAGCCTGCCGTCCTCCATGCCCACCAACGGCTGGTACTCCAGAGCGAATTCACCGCGTTCGATGGCCGGGCGGAGCGTGGAGGACAGGGCCTGGCGGGTCATGCGGTGCGCGTTGCGCTCGGGGTCGAACAGTGTCCAGCGGGCCTTGCCGTCGGCCTTCGCCCAGTACAGGGTCGTGTCGGCCGCCTGCATCAGCCCGGTGGCGGTCGTACCGGCCGCGTGCCGCTCCACGACCCCGATGGAGGCCGTCAGCGACAGCCGCTGTCCCGCCAGGTCGAAGGGGGCCTCCAGGGCCTTCAGGGCGGACTCGGCGAGGTCGGCGAGTTGTTCGGTGCCGGTGGAGTCCTCGACGAGCAGGGCGAATTCGTCGCCGCCGAGCCGGGCCACCAGGGGGGTCTGGGCGCGAGCGTACCCGGCCTCGTCGGCGACCCGGGTCAGCCGCTCGGCGGCGGCCGCGAGCAGCCGGTCGCCGACCCGGTGGCCGAGGGTGTCGTTGACGGCCTTGAAGCCGTCCAGGTCGAGGTAGCACAGGCCGATCCGGCCGGTGCCGCTCAGCTCGTACGACTCCGCCTCCAGGGCGCCCGACAGGCGCTCGAAGAAGAGGGTGCGGTTGGGCAGCCGGGTCACCGGGTCGTGCATCTGCAAGTGCCGCAGCCGGGCCTGCAGTTCACGGCGGGCGCTGATGTCGGCGACCGAGACGAGGACGCCGGTCCCGGCGTCCGCCAGCGGGGCCACGGTGACCTGCACCCAGACCGAGTGCCCCTCGGGGTGTTTGAGCCGGCGGGTGCAGCGCAGTCTGGCCTGCCGGCCGCGCAGGACCTCGCGGTAGGCGTGCCAGGTGCGGGCGTCGGAGGCCAGGTCCACCAGGTCCGCGGCCACCCGGCCGGGCAGGCCGTCGGGGTCGGTGCCGAGCAGCTCGCCGAGGGCGGCGTTGGCGCTCACGACCAGGCCTTCGCGGTCGACGACAGCCATGGAGAGCGGGGCAGCCGCGAAGACACGGTGATAGGTGTTGTGATCACTGTCTGTGACGGCTGACCGGTCGAGGTCTGCCGCGGGCGTCGGCCCTTCGGACGTTCCGCTCACCGCTCGCTCCCGCAGTGCACTCGATCTCTGTCCGTGCCGGAAAGTGTGCCGATCATAGAGGCTGGCCCCGGGCCCTTCCAGCCATTCTCCAGTGTCCATGACGGACCACAGGTTCTGACAGATCGTTTCTGCCCGCACCTGGGCGGGTTCTTCAAGCCGCCGACCAGTTGTGACGTTCCGTGAGTGTTTCGGGGTGTCGACCGCCGGTGCACGCCCGGCGCCCGAATGGGCGTACTCACCCTTCTGGTTCAGGCAAACAGGACGAACATCAACAAACGCCCACAGTCTGGATGTGGTGTCCCGTGAACCGCATCCGGAGGTCCTTCCGTGCCCAAGCTGCGCAGCACCGCCGCCGTGTTCACCACGATGTCGGCGCTGGCCGCGACCTCGATCCTCACCGGCCCGTCCGTCGCCGAGCCCTTCTCGCCGGCCCCCTGTGCCCTGCACCGGACCGAGGCCCACCACTCGGAGGGCGTGGACACCTGGAACTCCGACTACGCCCGCCCGACCGGCGTGCGCAACGCCGTCATGATCTTCCTCTCCTTCCCGGACGCCGTCCCGAGCGCCACTCCCGCCGAGCTGACGGCCGACCACTTCCCGGCCACCAGTCGGTTCTTCGAACAGGCTTCCTATGGCAGGTTCACCCTGCACCCGCATCCGCTGGGGCACTGGCTGCGCATGCCGCGGCCGTCGTCCTCCTACGCCATGAAACGCGACTGGAGCGCCGCCGACCGGGCCGCCTACCTGCACGATGCGTTCGCCGTGGCCGACAAGGAGGTCGACTTCTCCCGCTACGACGTCGTCTATTTCGTCGCCGATCCCGATGCGCCCGGCGTGGACTCCGACGCGACCAAGGTCGTCAATCTGGACACCCCCATGCACGTGGATGGCACGGATGTGCGCAGGGTGGTCACGGTCTTCGAGAAGCACCCGCCCGACCGTCTGGTCCTCGCCCATGAGACGGGCCACGTCTTCGACCTCCCCGACCTCTACCACCGCCCGGTCGACGGCAAGGGGGACTGGGACACCTACGTCGGCGACTGGGACCTGATGGGCAGCCAGTTCGGGCTGTCCCCGGATCTGTTCGGCTGGCACAAGTGGAAGCTGGGCTGGCTGGATCCGCGCCAGGTGGTGTGTGTGCGCGGGGCCGGTCCGACCCGTCTCACCCTGGAGCCGCTGGAGGCCGGTCCGGGCGTCCCGGTGCAGGGCGCGGCGGGCGCCCCCGCCTTCGGTCTCGGCCACGGCGCGAAGCTGGCGGTCGTGCGCACCGGCCCGGACAGCGCACTGGCCTTCGAGGCGCGCGGCCCGGCGGGGAACGACCGTGCGGTCTGCCGGCAGGGGGTCCTGGTCTACCGGGTGCGCGGCGGCGCGGAGTCCGGGGGCGGCCCGGTCGAGGTGGTGGACGCCCACCCGCGTACGGAGGCGTGCTGGGAGAACTCGGTCTATCCGCCCCTCGCCGACGCCCCGGTCTCCCTCGGCGAGAGCTTCACGGTGCCCGGGGACGGTGTGAAGGTGGAGGTGGAGGACCGGACGGCGTCCGGGGCGTGGACCGTGAAGATCACGCCGGGGGTGGCCGCCTGACGTCCGGGGACGCGGGGCCGGCCGGCCTGTCGGGTGTGTGGGCCGACTGTGCGGGGGGTGCGGGCCGACTGTGCAGGGTGTGGGTGTACGAAAAACGGCGGGCCGGAATCTTTCGAAACCGACCCGCCGTCGTCATGTGCGCCGCCAGGGACTCGAACCCCGGACCCGCTGATTAAGAGTCAGCTGCTCTAACCAACTGAGCTAGCGGCGCCTGCTGACGTCGTAGACCTTAGCATCCTGGTCGGCGGGAGGAAAAATCGATATCCGCACGGCTGCACGGGCCGCCCGCACGGCCGCCCACAGCACCACCTCGGGGCCGGGCAGCCAGGGGTGGCGGGTGTCGGGGGCGACCAGCCAGCGGGAGCCGCCCGGGGTGGGGGAGTCGCCGCCGGACAGGGCGGGGACGGTCACCGCGTCCCCCGTGCCGTGGCACAGCAGCGGCGGCACGGCCGCGGTCCGGCTGCCGTGGCCGCCGCCCCACTCCTCCCAGGTCAGCAGCGAGGGCAGGCGCTGGGCCGTGCCCGGGGCGGCGAACAGCAGCATGCGGCCCCGGAACACGGCGACCGGTCCCGAGCCCGGCCCCTCGTCCCATAACCGGTCCAGCATGCGCCGCCCGAAGACCACGGGGGCGCTCACCACGTCGAAGACGGCGCCGCAGGGCAGGACCAGCGGGGCGTCGGGGTGCTCCTGCCAGTTCGCGAGCGTGCTGCGCGGATACGTTCCTGTCGAGGCGAGCCAGGCGGCCCCGTCGGGGGTGGCACAGGTGACATTCGGCGTACTGCTCATGCCAACCAGATGTACCGGCTGTGAGTGCGCGGTTCTCCTGAGTTGCGAAAACTCGGGACAGGGGAGGGTGGGGAGGAGTATCTTGCCCGCCTGGCATATGCCAGGCGGGCGGGACGGCCGACCGGGACAGGGGACCGCACGGGCCGGACGGCTTGGACGGCTTGGAACGGCCGGACTGGCCGAACGGGTGGGAACGGCCGTAGGGGCTGGACGGGGCGGCCGCGCTGGACCGACTGGTGACCGACCGGCCACCGGCGGACCCGCCGACCGCGCCGGACCCAGCGGACCAGCGGGCTGGACCTGGGCTACACGGGGTCGACGGGCGTCCGGCCCTCCGTGTCGGCACCCCGCATCAGGTCCTGCCCGAACTCCACCATCCGCTTCGCGTAGTCCTCGGTCCACTCCGCCTGCTCGGCGATGGCCGCCGGGGTCAGCCGGTCGAAGCGGCGCGGGTCGGCGAGCTGGGCCGCCGCGACGGCCTGGAACTCCACGGCCCGGTCGGCCGCTGCCCGGAACGCCTGGGCCAGCTCCGTCGCCCGGGCCAGCAGCGCCCGCGGATCCTCGATCGACTCCAGGGCGAAGAAGTGCTCGGGATCGCCGGCCGCCTGTGCAGGCTCGAAGATCAGGGGCGCGGGGCGTAGCCGCGGTTCGTTCCGACGCGGCGTGGGCTCCGCCATGTCTTCTCTCCTCCTCGTACGTTCCGGTGGGCCATCGTCCATTGTCTCGCGCGCGGGCAAGGGGACCTCAGGGGCGCCCCGAAGCCTCCCCGGCCGCCCGGCGTCCCGCCCGGCTCGGTACCAGGCCGATGCGGGTCCGGTGCGGTGCCGGCGACGGGCCGGTCCGGGGCCGTGCCGGTCCGGTGCCGGGCTCAGGGCCGCCAGCTCACCCGGTGCTCTCCCAGGCGCGCCAGCACCGCGTGGTTCGCCTCCCAGCCGTCCGGGAACTTCACCAGCGTGCCCAGCTGGACCGGTTCCGTGGACGGGTAGTCGTCCAGGAGGTCGCCCACTCCGGCGCGGCACACCACGATGCAGGCGTGCCGGTGGCGGGAGGCCAGGACGCACAGGCGGCCGGTCTCCAGGTGGAAGGCGGTCGCGTCGGGGCGGCCGGAGAGCGGGTGCAGGACGACCGTGACGTCGTACTCACGGCCCTGGAGGCGGTTCGCGGTGTCGACCGTGACGTCGGCCACGCCCAGCTCGGCGAGTGCCGAGCGGATCGCGGCCGCCTGGTCCCGGTGGGCCGTGCCGACGGCGATGCGGTCGGCGGTGAGGGCGGAGGGGACCGGGACGGGGGTCCCCCCGGTCGAACGAAGTCGAGACGGGGAGAGCTCCGACACGGTCGCGCCTTCGCGGTCCAGCAGGCGTCGTACGACCGTTGCCACTGCCCGGACGGCCTCCGGATCCGTGCGCGGGGTGTGCCGGGCGGGCAGCTCCAGCAGGCCCCAGCCGGACCGCGCCGCCTCGTCGATCACCCGGTCCGGGCCCGAGCCGTCGGAGGGGACGGCGAAGGCGAGGCTCCTGTCGCCGTGGCCGGTGCCGCTGCGGAACGGGGTGTAGGGGTAGAAGGCGTCCGAGACCAGCGGGGCCGCGGAGGCCGGGAGGCGCCAGGAGACCGGAAGGCGGTGCTGCGGCAGCTCCGGGTTGTGCGCCAGCAGCGTGGTCACGGCCGAGGCCGACGGGTCGTAGGACAGGCCCGCCCACTGCTCGCTGCCCACGATCGCGAACGGATCCAGCTGGCCCGGGTCGCCCACGAACAGCGCCCGTTCGAACAGGCCGGCCACCGCCAGCAGGGAGTCCGAGCGCATCTGGTACGCCTCGTCCACGATCGCGTGCCGCCACGGCTCGTCCACCGTGACGTGCGCCCACTTCGCGGCGGTGGACAGGATGACGGGCAGGCCCTGCAGGTCGGCCGCCTTCGCCGACGTACGAACGGCGGGCAGGTCGTCCAGCGCCTTGTCGTACGGGTCGGCGTCGCTGCTGTGCAGCCGGCCCACCGGCAGCTCGGGGTTCTTCTTGGCGAGCCGCAGCACCAGGTCGTCCACCTGGGCGTTCGTCTGGGCGACCACCATCAACGGGCGCCCGGCGTCGGCGAGTTCCAGGGCCGCCCGCACCACCAGGGTGGACTTGCCGGCGCCGGGCGGGGAGTCGACGACCACTCCGCGCTCGGTGCCGTGCAGGGTGTCGTGGAGGATCGCGTCGGTGGCGCGTGTCGCCGCGGCCGAGGGATCGAAGCCGACGGTCGTCACAGCATGTCCTCCGCGGTCACGGCGTCGGGCGCCTCCGGCACGGCCTCACCCGGCGGGCCGCCGTGCGTCCACGGGGTCTCCTCCGGGTCGGGCAGCTTCGCGCCGCCGCGCTGCTCGTGCTCGAAGAGGGTGAAGCACACCGCGTCGCCCTTCTCCGGCACCGAACCGGGCTCGGGCTCCTTGCCCCGGCCCATCTTGTCCACGATCCGCAGCACCAGCAGTCCCTCCTCCGCCGAGCCGTCGTACCCGACGAACTCCGCGGCCTGCGGTCTGCCGCCCAGCGAGCGGTACACCTTCGCCCGCTCCGCCAGATGCGGCCGGTCCTCGGTGCGGACGGTCACCAGCGGGCGCGGGCTGGGCCGCCTGCCCTCGCTGTGGGCGAGGACGACGTCGGTCACCTCGCCCGCGAAGGCCTCCCCGGCCAGTCGCCGTCCCGCCATCACCAGCGGGTCGTCCAGTGCCTCCTGCGCTTCGAGGCGGGCCTGTTCGCGCTCCCGCGTGGCCAGCTTGTTCGCGGCCGTCACCGCGTCGTCGCGGCGCGGCTGCGGGGGCTCACCGGCCAGGATCCGGTCGCGGTGGCCGGTGAACGACCAGCGGTCGCGCGTCCAGCGCTCCTCGACGTGCGCCCCCTCCGGCAGCGCCCGCAGCAGGTCCAGGCCCCGCCAGACCGCGTCCCAGGTGGGCCGGGTGCGGCTGTCGACCAGGTCGCGGATCTCCCGCTCGGCGGCGGTGAGCGCGGCCAGCCGGTCGTCGGCCTGAAGGGCGTCCTCGGCGGCGGCCAGTGCGGCACGGGCGCGGTCGTGGCGCTCGATGGCCGGGGCCAGCAGCTTGTTGTCGAACGCGGGGTCGGTGGCCGGGCCGGCCGGCGGGCACAGCAGCTGGCCGTCGGCGTCGCGGGCCAGCTCGGCCCGGCGGGCGGCCTCGGCGCCGGTGCCCGTCCGCCGGGAGCCCCCCGGCTCGGACGGAGCCGGGAGCGCGGGAGGGTCGATCCAGGCGAGCAGCGCGCCCAGGTGCTGGTCCTCCAGGCCCGACTGGCCGGTCGCCCAGTGCCGGGACAGCACCTCGGTGAGGGCCAGCAGGAGCGAGGAACCGGGTACCCGGGCCCGCTCGCCGTAGTGGGTCAGCCAGCGGCCGAGCAGGGGGATGCGGGGCGGTGCGGGGTGGGGCGTCTCCGGGTCCTGCTCGGCGGTGCGGCGAAAGCGCATGGACCGGCCGAGCAGCCGTACGAGGTCCAGGCCCGCACGGCTCGGCACGATCAGCTGGGGCGCGTCCGCGCACAGCTCGACCTCGACCTTGACCCGCTTGCCGGTCTCCGGGTCGGTCTCGGTGCGCTCGGCGGTCTCGACGTCCTCCTGATAGGAGTCGAGGTACGGCAGGACGACATCGGCCAGGTCGGCGAGGAACGCGAAGCGCAGATCGCGGTCGCGGGGCTGCGGCACGACCAGCAGGCGCGGCGCCTCCCGTTCGGTGCCGACGAGCGCGCCGAGCGGGGCGCCGGCCTCACCGGCGGTGGTGAGCGGCACCAGGACCAGCGGGCGGTCGGACAGACGGCGGTGGCGGACGGTCGCGGCGGGCTGGGCGTGTCCGGTGCTGACGGCCTCCAGCCGGGCCAGGGTGGCGATCAGCGACACGGGGCCACCTCCCGGCCGGCCGCGGCGAGTGCCTCGGCGCGCAGGGCCGCGGCCCGGCGCAGGGCCGCCACCGCCGGGTCGTCGGGGTCGCCGCTCTCACCGCGGGCCGCCGCGAGGACGTCCGCGACCGTCGCAAGGCCGCCCAGCTCCGCACGCAGGGGGCGGCCGAGACGGGTCACGGCATCCGCCGCGCGGGAGCGTTCCCGGCAGTGGAAGGCCAGTTCGCAGGCGGACAGGCACTCGGGTGCGTAGGCAGCCGGGACCGCCTCCACGGCCGCCGTCAGCTCCTCGGCCGGCCGGTCCGGGGCGAAACAGGTGCCCTCGGGCAGTGCGTCGGCGATCTCCTCGATGCGGGTGAGCCGGGCCAGCTGGCGGGCGGTGACCGCGCGCTGCTTGCGCACGTCGACGGCCGAGCCGGCGGGCAGGTTGGAGAAGTCCTTGGGGCACACCAGCAGCACTCGCTGCCGTACCCGGGGAGCAGGGGTGCCGTCCTGGCCGAGACGGGCCGCGACCGCCTCCAGGGCCAGCACGTACACCGCCGCCTGCCGGGCGGCCGCGCCCACCTTCGCCGGGTCGGCCGAACCGTCCAGCATCGGGAAGGACTTGATCTCCACGACCGTCCAGCTGCCGTCCGGGTGCACCACCACCGCGTCCGGCTCCAGGAACGCGAGCGAGCCGGCCACGTCCAGGGCCAGCATCGGGTGGTCGAGCAGCGTCCAGCCGCCCGCGGCCACGGCCTCGCGCAGCGCCAGCGCCGTACGGGCCGTACGCCCCTCGGGGCCGGGCGCGGACAGGTCGGGGACGGCGGCCGACGCGGGCGGCTCGGCGCCCGCGTCGAGGCGGGAGTGGACCAGCTGCAGCAGTTCCGCGCCGCCGTCCGCCTTCACCCGCGCCTCGAACGCGTTGCCCCGGGTCAGCGCGAACTGCGACTGACCGAAACCGGAAGGTGAGCCGAGCGCGCTCGCCAGCGCCGCCTTGTCGACCCCGGCGCCGTCCAGGATGGCCCGTCTGCGGCAACCGGGGTTCGCGGCCAGCGCCGCGAGGGCGCGCGCGTCCAGCGCCTTCGCCGGTACGTCGGGACCGCGCAGCTCAGCGAGTCGGTGCCGGAGCCCCTTCGCCCGCGCCGCTGGGGGAGACGTCCGGGTCGGCTGCGGATGCGCGCTGCGACTCGCGCTGCCGTGGAATTCGCTCACCCGCGGAAGTCTCGCATCCGGCACTGACAATCGGGGACCCCGTGGCCGCCGGGACCGGTGCGGTGCGGCGGGTCGGGCGGGACCGGAGCAGGTCCGCGCCGCGCATCACGTGCGGCGCGAGCAGCAGGCCCACGCCCATGACCGCCACGCCCGCGACCGCGTCCAGGAAGTAGTGGTTGGCGGTGCCCATGACGACGATCGCGGTCAGCAGCGGATAGACGACGCCGAGGATCTTCGCCAGGCGGGTGCCGCCGTGCCGCCACAGCATGACCCCGCACCACAGCGCCCAGCCCACGTGCAGGCTCGGCATCGCCGCGTACTGGTTGGTCATGGCGCCCATGCCGCGCGGGGCGCTGGCCTCGCCGCCCCACCAGCCGTACGAGCTGTAGTGGGCCATCGTGTCGACGAAGCCGTGGTGGCCGGGCAGCAGACGCGGCGGGCAGGTGGGCAGCAGGGTGAAGCCGATCAGGCCGATGAACGTGGACGCCATCAGCCAGGTGCGGGCCGCCCGGTAGTGCGCGGTGCGGGTCCGGAACAGCCAGATCAGCAGGGCGGGCGTGATCAGGTAGTGCAGCGAGGCGTACCAGAAGTCGGCCGGTACGCCGAGCCAGGGCTCCCGCGTGAACAACCGGTTCAGCGGGTGCTCCGCGTTGAGGTTCAGGGCCTTCTCGATGCGCAGGATCGCCAGGCCGTGGTCGATGGCCGAGGAGACGTCACCGCGGGCGAGGAGCCGTCCGGCCGAGTAGCAGCCGTAGACCAGCAGGATCAGCGGAAGCTCGGTCCACCACCGCAACCGGGTTCGCGGGACCGCCTCGGTGCCCGGTGTGTCGGTCTGCGGCATCGGATCGCCCTCCCCCTCCTGCTGTGGTCCGCCCCGGCGGGCGACCGTGCCACTTTACGGTGTCCATATCCCGGCCATGCGGGCGCTCTCCCGCCCCGGCGGGCGCTTCAGCCCTCAAAGACGTCGGGATCGCCCGCCGGGTTGCCCCTGCCCGGGGTGAGCGATGATGGAGGGAATCCGCTTCCTGTCGTTCTCGTGGCGTCCCC
The DNA here is from genome assembly GCF_042958635.1 of Streptomyces sp. NPDC007971. Taxonomy (NCBI): domain Bacteria; kingdom Bacillati; phylum Actinomycetota; class Actinomycetes; order Kitasatosporales; family Streptomycetaceae; genus Streptomyces; species Streptomyces sp. NPDC007971. Next base: position 241,391 of record NZ_JBIBJK010000012.1, read on the forward strand.
GTGGCGTCCCCCTCCCGGAAAGGTCCCCCATGGCACCGCGCATCCTGCTGGCCCGGCACGGACAGACGGAATGGTCGCTGTCCGGCAAGCACACCGGCAGGACCGACGTGCCGCTCCTGGAGGAGGGCCGGCGCGGGGCCAAGCTGCTCGGCGAGCGGCTGCACCGGGCGCCGTTCGACGGGCTGCCCGGCGTCGAGGTGCGGACCAGTCCGCTGGCACGCGCGCGTGAGACGTGCGAGCTGGCCGGGTTCGGTGAGCGTGCCGAATTGTGGGACACGTTGATGGAGTGGGACTACGGGGCGTACGAGGGCATGACTCCCGCCGAGATCCAGGCCGTGCGGCCGGGCTGGCTGATCTGGCGGGACGGTGTTCCGCAGGGGGAGAGCCTCGCCGAGGTCGCCGCGCGCGCGGACGAGGTCGTCGCGTGGGCCCGCTCGGCCGACCGCGACGTCCTGGTCTTCGCCCACGGGCACATACTGCGGTCCATCGGTGCGCGGTGGCTGGGACTGCCGCTGGACTTCGCGGCGCGGATACGCCTGAACCCGACCTCGCTGTCGGTGCTGGGATGGGCGTACGGGGAGCCGGCGATCGAGAGCTGGAACGACCTCGGGCACTTGGCCGGCTGACCCGTCGCGCCCCCGAAGGAGCGCGGGGAACTGCGCGACCAGCCCCCACCGGCCGCCAGTTTGAACACCATGCCCGTCCGATGCTCACCCTGCGGGGCACCCCGCCGACCCGCGGCCAAGCCCCCTTGAAGGGGGCGGGGAACTGCGCGACCAGCCCCCACCGGCCGGCAGCCGAAGGGGATCCTTCGCCGAAAAGGGGCCCTTGGCCGGAAGGCGGCCCGCAGCCGAATGACGGCCCGCAGGCGAAAGGCGGCCCGCAGTCCGAGGGGCGGTCGCAGAGCTGTTTGCTACGCCCGGCCGAGCCTGGGCTGCGAGGCATGCCGGTCGAGGAACGCCGAGACCCCCGAGGCGCGCCGGTGCGGAAGCAGCACCCGGGCCGTCCCCGCCAGCATCGTCTGGATGCGGGAGGACTGGACCTGGTCCAGAAGATCCAGCACACGCAGCGCGGCCGCCGCCGCTTCGTCGGGACGGCCCTCGCGGGCCAGGTCGTCGGCCAGTTCGGCGGTGTAGAGGGCGATGTTGCGGGTGAAGTGGGGGTCCTGGAGCTGGGCCGCGCGGTCGGCATGGCGCGAGGCACGGCGCCAGTCGCCCAGCGTCGACCAGCACTGCGCCTCCAGCCCCTCCAGCTCGGCCTCTCCGTAGAAGCTCATCCACTCGGGGTCGGCCTCCGAGTGGCCCCGCTCGAAGAGGGCCTGCGCGCGGGCGAGCGCCTGCTCGCAGCCGGTACGGTCGGCGAGGCCCGCCCAGCCGCCCGCCTCGCGCAGCGCGAGCAGGGACATCAGGCGCGGTGAGCCCAGGTGGCGGGCGGCGCGCTGGGCGGCCTGCGCCGCGCGTACCGCCTCGCGGGGTCGGCCCGCGTCGCGGGCCAGGAACGCCGTGTTGCAGAAGGCGTGGGCCTCCAGGCCCGCGTCGCCGGTCATACGGGCGGTGGCCAGCGCCTCCGCGTAGTGCGAGCGTGCGTCGTCGAAGCGGCCCGAGTCATGGGCCAGCCAGCCCACGGAGATGGCGAGTTCACCGGCGCCCGAGTGCAGTCTCTCGGCGGTCGTCTGCCGGGTCGCGCCGGCGTCCAACAGCGCGTACGCGGCGCGCAGGGGAGCCGCCGCGCGCCGGTACAGGCCGTCTGCGCCGTGCCGGTCGTCGAGCAGCCGGATGCGGCGGACGGCCTCTTCCAGGGCGGCGGCCTCCGGGGTGCCGGCGCGCCGCAGCGGCCGGGCCGCCGCCGCTGCACCGGTGGTGAGCCCCAGCGGGCCCAGTGTGGCGGCGGCCATCGTGGCGCCCCCGCCGGTCATGAATGCGCGACGCAGCACGTCGCTCTCCTCGTGGTTCAGTGGGTCGTTCTCGTACGGCTCGTGCGGTTCGCACGGATCCTGCGGGTCGTACCGGTCCTGCGTGTCATACGGCTCGTGGGCCCCTGGCGTCTCAGCGGTGCCGAGCGCCGGGGGCGCGTCCGCGGCCGTACGTGCCGCTCGTCCGCGGACGGACGAGCGCGGTGCGAAGCCGAGGTCGGTGAGCGTGCGACCGGGGAACATGTGCAGGAACACCCGTTCGTACGCGTAGTTCGGGCAGCGGATCTCACCCGCCTCGACCCTGCCGACGTAACGCGCGTCACAGCTCACCCGCTCGCCGATCTCGCGCGCGGCCCGCCGCACCAGCGCCGCGAACTCGGCCGGTGAGCGCCGCCCGCGCAACTGCCGGAAGGCGAGGTTCGGCCGTACTGGCCGCTCGGGCTGTGACGAGGTCTCGGTTGACGACGCCATGGCCGGTCCTCTCGTGCGAACCGTCGAACCGTGCCGGATCCGGAGCGGGTTCGGGCTGAGATGTCCGTGTGACACCCTGGTTCCGGCGAGCAAGAACGTACCTGCTGTGTTGGACCCGCCACGCAGGGTTTAGCTACAAACCGGATATCTCATACCTGATCTGCCATGAACTGCCATCCTTTGCGGCTCACTTGTGGCGTAGCCGTTGACGTGCTCGCGCGTTGAACACCATGGACTGCAACAGGCGTGGTGGAGGCCGGCATGGAGACCAGCCAGGGCAACGATCCTTGTACACCGGGCACATCGACTGTGCCCGGTGCGTCGATGTCACCGGTGCCGACGGCCGGTGGCGCGGCCTGCGACCTCGTGACGGTGCCGGCCCGGCAGGGGCTGGAGGCGGTCGACATCCTCAGGCGCGGGATCGGCGAGGCGGTCGGTCCCGTCCTGCACGACTACGGCTGCGACACCCTCGGCTTCCTGGTGCCGGCCGGCACCGCCGCCTGCTGGGACGTACCGGGCAGCACCTGCACCGAGACGAACGGGCGGGGGCTGCGGCCGGCCCCCCAGCCGCCGGTGGAGGGCTCGGACTGGCTGCTGCCGCCCGGCGACGCCGACCTCGCGACCGACCCGGTGGTGCTGCGCCGGGCCCTCGGGGAGGCGGCCCGGCTGATCGAGGCCGCCGACAGCCGCAGGTGAAGCGCCGGCCCGCGGCACCTGCGAAAATGGACCGATGGGCAGGTCCAGGAACAACCGGCGCGGGTCGGCCGCCGTCGCGGCCGTGGTGGAAGCGGTCGACGGCGGGCTCGCGGAACTCATACCCGACCCGGACCGCTCCCGGGCCTGGACGCTGCTGATCGACGGGGCGCCCCAGTCGCACGTCGACCTGGACGACCCGGCCCACCTCTCCTTCGAGTACCAGCGCCGCCTCGGCCATGTCATCGACCTCGCCGCCCCGCCCGGCAGGCCGGTGCAGGCGGTGCACCTCGGCGGCGGCGCGTTCACCCTCGCCCGGTACGTCGCCGCCACCCGCCCCCGCTCCACCCAGCAGATCGTCGAGCGGGACGCGTCCCTCGTCCAACTGGTCCGCCGTGAGCTGCCGCTGGATCCGAACGCCCGGATCCGGGTGCGCTCGGCGGACGCCCGGGACGGACTGGCCAAGGTGCCGGACGGCTGGGCCGACCTGGTCGTCGTCGATGTCTTCAGCGGCGCCCGGACCCCCGCCCACCTCACCTCGGCCGAGTTCCTGGACGAGGTCCGCCGGGCCCTGAAGCCCTCCGGCGTCTACACCGCCAACCTCGCCGACGGCCCGCCGCTCGCCCATCTGCGCGGCCAGATCGCCACCGCCGCCGCCCGCTTCCCGGAACTCGCCCTCGTCGCGGACCCGGCCGTGCTGCGCGGCAAGCGGTTCGGCAACGCCGTCCTGGTCGCCTCGGACCTCCCGCTCCCGCTCGCCGAACTCACCCGCCGCGCCGCCTCCGACCCGCACCCCGCGCGGGTCGAACACGGTAGGCAGCTCACCGACTTCACCGGCGGCGCCCTGCCCGTGACGGACGCGGCGGCGGTGGCCTCCCCGGCCCCGCCGCCCTCGGTGTTCCGCTAGGACCTGTGTTCCGCCAGGACCTGCCTTCCCGTTCCTGCCGGGGACGAAAGAAGGGCCCTGGCCCTTCTTTCGTGAGCGTGGTCCGTGTGTCCCCACGGCCGGCGGGGATCAGTACGTGCCCACCTCCACGTGCGGCGGCCCGTCGTGCCAGGTGCAGAACACCGACACCCGGTCCGCGCCCTTGCTGTACTCCACCCGGATCCACGTCTGTGTCTTCCACACCTGCATCGACCAGCCCGTCCCCGGGGTCGCCGAGACGAGGGTGGCGCTCGCCGGTCCCAGATCGAAGACCGCCCGGCCGCCGTCGGTGTCGTAGGCCTTGACGCTGCCGGACGCGGTGGCGGTGGGGCTGGTGCCGGAGGACGGCGTCCGGGAGGGGGCGGGGGTGGACGGCCCGGCCGACGGACTCTTCGGCGGAGTGGACCGAGGGGGCGGCGGATCCAGCGGCTTCGAACGCTGCGTGGTCGTGTCCTCGGCCGTGATCGGCAGCGCGCGCGGCGGGTCGTACGCCGTCCCGGCCATCACCGTGTGCACACCCCACCACGACAGCGTGACCGCCGCTCCCGTCGCGAGCAGCCACGCCAGTACGTGTACGAGTCCTCTGCGCATCGGGGGCCATACTGCCCCAGGGGTACCGCCGCGCGCACGTGCCCCGGGCCGTCCGCCCCCGCTCCCGACTTCGCCCGGGTGGGGGCCGCCGGGCGCCGGACCGCGTCGCGCCGCATGGCGTACGGTGCGGCGCATGGCAAGTGTGCTCGTGGTCGAGGACGACCAGTTCGTCCGCTCGGCGCTCATCCGTCATCTGACCGACGCCTCGCACACCGTACGCAGCGTCGGTACGGCACTTGAGGCGCTGCGCGAGGTCGCCCATTTCCGCTTCGACGTGGTCGTCCTGGACCTCGGACTGCCCGATCTGGACGGCTCCGAGGCGCTGAAGATGCTGCGCGGCATCACCGACGTGCCCGTCATCATCGCCACCGCCCGGGACGACGAGACGGAGATCGTCCGGCTGTTGAACGCCGGGGCGGACGACTATCTGACCAAGCCGTTCTCGGTCGAGCACCTGTCGGCGCGGATGGCGGCCGTGCTGCGCCGGGCCCGCGCCGGCGGGACCGAGGCCCCGCCGTCCACCGTCATCCGGGTCGGCGGCCTGACCGTCGACCCGCTGCGCCGCCAGGCGGAGCTGGACGGTGCGCGGCTCGACCTCACCCGCCGGGAGTTCGACCTGCTCGCCTTCCTCGCCGGCCGCCCCGGCGTCGTCGTGCCGCGCAAGGAACTCCTCGCCGAGGTCTGGCAGCAGTCCTACGGCGACGACCAGACCATCGACGTCCATCTGTCCTGGCTGCGCCGCAAGCTGGGGGAGACGGCCGCCCGGCCGCGCTATCTGCACACCCTCCGAGGCGTCGGAGTGAAGCTGGAACCGCCGGTGCCGGCCGACGGGGGAGGGGAGCCGCGGTGATGAGATGGGCCCTGGTCAAGGTCTGCCTGGCGGTCACCACGATGGTCGTGGTCGCCTTCGCGGTGCCGCTCGGCCTCGTCGTCCAGGAGATGGCCCGCGACCGCGCCTTCTCCAACGCCGAGCGGGAGGCCGCCGCGGTCGCCCCCGCGCTGTCCATCACCACCGACCGGGACAAGCTGGAGCGGGTGGTGGCCTCCGCCGGCACCGACTCCGGGATGGCCGTGCACCTGCCCGCCGACGGCACCCGCTCGGCGCTCGACCTCGGCCGGCAGCGCGCCGCCGACCACGACATCGAGGCCGTACGGACCATGGGCCGCGCCTCCACCACCTCGGTCACCGGCGGCTCCACCCTGCTGCAGCCGGTCGCGCTCGGCTCCGGCGACATCGCGGTCGTGGAGGTCTACGTCCCCGAGTCCGAGACCAGCCACGGCGTCGGCACGGCCTGGGCGGTGCTCGCCGCCGTCGGCCTCGCGCTGATCGTCGGCTCGGTCGCGGTCGCCGACCGGCTCGGGGTGCGCATGGTGCGCCCGGCACAGCGGCTGGTCGAGGGCGCGCACGAACTGGGCGAGGGCAAGCTGGGCGCCCGGGTGCCGGAGGAGGGGCCGACCGAACTGCGGCTGGCCGCGGCCGCGTTCAACTCCATGGCCGACCAGGTCGTCCAACTCCTCGCGAACGAGAGAGAGCTGGCGGCCGACCTCTCGCACCGGCTGCGCACCCCGCTGACCGTGCTCCGGCTGAACGCCGCCTCGCTCGGCGCCGGGCCCGCCGCCGAGCAGACCCGCACCGCCGTCGCCCAGCTGGAGCGCGAGGTCGACACCATCATCCGCACCGCGCGCGAGGCCAAGCCGCAGACCGTGGCGGCCGGGCCCGGCGCCGGGTGCGACGCGGCCGAAGTGGTCCGCGAGCGCATGGAGTTCTGGTCGGCGCTCGCCGAGGACGAGGGACGCAAGTGGCGGGTGGCCGGGGTGGAACGGCCGGTGCGCACGCCCGTGGCCCGCGCCGACCTCGCCGCCGCCCTCGACGCGCTGCTCGGCAATGTCTTCCGGCACACCGCCGAGGGCACCGCCTTCGCGGTCGACGTGCACAACGGCGAGGACGCGGTGATCGTGCTGGTCTCCGACGCGGGCCCGGGCATACCCGACCCCGAGGCGGCGATGGCCCGCGGCCGCGGCTCGGGCAGCGCGGGCTCGACCGGCCTCGGCCTCGACATCGTGCGCCGCCTCGCCGAGTCCACCGGCGGAGACGTCCGCATTGGCGCATCGGTGCTGGGCGGCACCGAGGTGCGGATCTGGTTCCAGCTGGACGGGCGGGGTCCGGCGCGGGGGCGTGTGCGCAGGAGGCGACCGCGTAAATTGGTCTCGACCATTAACCGCCCCCGATCCCTTCCTTAAGCGCACCCTAAGGTCTTCAACAGCCGTCCAGATCAAGCCGTTTGTCCGATTCCGGGCCGCTAGCGTGCTGCCGCACCTCACCCCCCCGTGATGAACGAAGGCAGGCACGCGCATGAGCACGCACCGGCGCAGGATCAGTGGCAGGAACAAGGCGATCGGCGGCCTGGTCGCGGCGGCCGCGGTCGGTGGCGGCGCAGTCCTGCTGACCGGCACCGCGCACGCGGCCGGCATCGGCGCCGCGTACACCAGGACCAGCGACTGGTCGACGGGCTACACCGCGCAGTACGTCGTCACCAACAACAGCGCCCAGACGGAGAAGACCTGGACGCTGGAGTTCGACCTCCCCGCGGGCGCGAAGCTGAGCTCGCTGTGGAACGGCGAGTCGAGCGTGAGCGGTCGGCACGTCACCGTGAAGCCCGCCAAGTGGGACACGGAGGGCCTCGCACCGGGCAAGTCGGTCACCGTCGGCTTCGTGGTCAACGGCACCGCCGCTCCCACGGGCTGCCGGATCGACGGCGCGCAGTGTTCCGCGGACGACGGCGCCACCCCCGAGCCGAGCGGCCGCCCGACGCGGAGCCAGTCGCCGGCCCCGGCCCCCACCAGGACCGCCACCCCCACCCCGACCGCGACGAAGACCACCACCCCCACCCACAGCGCGACGCCCACCCCCACCGGGAGCGCCGGCAGCGGCACCACCGCCTCCGCCGGCTTCGCGCCCTACGTCGACACCTCCCTCTACCCGGCCTTCGATCTGTCGGCCGCCGTGGAGGCGACCGGCGTCAAGAACTTCAACCTGGCCTTCGTCACCGACGGCGGGGGCTGCACCCCCAAGTGGGGCGGTGTCACGGACCTCACCAGTGACGGTGTGGCCGCCCAGATCGGCGCCCTGCGCGCCAAGGGCGGTGACGTCCGGGTGTCGTTCGGCGGTGCTTCCGGTTCCGAGCTGGCCACCACCTGCTCCTCCGCGGACGCGCTGGCGGCGGCCTACGGCAAGGCCGTCGACGCCTTCAAGCTGACCAAGGTCGACTTCGACATCGAGGGCGGCGCGCTGCCCAACACGGCCGCCAACACCCGCCGGGTCCAGGCCATAGCCAAGCTCCAGGCCCAGCACCCGGACCTGGACGTCTCCTTCACCCTCCCCGTGATGCCCGAGGGCCTGACCCAGGACGGCGTGAACCTCCTCGCCGACGCCAAGTCCAACGGCGTGAGGACCGGGGCCGTCAACATCATGGCGATGGACTACGGCGCCTCCTACAACGGCGACATGGGCACCTACGCCGAGCAGGCGGCCACCGCCACCCAGGCCCAGGTCAAGAGCGTGCTGGGGCTGTCCGACTCCGCCGCCTGGAAGACGGTCGCCGTCACCCCGATGATCGGCGTCAACGACGTCTCCTCCGAGGTCTTCAAGGTCGACGACGCCACACAGTTGGTGAACTTCGCCAAGTCCAAGGGCCTCGGCGGGCTCTCCATGTGGTCCGCGACCCGCGACAAGCAGTGCGTCGGCGGCACCAAGCCCACCGCCGACGCCACGTGCAGCTCGATCGCGCAGGACAAGTTCGCGTTCTCGAAGGCGTTCGGGACGTACAACTAGTCGCGCATTCTGCTCATGCGTGGATAACGGGCCCGGCGGATCGTATGCGCCGGGCCCCACCCCATTCGCCCCTGCCGTCGCAATCGGCCAATTCCACTGGCAGCGCCGAGAATTGCGTGGCTAAGATCCGAGCCGTTGTGCGCCGGCGGTGAATCGGGGGAGAGAGCCATGGGCTGGATACGCGCGCGTGTGACCGCCCTGCTTCTTGCGGGGACATCCATATTCGCCCTGATGGGCGCGGCGGGCTGCGAGGAGCAGGATCCGTCCGTCTCCTACACGCCGGATTTCGTGCCGGTGACCTTCACGCTCGACTCCTCGGGAAAGATCAGCGTCTCCGCGGGCAAGAACTTCGTGACACCGATCGGTACTTTCAGCGTGGACGGTGGTGTCGAGCATCAGTTCGGGGTCAGTCCCAAGGGTTATCTCACCGCTGTCATCCGGTACATCGACAGGAAACTCGGAGTGGTCGAATCCGGTTATCTGGTCCATACCGATCACAAGGTGGAACCGGCGCTGGACGGAGTCGCACTGGCCCCGGCGAAAGGAATTCTCCGGGCCGACTTCACGCACCGGAATTCCGGCGGGAGCCTGAAGATCTCCGACATCCGGCAGAACTCGCCGGTCCCCACCGCCTCGGCGTCCTCCTGCCCGGGCGGCGCCTCCGCCCCGGTCACCCTGCCGAAGGTGTCGGCCGGCGACTCCGTCGCGGACACGGCGGCCAAGCTGTCCGCCCTCTGTCTCACGGTCCAGTACGCCATCGAGACCGCCGACCAGTCCGAGGGCACGCTGTCCCGCGTCGTGATCCCCACGGTGCCCGAGGGCTCCGTGCAGCTGCCCCCGCCCGCCGCCGGGGGCCCGGGTCCAGGCGACAAGGTCACCGCGAGCACCCGGCAGGCGGCCACGGTCTACGTCGCCGGGCCCGCCGTCACGCCGAGCCCCTCGGTGACCGACGGTTCTCCGGACCCGACCGACGGTTCTCCGGACCCGACGGACGGCTCGCCGACGCCGACCGACGGTTCGCCGACGCCGACCGACAGCGGCACCTCGCCCCAGGGCACGCCCACCGGCGCACCGGACGTGCTCCCCGCGGGCACCACGAGCGTCCACGCCGACGCCGACGCGCCCGTGCGCTCGGCGCCCAGCGCCACGAGCGCGCAGGTCAGCAGTGTCGTGGCGGGAAACGACTACCGGGCGCTGTGTGTCCGGCAGGGCGAGGAGGTCACCGCCCACGGCAGGACCAGCAGCTTCTGGTTCCGGCTGCGGCGCGTCGACGGCAGCACGGCCTGGGTCACCGCCACCGCGTTCGACGGCGACCCCGAGACCCTCGTCCCCACCGCCTGCTGACCCGGGCGCGGCCCGCCCGCCCGCCGCGGGAGGTGTGAAGCCCGGCTCGCGCCGGTTTCGGTTGGACATGTTCATGCCTCTATAGTTTCCCGCCGTATCAATTCGATCTTGGTTCGAAACTCGGGGGAGTCATGAAGTCCATCCGCCCTGCCCTTGTCGCTGCGTGCTGGGCTGCGCCGCGCTCACGCTGACCGCCTGCCAGCCCACCGACACCACCGCCGAGGCCGACGGCACCGCCAGTCCTTCGGCATCCGCGAGCCCCACCGCCAAGGGCGACGGCGCGGGCCACGCCAAGGGGGACTGCCCGACCCTCGCCAAGGGCCACAAGGTCGTCCTGGTGGAGAGCGTCTCCGGTGCCATGAACACCCTCACCACCAAGGACGCCACGATGGCCTGCGACCCGTCCTCGGACGAGGGCGCCTCCTACCGGGCGACAGGGAAGGAGCGGGAGTACACCGTCGCCTCCGGCGACACCCCCATCACGGTCCTCCACGTGAAGGACAAGGGACCGGCGAAGATGACCGCCGCGAACGGCGGCATCGAGCACATCCGCACCTGCGTCAACGGCACCGCGCAGGACACCGCCACGGCCAAGGCCGACACCGGCGACTGCTACGGCGAGAACTTCTTCGACGTGGCCGTGAACGGCGCCGGCAAGTTCACCGAGATGACCGAGCTCTACGGCTCCTGACCGCGAGGGGCGCGGCACTTCGCAGGGGTGCCGCGCCCGCGCCCGCTAGTGCGCCTGCACCGCCGGCAGCGCCCCCGTCCGCGCCACCTGCCCGTACCAGTGCGCACTGGACTTCGGTGTCCGTTCCAGCGTCGCGTAGTCCACGTGCACCGCCCCGAACCGCTTGCCGTAGCCGTACGCCCATTCGAAGTTGTCCAGCAGGGACCACAGGTAGTAGCCGCGCACGTCCGCGCCGTCGGTGAGGGCGCGGTGGACCGCCGAGAGATGGCCGTGCAGATAGGCGATGCGCTCGGGGTCGTGCACACGGCCGTCGGGGCCGGGCCTGTCGTCGTAGGCCGCGCCGTTCTCGGTCACGTACAGCGGCAGGCCCGGGGCCTCCCGCGTGTACCGCATGATCAGCTCGTGCAGGCCCGTCGGGTCGATCGTCCAGCCCATCTCCGTGCGCTCGCCCGGTGTCTGGTGGAACAGGACGGTGCCGGCGCCCGGCCAGGGGGAGTGCTCGCTCGCACCGTGCCCGTCCCGGCGCGGCCCCTCGACCTCGCCGGGGGCCGCCGAGACGAGCGTCGGGGTGTAGTAGTTCAGGCCCAGCGCGTCCAGCGGCGCGTTGATGGTGCGGACGTCGCCGTCCAGGACGCAGGACCAGTCGGTGACCGAGGCCGTCGCGGTGAAGAGCGAGGCGGGGTACGACCCGTGCAGCATCGGGCCGTGGAAGATGCCGTTGGCCAGGTCGTCGATCCGGCGGGCCGCGGCCAGGTCCGCCGGGTCCTGCGTAAGGGGCCGTACCACCGAGGAGTTGAGGCTGACGGCGATCTGGTTGCGGGCCGGCATCACCGAGCGCAGGGCCGCCGCGCCCAGCCCGTGCGCCAGGTTGAGATGGTGGGCGGCCCTGAGCGATGCCGCCGGGTCGGTGCGGCCGGGCGCGTGGACGCCGGAGCCGTAGCCCAGAAAGGCGCTGCACCAGGGCTCGTTGAGGGTGATCCACTGCTCCACCCGGTCGCCCAGTGCCTCGCCGACCAGCTGTGCGTACTCGGCGAACCGCAGCGCCGTGTCCCGCTCCGGCCAGCCGCCCGCGTCCTCCAGCTCCTGCGGCAGGTCCCAGTGGTAGAGGGTGAGCGCGGGTTTGAGGCCGTGTGCGAGCAGCTCGTCCACCAGGCGGCGGTAGAAGTCCAGGCCCACCTGGACCGCCGGGCCGCGGCCGGTCGGCTGCACCCGCGACCAGGAGACGGAGAAGCGGTAGGCGCCCAGGCCCAGCCGCGCCATCAGCGCCACGTCGTCGCGGTAGCGGTGGTAGTGGTCGACGGCGATGTCACCGGTCTCGCCGCCCGCCGTCCGGCCCGGCGTATGGCTGAAGGTGTCCCAGATCGAGGGCGTGCGGCCGCCCTCGCGCACGGCCCCCTCGATCTGGTACGCGGAGGTGGCCGCGCCCCAGAGAAAGGCGGCGGGGAAGGCCACGGGAGAAGAGGCGGCCGAGGCCGCGGGAGAAGGGGAGGGCGCGGCCGCAGGGGAAGCAGCGGGGAAGGTCACGGGCGAAGGCGAAACGGAGTCGGGCATGGAAGCGCTCCCATTGACGTCGTAGGTGACCGGTGAGGCGGGGGAGAGGGGGAGGGCCGGGCCGGCGGTGGCCCGGCCCCTGCAAGGGAAGGTCAGCCCTTGATCGCGCCCTGCATGATCCCGCCCACGATCTGCTTGCCGAACAGCAGGAAGGCGGCCAGCAGCGGCAGCGTGCCGAGCAGCGCGCCGGCCATGATCACCGCCTGGTCCGGGACGTAGCCGGTGCCGAGCGAGTTCAGGGCCACCTGGACGGTCGGGTTCTGCTGGTTGAGGGCGATGATCGGCCACAGGAAGTCGTTCCAGGCGAACACGAAGGTCAGCAGGCCGAGCACGGCCATCGCGGGCCGGGCGGCGGGGAAGACCACGTGCCAGACGACCCGGAGGCTGCTCGCCCCGTCCACCCGGGCCGCCTCGATCAGCTCCGACGGCAGCGCCTGCACCAGGTACTGCCGCATGAAGAAGGTGCCGAACGCGGTCACCAGGCTCGGCAGGATCACCGTCTGCAGCTGGTTCGACCAGCCGAGGTCCGACATCCACAGGTACAGCGGTACGACGGCCAGCTGCGGCGGGATCATCATCGTGCCGATGGTCAGCAGCAACAGCAGGCCGGAGAACCGGAACCGCAGCTTGGCGAAGGCGAAGCCGGCCAGCGTGGAGAACAGCACCGTGCTCACCGTGATCGTGCCCGCCACGATCAGCGAGTTGAACATCGCGGTGCCGAGACCCGCCTGGTCCCAGGCCGACTGCAGGTTCCTGAACAGGTTGCCGCCGAACCACAGCGGCGGCGGGGTCTGCGCGAGCCGCCGGTCGGTGCGCGAGGCCGCGATCGCCGTCCACACCAGCGGGGCCAGCGAGACCAGCGCGAACACGGTCAGCACGACATACGTCACCGGGCCCGCGTGCAGTTGCCTGCCCGCGCCCGTCGCCCGGCGCCGCTTCGCCTTCACCGCAGGCAGAGTCACTTCACCGGTCGTCATTGGGACTTCCTCAGCCGTCGGGTGAGCAGCAGGTTGACCGCCGCGACGATCAGCAGGATCAGGAACATCGACCAGGCGATCGCGGACGCCTTGCCGAGATTGCCGATGATCCAGCCCTGGTCGTACATGTACAGACCGAGCGTCTGGAACTGGTGCTCGGAGCCGCCCTTGGACCCGCTGACCCCGCCGAACAGCAGCGGTTCACCGAAGAGCTGGGTCGCGCCGATCGTGGAGACGACGACCGTGAACAGGATCGTGGGCCTGAGCTGCGGGACCGTCACATGCCGGAACTGCTGCCAGCGGTTGGCCCCGTCGATCGCCGCCGACTCGTACAGATCGGTCGGGATCGCCTGCATCGCCGCCAGATAGATCAGCGCGTTGTACCCGGTCCACCGCCAGATCACGATCGAGGACACTGCGAACTGCGAACCCCAGTCCGACTCGCGCCAGTTGACCGGTCCCGCCCCGAAGAAGTGGAGGATCCAGTTGACCATGCCGCCGTCCCAGGAATACAGCAGCGTGAACACCAGGGTCGCGGCCGCCACCGAGGTGGCGTACGGGGTCAGCATCACGACCCGCCACACGGTCGAGCCGCGCAGCCGGTAGTTCAGCAGGTGGGCGAGGCCGAGCGCGGCCATCAGCTGCGGAACCGTGGAGATCAGACCGATGGTGAAGGTGTTCTCCAGGGCGTTCCAGAAGAAGTCCGAGGTGAGCAGGTTCTGGTAGTTGCCCAGGCCCGCCCAGGTCTGGTGGTCCAGGGCCGACAGCTGCACATGGTGCAGCGAGTACCAGGCCGTGTAGAGCAGCGGGACCAGCGTGAAGGCCCCGAACAGGACGAAGAAGGGGGCCACGAACGCGTACGGCGACGCCTTCATGTCCCAGCGGTACAGCCGGCTGCGCCAGGAGTCGGCGTCCGCCGGCCGGCCGCGACCGTGAGCGCCCCGGGCCGCGCCCGGCGGGGTGCCGGGCGCGGCGTCGGAGCTCTTCGCGGAGTGCGCGAGAGCCTGCTCGGGACCGGTCACTGGCCGAGCACGTCCTTGATCTCCTTGGACGCGGCGTCCCAGCCCTCGGAGGGCGACTTGCCCTTCTGCTCGACCTGGAGGATGCCGATGTCGCTGATCGCGTTGTCGATCGGCTTGTCCTTGGGGCCGAGGGGCTGGGCGGGGATGGTCTTCGCCGCGTCGGAGAAGATCTGGGTGAGCGGCGCACCGGAGAAGTACGCGGTGGTGTCGGCCTGCGGCTTCAGGCTCGCGTACGCCGAGGGGGTCGACGGGAAGCTGGCCTGCTTGGCGAAGACCTTGGCCTGCTGCTCGGGCGCGGTCAGCCACTTCGTCAGCGCGACGGCCTCCTTCTGGTGCTTGGTCGCGGTGGGCACGCCGAGGAAGGAGCCGCCCCAGTTGGACGCCGCCGGGGCCGCCGCCACGTCCCACTTGCCCTTGCCGGAGTCACCCGACTTCTGCTCGATGTAGCCGATCATCCAGGCCGGACAGGCGACGCTGGCGAAGGTGCCGTTGGCGAAGCCCTGGTCCCAGGTCGGGTCGAACTGCTTCAGCTTCGCCGACATGTTGCTGGTGGCGACGGTCATGGCGGCGTCCCAGGCCTTCTTCACCCCCGGGGACTTGTCCCAGACGACGTTGCCGTCCTTGTCGTAGTACCGCTCGCTCGCGCCGCCCACCGCCGCGTTGTAGACCGAGGCCGCCGAGTCCACGAACCTGGTGCCCTTGGGCGCCTTCTTCATGTACTGCTTGCCGAGGTCGACGTACTTGGACCAGTCGCCCTTCCACGCCTGGGCCAGCTCGGTGCGGTCGGTCGGCAGTCCCGCCTTCTGGAACAGGTCCTTGCGGTAGCAGATGGCCATCGGGCCGGTGTCGGTGCCGAGCCCGATGAGCTTGCCGTCCTTGGTGGTGGCCTGGGCGTTCTTCCAGTCCAGCCACTGGGACTTGTCGACGTCCTTGCCGAGGTCCACGAACTTGTCGGCCTGGGTCTGCACGGCCTCGGTGATGTTGCCGATCTCGATGGCCTCGATGTCGTCGGTGCCGGACCCGGCCTGCAGGCGGGTGAGCACCTTCGGCCAGTAGACGTCCGTGCGGGTGGTGACGTTCTCCTTGATGTTGATGTCCGGGTGGAGCTTCATGTACTCGTCGTAGAGACCGGCCTGCTTGTAGCCGAAGACGCCGAAGGTCCCGATGGTCAGTGTGGTCTTCCCCTTGCCGTTGCCGCCGTCCGGGTTGTCCGACGAGCCGTCGTCAGAGTCCTTGGCGCAGCCGGCCAGCAGCCCCGTGGTCAGCGCGGCGACGGCCAAGAAGGCCCCCAGCCTGTGGGACCGGCGGATGCTCGTGCGCATTGCGTCCTCCTGTTGCCTGACGTGCCGACCCCCCGGCCGACTGCATGGAAATCGGGCCCGTTCGTGTTCGCTGCGGCTCGGGCGGGGAACGTGCGGGATGTGTAGGTGTCAGGTACCGTGGGAGCGCTCCCACCTGTGATGTGTTGAAGAGTCGTCGGTTCCGGGCGGGGTGTCAAGACGGTGGGCAGCGGCAACCGCCTTCAGTTATCGGGCCGTTAACAGGCCCCGCTCGGGCCGGCGGATGGGCAGGCCCCGGCCTGTTAGATTCCAGGCCGGCCGGGATGCTGGTGTCGAGAGAGGCGGAGCCCATGGCAAGCCACGGAGCGCGGAGCCGGAGCGGGGGGCGGCCCACGCTCGAGGAGGTTGCCGCCCGGGCCGGGGTCGGCCGGGGCACGGTCTCACGTGTGATCAACGGCTCCCCCCGGGTCAGCGACGCGACCCGCGCGGCGGTCGAGGCGGCGGTCGCCGAACTCGGCTACGTCCCCAACACCGCGGCCCGCGCGCTCGCGGCCAACCGCACCGACGCCATCGCACTCGTCGTCCCCGAGCCCGAGACCCGCTTCTTCGCTGAGCCGTACTTCTCGGACATGCTGCGCGGTGTCGGCGGCGAACTGTCCGACACGGAGATGCAGCTGCTGCTGATCTTCGCGGGCAGCGACCGGGAGCGGCAGCGCCTCGCGCAGTATCTGGCGGCCCACCGGGTGGACGGCGTGCTGCTGGTCTCGGTGCACGCCGACGACCCGCTGCCCGATCTGCTCGGCCAGCTGGAGATCCCCGCGGTGATCAGCGGCCCGCGCTCGGCCATGGAGCCGCTCACCTCGGTGGACTCGGACAACTACGGCGGCGGGCGCTCGGCGGTGGAGCATCTGATGGCCCGGGGCCGCCGCAGGATCGCCCACATCACCGGCCGCCTCGACGTCTACGGCGCCCAGCGCCGCGTCGACGGCTACCGCGACGCCCTGCGGGACGCCGGCCGGGCGGTGGACGAACTCCTCGTCGAGCCGGGCGACTTCACCGAGGAGGGCGGCCGACGGGCGATGACGACGCTGCTTGCGCGCCACCCCGATCTGGACGCGGTCTTCGCCGGCTCCGACGTGATGGCGGCGGGCGCCCGGCAGGTGCTGCGCGAGGCGGGGCGCCGGATCCCCGACGACGTGGCCCTCGTCGGGTATGACGACTCGGCCATCGCCCGCCACATGGACCCGCCGCTGACCAGCGTCCGCCAGCCCATCGTGGAGATGGGCCGGGCGATGATCGACCTGCTGCTCGCGGAGATCGCCGACCGCCGCCCGGCCGTGAGCCGGGGGCTGGAGCGGCGGCAGGCGGTGCTGGCGACGGAGCTGGTGATCCGGTCCTCGTCGTGAGCGGGCCGGTCGCTGCGGGGCGACGCAGCGGCCCGGTTGCGGCGGCGTTCCTTCCCGTTCCGGGGGGATCCGGTCGGCGTGCGCGCCCGTAACCCCACCGCGGCGGGGTTCCCCGGCTGCCCGGCCGGGATCCTCGGACCGGACCGGACCGGACCGGATCGGCTCGTGCCGCTGCCCGCCACTCCTGTGTGACGCGGGTCGGGCGCCGCGCCCCGCAGTCCGTCCCCGGCCGGCGGGACGGTCCGCGGTCGGCGCCCTTGTCCCCTGTCCCTTGTCCCCTGTCCCCCTGTCCCCCGGATCCGTACGACAGGTGGGAGCACGGATCGTCGTCGGCCGTGCGGGTGTTGCCGGTCGGAGCGTGCCGCCCGGGACGGTGGGCGCGGGCGGGGCCGTCCGCCCGCAGGGACGCCCACAGGCGGGAGGCGTCGGGTTCGACGACGGCGACGCGGGCGCCGTCGTACCGCCAGGGGATCGTCACGAACGTGGTGCGGTGAAGGTCGACGTCCTTGAGCGACATGGCGAAGGAGATCAGTTTGCTCGCCGAGGCCAGGCCGGGGTCGACGGTGAGGGAGCGCGTGGCCGCGTCCGCGAGGGGCAGGAGCCTGGTCGGGGTGAGGCCGTCCGCCCTGATCTTCTTGATCAGGGCGGCGAGGAAGGCCTGCTGGCGTCTGATCCGGCCGATGTCCGAGCCGTCCCCGATGCCGTGCCGGATGCGTACGTAGTCCAGGGCGCGCTGCGGCGCAGTGCGTCGGCGAGCGCGAGCCCGGGATAGATATGGCCGCCGGTGCCCCCGGCACCGATCACGACGGAGAGCGGAGTTTCCATGCCCGGCACGGTCCCGGCCCGTCCTAAGAGGCTTCTAAGAAGGCTGTTTGGCAGGCTGGGGCCATGAACGACGCAGCTCAGGACCAGTTCCCGGCCGCCGGCGGGCGCGTGCTGGTGGTGGACGACGATCCGGAGGTACGGGCGGCCCTGGAGGACGGTCTGAGCCTGGAGGGCTTCACCGTCCGCGGCGCGGCGGACGGACTCGCCGCGCTCGCGGCGGTGCCGGACTGGGAGCCGGACGCCCTGGTGCTGGACGTGATGATGCCGGTGGTGGACGGGCTGGCCGTGTGCCGGCAGCTGCGGGCACTGGGCGACCGTACGCCGATCCTGGTGCTGACCGCGCTCGACGCCGTCAGCGACCGGGTGGACGGTCTGGACGCGGGCGCGGACGACTATCTGGTCAAGCCGTTCGCGCTGGACGAACTGGCGGCCCGGCTGCGCGCCCTGCTGCGCCGCGCCGGCCCCGGCGAGCCGGACCGGCCGGGCGTGCTGCGCTTCGCCGACCTGGTGGTGGACCCCGAGAGCCGCTCGGCGGTGCGGGCGGGGCGGCGGCTGGAGTTCACCCGCACCGAGTGGGCCCTGCTGGACCTGCTGCTGCGCCACCCCGGACAGGTCCTGGAACGGGAGACGATCATGCGCTGGGTGTGGGGCCGCGATCTCGGCCCCGGCTCCAACTCGCCTGCCGTCTACGTCGGTTATCTGCGCCGCAAGCTGGAGGCCGGCGGTGCCTCGCGCCTCGTCCACACCGTGCACGGCATCGGCTACATGCTGGACGAGCGGTGACCCGGCCCCGCAGGCACCGCCGCCCCCCGCTGCGCCGCCGCCTGGCGCTCACCGCCTGCGCCGCGGTGGCGGGCGTGGCGCTGGCCGTGTGCGCGGGCGCCTACGCCGTCACCGTCTACACCCTGAACCGGCAGTTCGACCTGCAGCTCACCCAGGCGGCGACACTGGCGATCCAGCAGCACCAGGAGAACGGGCCCGGAGTGCAGGCCGGCGAGTGCCGGTTCCTGGCCGCGCCCGCGTGTGCCCAGCTCGTGCCCGAGTCGGCCGCCGGCGACCCGCGAGGGAGCTATCTGCTGCCCGTCACCGGCGCCGTGCGCCAGGTGGCGAGCCGCGACCGGGCACCCTTCTACAGCACGGCTTCGGTGACCGGTCACCCGGTGCGGGTGCTGACCACGCCCGCCCGCAGGGGACTGGCCATGCAGGTGGCGCTCCGCTCCGACGGCGTGCAACGAGCCGAGCGCCAGGCCGCCGGGCTGCTGGCCGTGATCGGCGGGGCGGGTGTGCCGGTGGCCGCGCTGCTGGGTTACTGGGTGTCCCGGTCGGGGCTGGCGCCCGTGGCCCGGCTGACGTCGACGGCGGAGCGGATCACCGCCACGCGGGATGCGGGGCACCGCATCGATCTGCCGGCCGGGCCGCGCGGACGGGAGGACGAGATCACCCGGCTCGCGGTCAGCTTCAACACCATGCTCGACGCCCTGGAGGAGTCCCTTGCCGCCCAGCGGCGTCTGGTCGCCGATGCCTCGCACGAACTGCGCACCCCGCTGACCGCGCTGCGCGCCAACGCGGAGATCCTGCTGCGGGCCGAGCAGCTGACCCCGCGCCAGCGGGAGCGTGCGACGGGCGCCCTCTCCCGCCAGCTGCGGGAAGTGACCACCATGATCAACGACCTGATCGATCTGGCCCGCGACGAGGAACCGCAGCAGGCCCTGGAGCTGGTGCAGCCGACGGCCCTCCTGGAGCACGCCGTGGCCGCCGCCCGGGACCACTGGCCGCACATCGAGTTCGTCCTGGAGGCCGGTCCCCCGGCCGCGTCCGTCCTGGCGGCCGCCGTACCGAGCCGTCTGGCGAGGCTGTTCTCCAACCTCCTGGACAACGCGGCGAAGTTCTCCCCGGCGGGGGGCCGGGTCGAGGTCACGGCGCTCCGGTCACCGGCGGACGGCCGGCTGGAGATCACCGTGCGCGACCACGGCCCCGGCATCGACCCCGCCGACCTGCCCCATGTCTTCGACCGCTTCTACCGGGCCCGCACCGCTCGTGCCCTCCCCGGTTCCGGGCTGGGCCTGGCCATGGCCCGCCAGATCGCTCACACCCATCGCGTCGAACTGACGGCCCATCAGGCTCCGGGCGGCGGCGCCCTGTTCCGTCTGCGGCTGCCGGCCGACGCGGGCTCCGCCCGCTGAGCCTGCCCCGGTCGGCCCTACGCGGCCCGCCCCTTCCCGGGCCGTACGGACTCCCAGCCCTTCTCCAGCAGATCGAACGCCGCGTTGACGGCGGCTTCCGAGCCGGGGGAGGTGCCGGCGAGGGTGCGGGCCTCCAGGGCGAGGTGGGCCAGGGCCGCGCAGGCCGGGTCGTCGGCCGGGGCGCCGAGGTCGTCGGCGAGTGCCACGGCGAGGGCGCGTTCGTGTCGCATCCACATGCTCCGGTGGTACTCGATCAGCGCCGGAGTGCTGTCGATCAGTTGCCGGAACGCGGCGATCTGCTCCTCGTACTGCGTCTTGAAGGCCCGCGTGCCCAGCATGTGCGTGCGCAGTGCCTGGATGACCGACGTGTCCGGCGACCGCTCGCGGACCGCCGCGACGAGGGCGGACTCCAGGTCCACGTCCATGTCGAAGAGCAGCGCCTCCTTGCTCGGGAAGTGCTTGAAGAGGGTCGTGGTGGAGACGTCCGCGGCCTCGGCCACGTCCCTGATGCTCACCGCGTCGAAGCCGTGCTCCAGGAACAGGTCCAGTGCCGCGTCCGCCAGCGCCTGGCGGGTCGCGGCCTTCTTCCGTTCCCGGCGGCCCATGGTCTCGGTCATGTCCGTAGGGTACCCGTTCGATTGCCGCGCTTCAAAAGGTGTATCGTTGCACTTATTTAGTGGGTGTGCTTTTCTGCTCGCATGACCGCACACACCCAAAACGTCCGCTGGACGCTGCTCGGCGTCATGCTCGCGATGCTGCTGGGCATGCTCGACAACAACATCGTCGGCACGGCGATGCCGACGATCGTCCGCGACCTGGGGGGATTCGAGCACCTGTCCTGGGTCGTCACCGCCTACACCCTGGCCACCGCGGTGGCCACCCCGATCTGGGGCAAGCTCGGCGATCTCCACGGCCGCAAGACCGTCTTCCAGTCCTCGATCGCGGTGTTCCTGACCGGCTCGCTGCTCGCGGGCGCGGCCCACTCGATGGTCCAGCTGATCGAGTTCCGCGCCCTGCAGGGCATAGGTGCGGGCGGACTGGCCGCCGGGGCGTTCGCCCTGATCGGCACCCTGGTCCCGCCCCGGGAGCGCGGCCGGTACCAGGGCATGACGGCCACCGTGATGGCGGTCGGCGTGGTCGGCGGCCCGCTGGTCGGCGGCTTCGTCACCGGCCACCTCGGCTGGCGCTGGGCGTTCTACGTCAATCTGCCCCTCGGTCTGATCGCCCTGGCCTGGATCCAGTTGCGGCTGCACCTGCCCGCCCGGGCGCCGAAACCCCGGCCGCGGATCGACTGGGCGGGCACCGCCGTCCTGACGGTCACCATCGTCGCGGCGGTCCTCGCGGCGACCTGGGCCGGTACGGCGTACGCGTGGACGTCCTGGCAGATCCTTCTCCTGTGGGCGGTGGCCGTCCTCGGTGCCGCCCTCTTCGCCGTCGTGGAGCGGCGGGCCGCCGAACCCCTGCTGCCGCCCCGCGTCTTCACCGGCCACCGCAACTTCCCGCTCGCCGTCGGCCTGCTGCTCGTGACCGGCGTGGTGATGTTCGGCTCGGCGCTGTATCTGCCCCTCTTCCAGCAGGCGGTCCAGGGCGCCACGGCGACCGGTTCCGGCCTGCTCCTGCTGCCCCTGATGATCCCGGTGGTGATCGCCTCCAACGTCGCCGGGAAGGTCATGTCCCGCACCGGCCGGTACAAGATCTTCCCGGTGCTGGGCACCCTGCTGCTCACGGCGGGCACGCTGCTGCTGGCCACGATGGACACCGGCACCTCCCGCGTCGCGGCCGGCGGCTTCATGGCGCTGGTCGGCCTCGGGATGGGCTTCACGATGCAGATGGGGTCGACGATCGCGCAGAACAGCGTGGAACTGCGGGACATGGGAGCGGCCTCGGCGGCGGCGAACCTGTTCCGCACCCTGGGCGGCTCCCTCGGCGTCGCCGTCTTCGGCTCGCTGTTCACACGGGCGGTGCCCACCGTGGCGAGGGGGGAGGCGTACCGGACGGCGGTGGCCACCGGCACGCAGCACATCTTCCTGACGGCGGCCGCGGTGTGCGCCCTGGGGTTCGTGGCGGCGGTGCTGCTGATCGAGGTGCCGCTGCGGGGCGGCCCCGGCGCGCAGGCCGGGCGGAGGACTCCGGAAACGAATCAGCCGGTGACCCGTCTTGCGACGGAGTCACCGGCTGATCACTCAGGGTGAGTGACGGGACTCGAACCCGCGGCATCCTGGACCACAACCAGGTGCTCTACCAGCTGAGCTACACCCACCATGACCGGCGGTCGAACTTGTCGTTTCCCCGACCGGCCGAGAAGAAGTCTACAGGGTCCGAAGGGGTGCTCGCGCACAGGTTTTACGGCACCCGTGCGCGGGACCTTCGAAGCCCTACTGAGCAGGCAGGACGTGCTTGGCGGCGATCGCCCTGGCGGTGTCGGAGTCGGGGCCGGGCTGCGGGACGAAGACCGCCTCGCGGTAGTACCTCAGTTCGGCGATGGACTCGCGGATGTCGGCGAGGGCACGGTGGTTGCCGTTCTTCTCCGGGCTGTTGAAGTACACCCGCGGGTACCAGCGCCGCGCCAGCTCCTTGATGCTGGAGACGTCCACGATCCGGTAGTGGAGGTAGTCCTCCAGAGCCGGCATGTCCCGTGCCAGGAAACCGCGGTCGGTGCCGACGGAGTTGCCGCACAGCGGGGCCTTGCCGGGTTCCTTCACGTGCTCGCGGACGTAGGCGAGGACCTGCGCCTCGGCGTCGGCCAGCGTGGTGCCGCCGGCCAGCTCGTCCAGCAGTCCGGACGCGGTGTGCATCTGACGCACCACCTCCGGCATCGTCTCCAGCGCCGAGTCCGGCGGGCGGACGACGATGTCCACCCCCTCGCCGAGTACGTTCAGCTCGGAGTCGGTGACGAGGGCGGCCACCTCGATGAGAGCGTCGTCGGACAGCGAGAGGCCGGTCATCTCGCAGTCGATCCACACCATGCGATCGTTCATGCGACCACCCTAAAGCGGGCTCCGGCATTTGGGTGCCCCCGCGTCGGGCGGAAGCGGCCGGGCACGGACGAGGGGGGCGGGTGTGACCCGCCCCCCTCGTCCGCGCTCCTTGCCCGCGCGCGCTCAGTTGCCGCTGCGCGGTCCCGGCAGCAGGCTCACCGCGCCCGCGCCCGCGGTCTGGCGGCGGCTCTGCATCGGCACCCCGGCGTCCCGCTCCGGATGTAGCAGGGCCGGTACGGGCCCCATCGGTCCGTGGCCGGCCAGGCCGGCCGGAACACCCGCCGGGCCGGAGTGCGACACCGGCGCCTCCGGGTCACCCGGCCTCTCGCCCTGCGGCCGGCGGGCCCGGTAGGCGGCCCGGTAGGCGGCGGGGGACGAGCCGAGCTGACGGCGGAAGTGCCCGCGCAGCGCGACCGGCGAGCGGAAGCCGCAGCGGCCCGCCACCTCGTCCACGGAGTAGTCCGACGTCTCCAGCAGCCGCTGCGCCTGGAGCACCCGCTGAGTGATCAGCCACTGCAGCGGCGCGCTCCCGGTGAGCGAGCGGAACCGGCGGTCGAACGTACGGCGGCTCATATAGGCGCGTGCCGCCAGCGTCTCCACGTCGAACTGCTCGTGGAGGTGTTCCAGCGCCCAGGCGACGACCTCGGCGAGCGGGTCGGCGCCGATCTCCTCCGGTAAAGACCTGTCGAGGTAGCGCTCCTGACCGCCGCTGCGGCGCGGGGGGACCACCAGCCGGCGGGCGAGCGCGCCGGCCGCCTCGTTGCCGTGGTCCGTCCGCACGATGTGCAGACACAGGTCGATCCCCGCGGCCGTGCCGGCCGACGTCAGCACGTCGCCGTCGTCGACGAACAGTTCGCGTGGATCCACATGCACCGACGGATAGCGTTTGGCCAGCGTCGGTGCGTACATCCAGTGTGTGGTCGCCGGTCGGCCGTCCAGCAGGCCCGCCGCCGCGAGGACGAACGCGCCCGTGCACAGCCCGACGATGCGGGCCCCCTCTTCGTGCGCCCGGCGCAGTGCGTCGAGCGCGTCCTCCGGTGGCGGTGAGGTGATCGAGCGCCAGGCCGGTACGACGACCGTACCTGCGCGCGAGATCGCCTCCAGCCCATGCGGTGCGGTGAGTTCCAGGCCCCCTGTGGTCCGCAGTGGGCCTTCCTCGCCGGCGCACACCAGAAGTCGGTAGCGCGGTACGCCTGCGTCCTGGCGGTCGATCCCGAACACCGAAAGCGGTATGGAACTCTCGAAGATGGGGCCGCCGCTGAACAGCAGCACCGCGACGATCTCCTTGCGGCGTCGCCCGGAGAGTTTCCGGGCCGTGGCTTCCGGCGCGGCGGTGGAGTCGTGGCTCATGGCTGCTAAGCCCCCCTCGGTGGTCGCGGCTCCTCGGTTGTGTCGCTCCTGCACGTTTCCCCTCGGTCCTGCACGAGTCCCCCGCCGTAAGACAGTCAAGATCGAATTTACTGGCTCCCGCGGTCTGTCGGTGGCCAGTTCCACACGCGGCACATTGTCGACATGACAACTTGGCGTGAAGCATTCGATCACGAAGGGTTGCACTCGTGGGGCGTGCAGGGAAGTGCGCCTTGTCGCAGTGGCCAAACCACGTAGGGTGCGAAGGGTCGCTCAGACCCTTTCCGTGCAGGTGGAACGGGGGTTGGGGGGTGGTGGGGACCCCTCGGGAGCGGTATCCAGAAGTTGGCCGAAAACCAACGTTCCAGGGTGCAAAAACCGGTCAGTCGACCGGTGTCTTTTGCCGGGTGTGACGTCCGCCTCTTTGCGTGGCGCAACGCTCGGAGTGCCGCAGCAGGATGCGGCAGACCGCCGTGACGGCGGCCAGGCCCAGGAAGGTGCCGGCGGCACCGCCGAGCGAGGTGCCGTACCAGACGAGGACCACGGGGACGAGGACACAGCTGAAGGCAGCCCAGCGGATCACATCACTCGTGGTGTCCGGGGTGGGGTGCGTATCGCGGGCGGATCGGGGTCCGGACATCTCGTGCTCCCTGTGGCGGTGGGTCACCGGGTTCAACGCTTGTTCGATCGCTCGGTCACCGGCCGTGCCTCGGGGAATACCGCGGTGGCCGCGTGAATCCTGTGCAAACAGCCTGTACGGGGCAGCAACCATTGCGTTACGGGCGCCGCTCGTGCATGCTCCGGGGAACCCCTGCGGACACCGGGGGGCCCGCTCACGGAGCGTGCGCAGGAACTGGGCAGAGGAGGCGTGCCGCCGTACCCTTGGGGGTATGGGGTTGGGAAGACGTTTCCCGGACACAGCTCCGCTGCACGATGTCACCCCCAGCCACAAAGGATCACAACGCCGAGACAGCCATGGCCGGTCACGAATTCTCCGAACCCGCGGACCGCAAGCGGCCGGTCGCCGATCCCACGGCGGCCGATCCCCTCGCCGCGGAAGAGTCACGCCCCTCCTGCGACCCCGCCTTCAAGCACGGCGTCGTCGTCGGCTTCGACGGCTCGACGTCCAGTGAACGTGCCCTCGCCTACGCGATCGGCATGGCCCACCGCTCCCGGTCGGGCCTGATCATCGTCCATGTGGCCAACCGGCTGCCCACCACCGTGTGGGCCGGCTGCGAGCCGCCCGTCTTCGTCGACGTGCCGGACCACCGCACCGAGGTGCTCGGCCTGGAGCTCGCCTGCGCCGACTATCTGGCCGAGGTGCCCTGGATCCTGGTCGAGCGGGGCGGCGACATCTGCCACGAACTCGAAGAGGTGGGGCGGGAGTACGAGGCCGACGCGATCGTGGTCGGCTCGACGCACGGCATCGTCGGCCGGATCTTCGGCTCCGTCGCCGGACGGCTGGCCAAGCGGGCGCAGCGGCCCGTGATCGTCATCCCCTGAGCGCAGCCGCGTCCCGCTGCGTCCTCCCGGGTTCGCCGGCATTCCGACGCCCCGTCAACTCCCTTTGTGCAGCGCAAAACTACTCGCGCGTAGAGGTGTTTGTGCCCTTGTGAAGGGCATATACCGGTCACCGCGCAACTGCACATGCATGAAGGGAGCCCGCAGTGGACAACGACGTCTCCGCGGGAAGCGGAACCACTACCGTGGTCGGCCGACTCGCCCTGGGTGTCACCCTGTTGGCGTTCGGGCTCGGCACGACCGGCGTCATCGACGGCGTGGGGGCATCCGACGCCGTGTCACTGGCTCATTACGTGGGCGGAGTCGCCCTGTTCCTCGTCGGACTTCTTGCCTTCCGTGACCGCGACAGTGCCTCCGGCACCGGTTTCGCGGCCCTCGGGGCACTCTGGTTCACCTGGGCCGTGGCGGGTCAGATGTCGGCCAACGCGGCCGGACTCTTCCTGCTGCTGTTCGCCCTCGTGGCGCTCTCGCTGACGCTCGCGGGCGGGGACACGCTCGGGCAGCTGACGCACGGCCTGCTCTTCCTCGCGATGCTGGTGCTCGCCGTGGCGCAGTTCGCGGACAGCTCAAGCCTGACCAAGGTGGGCGGCTGGGCCGCCGCCGTCTCCGGTGCGGTGGCCTGGTACGCGGCGACGGCGGCGCTTGCGCACTGGCCGACGGCGCTCCCGAGGCGTGCTGCGGGCCGGGGGGTGACGGCCGCCGGCTGATCCGAGCAGCACTGAAGGGACCCCCGCGTGTTTGGTGGC
The DNA here is from genome assembly GCF_042958635.1 of Streptomyces sp. NPDC007971. Taxonomy (NCBI): domain Bacteria; kingdom Bacillati; phylum Actinomycetota; class Actinomycetes; order Kitasatosporales; family Streptomycetaceae; genus Streptomyces; species Streptomyces sp. NPDC007971. The sequence goes on from NZ_JBIBJK010000012.1 coordinate 267,686, forward strand.
ACACGCGGGGGTCCGTTCTGTTGTTCTGCCGGTGCGGGGGCGTGGGGGCTTGCCGCGCAGTTCCCCGCACCCCTTTCAGGGCGTCTATTCCACCGTTACCGACTTCGCCAGGTTCCTCGGCTTGTCGATGTCCCGGCCCAGGGCCTGCGCCGTGTGGTAGGCCAGCAGCTGGAGCGGGATGCCCATGAGGATCGGGTCCAGCTCGTCCTCGTTCTTCGGGACCACGATCGTCTGGTCGGCCTTCTCCTGCTGCTGGTGGGCCACCGCGAGGATCTTGCCGCTGCGGGCCTTGATCTCCTCCAGGGCCGCGCGGTTCTTCTCCAGGAGGTCGTCGTCGGGGACGATCGCCACCGTCGGCAGGGCGGGCTCGATCAGCGCCAGCGGGCCGTGCTTCAGCTCGGAGGCGGGGTAGGCCTCGGCGTGGATGTAGGAGACCTCCTTGAGCTTCAGGGAGGCCTCGCGGGCCACCGGGTAGCCCCGCACTCGGCCGATGAAGAGCATCGAGCGGGCGTCGGCGTACTGCTCGGCCAGCTGCTTGACCTCTTCCTCCTGCTTGAGGATCTCGGTGATCTGCTCCGGCAGCTTCCTGAGGCCCTCGATGATCCGCTTGCCGTCGCGGACCGAGAGGTCACGGGTGCGGCCGAGGTGCAGGGCGAGGAGTGCGAAGGCGACGGTGGTGTTGGTGAAGCACTTCGTCGAGACCACGCAGACCTCGGGGCCGGCGTGCACGTAGATGCCGCCGTCGGCCTCGCGGGCGATCGCGGAGCCGACCACGTTGACCACGCCCAGCACCCGGGCGCCCTTGCGCTTCAGCTCCTGGACGGCGGCGAGCACGTCGTAGGTCTCGCCGGACTGGGAGACCGCGACATAGAGGGTGTCGGGGTCCACGACGGCGTTGCGGTAGCGGAACTCGGAGGCCGGCTCGGCGTCGGCCGGGATGCGGGCCAGCTCCTCGATCATCTGGGCGCCGATCATGCCCGCGTGGTACGAGGTGCCGCAGCCGAGGATCTTCACGCGGCGGATCTTGCGCGCCTCGCGGGCGTCCAGGTTGAGGCCGCCCAGGTGCACGGTGGAGAAGCGGTCGTCGATCCGGCCGCGCAGCACCCGGTCCACGGCGTCGGCCTGCTCGTGGATCTCCTTGTGCATGTAGGTGTCGTGGCCGCCCATGTCGTAGGAGGCGGCCTCCCACTCCACGGTGGTCGGCTCGGCCGTCGTGCGCGTGCCCTCGGTGGTGTAGGTGCGGAAGTCGTCGGCCTTGAGGGTGGCCATCTCGCCGTCGTCCAGCGTCACTATCTGCCGGGTGTGGGTGACCAGGGCGGCGATGTCGGAGGCGACGAACATCTCCTTCTCGCCGATGCCGAGCACGACCGGGGAGCCGTTGCGGGCCACCACGATGCGGTCGGGGAAGTCGGCGTGCATGACGGCGATGCCGTAGGTGCCCTCGACGACCCGGAGGGTCTCGCGGACCTTGTCCTCCAGCTTCTCGGCCTGCGAGCGGGCGATCAGGTGGACGAGCACCTCGGTGTCGGTCTCGGAGAGGAACTCGACGCCGTCCGCCTCCAGCTTGCGGCGCAGGTCGGAGGCGTTGTCGATGATGCCGTTGTGGACGACGGCGACCTTCTGGTCGGCCGACATGTGCGGATGGGCGTTCAGGTCGGAGGGGGCGCCGTGGGTGGCCCAGCGGGTGTGGGCGATGCCGGTGGTGCCCTTGAAGCGCGCCGGGACCTTGGCCTCCAGGTCGCGCACCCGGCCCTTGGCCTTGACCATCTTCAGGCCGGCCGACTTCGGGGAGGAGACGACGATGCCCGCCGAGTCGTAGCCGCGGTACTCCAGGCGCTGCAGGCCCTCCAGGAGCAGGGGGGCTACATCACGCTTCCCGATGTATCCGACAATTCCGCACATGTATAGGTATCTCTCAGCCTGGCGTTTCAGCCGTAGACCATGCGGCGCAGCTGCCTGAGCGTCAGCTCCGGCGGCGCGACCGCCCGGTATTTCAGGTCCGCCTCGATCCGTTCGAAGATCGCCGTGTTCTGCAGACCCTGGGTCTGCAGCTCGCGGTGGCGGCGACGGACGTAGTCCTGCGTCGTCTCGTCGAAATAGGCGAGCACGTCCTGCACCACCCGCAGCGCCTCGCCCCGGTTCAGGGGCGTGGATCGCATCAGGTGATCGACAAGTTCCTCGTGCACCCGGTAGATCCTGAAGTACTGCCGCCGCTTTCGCAAGAATCCTGCCCGATTCCGGGCAACCGCCTGTTAGCGGGCTTGTTGAGGCTCTGTTCGCAAGCCGTCCATCCTGTGTCTTGTGTCTCGTTGCGGTTGTGGACCACTTTCAGACGTCATGGACATTCCACGTATGGGAGTACCCGACAAGCTCGCCGAGCGTATGAGCATGGCCGAGCAGCACGAGTACCTGCGGTCGAGATTCTCGCGGCGCTCGATGATCCGGGGCGGCGCGGTCACGCTGGGCGCCGCCGTGGGTGGCGCATTCGTGCCGGGCGCCACCGCCCAGGCCGCCGTGCCGACCCAGCGCACCGCATCCGCCGCCGAGACGGTCGACGGCGCCCTGGTCGCCCCCTTCGGCCGCCACCTCGCCTGGGGCAACGACCCCCGCACCGAGGTCACCGTCTCCTGGCAGGTCCCGGTCGCGGTGAAGAAGCCCTTCATCCGCATCGGCGCCCACCCCTGGGACCTCTCCCGCAAGATCCCCGCCGAGGTCCGCAGCCTCTACACCCCGGCCGGTGTCGGCGCCAGCGGCGACCACACGCAGTACTACCTGCACGCCCAGCTCACCCACCTGCGCCCCGGCAGGACGTACTACTACGGCGTGGGTCACGAGGGCTTCGACCCGGCCGAGCGCCACCTGCTGGGCACCCTGGGCACCTTCACCACCGCCCCCGAGTGCAAGGAGCCGTTCACCTTCACGGCCTTCGGCGACCAGGGCGTCAGCTACCACGCGCTGGCCAACGACAGCCTGATCCTCGGCCAGAACCCGGCCTTCCACCTGCACGCCGGTGACATCGCCTACGGCGACCCGTCCGGCGCGGGCAAGACCACCGACACCGGGTTCGACTCGCGCACCTGGGACCAATTCCTCTACCAGACCGAGTCGGTCGCCAAGCAGATCCCGTGGATGGTCTCGTACGGCAACCACGACATGGAGGCCTGGTACTCGCCCAACGGCTACGGCGGCGAAGAGGCCCGCTGGACGCTCCCGGACAACGGCCCGGACGCGAAGAACCTGCCGGGCGTCTACTCCTTCGTCTACGGCAACACGGCGATCATCTCGCTGGACCCCAACGACGTCTCCTTCGAGATCCCGGCGAACCTGGGCATCTCGGGCGGAACGCAGACCGCGTGGTTCGAGGGCCAGCTGAAGAAGTTCCGCGCCTCGAAGGACGTCGACTTCATCGTCGTCTTCTTCCACCACTGCGCGTACTGCACCTCCACCGCGCACGCCTCGGAGGGGGGCGTGCGCCAGGAGTGGGTGCCGCTGTTCGACAAGTACCAGGTGGACCTGGTCATCAACGGCCACAACCACCAGTACGAGCGCACCGACGTCATCAAGGGCAACACGGTCACCAAGAAGCTGCCGATCGGCGGCACGGCGTACCCCGAGACCGAGGGTGTCGTCTACGTCACGGCGGGCGCCGCGGGCCGCAGCCTGTACGCCTTCACCGCTCCGGACTCCTACGAGGGCCACGAGAACGAGGTCGACTCCGTCGCCTCCTTCATCAACCTCAAGGACGGCAAGCAGAACGAGACCGTCGCCTGGTCGCGCGTGCGCTACCTGAACTACTCCTTCCTGCGCGTGGACGTCACCCCCGCGCCGCGGGGCCGCTACACCACGCTGGAGGTCCAGGGAATCGCCGAGACCGGCGACCGCATCGACCACTTCACGGTGGCCCGCCGGGCCAAGTAGGGGCACAACGGTGTGAAACGGGTCACGCCCGTGTCCCGAAGGCTGGGCACGGGCGTCGCGGGCGGTTCTCACATGCGCTTGAGGACCGCCCCCTTGGCCAGCGCGAACTCCTCGTCGGTCAGGACCCCGCCGCGGTGCAGTTCGCCCAGCTCGCGCAGTCTGCGCAGCAGCGCGTCGTGGTCGTCCTCGGCCGCGGGCGCCTTGGCGAGCCGCGGCGGCCCTGGCCGGGCGTCCGCCTCGTCCGCCGGAGCGGACGGGTGCGGCAGCCGGGCCTGCACGGCGGCCGCGACCAGCGCCATCAGCGGGTCCTTCTTGAACCCCCACAGCTCGACCGCGTTGGGGTCGTACTTCGGCGGAGCCGTGACCGGCGCGCCGCGCACGGTGAAGCGCAGGTGCCCGTTCTCCAGCCCGGCCGCCGGCTGCCACTCCACGGCGGTGATCTCCGCGACCGGGATCGCACGGGGCCCGGTGGCGGCCTTGGCGTCCTCCGTCTTCCAGTTCCACTCCAGCCGCACCAGCTCCCCGTCGAAGGCCGCCGTGCCGTCCCCGGCCGAGGCGGTGACCGGCACGGCCGGACCGGGAAGCAGGTACTCGGTGACCGGGTCCGGTGAAACCCCGTCCAGCAACAGGGTGTTGCGGACCTCGTCCGCGAAGTACTCGGCGACGCCGTACCGGTCGGACTCCACGGTCAGCTGGTAGGGGTCGTGGGACTCGGTGAGCCGGCCGCCCGTCGCGTGCAGCAGCGGATCGGCGCCGTCGCGCAGCCTCAGCCTCAGCCGCCCCGCCTTCTTGCCCTGCTCGAAGGAGACACCCGCCAACGCGGCCAGCGGGACGACGAGTTCACCCAGGCTCCTGCGCAGTACACCGATGTTCTTGTCCCGTCCCGGGGTCAGCCGCAGGGCGTCCCCGTCCAAGGCCCAGGTGCCGTCCTTCTGGATGATTTCCGTCATGCGGGGATTGTTTCACCGGATCTGCGGGAGAGTGGTCTTTACCACTCCTGAAGGGAGCGCATGTGAGACGCAACCACAGCACGACTCCCCGACTGACCCGCATCCTCGGATCACTGCTGCTCATGGCGGCGGCAGGCGTGTTCACCGTCGGCGCGGGGCCCGCCCCCGGGGCCGCCGCACCGACCCCGCTGGACCGGGTGGTCCCCGCGCCCGCCTCGGTCACGCCCGCCGGATCCCCGTTCCGCATCACCCGCGCCACCCTCGTCCGCGTCGACGGCTCGGCCGAGGTCCGCCGGATCGGCGAGTACCTCGCCGGCATCCTGCGGCCGTCCACCGGCTATCCACTGCCCGTCACCGAGCAGGGCAGCGGCGGCATCCGGCTCCGGCTCGCGAGCGGCCCGTACGGCGCCGAGGGCTATCGCCTGACCAGCGACCCGCAGGGCGTCCTGGTCACCGCGAGCGAACCGGCCGGCCTCTTCCACGGCGTCCAGACCCTGCGCCAGCTCCTGCCCGCCTCCGTCGAGAAGAAGACCGTGCAGAGCGGCCCCTGGCAGATCGCCGGCGGCACCATCGAGGACCACCCCCGCTACGGCTACCGGGGCGCCATGCTGGACGTCTCCCGGCACTTCTTCACCGTCGCCCAAGTCGAGCGCTACATCGACCAGTTGGCCCTCTACAAGATCAACACCCTGCATCTGCACCTCAGCGACGACCAGGGCTGGCGCATCGCCGTCGACTCCTGGCCGCGCCTGGCCTCCTACGGCGGCTCCACACAGGTCGGCGGCGGCACGGGCGGCCACTACACCAAGGCCGACTACCGCGAGATCGTCCGCCACGCCGCCTCCCGCTACCTGGAGGTCGTGCCCGAGATCGACATGCCCGGCCACACCAACGCGGCCCTCGCCTCCTACGCACAGCTGAACTGCAACGACACCGCGCCACCGCTCTACACCGGCACCGACGTCGGCTTCAGCTCGCTGTGCGTACCCAAGCAGGTCACCTACGACTTCGCGGACGACGTCATCCGCGAGCTGGCCGCCCTCACCCCCGGCCGCTATCTGCACATCGGCGGCGACGAGGCGCACTCCACCAGCCACGCGGACTACGTGACGTTCATGGACCGCATCCAGCCGATCGTCGCCAAGTACGGCAAGACGGTCATCGGGTGGCACCAGCTGACCGGTGCCACCCCTGCCGCGGGAGCCCTCGCCCAGTACTGGGGCCTGGACAGCACCAGCGCGGCGGAGAAGGCCCAGGTGGCCGAGGCCGCCCGGCACGGCACCGGGCTCGTCCTGTCCCCGGCCGACCGGATCTACCTCGACATGAAGTACACGAAGGACACCCGGCTCGGCCTGGACTGGGCCGGACTGGTGGAGGTGCGGCGCTCCTACGACTGGAACCCGGACACCTACCTGCCCGGAGCACCCGCCTCGGCGGTCAAGGGCGTCGAGGCGCCGCTGTGGTCCGAGACGCTCGCCACGTCCGCCGATCTTGAGTACATGGCCTTCCCGCGCCTGGCCGGAGCGGCCGAGCTGGGCTGGTCCCCGGCGGCCACGCACGACTGGAACCGCTACAAGGACCGTCTCGCGGCCCAGGGCCCCCGCTGGGACGCCCTCGGCATCAGCTACTACAAGTCGCCTCAGGTTCCCTGGCCGACAGGCTGAGCACATGCTGTTGAGTACATGCTGACGGGCACCCCGGAGAGCCGTTCCTGACGGTCGGGGCCGTGTGGGGGGACCGGGAGCGGGAACTTCCCGGCCCCTTCACGCGTTGCGGGGACGATCTGAACGTTTGATGTGTGACACGACGGCGGTGCCGTCGTCGGGGGAGTGAGTGAACCCATGGCCATGGTGGGGCTGTTCTGGGTCGCCGGGAGCGACGTGTACGTGGGCTCGAAGCCGTCCGGTCTGGCTCCCGGAGTGCGCCTGACCCCCGAGGGCGTGGAGGCCCTCGGCCACAGACAGTCCGGCCTGTACCTGTGGGAGGACGTGCATGCCCTGACGCTGACCGCCGTCCCCGTGAAAACCCTGAAGCGGCAGGTCGGCGCGGTCGGGAACATGGCTCTGGGCACGGTGGTGGACCTGGCCCTCTCCGCCGGTGTCGGTATGACGGGCGAGGACCCGCCGCTGATGACGGTGCACGTGGAAACAGCCGACGGCGACCACGAGTTGGCGGTGTACGTCGCCGCGGCCGTCGGCTACTCCCGGACAGAGGTCGACCTCTCCCACGCTCTCCTGTCCCGCCTCACGGAGGGCGCCGCGACGATGGCGACGACGCTGGCGGCGATGTCGGAGTGGGGCCGCACGTGGGAAGGCGGGTCGCCTCGCAGGGCGGAGCGGGAGGAGCTGTTGCGCGAGTGGGTGGGCTGACGCCCCGCCCGTCAGCCGTAGGCTGCCGGGGTGATTGACACCGTTGTGCTCGACGTCGGCGAGACGATCACCCGGGACGACCGGTACTGGGCGTCCTGGGCCGACTGGCTCGGCATCCCCCGTCATACCCTGTCTGCGCTCGTCGGAGCCGTCGTGGCCCGGGGCATGGACAACTCCGAAGCCCTGAGACTCGTCCGCCCCGGCATCGACGTCGCTGCCGAATACCGGGCGCGGCAGGCAGCGGGGCGCGGTGAGTGTCTCGACGAGGCAGACCTGTACGAGGACGTACGACCGGCTCTCACCATGCTCCGGCAGCACGGCGTGCGGGTGGTCATCGCCGGGAACCAGACGGTCCGAGCCGGGGAGCTGCTGCGAGGCCTGGACCTGCCGGCCGATGTCGTCGTGACATCGGGGGAGTGGGGTGTCGCCAAGCCTCAACCGGAGTTCTTCCGGCGGGTTGGGGAGGTGGCGCAGACTTCTCCCCAGCGCACTGTGTACGTGGGAGACCACCCGGCCAACGATGTCTTCCCGGCGAAGGAGGCCGGACTGCGTACGGCCCACATCCGTCGCGGCCCGTGGGGACATCTGTGGGCAGACGACCCGGACGTGATTGCTGCGGCGGACTGGCGGATCGACGGTCTCGGAGAACTGGCTGCGCTTCTCTGCGCATGAAACCCGTGAACGGCACCACCAACGGGATGTGATGGGGGCGTTGCTGTCCACATGGTGTGCGGCCGTGAGTACGTTCTGAGCGGACACACCGAACTGGAGCCAACATGCCCTTACGCCCTCGCGGCGGAGTCGGCGACCGCATCGCTTACTACCGCAGTGCCATGCGCCCAAAGCTGACGCAGCAGCAGCTCGCTGAAGCGGCGTGTGTCGCCCTCGGAACCATCCGCAAGATCGAACGCGGCGAGCGCGGAGTGAGCGACTCGACTCTCGATGCGATCGCAGACGCCCTTGGTGTCGATCCTGCCCGTCTGCGTACGGATCGCGGCCCGGCGCACGTCCGCGTACACGACGCTCTGCCCGCTCTGTCCGCTGCGATCGCCGCCTACGATCTGCCCGAGGACGGACCTGTTCGGGCCTGGCACGACCTGCAAGAGACTGTTCAATCGGCCACACAGTGGAGGCTCGCCGCCCAGTACACCCAGATCGCCCGCGAGCTGCCCGACCTGCTCGCAGAACTCCTGCGCGCCTACCACACGGCCGCCCCGGACGAACGGGCGAAGGCGGCGGGTCTCCTGGTAAGAGCCTGTCGTTCTGCTGACGCCGTCGCCTACAAGTTCGGCGCACGCGATCTGTCTGCCCGCCTCATCGATGTCATGCGGTGGGCAGCCCCCGAAGCCGGGGATCCTCTCCTCTCGGCCTCCGTGGCCTACGTACGCACCGAGACATTCTTTGCTGCCCACGCGTACCTGCCAGGCTTGCGGGCGTTGCACCAAGCGCTGGACGCAGCGCCCGCCCCCGTCTCAGCCCCGGAGATCGCAGCACGGGGTTCGCTGCACATGAGGGCTGCCGTCATTGCCAGTCGCGCCCGCGACGCTTCAACGGCAGTCAGTCACCTGCTGGCAGCTCGCAAGCTCGGTGACCGGATCAGCGAAGCTGTGTACTGCGGCACAGCGTTCGGGCCCGACTCCGTACGCACCCACGAGGTGTCTGTAGCCGTCAGCCTCGGAGACGAACATGTCGGCCGGGCCCTTGAAATCGCCGATGAGTGGAAGCCGCCCCAGGACCTCCCGGCCGAACGTCGCAGTGGCTTCTACATCGAACTGGCCCGCGCCCAGCTCTGGTCGGGGCTCGCCGACGACGCCTTCGAGTCACTCAGGGTGGCGCGTCACATTGCACCCCAGCACACGCGCGAACATCCTTGGGTCCGTCAGGACGCCGCCAGGCTGCGCCGCTTGAAGCGAGCCGACTCCGAGTCGCTCACCACATTCGCAGAGTGGTGCGCCGCCATCTGACGCAGTCCCATGGCTACCCCTCACAGGGGTACTTGTCGTGTGGCCGCACCCTCACCATCTGTGTAGCACGCGCAGGAGCCAGCAGATGGGAGCCGGGAAGTGCCAGATTCACATCCGTTCGCGCCCACGGTCATCGAAGGGCGTGTGAGCGTCGTCCGATTGCATGGCGAGGCTTGCTTCTACTGCGGAGCCGTCAACAAGACCCTGCGCGTTGCCGGGCATGTCGTGGTCCGTGAAAGCACGCGCGTGTGGCAGATCGCCACGTGCGGCTGCCGAAGCAAGGAAGCCACGGCATGAACGGCACCGACCGAGTAGACCCCCGCGACCGTGCGACCGATCCGGGGGCATGGCCAACGCTGTTGGGAGCGTCAACATGATGAAAGGTACAGCCCGACTCCGGGCCAGGGCACTGGGCGGCGGTATGACGATGCGGGTCTACGCCGTGGACCGCAACGGCACGATCACCCGCGACCGCGGCACGATCACCGTGACGTACGGGAACCAGCCGCTGCCGCCGGCCATGGACACCCAGTACCCGCCATGCAGGTGCCTGCACTGCCGGACTGGACAGGTGGTGCGCCGGTGACCGTCACCATGAAGCGGGACAACGACACCGGCCCAGTGGACATCGCCACGATGCGCGAGACCGCAGCTCTGCTGCTGGGGCCGGACGACGGGCCCGAAACACCTCCCCCCGCGCTCAAGGAGCTGGGCACCCTCACTGCGACGCTGCGCGGCCATCTGGAACTGCTCATCCCCGAGGTGGCGGCGAAGGCAGGACGGCTGCCGAAGAACAGCGTTCCGCGATACTGCGCCCTCGCCTGCGTCGGTGAGGCAACCAGGAAGGCGCGGGTCGGGGACGGTTGCACGTCGCCCGTCCGCGTGGCCGTGGCGCGCAAGCTCGCCCGCTCCGTCAAGGCGCTCTGCGACCACTACGAGAAGTTGGGCGGGGCAGCACCGGCCAACGAGCGGTCATGAACGCGATTGGCAGCCTGCTTATGTAGTGGTTGCCGTCACCGTCCCTGTCCTCGCGCTGGTGCTCACGAGGACGGCTGGCTGACGCCCCCCTGCGGCCGCCGGGTCAGGGTCGCATCCCCAGATCGTCCCTCCCGCCGCTGTTCGGCAAGACTCCGGCGGAAGGGGCTCCGGGCCCCTGCGCTCATCGATCCGCAGCGGGCTCATCAGCCGATACAAGCAGTGAAGGAGTACGCCTTGTTCGTCCACTCCGACCGATACCCGACCGAGACGTCGCGGCCGTCCGGCACCCGCACTCCGGCCCCATGGGGGGTGAGCCGCATGGCCCCTTATCCGACGATGGCCCCGGGCTATGCGCGTGCCGAACTGAACCCGAGCACCCAGGCAGCGGTGTTCTTCGACGCTCACGGGCAGATCATGGAGATGCCTGGCCATGGCACTAGCACCGGCACCACCCCGGTGACGGGCACAAGCCCTGACGGGCAAGGCCAGGGCAACACCGACTCCGACCAGGGGAGCGACGGCGACCAGTGAGTGATCCTCGTCCGGTGTTGGTCGTCACCAGCTTGTACGACCCCACCGCCGACGCGGTGATCCGCGAGCTGCACGACCGGGGCGTCCCGGTCGTGCGGCTCGACTCCGGGGACTTCCCCGCATCACTGTCGGTGGAGGCCGAGATCACCCAGCACGGCGTCCAGGGCCGCCTCCTCACCCCCACCCGAACCGCTGACCTGGCCACCGTGAGATCCCTGTACTACCGCCGCCCGACCGGGTTCGCGTTCCCGCACCTGGCCGAGCAGGATGCACGGTTCGCAGTCACCCAGGCCCGGTACGGACTCGGGGGCGTGCTCGCCTCCTTACCCGGCTGCCGGTACGTCAACCACCCGCACAGGATCGGCGACGCCGAGTTCAAGCCCTCCGGCCTCGTCGCGGCGGTCGGGTCCGGATTCGACGTACCGGCCACGCTCATCACCGCCAGCGCGGACGCCGCCCGGGCGTTCGTCAAACGCCACCACTCGGTCATCTACAAGCCGCTGTCGAATCCGGCCTACCAGGCCGACGGGGTCTCCTCGGTTGTCAGGATCGCCGAGGTCGCCGCCGAGGACATCGACGACAGCGTGGGCGGCACTGCGCACCTCTTCCAAGAGCGCGTTCTCAAGACGGCGGACGTCCGGGTCACGGTCATCGGCAGGCGGGTGTTCTGTGTCCGTATCAACTCCGACCTGCTGGACTGGCGCACCGACTACGGCCGCCTGAAGTACACCCCTGTGGAGCTCCCACCACGGATCAGGACGTCACTGTTCCGGTACCTGGATCACTTCGGGCTCGTATTCGGCGCTTTCGATTTCTGCGTGGGCGGGGACGGGCGATGGTGGTTCCTGGAGTGCAACCCCTCCGGCCAGTGGTACTGGCTCGAACCGGAAACCGGTCTTCCGATGCTTGAGGCCATGGCCGATCTGTTGGAGAGGACGACATGAGCACCGACGTGGCACGGCTGCATCAGCAGCTGGTGAACAGCCTGGAACAGACAGGGACGCTGCGCACCGAGCCATGGAGGCGGGCAGTGGAGTCGGTTCCGCGACACGAGTTTCTCCGGGGCGGCTTCTTTCGCCGGGTTCCGAACGCCTTCCCTGTGGCCTGGCAGCCTGTTCTGGAGGACAGCGCTGACTGGATCCGGGGCTGCTACACGGACGAGTCGCTCGTGACGCAGATCGCGAATACGATCGTGCCGACGGACATCCGCGGTGACATTCTGCGCGAGCCGACCAGTTCCAGCACACTGCCCTCACTCGTGGTACGCATGCTGGAGGAGCTGCGGCTGGAGCCGGGCATGACGGTTCTGGAGATCGGCACCGGCACCGGCTACTCGACCGCGCTGCTCTGTGCCCGACTGGGCGAAGGCTTCGTCACCTCCGTCGAGTACGACGCGGAGGTGGCCGCCAGGGCGGAGACGGCTCTCGCCCGGGTCGGGATGTACCCGAAGCTCGTTACCGGTGACGGTCTGATCGGCTTCGCCAAGGGCGCGCCGTACGACCGGGTCATTGCCACCTGCGGCGTACGCAGCGTGCCCCGCGAGTGGATAGAGCAGACGCGGCCTGGCGGAGAGATCCTTACGACCGTCGGTGGATGGCTCGGCGCCTCGGAACTCACTCGGCTGACGGTGCATGACGACGGCACCGCATCCGGCCCGCTACTGGGCGGCCGGGCCAGCTTCATGCTCGCCCGCCCGCAGCTGCCGCCACCCCTCGGCCTGCTTCCGGACCTGAGCGCGGGCGAGGAACGCGAGGCCGTCATCGGCGCCGAGGCTCTGGACGACTGGACGTCCCGATTCGTCGTGCAGTGTGCGGTACCGGGCGGCCGGCGCCTGGCCATGGAACGTGACGGGCGGCAGGAGGACCTACTGATCGACAGCGACTCAGGTTCATCAGCCGCTCTCTACCAGGAGGCCGGCCGGTGGACCGTGCGGCAGCACGGCCCCCGCGCCCTGTGGGACACCGCCGAAGACCAGTTGGGCCGCTGGAACGCCGCTGGAGCACCTGAGCCGGCGCGGTTCACACTCCGCGTCACGCCGGAGGGGCAGAGCTACAGCTGGTAGCGGTGGTCGGCACAGCCCGAGGGGCACCCCGCAGGACCGTACTGCGGGGTGCCCGTCCGTCTTCGCGGCGGCTTCAGAACCCGGCGATGGGGTTCTTCAGGGTTCCGACCAGCTGGAGGGCCCCGGAGGGGTCTGCCAGGTCGACCATCTGCTTGTTGTTGCGCAGCTGGAGCCGGTTGAGGCAGGACAGCGCGAACTCGGGGGCGAACATGTCGTACTGCCGGAACCTGTCCGCCAGCTCCGGCGTCGCCTCCTGGTACTCGCGGGTGACCTCCGCGACCGTGCGCCAGAAGCCGTCCTCCTCCAGGATCCCCTCGGCGGCGAGGTTCGCCGCGAGGAACCGGAAGAAGCAGTCGAAGACGTCCGTGAAGACGGACAGCAGCTTCTGGTCCTCGGGCACGTCGACGGCGATCCGCCGCACCTCGGGCGGCAGCACCGCGTCCGGGTCCATGACGACGATCTCCTCGGCGATGTCCTTGTAGACCGCGCGCTGCACCACCCCGTCCTTCAGGACCAGGATCACGTTCTCGCCGTGCGGCATGAACACCAGGTCGTAGGCGTAGAAGCTGTGCAGCAGCGGGGTGAAGTACGCCCGCAGGTACTGCCGCAACCACGCGGCGGGCGCAAGGCCCGACTGCTCGATGAGCGCGCCCGCGAAGGAGGCGTCCGTGTGGTCCGTGTGCAGCAGGGACGCCATGGTCGCGAGGGACTCGCCCTCCCGCAGCGACGGCACCGGGCTCTGTCGCCACAGCGCGGCCAGCATCTTGCGGTACGGCGAGTGGCGGTCGGTGGCCTGCTCGTACTCCAGGTGCCGGTAGCCGACGGCGGCACGCTCCCGGATGATCGTGAGCCCGGTCGACTTCAGCACACTGTCGTTCTCGATGAGCTGGGCGAGCCAGTCGTTGATCGCCGGGGTCGCCTCCATGTAGGCGGCGGACAGCCCGCGCATGAAGCCCATGTTGAGGACGGACAGGGCTGTCTTCACATAGTGCCGCTGCGGGGCGGAGGCGTTGAAGAAGGTCCGTATGGACTGCTGGGCCAGGTATTCGTCGTCGCCCTCGCCCAGGCAGACCAGGTACCGGCGGGCCACCTCGGCGGCGAAGGTGACACTGAGCTTGTTCCACCACTGCCAGGGGTGGACGGGGATGAACAGGTAGTCGGCCGGGTCCAGGCCCTGGTCCGTGAGCGTCCGCCGGAACCGTTCGACGGTGGCCGACCCCAGTTCCTGCCGGAAGAACTCCTCGTACTCGATCCCGGCCCCGGCCGTGAACGCGGCCCGCGAGCGGTGCGCGGCCAGCCACACCAGCCGGATCGGGCTCGCGGTCTCCGGCGCGTACGACAGGTACTCGTGGACGCCGAAGCCGAGCCGCCCGTTGTTGGCGACGAAGCACGGGTGGCCCTCGGTCATCCCGGTCTCGATCGCCTGGAAGCCGCTGCGCGCCAGCTCGGCCACCGGGATCCGCGGCTTGGTGAGCTTGTAGCAGGTGCCGGAGAGGGTGGAGGAGATCTCCTCCAGGTAGACGGGCAGGATCTCGTCGCTCAGCCCGAGTGCCTGCCGCAGCTCGATGAAGAAGTCCATCGCCGCGAGGGGGAGTTCGTCGTCGCCGCGGTGGCGTGTGACGGAACCGGCGTCGATCTGCCAGTGGTCGAGGCCGCGCAGGGTGGCCGCGAAGCGGTAGGAGGTGAGCCCGTCGTCGCTGCGGACGACGTATCCGTCCCCGTCCCGCTCGGGCGTGATCAGCCGCTCGTGGGCGAACTCGGCGAGCGCCTTGCGCACCAGCAGGCGGTTGGCGGTCTCCCAGCGCTCCGGCGACAGGTGGGCCACGGAGTCGGCGAGGCTCATGCGGGCACCCCCGTCGCCGCGGCGAACTGCTCGCGGGTGCAGAAGCTCAGCAGCGCCTTCTTCTCCGGCTTCTGCATCTCCCGCTCGGGCACGAATCCGACGGCCTCGTTCAGGGCGTGCACGGCCTTGTTGCGCACGTCCGGCTCGACGACGACCCGCAGCGCGGCGGGGTCCTCGAAGAGGTGGGCCATTACGGCGGTGATGACGGCCTTGGTGAATCCGTGCACCGGGGTGTCGGTGGCCGGGGTCAGGAAGTGCATGCCGACGTCCCCGGGTTCCGGCTCGTACAGCCCGACCAGCTCGCGGTGGGCGGGGTCGTACTTCTCCATGAGGAAGGCGGGCTCGCCGTCCAGCAGCCCGAGCAGGGCGTGGTGGTGCTCGTCGGCCGCGATCTCCCTGTAGGCGCGCTCGACGTCCTGAAGCTTCGCGTCCTGCATCATCCAGAACGCGGCCTTGGGATGGGTGACCCAGCCGTGCAGCAGCTCGGCGTCTTCGAGCGGGTCGAGCGGGCGGAAGGTGAAGGTCATGGTCGTGCTGGTCATACGGCGAACTCCTGGA
The DNA here is from genome assembly GCF_042958635.1 of Streptomyces sp. NPDC007971. NCBI lineage: Bacteria > Bacillati > Actinomycetota > Actinomycetes > Kitasatosporales > Streptomycetaceae > Streptomyces > Streptomyces sp. NPDC007971. The sequence continues at coordinate 282,859 of NZ_JBIBJK010000012.1, forward strand.
AGGCGATCGTCTTCTCGACCGGGTAGTACTCCGTGCCGAGCAGCTCACGGATGATGTACGCGTTCCGGTAGGCGCCCATGCCGAGGTCGGGCGAGGTGATGCTGTGGGTGTGGACGCCGGCGTTCTGGAGGAACACACCGCGGCCGGTGACGTCGATGGCGTAGTTGCGGGCGACGTCGAAGCGGCCGTGGCCGTCGAAGCGGAGGCGGTCGCGGACCGGGTCGAGGAAGGCCGGCGGCTCGTAGTGGTAGCCGGTGGCCAGCACCAGGCCCTCGGTGCGGATCTCGAAGTCCTTGCCCTGCTCGTCCTGGCGGAGGCCGAGCGTGTACGCGCCGTCCTCGTACCGGGCGCTGTTCAGCGAGGAGTTGGTGAGCAGGCGGGTGGGCACCGGGCGGTCGCCGCTCTCCACGTTCTTCTGGTAGAGCAGGTCGAAGATCGAGTCGATCAGGTCCGAGTTGATGCCCTTGAACAGGCCCTTCTGCTGCTTCTCCAGCCGGTAGCGGGTCTCCTCGGGCAGCGCGCGGAAGTAGTCGATGTAGTCCGGGGACGTCATCTCCAGGGTCAGCTTGGTGTACTCCAGCGGGAAGAACCGCGGGGAGCGGGTGACCCAGTTGAGCCGGTAGCCGCGTACGTCGATCTCGGAGAGCAGTTCGTAGTAGATCTCCGCGGCGCTCTGGCCGCTGCCGACGATCGTGATGGACTTCTTCTCCTGCAGCTCCGCCTTGCGGTGCATGTACTGCGCGTTGTGCAGGAAGTCGCCGCCGAGGCCCCGGCAGGCCTGCGGTACGAAGGGGACCGTTCCCGTGCCGAGGACCAGGCGCCGTGCGCGGAACGTTTCTCCGGCGGCGGTGCGGACGGCGTAGAGCTCGTCCTCGTACGTCACCTCGGTGACCGTGGTGCCGAAGCGGACGTTGCCGAGCCGGTTCGCCGCCCAGCGGCAGTAGTCGTCGTACTCGACGCGCAGCGGATAGAAGTTCTCGCGTATGTAGAACGGATACAGTCTGCCCTTCTCCTTCAGGTAGTTGAGGAAGGAGTACGGCGAGGTCGGGTCGGCCAGGGTGACCAGGTCCGACATGAACGGGGTCTGGAGGTGGGCGCCGTCCAGGAACATGCCCGCGTGCCACTCGAATCCGGGCTTGGAGTCGAGGAAGACGCCGTCCAGTTCGGCGATCGGCTCGGTCAGGCAGGCGAGCCCGAGGTTGAAGGGGCCGAGCCCGATCCCCACGAAGTCGTAGGTCTTGTTCGGGGCTTCAGGACGCGCGGTCAAGGGACTCTCCCAGGTACTGCTCGGCGTGGCCGGCGATCAGGTCGAGGACGGCGGCGATGTCGGCCGGCGTCGTCTCGGGGTTGAGCAGGGTGAACTTCAGGTAGTGGCGGCCGCCGACCTTGGTGCCCGCGACCACGGCGTCGCCGGAGAGGAACAGGGCCTTGCGGGCGTACAGGTTGGCGCGGTCGATCTCGGCGGGGTCGGTGACGGCCGCCGGGATGCAGCGGAAGACGAGGGTGGAGAGCGAGGGCTCCACCACGACGTCGAAGCGGGGGTCGGCGGCGAGCAGCTTCCAGCCCTCCCGGGCCAGCTCGCACACCTGGTCGAAGAGTTCGCCGATGCCGTCGGCGCCCATCACGCGCAGCGTCATCCACAGCTTGAGGGCGTCGAAGCGGCGGGTGGTCTGCAGGGACTTGTCGACCTGGTTGGGGATGCGCTCGGTGACCATACGGCGGGGGTTCAGGTACTCCGCGTGATAGGTCGCGTGGCGCAGGGTCGAGGCGTCCCGGACCAGTAGGGCGGAGGAACTCACCGGCTGGAAGAAGGACTTGTGGTAGTCGACGGTGACCGAGTCGGCGCGCTCGATGCCGTCGATGCGGTCCCGGTGCTTGAGGGAGGCGAGCAGCCCGCAGCCGTAGGCCGCGTCCACGTGCAGCCAGGTGGAGTACTGGGAGCACAGCTCGGCGATCTCGGGCAGCGGGTCGATGGAGCCGAAGTCGGTGGTACCGGCAGTGGCGACGACGGCCATGGGGACGAGGCCGTCCTTCGCGCAGCGCTCCAGCTCATGGGCGAGCGCGACGGTCTGCATGCGCTTGTTCTGGTCGACGGGGACGGAGACGACCGCGTCCGGGGGAAGTCCCAGCAGTTTCGCGGACTTCTGCACGCTGAAGTGGCTGACCTCGGAGGCGAAGATGCGCAGCCCGGCGAGGGCGTCCCCCACGTGCCATCCTGCCCGCCCCGGCTTCGCCTCCTCCCGGGCCAGCAGGAGCGCCTGGAGGTTGGACTGGGTGCCGCCGGAGGTGAAGACGCCGTCGGCGGCGGGGCCGAGGCCGATGCGCTCGGCGGTCCAGTCGATGAGCCTGCGCTCGATGAGGGTGCCGCCGGCCGACTGGTCCCAGGTGTCCAGGGAGGAGTTGACCGCGCAGAGCACGGCCTCGCCGAGCAGCGCGGGGATGACGACCGGGCAGTTGAGGTGGGCGAGGTAGCGGGGGTGGTGGAAGTAGACCGCGTCGCGGAGGTAGAGGTCTTCCAGTTCGTCGAGGGCCGCGGTGGTGTCGCCCAGCGGCCGGTCGAGGTCGACCGCGTCGACGCGCGGTGCGAGGGCGTCGACGGTGACGCCGGTGAACGGACGGTCGGTGGTGGCCAGTTTGGCCGCCACCCGCTCGACTCCTTCGGTCACGGAGCGGCGGTAGTGCTCCGCGGTGCGGCCATTGAGCAGGTGCGAGCGCATGTGGGGGTCCTCCGAGGGGACTGTCCGTGCGGGGAGATGAACTTAGGTTAGCCTAACCTAAGTTTGAGGGGGCGGGGTGTGCCTGTCCCGTGACCGACTTCACTCCAGGGGGAGTTATTCGCCGGAGGCGCGGAGCTGTTCCTCCGTCAGGCCCCGCCGCCAGTACCCGACGAAGGTGACGCGCCGCCGGTCGATCCCGCGCTCGCCGACGAAGTGCCGGCGCAGCTCCTTCACCCGGCCGGACTCGCCGGCGATCCATACGTACGGTGCTTCGGACGCGGGCAGCGGGGCATCCCGCACGGCGTCGACGGCCGCGGGGGACCCGTCGTGCCGGACGAGCCAGGTGATCTCCGCGTCCGCCGCGCTCTCCACGTCCTGGATGTCACCGGCGTGCGGCACCTCCAGCCAGGCGCGGACGCGGGTGCCGGGCGGCAGGGACTCCAGGATGGCGGTGGCGGCCGGAACGGCGGTCTCGTCGCCCCACAGGACGACCAGCCCGGTGTCCTCGGGCGGCCGGAACCGGATCGCCCGGTTGTCGGCGATCGCCGGGCCGAGCAGCAGGACGCGGTCGCCGGCCGCGGTCCGGGAGGCCCAGCGGGAGGCGGGCCCGGCCGGAGTGTGCAGGGCGAAGTCGATGTCGATCTCGTCGGGGTCGCGGCGCAGCGCCCTGAGCGTGTACGAGCGCATCACGGCCCGTACGTCGTCCGGCAGTTCACGCCAGGCCTGCCACCAGCCGTCGCCCAGATCCAGCGGTACGACGGGTTCGGCCTGCCCCGGATGTGGCAGGAACAGCGACAGGGACTGGTCACGCCCGTCGGAGTGGAAGGCGTGCAGATCGGCACCGGTGAAGGTGACCCGGACCAGGGACGGCCCGAGCCGCCTCGTCCGCACGACCTGCAGGGAGAAGAAACGGAACGGGGCGGCTACGGCCGTCGTCATGTCAGCTCCTGAATCTGCGTCAGGTTCTCGATGCGGGGGACTGCGGCAGACCGGAAGGGGCGCGGGACCGTGTCGATACGCGGCTCCGCCGCGCGGGCGCGGCCGGCCACACGCGGCCCGCAGTCACCCACGACGCGGAACGGCCCCTCCGAAGGGGCGCCTAACCGACCTTCTTCGCCTTCTCCAGGGCCTCGGCCAGACCGGTCAGCAGCGGCACACACTTGTCGTAGGAGAGAATCGGCTCGGGCGAGCGCGCGATGACCTGCCCCGCCTTCACCGCGGGCAGTTTCTTCCAGGTCGCCTTCGTGATGTCGGCCGGCTGGATCGTCGAGGACCGGTCGTCCATCATGATGATGTCGGCGTGGTACTTGTCGACGTTCTCCCAGCTCAGCGACTCGTACCAGCCGCCGCCCTGCTTCTTCGCGCTCTGTGGGGGCTCCACGAAGTTCACACCGAGGGCCTTGAAGTACTCCAGGTCCACCGAGAGGTTGGTGCCGGAGACGTAGAAGAGCTGGTCGCTGGCGGAACCGGCCATCACCTTGAGGCCGGGCTTCGCCTTGGCGGCGGCCCGCAGCCGGGCGGCCGCGGCCTCGAACCGCTTCTTCGCGTCCGTCACCTTCACGGCCTTCATGTCGGCGCCGAGCGACTCGGCGAGGTCCCACATGCGCTGCAGCGGCTGGGTGAGCTGACGGTCGTAGACGGAGATGCCGACGCTGGGCGCCAGTTGGGCGATCTTCTTCTTCGACTCGTCGGGGACGTACCAGAGGGTGCCGGCGTTGTCGAACATCGTCGTGATGAGCACGTCGGGCGCGAGGGACGCGTACTTCTCGATGTTGAACTGGCCCCAGGCGTTGCCGAGAACCGTCAGCTTGCTGACGTCCATGTCGCCGGCCTGGACGTCGGCCTTGCCGTCCTTGGTCGTGGTCGGGCCGAAGACGCCCTTGACCTCGATGCCGTAGTCGTAAAGGGCGGCGCCGACACCGGTGAAGGCGACGATGTTCGCGGGGGCCCTGTCCAGCTTCACGGGCGTGCCGCGGTCGTCCTTGAAGCTCCAGGGGCCCGACTTGCCGACCTTCGCGTCCTTGCCGGAGCCGCTGCCTTTGCCCTTGTCGTCCCCGCAGGCGGCGAGTGCGGCGCCGAGTCCGAGGGCGCCGCCCGCGGCGAGCAGGCCGCGGCGGGTGAGGTGGGTGGCACGGGCATAGGGCATGGGTATGACTGCTTTCGAACGGGGCGGGGCGCCCGCCGGACAAGGTCAAAAATAGGTTAGCCTAACCTCACCTGCTGTCCAGGGGGTGGGCACCGTCCGGGCCGCGGGAGTCCGCGGTTGAGCATGTCCTTACGATGAGCGCGTGTTCGACACCCCGTCACGCCCCGTCCGCTGGGCCGCCGTCCTCCTGATGCCGTCGCTGCTGGCCACCGGCTGTTTCGTGGACGACATGGCCGCCCTTTCCGTGGACCGAGTCGTCGGCACCTGGACGTCGGCCGACGGCGCGACGCTGAGCTTCGCGGCCGATCGCACGTTCACCTCCACCGGCCTGGCCTCGAAGAAACTCGCCGACTACGACGAGCGGTGCCCCGCGGGAAGGGCCGTCGGCACCTGGCAGTTCTTCGCCGACGACGGAGACGGCGACTCCAGCACCTCGCAGAAGGCCGTCTCCGGCTCCGAGGTGGGGCTCTTCTTCGGCAACCTTCCGCAGTCGGACTGCTCGATCGACCTCTCGGCGGTCAAAGCGGCGAAGGGCCGCACGGCCCTCTGCGTCACCCTCGACCCAGACGAACCCTGCGGCCCCGGCATCCGCTTCACACGGCGGACATGAGCCTCACGCGACCAGCCTCAGCCCACCAGCTTCAGCCCACCAGTCCCAGCTCCCGTGCGATCAGCATCCGCTGGACCTCGCTCGTGCCCTCGCCGATCTCCAGGATCTTGGAGTCGCGCCACATGCGGGCCACCGGGTACTCGTTCATGAAGCCGTAGCCGCCGTGGATCTGGGTGGCGTCGCGGGCGTTGTCCACGGCGACCGTGGAGGAGTAGAGCTTGGCCAGGGCCGCCTCCTTCTTGAAGGGCTCGCCCGAGACCAGCCGGCTGGCCGCGTCGCGCCAGGCGAGGCGGGCCGTGTGGGCCTTCATCTCCATGTCCGCGAGCTTGAACTGGATGGCCTGGTTGGCGCCGATGGGACGGCCGAAGGCCTGGCGCTCCTTCGCGTACTTCACCGACTCGTCGACACACCCCTGGGCCAGACCCGTCGCGAGCGCCGCGATGGCGATCCGGCCCTCGTCCAGGATGCGCAGGAACTGGGCATAGCCCCGGCCCTCCTCGCCGAGCAGGTTCGCGGCCGGCACGCGGACGTCCTGGAAGGACAGCTCGCGGGTGTCGGAGGCGTTCCAGCCGACCTTCGAGTAGGGGGCGGCGACCGTGAAGCCGGGGGTGCCCGACGGAACGATGATCGAGGAGATCTGCGGCTTGCCGTCCGGCTTGCGGCCCGTCACCGCGGTGACCGTCACCAACCCGGTGATGTCCGTGCCCGAGTTGGTGATGAAGCACTTCGTGCCGTTGATGACCCATTCGTCGGTGTCCGGGTCCAGACGGGCCGTCGTACGGGTCGCGCCCGCGTCGCTGCCGCCGTCCGGTTCCGTGAGGCCGAACGCGCCGAGGATCTCGCCCGCGCACAGGCGCGGCAGCCACTCGCGCTTCTGCTCCTCGGTGCCGAACAGGTGCAGCGGCATGGCGCCCAGGGAGACACCCGCCTCCAGGGTGATGGCCACGGAGGAGTCCACCCGGGCCAGCTCCTCCAGGGCGATGCCGAGGGCCAGGTAGTCGCCGCCCATGCCGCCGTACTCCTCGGGGAACGGCAGACCGAACAGGCCCATGCGGCCCATCTCGCGGACGATCTCGTACGGGAACTCGTGCCGCTCGTAGAAGTCGCCGATCTTCGGCGCCACGACGTCGTGCGCGAACTCCTCCACCGTGCGGCGGAGTTCCTCCAGCTCGGGGCTGAGACGGTGGTCCATGCTGATCACTGGTCCTTGTGGGAGAGAGCGCGGACGGTACGGGACGGGCTCGGCCGGCCCAGCTGTTCGGCCATCCACACGCTGGTGGCGGTCAGACGGCCCAGGTCGACCCCTGTCTCGATGCCGAGGCCGTGCAGCATCCATACGAGGTCTTCGGTGGCGAGGTTGCCGGTGGCGGACTTGGCGTACGGGCAGCCGCCGAGGCCTCCGGCGGAGGCGTCGATCGTCGTCACGCCGTGTTCCAGGGCCGCGTAGGTGTTCGCGAGCGCCTGGCCGTAGGTGTCGTGGAAGTGCACGCCGATCGTGTTCGTCGGCACGCCCTCCTCGTTCAGCAGGGAGAGCAGCTCCAGGACGTGGCCCGGGGTGGCGACCCCGATGGTGTCGCCGAGGCTCAGCTCGTCGCAGCCCATGTCGCGCAGGGCCGTGCAGACGCGGGCCACCTGGTGGAGCGGGACCGCTCCCTCCCAGGGGTCGCCGAAGCACATCGAGACATAGCCGCGCACGTGCGCGCCCGCGTCCTTCGCCTGCCGCACCACCGGTGCGAACACGGCCAGCGACTCGTCCACCGTGCGGTTGAGGTTGGCCTTCGCGAAGGACTCCGTGGCGCTGGCGAAGACCGCGATCCGGCGGGCGCCGAGCGACAGCGCCCGCTCCAGACCGTGCTGGTTGGGCACCAGCACGGGGAGCTCGACGCCGAGGTCGCCGACCAGGGGGAACAGCTGCTCGGCGTCGGCGAGCTGGGGCACCCACTTCGGGTGCACGAAGCTCGTCGCCTCGATCGTGGTCAGGCCGGCGTCGGCCAGCCGGCGGATGAACTCCGCCTTCACCGCGGTCGGTACGGCCGTCTTCTCGTTCTGCAGACCGTCGCGCGCGCCGACCTCGTGGATACGCACCCGCTCGGGCAGGTCCTGGGCCGGTACCACCATGGGCAGTTGCTCGGTGCTCACTCCGCCTCCTCCTTCGGCGCGATGACGGCCAGCACCTGGTCCATGGCGACCGTCGCCCCCGGGGTCACGTCCAGCTCGGCGACCGTGCCGGCGTGCGGGGCGGAGATGACGTGCTCCATCTTCATCGCCTCGACCACCAGCAGGCTCTGACCGGCCGACACCTCGTCGCCGACGGCCACCTTGACCACCGTCACCGTGCCGGGCATCGGCGCGGTCAGCGAGTCGGCGCCCGCGTGCGCGGACCGGGTCAGGGACGCGGCCACCGGATCGTGGTCGCGCACGTGCCAGGCGTCGCCGTCACGGCCGATCCAGTCGCCGGCGCGCCGGAAGGTGTGCCGGACGCCGTCGAGGGTGACGCCGACCCGGTCCCCGGTGACGGTGTGCGCGCCCCGCGGGGTGTACGTGACCGGATCGGCCACGCGCAGGTCGAAAGCCTGCTGCTTCGGGGTCCCGCCCAGCCGCCAGCCGCTCGGCACCGAGAAGGGGTCCACCCAGCCCTCGGTCCGCGGCCGCTGCGCCTGGAGCCGTACCGCCGAGGCGGCCTCGTACACCTCCGGCGGCACGTCGGCGGGGACCAGCTCGTCCACCACCCGCTCCACCAGCCCGGTGTCCAGCTCGCCCGCCACCACCGCCGGATGCGCCAGCAGCCGCCGCAGGAAACCCGCATTGGTCTGCACGCCCAGCGTGACGGTGTCGGCGAGGGCGGCCCGGAGCCTGCGCAGCGCCGTGTCCCGGTCGGGACCGTAGGCGATGACCTTGGACAGCATCGGGTCGTACAGGCTGCCCACCTCGGTGCCCTCGCTGAGCCCGGAGTCGGTGCGGACGCCGTCGCCCTGCGGCTCGTCGAGCAGCAGCACCGTGCCGCCGGACGGCAGGAAGCCGCGCGCCGGGTCCTCGGCGCAGATCCGGGCCTCGACCGCGTGACCGGTCAGCCGCACGTCCTCCTGCGCGAAGCCCAGCCGCTCCCCGGCCGCCACCCGCAGCTGCCACTCCACCAGGTCCAGGCCGGTGATCAGCTCGGTGACCGGGTGCTCCACCTGGAGACGGGTGTTCATCTCCATGAAGTAGTACGAGGACGGGTCGCCGCCGGACACGATGAACTCCACCGTGCCCGCGCCCCGGTAGCCGCACGAGCGGGCCGCCTGGACGGCCGCCTCGCCCATCGCCGCCCGGGTCGCCTCGTCGAGGAGCACGCTCGGCGCCTCCTCGATGATCTTCTGGTGCCGGCGCTGCAGCGAGCACTCGCGCTCGCCCAGGTGCACCACGCCCCCGTGGCCGTCCGCCAGCACCTGGATCTCGATGTGCCGGGGCCGGTCCACCCAGCGCTCCACCAGCAGGGTGTCGTCGCCGAAGGAGGCGCGGGCCTCGCGGCGGGCGGCCGCGATCTCCTCCTCCAGCGCGCTCATGTCGCGCACCAGGCGCATGCCCTTGCCGCCGCCGCCGGCGGAGGGCTTGAGCAGGACGGGCGTCCCGATCTCCCGGGCGGCGTCGGCCAGCTGGGCGTCGGTGAGCCCGCTGCCGCTCGAACCCGGCACGACCGGCACCCCGGCCGCCTTCACCGTCTCCTTGGCCCGGATCTTGTCGCCCATCAGGGCGATCGCGTCCGCCGGCGGGCCGATGAACACCAGCCCCGCCTCCTCGCAGGCGCGCGCGAAGCCCGCGTTCTCGGCGAGGAAGCCGTACCCGGGATGCACGGCCTGGGCGCCGGTGCGGGCGGCGGCTTCGAGGAGCCGCTCCACCGACAGATAGCTCTCGGCGGCCGGCGCCGGACCGATCCGTACCGCCGTGTCGGCCTCCCGTACATGCCGCGCGTCGGCGTCGGCGTCGGAGAAGACCGCCACCGAGCGGACACCCAGCGAGCGGAGCGTACGGATGACCCGTACGGCGATCTCGCCCCGGTTGGCCACCAGCACTGTGTCGAACACGGTTCCCCTCCTCACATCCGGAAGACGCCGAACTGGGGGTCTCCCAGTGGCGCGTTGGCGCAGGCCGTCAGGGCGAGTCCGAGCACCTGACGGGTTTCCAGCGGGTCGATCACGCCGTCGTCCCAGAGACGGGCGGTGGCGTAGTAGGCACTGCCCTGGCGCTCGTACTGCGCGCGGACCGGCGCCTTGAAGGCCTCTTCCTCCTCGGCGGACCACTCCTCGCCGCGCGCCTGAAGCTGGTCGCGCTTGACGGTCGCGAGGACGGAGGCGGCCTGCTCGCCGCCCATCACGGAGATCTTGGCGTTGGGCCACATCCACAGGAAGCGGGGGGAGTAGGCCCGGCCGCACATCGAGTAGTTGCCGGCGCCGTAGGAGCCGCCGACGACGACGGTCAGCTTGGGCACCCGGGTGCAGGCCACCGCCGTCACCATCTTGGCGCCGTGCTTGGCGATGCCGCCCGCCTCGTAGTCCTTGCCGACCATGAACCCGGAGATGTTCTGCAGGAACACCAGCGGGATGCCGCGCTGGTCGCACAGCTCGATGAAGTGCGCGCCCTTCTGGGCGGACTCGGAGAAGAGGATGCCGTTGTTGGCGACGATGCCGACCGGGTGGCCGTGGATCCGGGCGAAACCGGTGATCAGGGTCTGCCCGAACTCGGCCTTGAACTCGGCGAAGCGCGAGCCGTCCACCACGCGGGCGATGACCTCGCGGACGTCGTAGGGGGTGCGGGAGTCCACCGGGACGGCGCCGTAGAGCCCGTACGGGTCCACCTTGGGCTCCGCGACCGGCGTGACCTCCCAGGGCAGGGACTGCCGGGCGGGCAGCGTGGCCACGATGTTGCGCACGATCCTGAGCGCGTGCGCGTCGTCCTCGGCGAGGTGGTCGGTGACACCGGAGATCCGGGAGTGGACCTCGCCGCCGCCCAGCTCCTCCGCCGTCACCACCTCACCGGTGGCCGCCTTCACCAGCGGGGGCCCGCCGAGGAAGATCGTGCCCTGGTTGCGGACGATGACGGCCTCGTCGCTCATCGCCGGGACGTAGGCGCCGCCGGCCGTGCACGAGCCGAGGACGGCCGCGATCTGCGGGATCCCGGCGCCGGACATCCGCGCCTGGTTGTAGAAGATCCGCCCGAAGTGCTCGCGGTCCGGGAACACCTCGTCCTGCATCGGCAGGAAGGCGCCGCCGGAGTCCACGAGGTAGACGCACGGCAGCCGGTTGTCCAGGGCCACCTCCTGGGCACGCAGGTGCTTCTTCACCGTCATCGGGTAGTACGTGCCGCCCTTGACGGTGGCGTCGTTGGCGACGATCACGCACTCGCGCCCGCTGACCCGCCCGATCCCGGCGATCACGCCCGCGGCCGGTGCCTGTCCGTCGTACATCCCGTCGGCCGCCAGGGGGGCGAGCTCCAGGAACGGCGAGCCGGGGTCGAGCAGCGTGTCCACCCGGTCCCTCGGCAGCAGCTTGCCGCGTGCGGTGTGCCGGGCCCGCGCCTTCTCGCCGCCGCCCAGGGCGGCCGTGGCCAGCTTGGCGTGCAGCTCCCCGACGAGTGCGAGGTGGGCCTGTTCATTGGCCCGCCAGGCCTCCGACGCGGGATCGGCCGCGCTCGTCAGCTCCGGTGCCTCGTGCATCCTGCGGTCCCCTCACCCAGTGGTCCTACTGTTAATGAGCGTTAACCATTTCCTTCAGGTTAACGACCGCTAACGTCGCTGTCTAGAATTGCTTGCATGGTCACCAGAGCCGACGCACCCACCCGCCGTGAGCAGATCCTCAAGGAGGCCGCCCGGCTCTTCGCCGAGCGCGGTTTCCACGGCGTCGGTGTGGACGAGATAGGTGCCGCGGTCGGCATCAGCGGCCCCGGCCTGTACCGGCACTTCCCGGGCAAGGACGCGATGCTCGCGGAGCTGCTGGTGGGCATCAGCGGTCAGCTGCTGACGGGGGCCAAGCGGCGTCTGGCGGAGGCCGACGGGAACAGCGGCCCCTCCGCCGTCCTGGACTCGCTCATCGAGGGCCACATCGACTTCGCCCTGGACGACCGCCCCCTGATCACCCTGCACGACCGCGAGCTGGACCGGCTGCGCGACAGCGACCGCAAACTGGTGCGGCAGCTGCAGCGGCAGTACGTCGAGCTGTGGGTGGAGGTGGTCCGCGAGGTGTACCCGGCGCTGACCGAGCCCGCAGCGCGCTCCGCCGTCCACTCCGTCTTCGGCCTGCTCAACTCCACGCCCCACCTCGGCCGCGCCGGCACCCTGCCCGGCCGGGGCGCGACGGCCGCCCTGCTGCACCGGATGGCGCGGGGATCGTTCGCGGCCGCCGGCCAGGAGTAGTCCGGCCGGGCCGCCGGGCCGGGCCGTCGGGCCGTTTCCGCAGGTCGGCGGCCGGTCCTGGGGAGCGTCGCCCCCTGAGGCCTACGCTGTTTCCGGGGAGTGCCGTCCCTCGCACCCGCTGAGGCCGGGTGCCGGTCTTCCGGGGGTGCCGTCCCCCGGGGCGGCGGCCTGCCCCGGGGAGCACCACCCCCTCGGCGTGACGAGCGTTACGGCGGATCCCCCCTGGACGGGGTTCCGTACCCGCCGGTACGGTTGAGTCTGAGCAAGCGCTTAGACATGCCGATGTCATACCGAGGTACGTGGAGGTGGGCGGCGTGCGCCGTACGGTGTTCAACGAGGATCACGAGGCGTTCCGGGAGACCCTGCGCGCCTTCATCGAGGCCGAGGTCGTACCGGTGTACGACGAGTGGTTCGCCGCCGGCCAGGCCCCGCGCGACTTCTACTACAAGCTCGGCGAGCTGGGCGTCTTCGGTATCAAGGTCGACGAGGAGTACGGCGGCGCCGGCATCGACTCGTACAAGTTCGAGGCCGTCCTGTACGAGGAGACCGCCCGCGCGGGTGTCTCCTTCGGCGGCTCCGGCGTCCACGTGCTGCTCGGCCTGCCCTACATCAAGCTGCTCGCCACCGACGAGCAGAAGAAGCGCTACCTGCCGAAGTTCGTCTCCGGCGAGGAGATGTGGGCCATCGCGATGACCGAGCCGGGCACCGGCTCCGACCTCGCGGGCATGAAGACCACCGCCAAGCTCTCCGAGGACGGCACGCACTACGTCCTCAACGGCGCCAAGACCTTCATCACCGGCGGCGTGCACGCCGACCGCATGATCGTCTGCGCCCGCACCGCCGCGCCCACCGCCGAGGACCGCCGCCACGGCATCTCCCTGTTCGTCGTGGACACCAAGGCCGAGGGCTACTCCGTCGGCCGCAAGCTCGACAAGCTGGGCCTGAAGACCTCCGACACGGCCGAGCTGGCCTTCGTCGACGTCAAGGTGCCCGTCGAGGACCTCCTCGGCGAGGAGAACAAGGGCTTCTACTACCTCGGCCACAACCTGGCCTCCGAGCGCTGGGGCATCGCCTTCGGCGCGTACGCGCAGGCCGCGGCGGCCGTCCGGTTCGCCAAGGAGTACGTCCAGCAGCGCACCGTCTTCGGCCAGACCGTCGCCTCCTTCCAGAACACCAAGTTCGAGCTGGCCGCCTGCCAGGCCGAGGTGGACGCCGCCCAGGCCGTCGCCGACCGCGCGACCGAGGCCCTCGACGCCGGTGAGCTGACTCCCGCCGAGGCCGCCTCCGCCAAGCTCTTCTGCACCGAGGTCGCCCACCGCGTCATCGACCGCTGCCTCCAGCTGCACGGCGGCTACGGCTTCATGAACGAGTACCCGATCGCCCGCCTGTACGCGGACAACCGCGTCAACCGCATCTACGGCGGCACCAGCGAGATCATGAAGTCGATCATCGCCAAGGACATGGGTCTGTAAGGCCCCCGCAATCACTGGCCGGTACAACTACACGCCATGAGCCAGGCACTCCAGGACCTCCTCGATCTGCTCGACCTCGAACAGATCGAGGAGGACATCTTCCGCGGCCGGTCCCGCTCCGCCGTCGTCCCGCGCGTCTTCGGCGGGCAGGTCGCGGCACAGGCGCTGGTCGCCGCCGGGCGCACGGTCCCCGCGGACCGTCCCGCCCACTCCCTGCACGCGTACTTCCTGCGCCCGGGCGACCCCGGCGCACCGATCGTCTACAGCGTCGACCGCATCCGCGACGGCCGGTCCTTCACCACCCGCCGCGTCGTCGCCGTCCAGCACGGAAAGCCGATCTTCCACCTCTCGGCGTCCTTCCAGACGTACGAGGAGGGCCTCGACCACCAGGCCCCCATGCCGTCCGCCCCGGCCCCGGAGACCCTGCCCACCTCCCAGGAGCGGCTGCGCGGCTACGACCACCTGGACGCGGCGGTCGTGGAGAAGTTCCTGGAGGCCCGCGAGGCGATCGACCTGCGGTACGTGGACGAGCCGCCGTACGGACAGTTCGGCGAGCCGCGCGAACCGCACAGCCAGGTGTGGTTCCGGGCCAACGGCAAGCTGGACGACGACCCCCTGCTCCACGTCGTCCTCGCCACCTACGTCTCCGACATGACCCTCCTCGACGCCGTGCTGCTCGCCCACGGGCGCGGCGGCTGGGCCGTCGGGGACGTCGTCGGGGCGTCCCTGGACCACGCGATGTGGTTCCACCGGCCCTTCCGCGCCGACGAGTGGCTGCTGTACGACCAGGAGTCACCGTCCGCGTACGGCGGGCGGGGCCTGGGCCAGGCCCGGATCTACACCCAGGACGGCCGGCTCGCCATCTCGGTGATCCAGGAGGGCGTGGTCCGCGTCCCGCGGTGATCTCCCCGTTCCCGGGGTCCCCGCCGTATCCCGGTGGCCCCGGGCAACCGTTGAAGGCCGAACACCTGGCTGCCGCAGCGGAGTTGACCGCCGTGCAGCCGGCCGCCCGGCCGGCCTGGCACCGGGTGCCTTCGGGGCCGCTCGGGGGCCCTGGGCGGCGGGCTTTCGCTCGATATGACGAGTGACGCAAGGGGTACTAGGCTCTTTGAGTGAAAGCCGCAGCGCACGGCATGCCCGGCCGACGAGGCTCCGTACCCGACGGACCTCAGCCGCAGCACCCGATGACGCGACCGCGTACGGGTGGGCTGCACGTGTCGGCACCGGAGGAGCACGCCGTGCCCTTCAATCCACTGCGGTGACCTGAAGACCGCGCCGCTCTTCCTCTCTTCCCCTCTTGGCCTTTTGGGCCGCGGCGACGGCCATCACCTCGCGCCTCCCGACGAGCCGCGAGAGACGATGGAGATGGAAGGTAATTCCCATGCGATCACAGCGCACCAGGCGCCTTGTCGCGATGTCCGCAGCAGGCCTTCTGCTGGCCGGCGGAGCAGCGATCGGTGCAGCGGGCACCGCCTCGGCGAGCTCGTCCTACGACCACGGCTCCTACAGCAGCGACCACGGCGGCTGGTGGAACGGCGATGACGACTACGGCGACCACGGCGGCTACGGCGGCGGTGGCGACCACGGCGGCTACGGCGGCGGCGACCACGGCGGTGGGGGCTACGGCGGTGGTGACCACGGCGGTGGCGGTGGCGGCGGCTACGGCGGCGGTGGCGGCGGCCACGGCGGCGGTGGCGGCGGCGGTCACGGCGGTGGCGGCGGTGGCGGCGGTGGGGGAGGTGGCGGCCACTGATCCGACCACAACCTGAGGCACGGTGTGCGGCCCCGCCGGCGGGGCCGCACACCACGCGCGTCGGCCGGCCGGGCCGCACCCGCCGGCCAACGCGCAGACGTCAGGCCAGACCCGCCTCCGCCAGCAGATACGCCGTCATCGGGTCGTAGTGGCGGGGGCTGAGCACGTGGTCGTCGAGCGGCACCGCCACCTGGAGGGTGCCCTCGGACTCGGCGACGAACAGCGCCGGGTCGTTGCTGTCGGCGTAGCCGACGGAGTCGACGCCGTGCTGCCCCGCGTACCCGGCCCAGCCGTGGTCGGCGACCACCAGGTCCGGCAGCGCACGCCCCTCGCGCTCAAGTCCGGTCAGGATCGCCCGCATCGGTTCGCCGGAGTGGGTGTGCCACAGCGTCGCCCCGTGCTCCAGCACCGCCACGTCCGCGAACTGCATGACATAGCCCTCGTCCGTCTGCAGCCCGTCCGGGATCACGACGATCTCGCAGCCGGCGGCGCGCAACGCGGCGGCCGTGGCCCGGTGAACGTCCAGCAGGCCGCCCGGGTGTCCGGTCGCGAACAGCACCCGGTTCTGTGCGTCCGCCGCCTTGCGCAGCCGCCTGGCCAGGCGCTCCAGCGCGTCCACGGTCAGCTCGGGGTCGATGGTGTCCTGTCCGTACCGGTACTCGGGATCGTCGTTGACGCCCACCCGCTCGGCCATCACCGCGAGCACGTCCTGCTCGTCCGTCCAGCGGTCGCCCAGCTCCAGACCGAACCAGTAGTTGCGGTCGCCGTTGGCCAGCTTGCGGTAGTGGGAGAGGTTGTTCTCGCGGGGCGTGGCGACGTCCCCCGCGATACGGGTCCTCACCAGGTGGTCGACGAGCTGGGCGCGGCTGGGTGTCCCGGATATCGGCATGCCTTCCATTGTGGGGCAGCGGGCGGGGCGCGTCGCAGGCATATCGCCTCCTGGGACACGGCTCACTCAGCGCTGCCGCAGCGCGAACCACAGTTCCATCCGTACGTCCGGATCGTCCAGGTCGGCGTCCAGCAGCGCGGCACAGCGGGCGATCCGCTGCCGCACCGTGTTGCGGTGCACCTCCAGGGCCACCGCCGTACGGTCCCAACTGCCGTGCAGGGACAGCCAGGTCCGCAGGGTGTCGGCGAGCGCGGCCCGGTCCGTGAGCGGTGCGAGCAGCGCGCGGGCGTGCGCCTCGGCGTCCGCCGGCGGCACCAGGTCCTCCAGCCCCGGCCGGGCACCGTGGCGGACCAGGGCGGTGCGGGTGGCGCGGGCGCGGGCCAGGGCGCGGGCCGCCTGGGTGTCCGCGGCCGGCCACTCCGGCGGGCCGGCGGCGGCGCTGACCCCGAGGGTCCAGCCCGGCTGCGGGTAAGGCTCCCGCTCGCCGGGGACCAGCACCCGGACGACGTCCCGGTCGAGGTCCACCAGCGGTGAGCCCAGGGCCGCGCCCAGCGCGGAGGCGGCCACGGCATCCGGCGGTTGTCCCTCCGGCCGCGCGTGCACGACGACCCAGCGCCCCTCGCCGAGCAGCGGTGCGACCGCCTCGGGCGCGGCGCCGAGGAGCAGCCGCACGAGCGCGGACGAGCGTGCGGCACCGGCGCCGCTGTGGTGCTCGCCGGTGAGCAGCGACAGCAGGACGGCGGCGACGGAGGCGATGGTGTGATCGCCCGGCTCGCGCCGCGTACTGGCCACACCGAGGACGAACCCGCCTTCGGCCCCCAGCGCGTAGGCGGCCAGGTGGGTGCCGCCGAGGGTGTCGGAGGCGGAGGCGGGCGCGGGGGTGGAACGGGAGGGGGCGGTGGCGCGTGCGCCGGGAGCGACGGGAGCGACGGGAGTGCTGAGAGCGTTGGGAGCGCCGGGAGATCCGTGGGAGACGGGCGAGTTGGGAGATCCGGGGGAGCCGGGAGTGTCGGGGGAGGCGGTGGAGCCGGGAGCGCCGGGGGAGTCGGGCGGGCCCGCCGGGGAGACCGGGGAACCGGACGCGGAGTCGGGGTGGGACGGGTCAGGGGGCCCGGCGGAGCCCTGCGGCACGTGCTCCGTCCCGGCGGCAGGGCGGCCCGTCGGGCGCACCACCTCCGCCAGGCCGGCCAGCGCCTCGCGGACCCCCTCGGCCGGCTCCCGGCCCGCTGCCGCGATCTCGGTGCCGTCGGGGCCGTGCAGGACGGCGTGGCCGCTCAGGCGCTGGGCCAGCTGGCGCAGGACCGAGGGGACCGGGTCCGGGCGCGAGGCGGCCGCCGCGAGGCTCTGCTGGGCCTCCGTGACGCGGCGCAGCTCGGCCAGGCGAGCCTGTGCCATCAGCTGCCAGACCGCGCGGGCGACACCGGAGAAGGTGGTCTGCGGCGGTACCTCCAGCAGCGGCAGGGCGTGGGCCTCGCAGGCGGCGACCAGCGCACCCGGCACCGCGTCGTGCACGGGGGCCAGGCCGAACCCGAGGGCCGCCCCGCCCGCGGCCACGATCCGCGTGACATAGGCGTCGAAGTGGTCCCGGGCCGGGCCCGGCCCCTCCGGAATGTGCACCCCCGCGGTCAGCAGCAGCTCGCCGCCCAGCAGGTACGGATAGGGGTCGGCCATCTCCGAGGTGTGGGCCCAGTGGATCACGATGTCCGGGTCCGAGGGGCCCGCGATCTGCCGCAGGGCCAGGTCCTCGCGGGCCAGCAGGGCCGACAGCGGGACCGGTGGGGTCGGTGGGACTGCTGGGGCGAACGTCTCCGGCATGGTGTGCATTCCTTCCACCCCGTACCGCTTCGAATGGATGAAACGTACACTTCGCAGTCGCTTTCCGGCCACCTAGTGTCGGGTCAGCACGGCAGCCGCGGGTACGGGCGGATGTCCCCGCGATCCCTCGCCGTCGCTCCTCTTCGCAGGAAACCCACGTCTCTGCACGACACGCCACCGACAGTGCGCGAAGGAGGGCCGCTCATGGCCGTCGACTACTCAGTGATCGTCGTCTATCTCGCCGGGATGCTCGGCATGGGCTGGTGGGGCATGCGCCGCGCCAGGTCCAAGAGCGACTTCCTGGTGGCCGGCCGCCGCCTCGGGCCCGCCATGTACTCCGGCACCATGGCCGCGATCGTCCTCGGCGGCGCCTCCACCATCGGCGGCGTCGGCCTCGGCTACCGGTACGGCCTCTCCGGCGCCTGGATGGTGTTCACCATCGGCCTCGGCCTGCTCGCCCTGAGCGTCTTCTTCTCGGCCCGCATCGCCCGGCTGAAGGTCTACACGGTCTCCGAGATGCTGGACCTGCGCTACGGCGGCCGGGCCGGTGTGATCTCCGGCGTGGTCATGTGGGCGTACACCCTCATGCTGGCGGTCACCTCGACCATCGCCTACGCCACGATCTTCGACGTCCTCTTCGACATGAACCGCACCGTCGCGATCGTCCTCGGCGGCTCGATCGTCGTCGCGTACTCGACCCTCGGCGGCATGTGGTCCATCACGCTGACGGACATGGTGCAGTTCGTGGTCAAGACGATCGGCGTGCTGCTCCTGCTGCTGCCCATCGCCGTCGTCAAGGCGGGCGGCTTCTCCGGGATGAAGGCCAAGCTGCCGACCTCGTACTTCGACCCGCTGGGCATCGGCGGCGAGACGATCTTCACCTATGTGCTGATCTACACCTTCGGCATGCTCATCGGCCAGGACATCTGGCAGCGCGTGTTCACCGCCCGCAGCGACAGGACCGCCAAGTGGGGCGGCACCGTGGCCGGGACCTACTGTCTGGCCTACGCCCTCGCCGGCGCCGTCATCGGCACGGCCGCCAAGGTGCTCTACCCCAAGCTCGGCAGCCCCGACGACGCCTTCGCCACCATCGTCAAGGACGAACTCCCCGTCGGCGTGCGCGGCCTGGTGCTGGCCGCCGCCCTCGCCGCCGTGATGTCGACGTCCTCCGGCGCCCTGATCGCCTGCGCCACCGTCGCCAACAACGACATCTGGTCCCGGCTGCGGGGCGTGGTGCGCCGGGGCGGCGAGGAGCAGGCCCTGCACGACGAGGTCAAGGGCAACCGCGCCTTCATCCTGATCATGGGCGTCGGCGTGATCGGCACCGCGATCGCGATGAACAACGTCGTCGAGGCCCTGACCGTCGCCTACAACCTCCTCGTCGGCGGCCTGCTCGTCCCGATCCTCGGCGGCCTGCTGTGGAAGCGCGGCACCGTGCAGGGCGCGCTGGCCTCCGTGACCGTCGGCGGCCTCGCCGTGATCGGCCTGATGGCGGGCTACGGCATCCTCGCCAACGAGCCCGTCTACTACGGTCTGCTCGCCTCCCTCGCCGCCTACCTGGCCGTCTCCCTGGCCACGAGGCCCACCGACGAGGCCGTCCTCACCGCCTGGCGCGAGCGCCTGGCGGGACGGTCCCCCGAACTCGCGTCCGAACCGGTCCCGGCTCACCAGTAGAGTCGTATGACAAGCAGCACATGCGCGACGAAGCGCAGGAAAGAAGGCAATTCATCATGAGCAGCAACGAGACGCCCCGCGGCCCCGTCGACTCCTCCCGCATCCCGCGGTACGCCGGACCCGCGACCTTCGCCCGGCTGCCCCGCCTGGACGAGGTCGGCACCGCCGACGTCGCCGTCGTCGGCGTGCCGTTCGACTCCGGCGTCTCGTACCGGCCGGGCGCCCGCTTCGGCGGCAACGCCATCCGCGAGGCGTCCCGGCTGCTGCGCCCGTACAACCCGGCGCAGGACGCCTCCCCCTTCGCCCTCGCCCAGGTCGCGGACGGCGGCGACATCGCCGTGAACCCGTTCAACATCAACGAGGCCGTCGACACCATCGAGGCCGCGGCCGACGAGCTGCTCGGCACCGGCGCCCGCCTGATGACCCTGGGCGGCGACCACACCATCGCGCTCCCGCTGCTGCGCTCGGTCGCCAAGAAGCACGGCCCGGTCGCCCTGCTCCACTTCGACGCCCACCTGGACACCTGGGACACCTACTTCGGCGCCGAGTACACCCACGGCACCCCGTTCCGCCGCGCGGTCGAGGAGGGCATCCTCGACACCGAGGCGCTCTCCCACGTCGGCACCCGCGGCCCGCTGTACGGCAAGCAGGACCTCACCGACGACGAGAAGATGGGCTTCGGCATCGTCACGTCCGCGGACATCTACCGCCGCGGCGCCGACGAGGTCGCCGACCAGCTGCGCCAGCGCATCGGCGACCGCCCGCTGTACATCTCCATCGACATCGACTGCCTCGACCCGGCCCACGCGCCCGGCACCGGCACCCCGGAGGCGGGCGGCATGACCTCCCGGGAACTCCTGGAGATCCTGCGCGGTCTTGCCTCGTGCAACCTGGTCTCGGCGGACGTCGTCGAGGTGGCGCCGGCGTACGACCACGCCGAGATCACCTCGGTGGCGGCCTCCCACACGGCCTACGAACTGACCACCATCATGAGCCGCCAGATCGCGGCGGCCCGGAAGGACGCGTAAGCGCAGTGACTCACGACCACGACCTGGTACTCCGCCCGACGGCGGCGCAGATCTCGACCGCTCTGAACCCGCCCCCGGGGCGCAACGGCGGAGACCTGGTCGTGGAGACCCTGGCCGGGCTGGGCGCGACGACCGTCTTCGGTCTGCCCGGCCAGCACGCCCTCGGCATGTTCGACGCCCTGAGCCGCTCCTGCCTGCGCTACATCGGCCTCAGGGTGGAGAACAACGCGGGCTTCGCGGCGGACGCGTACGGCCGGGTCACCGGCGAGGCGGCCCCGCTGCTGCTCTCGACCGGCCCGGGCGCACTGACCTCGCTCGCCGCGCTGCAGGAGGCCGCCGCCGCCTCCGCCCCGGTCCTGGCGATCAGCAGCCAGATCCCGACGGCGGGCCTGGGCGGCGGCCGCCACGGCTACCTCCACGAACTCCCGGACCAGGCGGCCTCGTTCAGGGGCGTCGTGAAGTCGGTGCACACGGTCCGCACCCAGTCCCAGATCCCCTCCGCCGTCGCGGCGGCCTGGAAGTCCGCGCTGACGGCTCCGCACGGCCCGGTGTGGGTGGAGATCCCGCAGGACGTGCTGCTCGCCGAGACCACCCTGCCGGTGGTCACCGGGGTGGACGCGACCCCCGAGGAACTGGTCCCGCGCCCCGAACTGACCGCGGTGGCCGCGCACCTGCTGTCGCACGCCGCCCGCCCGGCGATCATCGCGGGCGGCGGAGTCGTGCGCTCCGACGCCTCCGGAAAGCTGAGGGCGCTGGCCGAGAAGCTCGACGCCCCCGTCGTCACGACCTTCGGCGGCAAGGGTGCCTTCCCCTGGGAGCACCCGCTCTCGCTCCAGTCCTGGCTGGAGGACCGCCACACGACGGATTTCCTGGAGGACGCGGACGTCCTCCTGGTGGTCGGCTCGGGCCTGGGCGAACTGTCCTCCAACTACCACACGTTCAAGCCCCGCGGCCGGGTGATCCAGGTCGAGGCGGACCTCGGCAAGCTGGAGTCCAACCACCCGGCGCTGGGCAT
The DNA here is from genome assembly GCF_042958635.1 of Streptomyces sp. NPDC007971. Classification (NCBI taxonomy): domain Bacteria; kingdom Bacillati; phylum Actinomycetota; class Actinomycetes; order Kitasatosporales; family Streptomycetaceae; genus Streptomyces; species Streptomyces sp. NPDC007971. The sequence continues at coordinate 304,366 of NZ_JBIBJK010000012.1, forward strand.
CCACGCGGACGCCCGACTCGCGCTCCAGGCGCTGCTGGAGACCGTGGAGGAGCGCACGGACGCGACCGCCCCCGAGCGCGTACGGGCGGTGCTGGCCCGCGTACGCGAGCGGATCGCCTCCCAGGAACTGGCCCTGGAACAGGACCTGTTGGCGGCCGTCCGGCGCGCCCTGCCGGCCGGCTCCCCCTCCTTCTGGGACATGACGATCCTGGCGTACTGGGCCTGGTCGGCGTTCGACCCCCGGGGCGCCAACACCATGCACTCCGCCCAGGGCGCCGGCGGCCTCGGCTACGGCTTCCCGGCAGCGCTGGGCGCGGCGGCGGCCGACCCGGCCCGGCCGGTGCTGGCGGTGTCCGGCGACGGCGGCGCCCTGTACTCGATCGCCGAGCTGGCCACCGCCCGCCAGTACGACCTCCCCGTCACCTGGCTGATCGTCGACGACGGCGGCTACGGCATCCTGCGCGAGTACATGACGGACGCCTTCGGCCGGGCGACGGCCACGGAGCTGACGCGTCCCGACTACGTGGCCCTGGCCGAGTCCTTCGGGGTGCCCGCAGTCCGCACGACCCCGGAGGCCCTTGAGGCGGACCTCGCGAAGGCCCTGGCCGCCTCCGGCCCGTCGGTGGTCGTCCTGCCCGCCCTGCTCCGCATGTTCGCGCCGACCCACCTGGACCAGGACCCCGGGGTGCCCCCGGTGCTCTAGTCGGAGTTCTCCCAGACCAGCACCCCGGGCCCGTCCGGCGTCACGACCGGCACCCACGCCTCGTCGATCCCGGCGAGGCGTGTCCCGTCCAGGGCCAGGGGAGCGGGGAACGGATCGTCGCGGTTCGCGGAGCCGTACACGTGGAAGGCGACCGCCTTCCCGAGCCGGGCGAGCAGGTCCGGTGGCCAGTCCAGCCCCCTGCCTCCCCGCCCCTTCAGCTCACCGACGAAGATCTCCTTCAGCTCCTCGTCGAGCCCCCGCCCGAGCAGGGGGATCAGATAGCCCTCCTGCTCGTAGCGGACGCAGCGGAATCCGCCGCCCTGCACCTGGTAGACCACGCCGGTCGGCGCCGCCACGACGACGAAGACCCAGCCCTGGTCCATGCCCGTGCCGTCCGGGTCGAGGAAGACGTACCGCCGGTGGTCGTCCGTATCGGTCATGGAGCCGATGATGCCCCGGCGCGGGGTCGGCGGGCCCGGACGGTAGACGTGGGATGACGTCGGCAGGGCGGTGAACCGCTCCAGAAGGTCCGTTATGGGGTGGTTTGTTGGTGGTGTCGCCCTGTCCGTGTCACCCCCGCGTCCCCTTGAACTTCCTCCCTGGGAACATGCGTACAACTCTCGGCCACACCGGCGAGTCACTTCATCAGGCGCAGGGGTGCGCCCGACGGCGTCCGGGTGACGCCAACATGACGTTCCAAGGGGAAACTTCGATGACTCACCGGATATCCCGGCGCGCCAGAGTGCTGACCACGGCTGCTCTCGGCGCCGGGGTGCTCATACCGTCCGTGGCCGCCGCAGTCCCGGCCGCCGCGGCGCCGCCGGCCGTCACCTGTACGTCGGGCAAGGCGGGCCTGGCGGCCAAGCTGCAGAAGGACATCACGGCGGCCCTCGCGAACCGCAAGGGCACCGTCGCGGTCGGCCTGTACGACCGCAGCACCAGCACCACCTGCACCCTGCGTGCCACCACCGCGTACGACTCGGCCAGCTCGGTGAAGGTCACCGTCCTCGCCACGCTGCTGTGGGACGCCAAGAAGCACGACCGGTACCTGACGAGCACCGAGCAGTCGCTCGCCACAGCCATGATCACCCAGTCCGACAACGCGGCGACCAGCAAGCTGTGGAAGCAGCTGGGCATGACGAAGATCAAGGGCTTCCTGTCCGCCGCCGGCATGACGACGACCATCCCGGGCGCGGACGGCTACTGGGGTCTGACCCAGGAGAACGTCACCGACGAGCAGAAGCTGCTCAAGCTCGTGACGGCCAAGAACTCCGTGCTGAGCGACAACTCCCGTGCCTACATCCTGAAGTTGATGGGCAAGGTCATCCCCTCGCAGCGCTGGGGCACGCCCGCGGGCGCGCCCTCCTCGGTCGCCGTGCACGTCAAGAACGGCTGGCTGCAGCGCGCCACGCACGGCTGGCGGGTGCACAGCCTGGGCACCTTCAACGGCGCCGGCCACGACTACATGATCTCGGTGCTGACGCAGGACAACAGCACCATGGACTACGGCGTCACCACCATCCAGAACGTCGCCAAGGCCATCCACAAGGACCTGGTGCCGACGACGTCCGCCGTCACGCGGTACACCCCGACCAGCACGCCCAGCGAGGCGTTCGTGGCGGTGCCGCCGCAGGGCTGACGCTTCACGAGACGGTCTCCCGGGCGTCACCGTGGCGATCTACGGTGGCGCCCATGCGCTTGAGAACCGTACTCGCCACCCTCACCGCCGGCCTGGCGGCGGCCACCTGTCTGTCCGCCGCCGGGCCCGCCAGTGCCAACTCCACGGGCCGCAACGCGTGTTCGCCCACCGTCTCGATCGACCGCTTCTCCGACGCGCTCGACAAGACGACGTACCAGGGCACCTTCGTCGGCAACTTCTCCGCCCTCGCGGTGGACCGGGACGGCTCCCTCGCCGCGCTGGAGGACCGCTCCTCCCTCTTCGGCCTGGACCCGAGGACCCTGCAGCCTCTCTCGGCCGTCCACCTGGCCGACGAGAAGGGCGCCGACCTCGACTCCGAGGGGCTCGTCATCGACCTCCCCCACTCTCGGCTTCGCTCGAGCGGGGGGACCCCCATCGGCACCCTGCTGATCACCTCCGAGACCGAGCCGTCCGTCCGCCGCTACTCCCGCGACGGGAAGATCCTCGACCGCCTCCCGGTCCCCTCCTCCCTCCGGGTCGCCCCGGCCGGCCGCGCCACGGGCAACCAGACCTTCGAGGGCCTGACCCTGCTGCCCGGCGGACGCACCCTGCTGGCCTCCATGGAGTACGCGATCTCGGGTGACTCCACCGGCATCGTCCGCTTCCAGACCTGGAAGCGTCACCACGGCCGCTTCGAGCTCGCGGCCCAGTACGCCTACCGCACCGACGCGGGCCTCGGCGTCCCGGAGGTCCAGGCCACCCCCGACGGCCGCCTCCTCGTCCTGGAGCGCGGTTTCACCGCGGGCGTCGGCAACACCGTCCGCCTCTACCAGGCCGACCTCCGCCACGCCACGGACACCGGCGGCATCGAGAACCTGACGGGGCAGCCGGGCGTCCGCCTGATCAGGAAGACCCTGCTCACCGACATCGCCACCTGCCCGTCCCTGGGCGCGACGGCCAGGCAGCCCCAGCCGAACCCCCTCCTCGACAACATCGAGGGCATGACGATCACCGGGCGTGACCGCACCGGCCGTCTGAAGGTCCTGCTGGTCAGCGACGACAACCAGAACGCGGCACAGACGACCCGGTTCTACTACCTCCGGGTTCGCACCACCCGCTAGGGATGCCTCCGGGTCCGTACCCCCCCACTGGGGGCGCCGGGCCGCACCGGCACGAGGCCGGCGGTCGCGCGAGCGCGACCGGCCACGTCGCAGCCGCAGTCGCAGTCGTCATCACAGCCGTAGTCACAGCCGTAGTCATAGCCGCAGGGCCGCTGGCGGGCACAGTCGCAGCCGCAGTCGCCGCAGGTCCGCACCCGGCCATTGTTACGGCGGGATGAAATCCGCCCTCGCCGGCGTTGGTGTCTTCCGGAAGAGCATGTCAAAAGCAGGTCTGACGGAAGGCACCAGCGTGGCGGCGCAACGGGGATGGGCAAAACGGCTGGCGGGCTACGCCTGGCGCTACCCCACGGACGTGATCCTCGCTCTCGGCTCCTCCCTGGCCGGGATGGCGGTCCTGGCCGTCGTCCCGCTGATCACCAAGGTGATCATCGACGACGTGATCGGCGCCCACCGCCGTGCCATGACCCCCTGGGCCGGCGCCCTGATCGGCGCGGCCCTCCTCGTCTACGGCCTCACCTTCGTTCGCCGGTATTACGGCGGCCGTCTCGCCCTGGACGTCCAGCACGACCTGCGGACCGCGATGTACGAGACGATCACCCGCCTCGACGGCCGCCGTCAGGACGAGCTGTCCACCGGGCAGGTGGTCGGCCGCGCCACCAGCGACCTCCAGCTGATCCAGGGCCTGCTCTTCATGCTCCCGATGACCATCGGGAACGTCCTGCTCTTCGTGATGTCCCTGGTGATCATGGCGTGGCTGTCGCTGCCGCTGACCCTGGTCGCCCTGGCCGTCGCCCCGGCCCTCGGCTGGATAGCCAGGCGCAGCCGCAGCAAGCTGCACCCGGCCACCTGGTACGCCCAGGCCCAGGCCGCAGCCGTCGCGGGCGTGGTCGACGGCGCCGTGAGCGGCGTACGCGTGGTGAAGGGGTTCGGGCAGGAGGAACAGGAGACCGGGAAGCTGCGGGAGGTCGGCCGCCGGCTCTTCGCGGGACGGCTGCGCACCATACGGCTGAACAGCAGGTTCACCCCGGCCCTCCAGGCCGTACCGGCGCTCGGCCAGGTCGCCATGCTGGCGCTCGGCGGCTGGCTGGCCGTGCGCGGGCACATCACCCTCGGCACCTTCGTCGCCTTCTCCACCTACCTCGCCCAGCTGGTCGGACCGGTCCGCATGCTCGCGATGGTCCTCACGGTCGGCCAGCAGGCCCGCGCCGGCACCGAGCGCGTCCTGGAGCTGATCGACACCGAGCCGACGATGAAGGACGGCACCAAGACCCTGCCGACCGACGCGCCCGCGACGGTCGAGTTCGACGACGTGTCGTTCGGGTACGAGGGCACCTCCGGCAGGACCAGGCCGGTCCTCGAAGGGCTCAGCTTCGAGATCCGCCCGGGGGAGACGCTCGCCGTCGTCGGCTCCTCCGGTTCCGGCAAGTCCACCCTCTCCCTCCTGCTGCCGCGTTTCTACGACGTCACCCACGGTGCCGTCCTGATCGGCGGCCACGACGTGCGCGAGCTGACCACGGACTCGCTGCGCGCCGCGATCGGGCTGGTCCCCGAGGACTCGTTCCTCTTCTCGGACACCGTCCGCAGCAACATCGCCTACGGCCGCCCGGACGCCGGCCAGGAGGAGATCGAGGCCGCCGCCCGCGCCGCCCAGGCGGACCGTTTCATCGCCGAGCTGCCCCGGGGGTACGACACCAAGGTCGGCGAACAGGGCCTGACCCTCTCCGGCGGCCAGCGCCAGCGCATCGCGCTCGCCCGCGCCCTGCTCACCGACCCGCGCCTGCTGGTCCTGGACGACGCGACCTCGGCCGTGGACGCCCGCGTGGAGCACGAGATCCACGAGGCCCTCAAGCACGTCATGCAGGGCCGCACGACCCTCCTGATCGCCCACCGCCGCTCGACCCTGGGCCTCGCCGACCGTATCGCCGTCCTGGACGGCGGCCGGCTCGCCGACCTCGGCACACACGAGGAGCTCCAGGAGCGCTCCGCCCTCTACCGCCGTCTGCTCACCGACCCGGACGAGCTGGGCGGGGTCTCCCCGGGCCACGCCCTGCCGGCCGGGCCGCGGGAGGACCTGTCCGTCCGCGAGGAGCTGGACGCCGAGTTCGACGTCGAGCGCGGGGTCACCCCGCGGCTGTGGACCGGAGACCGCGAGGCCAAGAACGCCAAGGACACGGCGCTGTCGGGCACCCCGGCCACCCCCGAGCTCCTCGCCCTGGTCGAGGCGCTGCCCCCGGCCACCGACACCCCCGACATCGACGAGGCCCGCGCGGTCCGCCCCGAGGCCTCGTACGGCCTGCGCCGCCTCCTGCACGGCTTCGGCCTGCCCCTGCTCCTGAGCCTGCTGCTGGTCGCCGTGGACGCGGGCGCCGGTCTGCTGCTGCCGGTGCTGATCCGGCACGGCATCGACCAGGGCGTCACGAGGATGGCTCTCGGCGCGGTGTGGGCGGCCTCCCTGCTGGGCCTGGTCACCGTGCTGGTGCAGTGGGTCGCGCAGATCGGCGAGACCCGGATGACCGGCCGGACCGGCGAGCGGGTGCTGTACGCGCTGCGGCTGAAGATCTTCTCCCAGCTCCAGCGGCTCGGCCTCGACTACTACGAGCGCGAGCTGACCGGCCGGATCATGACGCGGATGACGACGGACGTCGACGCCCTGTCCACCTTCCTGCAGACCGGCCTGGTCACGGCGTTCGTCTCGGTCGTCACGTTCTTCGGCATCATGGCCGTCCTGCTGGTGATCGACGTGCAGCTCGCCCTGGTCGTCTTCGCCACCCTGCCCCCGCTGATCGTCGCCACCTTCTTCTTCCGCCGGGCGAGCGTGAAGGCGTACGAGCTGGCCCGTGAGCGGGTGTCGGTGGTCAACGCCGACCTCCAGGAGTCGGTGGCCGGGCTCAGGATCGTGCAGGCGTTCCGGCGCGAGCGGGACGGCGGGCGGCGGTTCGCCGAGCGCAGCCACAGCTACCGCCAGGCCCGTATCCGCGGCCAGTGGCTGATATCCGTCTACTTCCCGTTCGTCCAGCTGCTGTCCTCGGTCGCCGCGGCCTCGGTGCTCGTCGCGGGCGCCGGCCGGGTGGAGGCGGCCACGCTCACCACGGGCGCGCTGGTCGCCTACCTCCTGTACATCGACCTGTTCTTCGCGCCCGTCCAGCAGCTCTCCCAGGTCTTCGACGGCTACCAGCAGGCCACGGTCTCGCTGGGCCGCATCCAGGAACTGCTGCGCGAGCCGACCTCCACGAAGTCCGCCGACGAACCCCTCGGCGTCCGCTCCCTGCGCGGCGACATCGCCTTCGAGGACGTGCACTTCGCCTACGGCGCCGACGACGAGGCCGAGGAAGCCCTGACCGGCATCGACCTGAGGATCCCGGCCGGGCAGACGGTGGCCTTCGTCGGCGAGACGGGCGCGGGGAAGTCGACCCTCGTCAAGCTGGTGGCCCGGTTCTACGACCCCACCTCCGGCCGGGTCACCGCCGACGGCACGGACCTGCGCACCCTGGACCTCACCTCGTACCGCCACCGCCTCGGCGTCGTCCCGCAGGAGGCGTACCTCTTCCAGGGCACCCTCCGCGACGCCATCGCCTACGGCCGCCCCGACGCCACCGACGCCGAGGTCGAGGCGGCGGCGCGGACGGTCGGCGCACACGAGATGATCGCCAAGCTCGACGGTGGCTACCTCCACGAGGTCGCCGAGCGCGGCCGCAACCTCTCGGCCGGCCAGCGCCAGCTGATCGCGCTCGCCCGCGCCGAACTGGTCGACCCCGACGTCCTGCTGCTCGACGAGGCCACGGCCGCCCTGGACCTGGCCACGGAGGCCCAGGTCAACCTGGCCACCGACCGGCTGGCGGGCCGCCGTACCACGCTGGTGGTCGCCCACCGGCTGACCACGGCCGCCCGTGCGGACCGGGTGGTGCTGATGGACCATGGCCGGGTGGCGGAGGACGGCACCCACGAGGAACTCCTGGCACTCGACGGCCGGTACGCCGAGCTGTGGCGGACCTTCGTGGGCCAGGCCGAACCGGAGGAGCCGGTCGGCGTGTCCTCATGAGGCCGGAATGCACTGGACGGGCTGGTATGCCCACACAGGGTTGACATGACCTGATGAGACCGGTGTGACCGATGAGGTCGGCAAGCCCTGATGGGGCCGGTATGTCCGCGCAGGACCGGTGTGCCCTCGTGGGACAGGCGGGTTCGGACGGGCCGGCAGCGCGTTCTGATGACGGTCGTGCAACCATCCGGTACATGCCATGCGTCCGTACATCAGTACGGTCATCGGTCGTGCAAGACGGTGGTACGGGAGGACGACAGTGGACAGTGGTGCGATACGCCGACGCCTGGCGCTCGGCGCGGCCGTGCTGGCCGCATCCGGCGCGCTCGCCCTCGCGGTGCCCGGCAGTGCCCAGGCGGCGACCGCCGGCGGCTGCGGCGGGCGCGAGGTGCGGACGCTGCCCTTCAGCACCGGCACGGTGCACGTCTACAAGCGTGACGGCTACGTCTGTGCCGTCACCGTCACCCACAAGCCCGGGGCCAGACGCCAGATGTCGGTCAGCGTGCAGGCGCGCGGGAACCGGCCGGTCGTGGACAAGGGGCAGTACCGGCTGCTGGCCGGCCCGGTGACGGTCCATGCCGGACAGCGCTGTGTGTGGCTGAAGGGCTCGGTGGACGGCCGTTCGGTCAGCTCCGGCTGGATCCTGTGCTGACCAGGCCAACCTTCCAAAACCCCCTGGTGTGACAGCAGTTGCTCGGATAGCTTCCGGCGCACATCTGTCTCACAGGGGAGAGTGCGCATGCGCAAGGCGCTCAGATGGCTGCTGGCGCTCGCGGTGTTCATAGGAACGCTGAGCACAGCGGGTGCGGCCACCGCCGCCCAGCCGTCACAGCCGGGGCCCACCGACATCAAGGACCGGCTCCTGGCGATACCGGGCATGAGCCTGGTCCAGGAGAAGCCGTATCCCGGCTACCGGTACTTCGTCCTGGACTACACCCAGCCCGTCGACCACCGCCACCCGGACCGCGGAACGTTCCAGCAGCGGATCACCGTGCTGCACAAGGACACCAGCCGCCCGACGGTCTTCTACACCAGCGGCTACAACGTCTCCACGAACCCGTCCCGCAGCGAGCCCGCCCGGATCGTGGACGGCAACCAGGTCTCTCTGGAGTATCGCTTCTTCACGCCCTCCCGTCCCGAGCCGGCCGACTGGTCCAAGCTGGACATCTGGCAGGCGGCGAGCGACCAGCACCGCGTCTTCGAGGCACTGAAGCCGGTCTACTCCGCCAACTGGCTGGCCACCGGCGGCTCCAAGGGCGGCATGACCGCCACCTACTACAAGCGCTTCTATCCCCACGACATGAACGGCGTCGTCGCCTACGTCGCCCCCAACGACGTGGTGAACAAAGAGGATTCGGCCTACGACCGCTTCTTCGCCAAGGTCGGCACCCAGGAGTGCCGCGACCGGCTGAACGCCGTCCAGCGGGAGGCGCTGGTGCGCCGTGGACCGCTGGAGAAGAAGTACGCCCAGTACGCCGCCGACCACGGCTACACCTTCGCCACCACCGGCAGCCTCGACAAGGCCTACGAGGCGGTCGTCCTCGACTACGTCTGGGGCTTTTGGCAGTACAGCCTGCTGAAGGACTGCGATTCCGTCCCGGCGGACGCGCCGCACGCCACGGACCAGGCGATCTGGGACTCGGTCGACACCATCTCCGGCTTCGTGGCCTACACCGACCAGGGTCTGGAGCAGTACACGCCGTACTACTACCAGGCGGGCACCCAACTGGGCGCGCCCACCATCCGGTTCCCGCGCATCGAGCACAAGCTGATCCGCTACGGCTACCAGCCGCCGCGTACCTTCGTGCCCCGCTCCATCCCGATGCGCTTCCACCCGGGCGCCATGCGGGACGTGGACACCTGGGTCCGCCACCACGCCCGGCACATGCTCTTCGTGTACGGCCAGAACGACCCGTGGGGCTCGGAGCGTTTCCGCCTCGGCGCGGGCGCCCGTGACGCGTACGTCTTCACGGCCCCCGGGATGAACCACGGGGCGAACGTGGCGGGCCTGGTGCCCGAGCAGAACGCGCTCGCCACGGCCCGCATCCTGGAGTGGGCGGGCGTCGCTCCGGCCGCGGTCGAGGCGGACCCGTCCGTGGCGAAGCCGCTGGCCCGCTACGACGCGAAGCTGGACGTCCGGGACGTGGAGCGCGAGCCGGCGCTGCGTCCGTAGGTCCCTGGTGCCGGCCCCCTGCCGCCCGGGGGCCGGCCGACGGCCGACGGAGGTGGCCGACGGAGGGGGAACCCCGGGCCGATACTAGCCATGTACATAATATCCATGTACTGTATCGAGCATGCCTACGACTCCAGTTCTCGACTCGTTCATCCACCACGAGGAGTCCGGAAGCGGTACTCCCTTCGTCTTCCTGCACGGCAATCCCGCCTCCTCGCACACCTGGCGCCATGTGCTGCCCGGCATCGGCGCCGGGCGGCTGCTCGCCCCCGACCTGGTCGGCATGGGCCGCTCGGGCAAGCCGGACGCCGACCTCCGGTTCGAGGACCACGCCCGGTACCTGGACGCCTGGTTCGACGCACTCGGCCTGGACGGCGTGGTCCTGGTGGGCCACGACTGGGGCGGCGCGCTCGCCTTCGACTGGGCCGCGCGGCACCCGGGGCGGGTGCGTGGCATCGCCTTCTTCGAGACCATCGTCAAGCCCATCACCTGGGACGAGCTGAGCCCGCAGGCCCGCCGCCGCTCCGAGGCGATCCGCTCGGCGGAGGGCGAGCGCATGCTGGACGAGAACCAGTTCGTACGGCAGGCCTACACCGGCGGCGTCCTCACCCCCCTGTCCGACGCGGACCTCGCGGCCTACCTCGCGCCCTATCCCACCCGCGAGAGCCGCCGCCCGCTGCTCGCCTGGGCGCGCCAGCTGCCGCCGGCCGGCGAACCGGCCGGCCTCGTGGCCCGCATCGAGGCCTACGACGCCTGGCTGGCCAAGAGCCCCGAGGTGCCCAAGCTGCTGCTGACCTTCGAAGGCTCGCCCACCCTGCTGATCGGGGCCGAGACGGCCGACTGGTGCGCCGCGCACCTGGCGGGTCTGGAGACCGTCGCCTGCGGCCCGGCCGGCCACCACGCCACGGAGGACCGCCCGGACGCGATCGCGGCGGCCGTCTCCGCCTGGGCGGACCGGCACGCCCTGCGCCGACCGGCACGGGCGGCTGAGCCCACCGGCACGGGCCGCTGAGCTCGCCGGGACGGGCTGAGCCCACCCGCACGGGCTGAGCCCACCGGCACAGCCTGTGTGACCGGACGAGGCCTGTGGCGACAGGGTGAAGTCTGCGTAGCCCGGTGCGGCCTGTTCCGGTCGGCGCAGGTCCGGCCGACTTGCCGGCCGGGGGAACCCGTCGCGGCCTTCGACCGTCCCATGTCCAGGCTGCCGGACGAGTCCGTGGTGCGGTGTCGGCCCTCGCCGCAGGCCGCGAAACGCCGACGCACCCTCTCCGCCGCATCACGCCCGACAGCCCACCGCCACCGGCGCGCCCCCCTCCCAAGCGCCGGTGGCGGGCTCATCCTGGCTTACTGTGCATTGTCTTGACGGAAAGAAACTTCCCGGATAATCGTGATTCCTCGGAAGTTTCCTTCAGCGGTTCTCCTCTGGAAGGAGCGCACGTGCACGACAACAGCACGGGAAGCACGGGAAACACCGCACGGCCGTCCAGACGGACCGTCCTCACCGCCACTGCGGGCCTCACCGCCGCGCTGACCGTACCGGCCACCGCCCACGCCGCCACCCCGAACGAGCGCCGGCTGCGCGCCCTCGTCTCCCGCATGACGCTTCAGGAGAAGGTCGGCCAGCTCTTCGTGATGCGGGTCTACGGCCACTCCGCCACCGACCCCGACCAGGCCGACATCGACGCCAACCTCAAGGAGATCGGGGTCCGCACGGCCGCCGAGCTGATCGAGAAGTACCGGGTCGGCGGCATCATCTACTTCACGTGGGCCCACAACACCCGCGATCCCCACCAGATCTCCGAGCTCTCCAACGGCATCCAGCGGGCCTCCCTGGAGCAGCCGCGCGGCCTGCCGCTGCTCATCACCACCGACCAGGAGCACGGCATAGTGTGCAGGGTGGGCAAGCCGGCCACGCTGTTCCCGGGCGCGATGGCGATCGGGGCCGGCCGGTCCCGGACCGACGCCCGCACCCTCGGCCGCATCTCCGGCGCCGAGCTGCGCGCGATGGGCATCAACCAGGACTACTCGCCCGACGCCGACGTGAACGTCAACCCGGCCAACCCGGTCATCGGCGTACGGTCCTTCGGGGCCGACCCGGACGCGGTGGCCGGCCTGGTCACGGCCGAGGTGAAGGGCTATCAGGCCGCCCGGGTCGCGGCCACCGCCAAGCACTTCCCGGGCCACGGCGACACCGCCGTGGACAGCCACACCGGGTTCCCGGTCATCACCCACACCCGGGAGGTGTGGGAGACGCTGGACGCCGTGCCGTTCAAGGCCGCGATCGAGGCGGGCATCGACTCGATCATGACCGCCCACATCCAGTTCCCGGCCCTCGACGACTCCGGCGACCCGGCCACCCTCTCGCACCCGATCCTCACCGGCATCCTGCGCGGCGAACTCGGTTACGACGGGGTCGTGGTCACCGACTCCCTCGGCATGGAGGGGGTGCGCACCAAGTACGGCGACAACCGGGTGCCGGTGCTGGCCCTGAAGGCCGGCGTCGACCAACTGCTCAACCCGCCCTCGCTCGACGTGGCATGGCGCGCGGTCCTCCAGGCGGTGCAGATCGGCGAGCTGACCGAGGCGCGCCTGGATGAATCGATCCTGCGGATCCTGCGGCTGAAGGCCCGGCTCGGACTCCTCGACAAGGTCCACGTCACGCGGGCCGGCGTCGACGACACGGTGGGCACCAAGTCCCACCTGGCCACCGCCGACCGCATCGCCGAGCGGACCACCACCCTGCTGGTCAACGAGGACGGCATCCTCCCGCTCGACCACGCCGCCGTGCCCCGGATCCTGGTCGTCGGCGCCGACCCGGACTCCCCGTCCGGCACCACCGGCCCGCCCACCGGTGTCCTCGCCGCCACCCTCACCGAACTGGGCTTCACCGCGACGGCCCTGTCCACCGGCACCGCCCCCTCGCCGGCCGTCATCGCCAAGGCGGAGGCGGCCGCGCGGGACGCGGACGCCGTGGTCGTCGGGACGTACAACGTGACGGCGGGCAGCAGTCAGCGGACCCTGGTGGAGCGGCTGCTCGCCACCGGGAAGCCGGTGGTGGCCGTCGCCATCAGGAACCCCTACGACGTCGCGCAGTTCCCGGCCGTCAAGGGGTACCTGGCCTCCTACTCCTGGACCGACGTCGAACTGCGTGCCGCCGCCCGGGTGATCGCCGGCCGGGTGGACCCGAGCGGCAGGCTCCCGGTGCCGGTGCAACGGGCGGACGATCCGGGGCAGGTGCTGTACCCGCTCGGCCACGGGCTGACGTACTAGACGTACGTCGCACACCGGGCACACTCCCCCCAAAGGTGGGAAACCCTCCCGTACGTCTGGCGTGGCCCCGATACCGGGGGCCACGCTGGACCGGGGCGTCCGGGGGGAAATGCGATGCGGAGGAAAGGTGCCGTCGGGGTGGCGGGCCGGCTGCTGCCGGCCGCCCCCGCCCTGGCCCTGTTCCTGCTGGCCGCCCTGCTCACCGGCTGCCGGGGCCCGGCGGACGCCCCGGTCGGCAGCGCCCGGCCCACCCCGTCCCGCCCGTCCGGCTACGGCGCCCAGTTCCTCGCGGTCGGTGAGTGCAGCTCCTTCGGCACCACCAGCTTCACCGAGGTGCCCTGCGTGAGCGAGCGGGCCGCGGCCCGCGTCGTCGCCCGCTACGACGGCACGGTCGCCGACGGCCCCCGGTGCCCGCCGCTCACCGACTTCGTGCTGCACATCAGCGAACAGCGGCCGCAGGACGACGAGGACGGCGACGGAGCGATCCCCCGGGGCTACGCCTGCATGCGCAACCTGGAGGCCCCGCACCCCGGCGACCCCGGAGCCGGAGGCGGCCCGCGCACGATCCCCGGCGACTGCGTATACGCCTCGGGCGACGGCCAGGTGCGCGAGACCGCCTGCGACGGCTCCGGCCGCCGCGCACCCCAGTACCGGGTCACGACGGCGGTCACCGACCGCGACTCCTGCCCCGCCTCGACGGTCCTGTACGTGCAACTGGGCGGGAACGAACCGGTGGGCTGCGCCCGGCGGCTGTGACGGGTCCGCCCGCGGCGGGGAGCGGATCGTGGTGGCACACGGCACGACCCAGGGACGTTCACCGCGGCAGAGGGACGTCCATTGCGGACGCGATGACGCTCACAGCGACTCGGGCCGTTCATGGCGACACCGGGATGTTCACCACGGCCGCGGGCTGCTCACCGGTCCGTGCTGTTCACCACGGACGCGGCCGCCCACAAATCGTTGCCGTTCACCACGGCCGCGGGCCGCTCACCGGTCCGGGCCTTTCGCCGTCAGTCCGTCCCGGCCGCCGCGTCCCGCAGTTCGGGTGTCGTCCCGGCCACCGCCGCCACCGCGAGCACGCACAGCAGGCCCCCGGAGATCAGGGCGGTCGCGCCGGAACTCCAGCCGGCGACCAGACCGCCGCGGACGTTGCCCAGGCTGGGGCCCGCCTGCCCCACGATCTGCTCGGCCGCCGTGACCCTGCCGAGCAGGGCGTCGGGCGTACACGTCTGCACGATCGTGGAACGGGAGACGACCGACGTGGCGTCGGCCGCCCCGGCCACCACGAGCAGCGCGAGACCGGTCCAGGGGTCGGTCGACAGTCCGAGAGCGACCAGCGCCGCGCCCCAGGTGGCGGAGGTGCACAGCATCACCGTGCCCGGCCGGCCGAGCCGGGTCAGGGAGCCGGACAGGGCCGTCGCCGCGATGCCGCCGACCGCGAGCGCCGACAGGAACAGGCCGAGGGTGCGCGGGTCGTTCCCGAACCGCTCGGCGTTGACCAGCGGGAACAGGCTCACCGGGAACGACAGCACGGTCGCGGCCAGGTCCGTGATCAGCGCGCCCCGCACCACCCGGTGCCCGGCCAGGAACCGCAGCCCGTCCAGCACCCCGTGCAGCCCCGCCCGCGACGGCTCGCCCCGGGGCGGCAGCGCCGGCAGCCCGAAGGCGCCGTAGAAGGCGACACCGAAGCTGAGCGCGTCCAGCAGGTAGCAGGCGCCGATGCCCAGCCCGCCCAGCAGCACCCCGGCCAGGGCCGGGCCGAGCAGCATCATCGACTGGCCGGTGATCTGGTTCAGGGCCAGCCCGGCAGCCACCTGGTCCTTGGGCAGCAGACGCGGTACGAAGGTGCCGGCCGCCGGGGCGCCGAGCGCGCCGAAGGCCGACTGCACGGCGACCAGCGCGAGAACGGCCGCCACCGGGACGTGCCCGGTGAAGCCCTGCACGGCCAGCAGCAGGGAACAGGCGGCCTGGCCCACGGTGGCGGTCAGATAGACCCGGCGCCGGTCCGCCCGGTCCACCCGGGCCCCCGCGAACAGGCCGAACACCACCAGCGGCAGTGCCTGTGCCAGCCCGACCGCGCCGGTCCAGGCCGTGCTGCGGGTCATGTCCCACACCTGGTACATGACCGTCACCATGGTCATGAACCCGCCGAGCACGGACACGGTCCGCCCGATCAGCAGCCGCCGGTAGACGGGCGAGGTGCGCAGGGGCCTGACGTCGAGGAGCGAGCGCGTCAGGTTCATGAGAGCAGGGCGGGGCGCGGCAGGGCGGGCGGTGGAATCACCGGGGGAGGTTAACGGGGCCCAGGCCGGGCGGGCCAGCCGATTACCGGGACCGCGCTCCTGGCCGGATCGCTCTCACGCGGCGTCGCTGAGCAGTCGGACGAGACGGTCCCGGCCCGCGCCCAGCAGCGGCGGGAGCGGGGCGGCCGACTCGTACCAGCGCTTCTCGTACTCCCAGCACAGCCAGCCGTCCCAGCCGTGCCGGGACAGGACGTCCACGCACTCGGTCAGCGGCAGGACGCCCTCGCCGAGCGGGAGCGGAGTGGTGTCCTCGGCCGAGGTGATGTCCTTGACCTGGACGTAGCCGAGGTGCGGGGCGAGGGCCGCGTAGCTGTCCGAGGGCTGCTCGCCGCCCAGCCAGGTGTGCATCACGTCCCAGAGCGCGCCCACCTGCCGGTGGCCGACCGGACCGAGGACGCGGATCGCATCGGCACCGGTGCGGTGCGAGTCGTGGGTCTCCAGCAGGATCCGCACGCCCAGCGCGGAGGCGTCCTCGGCCGCGGTGCCCAGCCGCCGGGCGGCGACGGCGTCGGACTCCTCGCGGGGGCGGTCCGGGTCGGCCCCGGGGAAGACCCGGACGAACGGGGCGCCCAGGTCGTGGGCCAGCTGGAGGAGCAGGCGGACCTCCTCCAGGACCGGGCCGTCGTCGCCGGGTGCGGCGACGCGGGCGTATCCGCCCAGGCCCAGGATCTCGACCCCGGCCTCCTTGAACAGCGCGGCCGTCTCGGCCCGCGCGGCGGCGGTGATGCCCGGGTGCACCGGCTCCTCGGGGTGCGCGCGCAGTTCGACGCCGTGGTAGCCGTGCGCGGTCGCGAGTGCCAGGACCTCGGGGACGGGCAGGCCGGGGACGCCAAGGGTGGAGAACGCCAGCTTCATGATGGTGGACCCTACTTGTCACGTGCCCGATCGGTGCAGATCCAATCGCCAGTCCTGGCCGATCAGATCCTTGCCGAAGGAGCGGTGGGGTTGTTCGGCGACGAGACCGAAGCCGTGTCGCCGGTAGAGGTGGCGGGCGCCGGCGAGCACGTCGTTGGTCCACAGGACCAGGTCGCGGTAGCCGACCCCGCGGGCGAAGTCGACGACGGCACGCACGAGGCGGTCGCCGATGCCGCGCCCGCGCGCGTCGGGCTCCACCAGCAGCAGCCGCAGCCGGGCGGTGCCCGGCACGTCGTCCCGCACGCACATGACGCACCCGACCGGCCGCCGGTCCAGCTCCGCGATCCACACCCGTTCCAGATGCGGGTCGTGGTCCTCGGCGAAGTCCGCGACGATCCGCGCGACCAGGCCTTCGTAGTCGGCGTTCCAGCCGTACTCCGCCGCGTACAGCGCCGCGTTGCGCTGCACGATCCAGCCTAGGTCGCCGGGGCGCGGCTCGCGCAGGACGACCTCCCCGGGACCCGGTGCCCGCTCGTCCCCGAGGACGGCCCGGATGGTGCGCATCGCCTCCGCGAGGCGCGGCCGCTCCTCGGGCGCCACGGTGTCCAGCAGCGCCCCGACGGTCTCCCGCGCCCGCTCGTCCAGCAGCCCGGCGGTCTCGCGCCCGCGCACGGTGAGCGCGACGCGCCTGCGCCGCGGGTCCGCCGCGGACGGCCCGCGCTCGACCAGCCCCGCCTCCTCGAACCTGTTCAGGATGCGGCTCAGATAGCCGGCGTCCAGCGCGAGCCGTCCGCGCAGGTCGGCCGCGTCCAGATGATCGGCGTGCGCGAGTTCGTGGAGCACACGGGCTTCGGCGAGGGTGTACGGCGTGTAGAGGTGGCGGCCGTGGTCGAGGGCGCCGATGACGCCGGTGTAGAACCTGTTGAAGGCCCGGACGTCCTGGACGCTCATGTTCGCCCCCGGATGCTTGACCCAGTCAGAGATACGCTGCTTCTGAGGCTAGTCCGGCACGGTCCGCCCGTCCATGCCCCCGGCGTCGCTGCCCCTGCCGGAAGACACCGGCTGACCCACGCCCGCGATCCTCCAGGCCGTCCCTGACAGGCCCTCATGGGTTCTCTTCCAGGCCGTCCTTCGCAGGTTCTCTTCCGCAGGCCGTCCTCCGCAGGCCGGTCCCTCAGGCGCGCGGTACTCCGGAGGAGCCCCGCACCATCAACTCCCCGCGCACCGAGGCGATCCCCCCGGGCGGCGGTTCCTCCCGGCCCATCGCGATGCGTCCGGCGCGGGCACCCGCCTCCGACAGCGGCAGGCGCACCGTCGTCAGGGACGGCACCGCGTCGATGCTGAAGGGCAGGTCGTCGAAGCCCGCCACCGAGACGTCCTCGGGGATGCGCAGGCCGGACTCGCGCAGGGCGGCGCAGGCGCCGAGGGCGACGGAGTCGTTCGCGGCCACGATCGCGGTGAGCGACGGGTCCCGGCGCAGCAGCTCCAGCGTGGCCTCGTGGCCGGACCGGCGGTCGTAGCGGCCGTGCACCGTCCGGGCGGGGTCCTCCTCGATGCCGGCCGCCCGGAGCGCGGCGCGGTGGCCCTCCAGACGGTGCCGGGTGGTCGTGCGCTCCTCGGGGCCCGCGAGGTAGCCGAGGCGGCGGTGGCCGAGGCCGATGAGGTGGTCCGTCAGCGCGCGGGCGCCGCCGCGGTTGTCGAAGGTCAGGGCGACGGCGTCGGTGTCCGCCACCGGCGGCCGCCCGCACAGCACCACCCGGGTCCCGGCGTCGGCCAGCTTGCGCAGCTTCGCCGTCACCGCCGCCGCGTGCGGCGCGTCCTCCACCGCCCCGCCGGTCAGCACCACGGCGGCGGCCCGCTGCCGTTGCAGGAGGGTGAGATAGGTCAGTTCGCGCTCCGGCGATCCGCCCGTGTTGCACACGACGGCCAGACGCTCGCCGCCGGCCCGGCCGCCCGGGCCGCCGATCTCGCCCTGGATCGCGCTCGCCATGATCCCGAAGAAGGGGTCGGCGATGTCGTTGACGAGGATGCCGACGAGGTCCGAGGTGGCGGCGGCGAGGGCGCTGGCCGGGCCGTTGAGGACGTAATCCAGTTCCTCCACCGCCCGCAGCACCCGCTCGCGCGTGGAGGCGGCGACCGGGTAGTTGCCGTTCAGCACGCGCGACACCGTCGCCGGAGAGACCTGTGCGCGGACTGCCACATCCGCAAGGGTCACCGTCATCTCGTCGTCCTCCGGTCGTGCTCAGGGTCGTGCAGGGGTGCTCGTACGTCCTCGTAGACAGGCCGGGCACGGTCATGGTTCCGCGCGGTGTCGAGCAGACCATAAGGCCAACCAACCGGTTTGTTCGCCCCCTCGAACAACTCGTAGGGGGCCGGGCCTTGTCGCGGCCCTCGGCCAGGGCTAGCTTTTCAAGGCGGAAAGCGCTTGCTGCGCGAGTTGTGCGCGTGGTGCGAGTCGCTGCCGGCTCCGCACCGGCCACCGAGGACGATGACCCTGCTGAGGGCGATCGGGGCGCGCGGCGCCCGCGAAGGGACTGACGTGACACGCAAGACGGTGCGGATCGCCATGAACGGCGTGACCGGACGCATGGGCTACCGCCAGCACCTCGTCCGCTCGATCCTCGCCCTGCGCGAGCAGGGCGGCCTCGGTCTCGGCGACGGCACCGTGCTGTGGCCCGAGCCGATCCTGCTCGGCCGCCGCGAGCACGCCCTCAGGGAGATCGCCGAGCGGCACGGCCTGGAACACGTCTCCACCGACGTGGACGCCGTCCTCGCCGACCCGGACGTCGACCTCTACTTCGACTCCCAGGCCACCGCGGCCCGCGAGGGGGCGATCAGGAAGGCGATCGCGGCCGGCAAGCACATCTACACCGAGAAGCCCACGGCCACGGGGCTCAAGGGCGCCCTCGCGCTCGCCCGCCTGGCCCGTGCCCGGGGCATCAGGCACGGCGTCGTCCAGGACAAGATCTTCCTCCCCGGCCTCCTGAAGCTGAAGCGGCTCGTCGACGGCGGCTTCTTCGGCCGGATCCTCTCCGTCCGGGGCGAGTTCGGCTACTGGGTCTTCGAGGGCGACCGGCAGACCGCCCAGCGCCCCTCCTGGAACTACCGCGCCGAGGACGGCGGCGGCATCGTCGTCGACATGTTCCCGCACTGGGAGTACGTGCTGCACGAGCTGTTCGGCCGGGTGACCTCCGTCCAGGCCCTGGCCACCACCCACATCCCGCAGCGCTGGGACGAGAGCGGCAAGCCCTACGAGGCCACCGCCGACGACGCGGCCTACGGCGTCTTCGAACTCGACGGCGGCGCGATCGCGCAGATCAACTCGTCCTGGGCGGTGCGGGTCAACCGGGACGAGCTGGTCGAGTTCCAGGTGGACGGGACCGAGGGCTCCGCCGTCGCCGGCCTGCGCACCTGCCGGGTCCAGCACCGCTCCGTCACGCCCCGGCCCGTCTGGAACCCGGACGTCCCGGCCGCCGAGGTCTTCCGCGACCAGTGGCAGGAGGTCCCGGACAACGGCGAGTTCGGCAACGGCTTCAAGGCCCAGTGGGAGCTGTTCCTCAAACACGTCTACGCCGACGCGCCCTACCGCTGGGACCTGCTGGCCGGCGCCCGGGGCGTCCAGCTCGCCGAACTGGGCCTGCGGTCCTCGGCCGAGGGCCGCCGTCTCGACGTGCCGGAGCTGGCGCTGTGACCATCCGACTGCCGGACTCCCAGGGGAACTTGAGGACCTACGAGCCGCGCACCGACCCCGTCGTGCCCGCTCCGGGCACCCCTGCCCCGGGCGCCCTCTTCACCTCCCGTACGGTCTTCTCCGCGGCGCACGTCGTCGCCGACCCCTTCGCGGACGTGTCGCCGGACTCGCCCGCCGCCGTCGACTGGGACGCCACCCTCGCCTTCCGCCGCCACCTGTGGTCGCACGGACTGGGCGTCGCCGAGGCGATGGACACCGCCCAGCGCGGAATGGGCCTGGAATGGGCGGGCGCGGCCGAGCTGATCCGCCGCAGCGGCGCCGAGGCCCGCTCGTGCGGCGGCCGTATCGTCTGCGGCGCCGGCACCGACCAGATCACCGGGGGCACCCTCGCGGAGATCCGCGCCGCCTACGAGGAGCAGCTCGCCGTCGTGGAGGAGGCGGGGGCGCAGGCCGTCCTGATGGCGTCCAGGGCCCTCGCCGCGACCGCGCGCGGCCCCGAGGACTACCTGGAGATCTACGGCCATCTCCTGCGTCAGGCCGCCGAACCCGTGATCCTGCACTGGCTGGGCCCGATGTTCGATCCGGCGCTGGAGGGCTACTGGGGCTCACCGGACCTCGACGCGGCCACCGGCACCCTTCTGGAGGTCGTCGCCGAGCACCCGGACAAGGTGGACGGCGTCAAGGTCTCCCTCCTGGACGCCGGGCGCGAGACCGGCCTGCGCCGCCGCCTTCCGCCGGGCGTCCGCTGCTACACGGGCGACGACTTCCACTACCCCGAGCTGATCGCGGGCGACGACCAGGGCTTCAGCCACGCGCTGCTGGGCGTCTTCGACCCGCTCGGACCCCTCGCGGCGCAGGCGGTACGCCTGCTGGACGCGGGTGATGTGCCGGGCTTCAGGCGGCTGCTGGACCCGACGGTCGAACTGTCCCGCCACCTGTTCGTGCCGCCCACACGCTTCTACAAGACCGGCGTGGTCCTCCTGGCCTGGCTGGCCGGCCACCAGTCGCACTTCACCATGGTCGGCGGTCTCCAGTCGGCCCGCTCGCTGCCGCACCTCGCCCGCGCCTACGAACTCGCCGACCGCCTGGGCCTGTTCCCCGACCCGAAGCCGGCCGAGGAGCGGATGAAGAACCTGCTCGCCCTGCACGGAGTGCCCCAGTGACAGTGACCGGTCTCGAACGCTTCAGCATCAACCAGATGACCGTGCGGCAGCTGACGATCCCGGAACTGGTCGACGCCTGCCGGGAGCTGGCCGTGCCCGGGGTGGGCCTGTGGCGGGAGCCGGTGCGGTCCCACGGTCTGGAGGCGACCGCGAAGCTGGTCCGGGGCGCGGGCCTGACGGTGACGACCCTGTGCCGCGGCGGCTTCTTCACGGCGATCGACCCCGAGGCCCGGGCGTCGGCCCTGGCCGACAACCGGCGGGCGATCGAGGAGGCGGCGGCGCTCGGCACGGACACGCTGGTGCTGGTCTCGGGCGGCCTGCCCCCCGGCTCCAGGGACCTGCGCGGCGCGCGGGAACGGATCGTCGACGCGCTCGCCGAGCTGGGCCCGTACGCGGAGCGGCACGGGGTGCGGCTGGCCGTCGAGGCCCTGCACCCGATGTACGCCTCCGACCGCTGCGTGGTCTCCACCCTGGCCCAGGCGCTGGACATCGCGGAGCGCTTCCCGGCCCGTCAGGTGGGCGTCACGGTGGACACGTACCACGTCTGGTGGGACGACGCGGCGCCCGAGCAGATCGCCCGGGCGGGCGCGGGCGGCCGTATCCACGCCTTTCAACTCGCCGACTGGACGACGCCGTTGCCCGAGGGTGTCCTCAGCGGCCGTGGCCAGCTCGGCGACGGCGCGATCGACATGCGGGAGTGGAAGGGGCATGTGGACGCGGCCGGCTACACGGGCCCCGTCGAGGTCGAGTTGTTCAACGACGGCCTGTGGGCCCGCGAGGGCCGCGAGGTGCTGGAGGAGACGGTGCGCCGCTTCGTGGAGCACGTGATCCGGTGACGTCCGCCGGGTGCGGATGGGTGCGGATGGGTGCGGATGAGGGGGGGCGGAGAAGTGCGGAGGGGTGGGCGGGGGCGCGGAGAGGCACGCGGGCAAGAAGGCGAACAATATTACTTTCACAGGGCTTTCTTATAAGGCCTGATCAGGATTCATGCCCGTTCTCTCCTTTCTGTGGAAGCGCTGTAAATTCGGTAAATTCTGGAAAGTCTGCAACCCGTGAACCAGCAGGTCATGTCTGTATGGACGTGCTCCCCGGCCGGGGAGCCGGGAAGAATTCCCGACCCGTTCAGAAAACAAGGAGTTCGCTGTGAAGACTCGAATTGCCGCCGTCTCTCTCGTCTCCGCCGCCCTCGTCGCCGGCAGTGCCGCGGCGGCCGGCGCGGCACCGGCCGTGCACACCAAGCCGTCCCTCACCCTCTCCGCGAGCAGCGCCCACCCGAAGAGGGGGGCGACCGTCACCTTCACCGGCCGCACCCGGGGCCTCAGGGAGGGCAGCACGGTCACCCTCCAGGTGAAGGAGGGCACCCACTGGAAGTCGCTGCCCGCCACCGCCGCCGTCCGCCATGACCGGTACCGGATCACCGACCGGTTCCGGGGGACCGGCGTCGAGGTCTTCCGCGCCGTCGACGGCCGGACCGCGTCCAAGCCGGTGGCGGTCAGGGTCCGCTGATTCCGGGAAGCCCCCGGGGCAATCCCGAAGCCCCGCGCGACCCTTTCCCCGCTCCGCCGGTCGTACCCGGCGTTCGAACCCGTGGAGGGGGATCCGGGGGGATCGGGGGTCGGGGGTTCCGGGTTCCGGCACGGAGGGGAACGCCGAGGGGGTCCGGCCGACACACCGGGCCCCCTCGAAGTGTGCGCACTCCCGTGCCCGCGCCCCTCACAGGGCGTCGGCCTCCGCGGCGGTCGGGAACGACTCCTGGGCGCCCCGCTTCGTCACGGCCGCCGCCCCGACCCGGGCCGCGTACCGTGCCGCGTCCACCAGTGACGCGCCCGCGCCCAGCCGTACCGCGAGCGCCGCCGTGAAGGCGTCGCCCGCGCCCGTGGTGTCCACGGCGTCCACCTTCACCGACGGCACCCGGGTCACACCGGAGGTGTCGCACACCAGCGCCCCCTCGGCGCCCAGCGTCACCACCACCGAGCGCGGGCCCTTGGCCAGCAGCAGTCGCGCCCAGTCGGCCGGTTCCTCGCTCACGCAGGCGTCGCCGAGGATCACCCGGGCCTCGTGCTCGTTGACGACCAGCGGGTCGCAGGCCGCCAGGACCTGTGTGGGCAGCGGCCGCGGCGGGGACGGGTTCAGCACGAACCGGCTTCCCTGCGCGAGGTTGCGCACCACCTCCACGACCGTTTCCAGCGGGATCTCCAACTGCGCCGAGACGACCCGTGAGGCGAGGAAGAGGCTGACGCCGGCCCGGACGTCCACGGGCGTCAGCCGGGCGTTGGCGCCGGGGGAGACGACGATGCTGTTGTCCCCGGTCGGGTCGACGGTGATGAGCGCGACGCCCGTCGGGGCCCCGCCCACCAGCACGCCCACCGTGTCCACCCCGGCCGCCCGCAGCGAGTCGAGGAGCAGGCGGCCGTGGGCGTCGTCGCCGACGCGGGCCAGCAGTGTCGTGTCCGCCCCGAGCCGGGCGGCCGCGACCGCCTGGTTCGCGCCCTTGCCGCCCGGGTGGACGCCGAGGTCGCCGCCGAGCACCGTCTCGCCGGCCGCCGGCCGCCGCTCGACGTCGATCACCAGGTCGGCATTGGCCGAACCCACGACCAGGAGGTCGTAGTCGTACATGGAATTGCCTCTCCTCGTACCCAAGAGATGACTCGATGCGAGACGGTCCGGGGCGGGCGGTCGTCCTCAACTGCGCACTACCGCAAGCCCGTTGGCCTCCATGAGCGGCCGACAGTACCCCTCCCGGCCGCCGGAACCCGACGAAGAGCCGATTATCACGCGGCCTCCAGCTCGCACCACACGTATTTACCCCGGTTCCCGAACCGTGCCGTCGGCTGCCACCCCCAGTACTCCGCACACGCCCTCACCAGCCCCAGCCCCCGCCCGTCCTCCGACTCCGCGACCTGCTCCAGCGGGCGAGGGGGGTCCGGCGGGGCCGGGTCGGTGTCCCAGGCCCCGATCCACACCATGCCCTCGGGAGTGCGGCGGACCCTCAGCGCCGCCGGCCCCTTGGTGTGCCGTACGGCGTTGGAGACCAGCTCCGCCGCCAGCAGCTCCGCGGTGTCCACCAGGCCGATCAGTCCGTGCAGGGTCAGGATCAGACGCAGGGTGCGGCGACAGACCGTCACCGCTCTGAGGTCGTTGGGGACGTAGAGGGTGTAGTCCCACGTCTCGATTTCGGGCATGGGTCATCAACTCCGGTCGGTGAGTGGGGGCGTGACGCGCGGTGGCATTGCCGCAGCCGTGATGGCAGGACGGCGCGGTGCACTTCCGCTGCGTGTGCGGTGCGTCACCGACGGTAGACCTGAAAGTTTCGGCGCGGCAAGCCGGTCGCGTAATCTGACCCCCGAACGAGTCGCGCCTGCGGGCGCGTTGAAGTTAGGAGCAGCCGATGCCCACCAGGCGCGAACCAACGGCGCGGCAGCTGCGTCTGGCGGTCGAACTGCGCAGACTCCGCGAGGCTGCGGGCCTCACTGCCCGGCAGGCGGCAGCCATGCTCGGCGTGAGCAACGTCCAGATCAGCCAGATCGAGGCGGGCCTGTCGGGAGTGAGCGAGGAGCGCCTGCGCCGCCTTGCATCCCACTACGCCTGCACGGACGAGGAGTTCATCGCCGCACTGGTGGCCATGGCCACCGATCGAACCCGTGGCTGGTGGGAGGAGTTCCGGGGTTCGTTGCCCAACTCGTTCCTGGACCTCGCCGAACTGGATCACCACGCCACATTCCTGCGCGAGGTGGCGATCCTGTACGTGCCGGGTCTGCTTCAGACAGAGGACTACGCGCGTGCCGTCTTCTCCGCCCGAGTGCCGGAACTCACTCAAGAGGAGCTTGAGCTGCGTGTCCGGCACCGCGTGAGGCGCCAGCAGTTGGCCATCTCGTACGAGCTGGTGATCCATGAGGCAGCTCTGCGTATCAGGGTCAGCGACCGCGCCGCCTCCCGAGCCCAACTCGGCAAGCTGCTGGAGCGCTCCGAATCGGACAACATCACCGTGCGCGTCATCCCCTTCGACCTGG
>NZ_JBIBJK010000013.1:0-245968 GCF_042958635.1 Streptomyces sp. NPDC007971
GTACTGCAGGGGGGACCCTGTGGGAGAGTAGGACGCCGCCGAACAAATTTTGGGAAAACCCCCGCATCGTTGGATGCGGGGGTTTTCTGCGTTCCGGGGTCCTTTAGGGTCGGAGCCATGGGATACGACCTGATCATCTTCGACAACGACGGTGTGCTCGTGGACAGCGAGCCGATCTCCAACCGGATTCTGGCTGCCCAGCTCACCGAGTTGGGGCATCCTACGTCGTACGAGGAGTCGATCCGGGACTACATGGGGTCGGCGATGCACCGGATCCACGAGCTCGTCCTGGAGCGGACCGGGCAGCGGCTCCCCGCCGACTTCGACGACGTCTTCCATGCGCGGGTCTTCGCCGCGTTCGAGCGGGAGCTGAAGCCCGTCGCCGGCGTCGACAGTGTGCTGGAGAAGCTCGTCGCGGACGAAGTGGCGTACTGCGTGGCCTCCTCCGGGAGCCACGACCGGATCCGGGTCGGACACCGGGCGACCGGGCTGGACCGGTGGTTCGCGGCGGAGCGGGTCTTCAGCTCGCAGGATGTGGGGCGGGGAAAGCCGGCGCCCGACCTCTTCCTGTACGCCGCCGAGCGGATGAGGGTGGCGCCCGAGCGGTGCCTGGTCGTGGAGGACTCTCCGCTCGGCGTGCAGGCGGCCGTGGCGGCCGGGATGGACGTGTACGGGTTCACCGCGATGACGCCGGCGGAACGGCTGGCGGGGGCGGCGCAACTCTTCTCCAGCATGGGGGAGTTGGCTGACCTGCTGGTACGACCGGGGGTATGACCCGGGCCATCGGTACGGGGCTGACATTTGTCATGCGGTCCTCCGGACGATCGTTTCTACTGGCGGACCCCGCTGTCCGCGAAGCTGAGGGCATGACGAAGAACACGGGGGCCCAGGGCCGCAGCAGCGAGCAGCAGAACCCCAGCGTGCTGGACAACTTCAAGCCGCTGATCCTGGATGTGGCGGTGCCGCTCGGGTCGTACTACCTCTTCAAGGACGGCTTCGGGATGAGCACCTTCGCGGCGCTCGCCTGGAGCAGCGTGGTGCCGGCGCTGCGGACCGTGTGGGGTCTGGTCAGGGAGCGCAGGACCAATGGCCTGGCCGCCCTCATCCTGATCGTCAACGTCGTCTCGCTGCTGCTGAGCTTCGTCTCCGGGGACCCGCGGCTGATGCTCGCCAAGGACAGTGGTGTCAGCAGCACGGTCGCGATCGGGATCCTGGTCTCCGTCGTGCTCGGGAAGCCGATGATGACTGCCGGCATGAAGCCCTTCCTGTTGAAGGGGGACGCCGACAAGGAGGCGGCCTGCAAGCGGCTGATGTCCGGCTCGGCGGCCTCGTCCGCGGCCTTCCTGCGCAAGGAGCGGGCCTTCTCCGTCGTCTGGGGTCTGGCCCTGCTCGCCGAGTGCGTCGCGCGGGTCGTGGGTGCGTACACCATCCCCGTCGACACCATGGTGTGGCTCGGTACGGTGATCATGCTCGGCGCGATGGCGATCGCCGTCGTCGTCGGCGGCGGCCTGGCCGTCGCGCCGATGGAGAAGATGCTGGCGGCCGAGGTCGAGGCCGGAAAGACCGACAAGGCCCGGACGTCCGCCGTCGCCGTCGCCGCCTGAGCCGCCGGTCGGCAAAGCTGAAGAAAATTCATCTTTGGCTGGATCTACCCACAGGTAAGCCGGGGCCCTACGCTCGCCGCCATGACTGATGTGCTGCGGCGCGGTAGGGCCTCGTTGGCGTTCGGCTTCTTCGCCCAGGGCGCCGCCTTCGCGCTGCTGGTGACGCGCATCCCGGCCATCCAGGACCGGTACGGCATCTCGGACGCGCTGTTGCCGGTCTTCCTGGCCGCCGTGCCGATCCTCGCCGGGGTCGGCAGCGTGACGACCGAGCAGCTGGTCAAGCGGGTACGGCCCAGCAGGCTGCTGCGCTGGTCCCAGCCGGTGGTGCTGCTGGCGCTCCTTGGCGTGGGGGCGGGCGGGCAGCTGGCCGAGCTGGCCCTGGCCCTCGGCGTGTTCGGGCTGGCGGTCGGTGCGCTGGACGCCTCGATGAACATGCTCGGGGTGAGCCTGCAGCGGACGTACGGGCGCAGCATCATGCTGAGCTTCCATGCCGCCTACAGCCTGGGCGGGATCGTGGGGGCCTCGCTGGCGTGGGTCGGCGCGCACTGGCAGCTGGCGCTGTGGGTGTCGTATCTGCCGGTGGTGGCCGTGCTGCTGCCCGCGACGCTGGTGGGGAGCCGGTGGTACGTCGACGGGGACCCGGCGCCGGTGGCCGAGGAGGCGGGGGCGGGCGGGGCCGTCGTCTTCCGGCTGCTGCTGCCGCTCTGCCTGGTGATGACCTTCGCCTACATCGGGGACTCGACCGTCTCCAACTGGAGCGCGAAGTATCTGAAGGACGTGCTGGGCAGTTCCGAGCAGCTGGCGACCGTGCCGTACAACGTGTACATGGTGACCACGCTGGTGGGGCGGGCCATCGGGGACCTCGGGGTACGGCGGTTCGGGGCGGCGGCGGTCGTACGGCTCGGGGCGCTGGTGGCGGCCGGCGGGTTCGCGGTGGTGTCCGTGGCGCCGCACGCGTGGGTCGGGATGCTCGGGTTCACCCTGCTGGGGCTCGGGCTGTGCGTGCTGGTGCCGCAGACGTTCGCGGCGGCCGGGCGCCTGTTCCCGGGGGCTTCGGACGCGGCCGTCGCACGCCTCAACATCTTCAACTACGTCGGCTTCCTGGTCGGTTCGCCGTTGGTCGGAGCGCTCGGGGACGCCTGGAGCTACCGGGGCGCCATGCTCGTACCGATGGTGTTGGTGCTGGTGACCCTGGTGTACGCCAGGTCGTTCGCGGCTCAACCGGACCGATACGGTGGCGGGCATGAGCGGCCGCGCACAGCTGATGTGGGACGAGGCAGTAACGGGCTATGACTTCGGGCCGGACCATCCGATGGACCCGGTCCGGCTGGAGCTGACCCGGAGGCTGGTGGGTGCCTTCGGGCTCGACCGGGAGCTGGCGGTCGTCGCGGCGAAGCCGGCCGGGGAGTCGACGCTGCGGCTGGTCCACCGGGAGGACTACATCGACGCCGTGAAGGCGGCCTCGGCGGATCCGCGGTCGGCCGACGGATCGTACGGGCTCGGTACGGTGGACGATCCCGCGTTCGCCGGGATGCACGAGGTGTCCGCGCTGATCGCGGGGCAGTCGGTGGCGGCGGCGGAGGCGGTGTGGCGGGGGGACGTCGACCACGCCGTGAACTTCGCGGGCGGTCTGCACCATGCGATGCCCGGAGGTGCATCGGGGTTCTGTGTCTACAACGACGCGTCCCTGGCCATCGCGCGGCTGCTGGAGCTGGGGGCCGAGCGGGTCGCCTACGTGGACGTCGACGTGCATCACGGAGACGGGGTGCAGGCCGCGTTCTGGGAGGATCCGCGGGTTCTGACGATCTCGCTGCACGAGCACCCTCGTACGTTGTTCCCGCAGACCGGGTGGCCCCAGGAGACCGGAGCCGGGGCGGGCGAGGGGGCGGCCGTGAACGTGGCGCTGCCGGCGGGGACCGGGGACGCGGGGTGGCTGCGGGCGTTTCACGCGGTGGTGCCGGAGCTGCTCGCCGACTTCCGGCCGCAGGTGCTGGTCTCGCAGCACGGGGCGGACACGCACTTCGAGGATCCGCTGGCGCATCTCGCGGTGTCGCTGGATGCGCAGCGGGCCGTGCAGGTGGCCTGTCACGAGCTGGCGCACGCGTACGCAGACGGGAAGTGGGTCGCCCTGGGGGGCGGCGGTTATGCGGTGGTGGATGTGGTGCCGCGGTCGTGGACGCATCTGGTGGGGATCGCCGCGGGGCGGGAGATTGCTCCGGGGACGGTGATTCCCGAGGGGTGGCGGCAGGAGGTGTTCGCTCGGACTCGGCAGCTGGGGCCGCAGCGGATGACCGATGGGCGGTGGCCGGTGTCCTTTGCGTCCTGGGACTCGGGGTACGACCCTGCTGATCGGGTTGATCAGGCTGTGCTGGCTACTCGGCGGGCCGTGTTTCCTCTGCGGGGGTTGCTGGCCTGAGCCACCAGGGGGCTCCGCCCCCTGGACCCCCGTTTCTGCCCACCCACCCACCCGACTCGGCCGGTTGAGAAGGCGCCCGGCCCGACTCGGTCGGTTGAGAGGGTGTCCGGGGCGGTCTCCGTTGGATCGGAAGGCGCCTGGGGCGGTCTCGGTCGGCTGGGAGGGCGTCCCGGGACCGGCTCGGTCGGTTGGGAGGCGTCCCGCGGCCCGGCTCGGTCGGTCCTGAAGTGTCCCGCGGCCCGGCTCGGTCGGCTGCGAACGCGCATAGGGGCGGCTCGGTCGGTTGCGGAGGCGGGCAGGGGCGGCTTCGTTGGTGGAGAACGGGTTTCGGGTGGTGTTGGTGGGGTGGGTGGGGGTTGGGGAGCTGGGGGGTTACGCCAACCGTGCGGTCTTTCGCTGTTCTGTGCGCGAGAGTGCTTTCCCATGAGTCACCATCGCATCCGTGTTGACCGCTGATGCCCTGCGTGTGCATCTGCTGGCCGCTCGGCTTGCCGGGGAGGTGGCCACCTCTCGGGAGGACAGTCTTCGGAGCTATCGGCTGTTCGCGGCTCGGGATCCTCGGGTGTTGATCGGGATTGATCCTGAGTGGAGCTGGGGGCAGCGGGAATTGCTTGAGTTGATGGCGGAGAGGTGTGGGGTTTCGGCCGACCCGCGGCACACTTCGGGACCGGATGTGATCGACCCGGAGCGGACGCTGGCCGCGCTGGACGCGTTCGCGGAACGGATCCGGAGTGCGGCCCGGCGGGGGGCGCCCGTACTGCTCGGCACCGGGCATCCGCATCGGCTGCTCGGGTTCTACGGTGGCTTGGCGGACGCGTTGTCGTCGGTGGGGTGTGAGGTGCTCACCCCGGCGCAGGGTCGCCGTATCGACATATTGACCCGGTTCGGTCTACGCACGTGCCACCTCGACTACGTACGAGGGGTTGCCTTGGTGCGGGAACCGGAGGTCGAGCGCCCCGGTTGTGAGCCGGGGCTGCACAGCCATTCACCGCTGCCGGTTCGGGTCGCCCTGGCGGCTGCGGCCGAGGCCGGCGGGCCCTTGCCCGAGTTGGTGATCGGTGACCACGGCTGGGTCTGCGGTGCAGGTCAGCTGGGGTTCGAGGCGATCGGTCTGGCAGATACGGATGATCCCGCCCTGTTCGTGGGGGAGGCCGAGGGGGTCGTGTCCGTCGCCGTTCCGGTTGATGATGGCGTGCGGTCTGCTTACTACCTGCCGTTGACCCGCTACGTACTCAATCGAGCGTGTCTGTCACAGTAGGCCGCCGATGGGTGCACCTCTTCCCCACTCGCATCACCCGCCCCTACATTGGGGAGTGAGCACGCAACGACGAAGAGTCACCGGAAGGGGAAGCCGGTGGCCCGTCGAGTGCGGAAGGTTCAGGTGTGTCATGGCTGCTGGCGAGAGGCCTCTGAACGAGGTTGTGTTCCTGACCGTGGCGGAGGTCGCTGCGGTGATGCGAGTGTCGAAGATGACCGTGTACCGGTTGGTGCACAGCGGTCATCTGCCCGCGATCCGGGTGGGGCGGTCCTTCCGCGTCCCCGAGCAAGCGGTCCACGAGTACCTTCGCGACAGTTATGTGGGGGTGGAGACGGCCTGACGACGCTTCCGGGAACCCCGGAACACCCCTCGATTACAAGCTCCACGCTCAAGCGGGTAGGCTAGCCCCTCGTAGGTCGTGTGGGCCCATGGCGCCCAAACAACCGAGTGATGAGAAGTGAGCGAGGGTAGTCGTGGGCTCTGTTATCAAGAAGCGGCGCAAGCGGATGGCCAAGAAGAAGCACCGCAAGCTGCTCAAGCGCACGCGCGTTCAGCGCCGCAACAAGAAGTAAGCGGCGCCGCGAGAGCGCGTCTGTGGCCCCCCATCCCATGTGGGTGGGGGGCCACAGGCATGTCCGCCCCCGCATTCCGCAGACCGTCGGCATATTCCGACTGGGGAATTTCGGTCACCTCGCGCATCGGGCGGTCATCACAGCGCAACATCAACCCGCTAAGTTGGCCGCACACGGGGAATGCGGGCTGGGACCAGGTTTCGCACGAGATCGGGAAGGAAGGCGCTGATCTTGGGGAAGGTCGTACTCGTCACCGGAGTGGCCCGGCAGCTGGGCGGCCGGTTCGTGCGGCGGATCCAGCGTGACCCGGACGTCGACCGGGTGATCGCCGTGGACGCGTTGCCTCCGGCGCACCATTTGGGCGGGGCCGACTTCATCCAGGCCGACATAAGACAGCCCACGATCGCCCGGGTGCTCGCCGAGACGGGCGCCGACACGGTCGTCCATCTGGATGTCACCGCCACCGCGCTGCGCGGCGGCAGCCGGGCGATGGTCAAGGAGACCAACGTCATCGGCACCATGCAACTGCTCGGCGCCTGCCAGAAGTCGCCGACCGTGCAGCGGCTGGTGGTCAAGTCCAGTACCAACGTCTACGGGTCCGCGCCGCGGGATCCCGCCATGTTCACCGAGACGACCCCGCCCAAATCGCTGCCCAGCGGCGGCTTCGCGAAGGACGCGGTCGAGGTCGAGGGGTATGTGCGCGGGTTCGCCCGGCGGCGGCCGGACGTCGCCGTGTGCGTGCTGCGGTTCGCCAACATCCTCGGGCCGGCCGCGGACACCCCGCTCGCCTCGTACTTCGCGCTCCCCGTCCTGCCGACCGTGTTCGGCTACGACCCCCGGCTGCAGTTCGTGCACGAGGACGACGTCATCGAGGTGCTGCGGCTGGCCTCCCACGAGCCGCGCCGGGGCACCCTCAACAGCGGCACCTTCAACATCGCCGGGGACGGTGTCCTGCTGCTCTCGCAGTGCTCGCGAAGGCTCGGGCGGCCCACCGTGCCGCTGCTGCTGCCAGCGGTCACCTGGGCAGGTTCCCTGGTGCGTACGCTGGGCAT
Source organism: Streptomyces sp. NPDC007971 (assembly GCF_042958635.1). Lineage (NCBI taxonomy): Bacteria > Bacillati > Actinomycetota > Actinomycetes > Kitasatosporales > Streptomycetaceae > Streptomyces > Streptomyces sp. NPDC007971. Next base: position 6,903 of record NZ_JBIBJK010000013.1, read on the forward strand.
GACCGACTTCTCCCCGGAGCAGATCCGGCTGCTCACACACGGCCGGGTGGTGGCCACGGACCAGATGCGCGAGACGCTCGGATTCCAGCCCAAGTACACGACGGCGGAGACGTTCGCGGACTTCGCGCGCAGCGAGGGCCCCGGACTGCTGCCGCCGGAGGCCCTCGCGGGGGCCGTGGACCGGATCGCCGCGCTTGCCGCCCAGGGCGGCGGGCACCCCCCGACGCACAGCGCCAACTGAGGAGCGCAGCAACGATGGCGGACGCCAAGGTCATTCCGTTCGACGACGACCGGTCCCGCGGGGGTGCCGTGCAGCGGCCGTCGCGGCGCCGCGGCGCGGGGAGCCGGCGCGGCGCGGCCGGGGAGCCCGCGCCGGTCGGCGAGGTCCAGCCCCTGCCCACCAGGGCCGTTCCGCAGGATGATGTCCCTGTGACCCGTGAGGAAGAGCCGCTCGCCGAGCCGCCCGGCAGCGGTGGCCTCGAACGGCGCATCGCGGGCGGTCTGGCGTTCCTGCGCCGCCGGCTGACCGGGGACTACGAGGTCGACGACTTCGGCTACGACGAGGAGCTGACCGACCAGGTCCTGATGTCGCTGCTGCGGCCGGTGTACGAGAAGTACTTCCGGGTCGAGGTGAAGGGCATCGAGAACATCCCGGCCGAGGGCGGCGCGCTGATCGTCGCCAACCACTCCGGGACGCTGCCGCTGGACGGCCTGATGATGCAGGTCGCCGTGCACGACCAGCACCCCGCCGACCGGCATCTGCGGCTGCTCGCGGCCGACCTGGTCTTCGTGCTGCCGGTGGTCAACGAGCTGGCCCGCAAGCTGGGGCACACCCTCGCCTGTGCGGAGGACGCCGAACGGCTGCTGGGGCAGGGCGAGCTGGTCGGGGTGATGCCGGAGGGCTTCAAGGGCATCGGCAAGCCGTTCGGCGAGCGCTACAAGCTTCAGCGGTTCGGCCGGGGCGGGTTCGTCTCCACGGCGCTGCGCCAGGGCGTGCCGATCATCCCCTGCTCGATCGTCGGGGCCGAGGAGATCTACCCGATGATCGGCAATTCCAAGACGCTGGCGCGGGTGCTGGGCTTCCCGTACTTCCCGCTGACGCCGACCTTTCCGTGGCTCGGGCCGCTCGGGGCGATTCCGCTGCCCACCAAGTGGACGATCCAGTTCGGCGAGCCGATCCCGACGGACGGCTATCCGCCGGAGGCGGCCGAGGACCCGATGCTGATGTTCAACCTGACCGACCAGGTCCGCGAACAGATCCAGCACACGCTGTACAAGCTGCTGGTGCAGCGGAGGTCGGTGTTCTTCTGAGGGGGCGCGCCTTGCGCCGAGAAGGCGTTTCCTCCTGCCGGTGTTGCTGAGGCCGGTCCGCTGCTGGGAACGGCGACCGAGTGGAACGGCGACGGGGGCACCCCTGCTCGGAAAGGGGTGCCCCCGCTGTCGTATCCGGGTGCGGACCTAGTTCGCGTCCTCGCCGTTGATGCCCAGGCCGGGCAGCAGGCCCGGCAGGAGCGGTGGGAGGGTGACGTCCGGCGCGCTCGTGGGCGGTTTGCTGGTGGACGGAGAGCTGCTCTCGGAGCCGATCTTCGGCGGGTCGAGCAGACCGCCCGTGTTGCCCCCGATCAGGCCGCTCCCGGTCTCGCCGGTGGCCGAACCGCTGGGGCTCCCGGAACGCGCGTGCTTGCCGGCGGACGGGGTCTTGCCGGTGCTGGGCGTGGCCGCGCGGTGGGTGCCGGAAGGGCCGGTGGATGCCGAGCCGGAGTCCTGCCGTTTGCCCTTGCCGGTCTGGGCGGGCTGCTGCGGGAGCAGGGACTGCAGCGGGGCGACCTCCTGGTCTATGGCCTCGAAGACCGACGAGACCTTCTGTTTGACGTCGCCCAGCTGCACGGGCAGCTTGTTGCTCAGCGCGCTCCAGGCCTCCCGGTGGGACCGGGAGAAGGCGGAGAGGGCCTGGATGGGGCCCAGGGAGCCGGGGTCGCGCTCATAGGCCGCGTGCAGCAGGCGGTGGCCTTCGGTCACGTCGTGCTGCATGCCCGACAGGGTGCGGCGGATCTCGCCGATGGACTCGTGGTCGAGTTGGCCGCTGCGGCCGCGCTCCATCAGCCGACGGGCCTCGCTCAGCCGGGTGGAGGCCTGGTCGAGATAGGTCTGGCCGCGCTGGTCGTCCCCGTCGCTCAGGTAGTTGAGCCTGAAGTCCTCGATGCCGCGCTTGAGCCCGTAGAGCGAATCGCCGGGCAGGGCGTCGGAGCTCGCGGCGGCCACCCCGCCGAAGGCCCCGGCTGCCACGCTGACGCTGAGCCCGCCCGCGGCGAGCCCTTTGGTCAGCCGGGAACGCGGCCGCAGCTTGCCCAGCGGGCTCGCCCGGTGTGCACCCCGGCCTCTTGCACGCTGCTCGGGCACCGACGTGTCCGCCGCCCCGCCCACGGTGCCCTCCTGGAGCATGGCCTCCATGGCGGCCACCAGCTGGGCCCGCTGGACGACCTTGACCTCGGGGTCGAGCTGGGGCCTGGGCAGCGTGCCGAGATCCGTGGCGAGGGCCAACAATCTGCCCTGCTCGGTGAGTTCCTCGGCGGTCGGCGGTGTCTCCGCCGATGCTGCGGACTGCTCGGCCGCCGTGTCCCGGTCGGATTGCTCCTCCAGGGCCTGGGCGAAGGCGTTCGCCCGCCGGTGTGCCGATACATTCGCGATCACTGGCGGCACCTCCTCTCGTCATGACGGTCGACTCCCCAGGCGGTCCTGAGGGTTGCACGCCCACGACCACCTCCACACGATCGAGTGATCAGGGTCGGCCAGGACGTGACCACAGGGAGCCTGTATCCCGCACAACGACTGGCGCGGCACTTGGGTTACGGACGGAGGATGATCGGGTCAGAAAGGCAACGGGCGTTCACGGAGCGTGAGTTGAACAGAGCCCTCGGTGGCGGGCGGTCAGCGTGCGTCGTCGGGCAGGAGCCGGGCCAGGGTGCGCACGGCGCGGTACTGGAGGGTCTTGATGGCACCCTCGTTCTTGCCCATCACCCGAGCGGTCTCCGCGACGGACAGGCCCTGCAGGAAACGGAGCGTCACACACTCCTGCTGCTGGGGATTGAGCCGACGTACGGCGTCGAGCAGTGCGGCGTTGGAGAGGGACTCCAGGACGGAGTCCTCCGGGGAGCGCTCGACCTCGTTGGCGTCGAGCATCTCGCCGGTGGTGACCTCCAGCCGGAAGCGGCTGGACTTGAAGTGGTCGGCCACCAGGTTCCGGGCGATCGTCACCAGCCAGGCGCCGAAGTCGCGGCCCTGCCAGGTGAAGGTGCCGATCCTGCGGAGCGCCCGCAGAAAGGTCTCGCTCGTCAGGTCCTCGGCCGTCGCCTTGCCGCCCACCCGGTAGTAGATGTACCGGTACACGGTGTCGCTGTACTGGTCGTACAGGCGGCCGAAGGCCTCGGCCTCGCCGGACTGGGCGCGCTCGACGAGGTCCATCATCCGGGCGCTGTCACTGTCGGCAGCCGGCCGGCGGGCGGTGGCCGCGCCGGTCGCGCGGCTGCGTCTGCCGACGGCAGCACTGCCCTCGGCCAGTGCGTAGCACGGGCCAACGGGTGCGGCGGCGGCGAAGGCGGGGACGGCGTACGCGGTGGGGACGAAGCCGCGCAGCGTCTCTTTGACCGCAGCGACTGTTGCGCGCAGCGTAGCCAGGCCCGAGGCGTCAACCCCGACGTGTGGGTACACGGGACTCCCAGAGGCAGAGCTTCCATCACGTGCAGTGCGGGACCGTTCACCCGTCGTAGCGACGGAGGGGTACCGGTTTGCGTCTGAGGAGAATAACGCTTCGTGCAGGCACTGCTACACCGAGTTGCTCAAATCATCGATTGCGTCGCTTCTGTAACCGGTTGACGTCTTATCAAGTTCCACAGAGTGATCGGTTGTTGATCGGAAAATGGTCTGTTTCGGCGAAGTGGGGGGCGTGTTGAGAAAGGGCAGGCATAATCCGGCGGCAGACCACAGATGTTGGATGCCATCCGTCAGGCACATGACATGCAGCGCGAGGCAGGTGTGCGGCACGGTGCGGCGCCCGCCAGGGGTGCGGGAACCCTGTGACCGGCGGGTGGGGGCGCCCGGAGGGGCGCGGGGAGCCGTGCGACCGGCCGCGCGCCCGCGGCCGGGGCAGGCCGGGGCGGGGCGCAGGTTCGCGGTGGTCGCCTGCTGGTATCGCGCGGAACTACCGGCGGCGCCGGCTCAGGGCGATCGCGGCTGCCGTGCCACCGGCCACCGCTCCGACCCCCGCCGCCGCCGGGATGCCCACCTTCGCCGCCTTGCGGCCGGTCCGGTAGTCCCGCAGGCGCCAGTCCTTCTCGCGTGCGTGCCTACGGAGCTTGGTGTCCGGGTTGATCGCGTAGGGGTGGCCGACCAGGGACAGCATCGGGATGTCGTTGTGGCTGTCGCTGTAGGCGGCGCAGCGCGAGAGGTCCAGGCCCTCGGCGGCGGCCAGGGCGCGGACCGCCTCGGCCTTCGCGGGGCCGTGCAGCGGCTCGCCGACCAGCTTGCCCGTGTAGATGCCGTCGACCGACTCCGCCACCGTGCCCAGTGCGCCGGTCAGGCCGAGGCGGCGGGCGATGACCTGGGCGATCTCGACGGGCGCGGCCGTGACCAGCCACACCTTCTGGCCCGCGTCCAGGTGGGCCTGGGCGAGTGCCCGGGTGCCCGGCCAGATGCGGTCGGCCATGTACTCGTCGTAGATCTCCTCGCCGATCGTCTCCAGCTCGGCGACGCGGTGGCCCTTGACGATGGACAGGGCCGAGTCGCGGGCGTCCTGCATGTGCTCGGGGTCCTCGACCCCGGCCAGCCGGAACCAGGCCTGCTGCCAGGCGAACCTGGCCAGGTCGCGGGTCTCGAAGAACTTCCGCTTGTACAGGCCCCGCCCGAAGTGGAACAGCGCGGCGCCCTGCATCACGGTGTTGTCGAGGTCGAAGAAGGCGGCCGCCAGATCGTCGCCGACGACGGGGAACTGCGGTTCCTGCTCGGCGACCGCAGGGGTCTCCTGCGCTTCCTGCGAGGATTTGCGGGCAGCCTCCGCCGAGGCCTCGCCTGCCAACACGCTCCGCGCCGTGGCGGAGCGTCTACGGGGAGTGAGCCATCCGAGAGCGGCCATGGCGTGAGCATAGCCAGTCTGTTCGGGAGTTCCGGAGTCGAGAGGTTGGAAGGGTGTGAACTCTCCGCGACCGCGTCGTTAAACAAGGGCGAGAATGGCCGACATGAGCCCCCTCTTCCGGCGTAAGGCCGTCCCCCAGGAGCGTCTGGTCACTCTGGTCCGCAAGCCCGGCTGTCATCTGTGCGACGACGCGGAGGCCGTGATCCAGAAGGTCTGCGGCGAACTCGGTGTCCCCTGGGAACAGAAGGACATCACCGAGGACAAGGAGCTGCACGACCAGTACTGGGAGCAGATCCCCGTCGTCCTCGTCGACGGCAGGCAGCACACCTTCTGGCGGGTGGACGAGGGCCGTCTCCGCAAGGAACTGACCGAGTAGTACAACGCCACGCCGGATGTCCCTTAGGATCGACGGCGGTTTGGTCTCGGGGGCGGGATTCGCGAGGAGTGTGTCGGTTTTGCCCCTGGGAAGGGTCCAGAAGGACCCCAGAACGACGCGCGTGACCCCGGTCACGTTGGCCGGGCAAATCGGACACCATCTTTGTGCACGCGTTCACAAAGACATAGCCTGCTGTCGACGGGGCGGTCTGGGGACGTATGACCGCCTGCAGCCCCGCTCTACCCGCAGGAGCACCGTGGCAACTGGCCGAACACACCGACCGGCGACCCGCAGCCGAGGGATTCCCGAGGCCACCGTCGCCCGGCTTCCGCTGTACCTCCGAGCCCTGACCGCACTGTCGGAGCGCTCGGTGCCCACGGTCTCCTCCGAGGAGCTGGCCGCGGCGGCGGGGGTCAACTCCGCCAAGCTGCGCAAGGACTTCTCGTACCTGGGCTCCTACGGAACGCGCGGTGTCGGCTACGACGTGGAGTATCTCGTCTACCAGATCTCCCGTGAACTCGGCCTGACCCAGGACTGGCCGGTTGTCATCGTCGGTATCGGTAACCTCGGCGCCGCCCTGGCCAACTACGGCGGCTTCGCCTCCCGCGGTTTCAGGGTGGCCGCGCTGATCGACGCCGATCCCGCAATGGCCGGAAAGCCGGTCGCGGGCATCCCCGTCCAGCACACCGACGACCTTGAGAAGATCATTCACGACAACGGGGTCTCCATCGGCGTCATCGCCACCCCCGCCGGGGCCGCCCAGCAGGTCTGCGACCGCCTCGTGGCCGCCGGGGTGACCTCCATCCTGAACTTCGCGCCGACCGTGCTGTCCGTCCCGGACGGCGTCGACGTGCGCAAGGTCGACCTCTCCATCGAGCTGCAGATCCTCGCCTTCCACGAGCAGCGCAAGGCCGGCGAGGAGACCGCCGCGGGCGACGGCGCGCTGCCCGCGGCCGCTCCCCGTGGCGCGGCCGCCGGCGATTCCTCCGACCAGGGGCCCGACGGGGACGTACCCGCCGTGATGCCGGCATGAGTCTCCTCGTCGTGGGACTGAGCCACCGCAGCGCCCCGGTCAGCGTGCTGGAGCGGGCCGCGCTGAGCACGGACGCCCAGGTCAAGCTGCTCCAGGACACGGTCGCCGCCGAGCCGGCCACCGAGGCCGCGGTGCTCGCCACCTGCAACCGCATCGAGCTGTACGCGGACGTGGACAAGTTCCACGCCGGTGTCGCCGAGCTGTCCACGCTGCTCGCCCAGCACAGCGGGGTCGGCCTGGAAGAGCTGACGCCCTACCTGTACGTGCACTACGAGGACCGGGCCGTGCACCACCAGTTCTCGGTGGCCTGCGGTCTGGACTCGATGGTGGTCGGCGAGGGGCAGATCCTCGGGCAGATCAAGGACTCGCTGGCCCGTGCGCAGGAGCTGCACACCGCGGGCAAGCTGCTGAACGACCTGTTCCAGCAGTCCCTGCGGGTCGGCAAGCGGGCCCACTCCGAGACCGGAATCGACCGGGCCGGCCAGTCGCTGGTCACCTTCGGCCTGGAGCAGCTGGCCGCGGGCGGGGACGTCCAGGAATGGGCGGCCGGCCGCAGAGCCCTGGTGATCGGTGCCGGATCGATGTCGTCCCTGGCCGCCGCGACGCTCGCGCGGGCCGGTGTCACCGAGGTCGTCGTCGCCAACCGCACCTTCGAGCGCGCCGAGCGCCTCGCCCACCTGCTCGAAGAGCAGTACGGACAGCGCCTCACGGAGAGCGCCGACACGGCGGTGACCGCCCGCGCGGTACGGATGAATGCCGTGCCGGGCGAGCTGACACGTGCCGACGTCGTCGTCTCCTGTACCGGGGCCACCGGCCTGGTACTGACCGCCGAGGCGGTCGCGCAGGCGGTCGAGGGCCGCATCGGGCAGTCCGTCGCGGACGTCACCGACAGCGGCCGCACCGCCGCACCGGCCGACGGGCAGGATGCCGTACAGGGTGCCGTGAAGGGCAGGGCCCCGCAGTCGGCCGCCACGGCCGGCGCCGAGGAGAACTGCCCGCTGGACCTGGCCGCCGTACAGGGCGCGAGCGGCTTCTCCGTCCTCGGCGAGGCCGCCGTGGCCGGCATGGACGCGGCCACCCTGGAGCAGCACGCGGCCTGGGTCGACAACGGGACCGACCGCCGTGAGACCGCGCGGCGCAGCCCCGAGGCCGACAGCGAGCTGATCGCCGCGCTCGCCGCGACCGCCGCCACGGTCGGCCGCATCCCCGAGCGCCGCAGGCCCGAGCCGGTCGCCGTGATCCCGCGCCCGGCCCCGGCCCTGTTCCTCCTCGACCTCGCCATGCCCCGCGACATCGACGCGGCCGTGCACCGGCTGCCCGGGGTGCGGCTGGTCGACATCGAGTCGCTGGCGGAAGCGTCCGCCGATGCGCCGATGGCGGCCGATGTGGACCAGGTCCGGCGTATCGTCTCCGACGAGGTCGCGGCCTTCGGCGCGGCACAGCGGGCGGCGCACATCACGCCGACCGTGGTCGCGCTGCGCACCATGGCCGCCGACGTCGTCGCCAGTGAGATCGCGCGGCTCGACGGCCGCCTGCCCGACCTGGACGAACGCCAGCGCGGCGAGATCCGCCAGGCCGTGCACCGGGTCGTCGACAAGCTGCTGCACGCGCCGACCGTACGGGTCAAGCAGCTCGCGGCCGAGCCCGGCGGCGCCGGGTACGCAGACGCGCTGCGCACCCTGTTCGACCTCGACCCCGAGACGGTGGCCGCCGTCTTCCGGGCCGAGGACAGCACAGACGAGAAGGACCGACCGGCATGACTGACAAGGCACCACTGAGACTCGGGACCAGGCGGAGCAAGCTCGCCATGGCCCAGTCCGGGCAGGTGGCGGACGCCGTGAGCCGGGTGACCGGCCGGCCCGTCGAGCTGGTCGAGATCACCACGTACGGCGACGTCTCCCGCGAGAACCTCGCGCAGATCGGCGGCACCGGCGTGTTCGTCACGGCGCTGCGCGACGCGCTGCTTAAGGGCGAGGTGGACTTCGCGGTTCATTCGCTCAAGGACCTGCCGACCGCGCAGCCCGCGGAACTGGTCCTGGCCGCCGTACCGCTGCGCGAGGACCCGCGGGACGCGATCGTCGCCCGGGACGCGCTGAAGTTCACGGACCTGGCTGCGTCCTCCCCGAAGGGGGTCGCGCGCATCGGTACCGGCTCGCCGCGCCGCATGGCGCAGCTGAACGCGTACGCCCGCGCCCACGGTCTGGACATCGAGACGGTCCCGATACGGGGCAACGTCGACACGCGGATCCGATACGTCCGCGACGGCGAACTGGACGCCGTCGTGCTGGCCGCCGCCGGACTGAACCGGATCGGCCGCAGCGACGAGGTCACCGACTTCCTGTCGGTCGACACGGTTTTGCCCGCCCCCGGCCAGGGGGCCCTGGCGATCGAGTGTGCCGCGGACCACGCGGACCTGATCGCGGCGCTCGGCGAGCTCGACGACCCGTTCACGCGGGCCGCCGTCACCGCCGAGCGGTCACTGCTCGCCGCCCTGGAGGCCGGTTGCAGCGCCCCTGTGGGCGCGCTGGCCGACCTTCTGGCCGACGGGCAGATTGTCAAGGAAATGCGCCTGCGCGGCGTCGTCGGCACGACCGACGGCACCCGCATGGTGCAGCTGTCCACCACCGGTCCCGTGCCCCAGACGCACGAGCAGGCGATGGCACTCGGTCGCGACCTCGCCACCGAGATGCTCGCCCAGGGCGCGGCCGGTCTGATGGGGGAGCGAGCACATTGAGCCCCACCACCCTTCCCGCCGGTCCGGAACATGGGCACGTCACCTTCCTCGGTGCCGGACCCGGGGATCCGGGACTGCTGACTCTGCGCGCCGTGGAGGCACTGTCGAGCGCGGACGTCCTGGTCGCCGAGCACGAGGTGCTCGACGTGATCCGGACGCACGCCCGACCGGGTGTCTCCGTCGTGCCGATGGATGCGGTCTCCTCCTCGGATCCGCTTCCGGGCACGGGCACACCCCAGCTTGCGGTCGTTGACGGCACGTCAAAACCGGCTGCTGTCCCGCCCCTGCGGGATGCCGCTCATCTTGTCATGGAGGCTGCGCGGGGCGGCAGGCGGGTCGTCCGTGCGGTGTCGGGCGATCCAGGACTTGATACGTACGCGGCCGAGGAAATGCTCGCCTGCGCCGCCGCCGGTGTGCCCTTCGAGGTCGTACCCGGTGTGGCGGCCGCGGTCGGCGTGCCCGCGTACGCGGGTGTGCCGCTGCGGGACGCGCAGGGCGCGGACGTCCGGTTCGTGGACGCCCGTACGGCCTCCGACCGCTGCTGGACGGAGGTGGGCGCCTCCGACGGCACGGTCGTCGTGTCGACGACCCTGGACGCGGTGGCGGCGGCCGCCGGCGAACTGGTGTCCGCCGGCCGCAAGCCGGACACACCGCTGACGGTCACGGTCGCCGGTACGACCACCCGTCAGCGGACCTGGACGGCGACCCTCGGGACCATCGCGCAGACGCTCAAGCAGGCGAAGGTGCTGCCCTCGCCCGATGGCGGCCGGCCGGTGATAGCCGTGGTCGGCGAGCGTTCCGCCGCCGCCCAGCGCGACCAGCTGTCGTGGTTCGAGTCCAAGCCGCTGTTCGGCTGGAAGGTGCTCGTGCCGCGTACGAAGGAGCAGGCGGCGTCGCTCTCCGACCAGCTGCGCTCCTACGGCGCCGTGCCGCACGAGGTCCCGACCATCGCCGTCGAGCCGCCGCGCACGCCCCAGCAGATGGAACGTGCCGTCAAGGGGCTCGTGACCGGACGGTACGAGTGGATCGCCTTCACCTCGGTGAACGCGGTCAAGGCCGTGCGGGAGAAGTTCGAGGAGTACGGGCTCGACGCCCGGGCCTTCGCGGGCATCAAGGTGGCCGCGGTGGGCGAGCAGACGGCCAAGGCGCTGATCGCCTTCGGCGTGAAGCCGGACCTGGTGCCGAGCGGTGAGCAGTCGGCCGCGGGTCTGCTGGAGGACTGGCCGCCGTACGACCCGGTCTTCGACCCGATCGACCGTGTCTTCCTGCCCCGGGCCGACATCGCCACCGAGACGCTGGTGGCCGGGCTCATCGAGCTGGGCTGGGAGGTCGACGACGTCACGGCCTACCGGACCGTGCGGGCCTCGCCGCCGCCGGCGGAGACGCGGGAGGCGATCAAGGGCGGTGGCTTCGACGCCGTGCTCTTCACGTCGTCCTCGACTGTCCGGAACCTGGTGGGTATCGCGGGCAAGCCGCACAACGTGACGGTGATCGCGTGCATCGGGCCGGCCACGGCGAAGACGGCCGAGGAGCACGGGCTGCGGGTCGACGTCATGGCTCCGGAGCCGTCCGTGCACAAGCTGGCGGAGGCGTTGGCCGACTTCGGTCTGAAGCGGAGGGCTGCCGCGCTGGAGGCCGGGGATCCGGTGACTCGGCCGAGTGAGCGGCGGCCGGGGGCGCGTAGGCGCCGGTCGACCACCTGAGGCGCCGGGGGGCTTTGCCTCCTGGGCGCCTGGGCCATGCTTTTGCCCACCCACCCACCCGACTCGGCCGGCCGAGAGGTGGGCGGGTGGGCGTTTTGGTTCCGTCGGCCGGGAGGCGGTCGGGGGCTGCCTGATCCGGTTGGGGTGGGGTTGGTGTTCAGGGGGGTGTGAGTTCGCGGGTTGCCACGTCGCGGAATGTGTGGGGCGGACGGCCGGTGAGCCGGTGGACGGTCCCGGTCACGCGGTCCTCCGCGCCGTCGGCGATGGCGCGGTCCATGGCGGCCAGCATCGTGGCGAACTCCGCCGGGATGCCCGCCGCATGGATCAGATGCTCGCGCATCTGCTCGTACGTCAGCCTGCGGTGGACCACGGCCCGGCCGGTGACCTCGGCGTAGATGCCGGCGATGTCGTCGTAGGAGAGGGACTCGGGGCCGGTCAGGACGAGATCGGTGCAGGCTGCCGGCTCGCCGGTGAGGGCCGCGACCGTCACCGCGGCGATGTCGTCGGCGTCGACGAAGCCGACGCGGCCGCTTCCGGTTGCCGTCTGGACGACGCCGTCCTCACGCAGGGAGACGGCGTGGGCGTGGGCGCCGGTGAAGTTCTGCATGAACCAGGAGGGCCTGAGCACGGCCCACCCGTCGAACAGGCCGGGCAGCGCCTCGTGCACCGCTCCCACCGCGGGGCCCCTGCCGGGACGTCCGAGGAACTCGGCAGAACCGCACGGCGCACGCCGGCGGCGCGGGCCTGCTCCAGGAAGGGCAGCATGACGGGGGCCGGGTCCGGTTCGCCGACGGGCGGGACGAGGTAGACACGGTCCGCTGCGGTGAGGGCGTCGGCGTGGCCGGCGGGGTCGTACCAGTCGAAGCGGACCGCCGGTGCGCCCGGTACCGGCGTGGCGCCCCGGGAGGCGGCCGTCACCCGGGGCGCGGCGGCGAGCAGACGGGCGGCGGTGCGGCTGCCGGGAAGGGGCCCCAGGGGGTGGAGTCCCCTGGGGTGGTGTGGGGCGGGGTTGTCAGGCCGGGGTGCCGCCTGCGTAGTCGCTGTTGAACGTCGTCTCGACGGTGGAGGCCACCGGCTGGGCCACGCCCGTGCCCGTGAGGATGAGCCCCAACTCCCTGTTGTTGCTCAGGGAGTTGCTGCTGATGTTCATGGAGCCCGCCTCCACCTCCTGGGTGGACAGGCCGTAGTCGGCGACCATCGCCTTGGCATGGATGTAGAAGCCGTTGGGGTCGGAGTAGCCGACGACCTTGCCGCCGGCCGCCTTGATGGACGACACCTGGGCGGCGTAGCTCGACGGGCTCTCCAGGACCACCCGTACCGCCACGCCCGCCTTCGCACGCGCCACGATCGCGCTGACCACCGTGCTGTCGCTCAGCTCCAGTTCCTCGACGTCGAGGGTCCTGGTGGCGGCGTCGACGACGGACACCAGACGGTTGCGGGAGTCGGTCGGGGACCACAGGAGGTGGTCGCCGTCGGTGGGCGTGACGGACGTACCGGCGTAGTCGGCTCCGAAGACCTTCTCTATGGAAGCGACGTCCCGGGTGTCGTCGTCGAAGACGCCGTAGTCCCGGCTGGTCGTGTAGTACTGGGCGGTGAGGTTCCCGGTCAGGATCAGGGACTTGGTGCCGTCGACCGTGATCGTCTTCTGGTGGGTGTAGACGAAGGCGGAGGGGGACCAGACCACGCCCACACCCGCGTTCTTCAGGGCCGTGTACGCCGAGTTGTTCGCGGTCTTGTGCTGCCGGTCGAGTACGACCCGGACCGTGACGCCCTTGTTCTTCAGGGCTATGAGGTCGTTGACGGCGGTCGTGTCCTCCAGCTCGTACATGGTCATGTCGAGTGTGCTGGTGGCCGAGTTGACGAAGTCGTAGATGGTGGGCTGGCTGCCGCTCTGGGAGAAGGCGAAGGCGGAGTAGCTCGCGGCGTTCGCGGGGACGGCGGTGGCGACGACGGCGGCACCGGCCGCCAGGGCGACGCCCGCCCGGCCGAGGACCTTCCACAGCATGCGTGACTCCTGGTGGGAGAGGGGGGAACTCACGGCGTGGGGGAGTGGCGGGTGCATGACACCACGCGCGTAGAACGCGCGGGAGACGTGCGCACCGAGGGACGGCCAGGAGCTCGCAAAGACTTCGTATGCGCGTCCGCTGTGCCCTTCATGGGGCGTTGCGTCCTACCGGGGGCTCGCTGTGCCCTTCCGGGACCTCCGAGGGTCTGCCGCGCCCTTCCGGGGGCCCGCTGTGCCCTTTCGAGGGTTCGCTGCGCCCTTCGCGGGGCCGACAGGCCGTCGGCAAAGGCCAGGGCCCGGCGGGCGTAGCGTAGAGGGCATGACGAAGTACGGATCCTTCCCCGGTACGCGTCCTCGGCGGCTGCGGACCTCGCCCGTCATGCGGCGGATGGTCGCCGAGACACGGCTGCACCCCGCCGACTTCATCCTCCCGGCGTTCGTCCGGGAGGGCGTCAGCGAGCCCGTGCCGATCGCGGCCATGCCCGGTGTCGTCCAGCACACCCGCGACAGCCTGAAGAAGGCCGCGCTGGAGGCGGTGGAGGCCGGGATCTCCGGGATCATGCTCTTCGGGGTGCCGGAGGAGAGCAAGAAGGACGCCCTCGGGACGCCGGGGACGGACCCGGACGGGATCCTCCAGGTCGCGATCCGGGACGTGCGCGCCGAGGTCGGCGACGACCTGCTCGTCATGTCCGACCTGTGTCTCGACGAGACCACCGACCACGGGCACTGCGGAGTGCTGGACTCCGAGGGGCGCGTCGACAACGACGCCACCCTGGAGCGGTACGCCGAGATGGCCCAGGTGCAGGCCGATGCGGGGGCCCATGTGGTGGGGCCCAGCGGGATGATGGACGGCCAGATCGGCGTCGTCCGCGACGCGCTGGACCAGATCGGCCGCGAGGACGTCGCCATCCTCGCCTACACCGCGAAGTACTCCTCCGCCTTCTACGGTCCCTTCCGCGAGGCCGTCGCCTCCTCCCTCCAGGGTGACCGGAAGACGTACCAGCAGGATCCGGCCAACTGGCGGGAGTCCCTGCGGGAGCTGGAGCTGGATCTGGCCGAGGGCGCCGACATGGTGATGGTCAAGCCGGCCGGACCGTACCTCGACATCCTGGCCAGGGTCGCCGACAGCGTGGACGTCCCCGTCGCCGCCTACCAGATCTCCGGCGAGTACTCGATGGTCGAGGCCGCCGCCGAGAAGGGCTGGGTGGACCGCGACCGGGCCATCTTCGAGACGCTGACCGGCATCAAGCGGGCCGGTGCGCGCAACATCCTCACGTACTGGGCGACCGAGGCGGCGCAGAAGCTGCGCTGAGCCGGGCGCGGCCGCCTTGGCCCGCTGCCTTGGTCCGCCGCCTTGACCCGCTGCCTTGGTCCGCCGCCTTGGCCTGCTGCCTTGGTCCGGGCGCGCGGCTACCTTGGTCGGGGCGGGACCGCCTTGGTGCAGGTCAAGCCGCGCTGGTCGGGTGGAGCTGTACTGGTCAGGGTGGCATTGCGCCGGGCTGGGCCTGGCCTTGCCTGGTGGTGCCTGGCCGTGCCGAGCCGTGCCAGAGCCGGGCGTAACCAGCTTCCGGTCGGGGGGAGTCGTGCCGGGCCGGGCAACGGAACGGGATAGCTCCGGCCTCGAATCGGCCACCACCCGGCATCGGTACGCACTCGGTTCGGCAACGGAAGCAACTCGGAACTGTGGCCTTGCGTTGCCCATCCGGCGTATTCCCTGCGAACAGCGGTGCATCTGCAGCAGATCTGTCCGGAAATCGCCCAACCCATGCGGCGTGTGAACCGAATTGACGAGTTCTCGTCACCGTCCTTACCTTCTGCGCCTGGCCTGATCCGTTCCGGATGGTCCGAAAGTCGATCCCTGGGGGGACGCACAATGAGCTGGTTCATCGAGGCGCTGAAGAAGTACGCGGTGTTCAGCGGACGCGCACGCCGCAAGGAGTACTGGCTGTTCTCGCTGTTCGTCGGGATCATCTACATGGTTCTGGCCATCGCCGCCGCCGCGTCCAAGACCCCGGCGCTCTTCATCCTCGTGGGCGTCTTCTACCTCGGCATCCTGCTGCCCAGCCTGGCTGTCGCCGTGCGTCGCCTGCACGACACGGGCCGCACCGGCTGGTGGCTGCTGTTCGGGATCGTCCCGCTGGCCGGCCCCATCACCCTGCTGGTCTTCACCTGCACGGACAGCCAGCCGGGCGCCAACAAGTACGGCCCGAACCCGAAGGAGGCGCCGGCGTTCGCGTAATGCCGCGCTGGAGCACCTGCTGTGCCGAGGCCGCCCGGGCTGTTGCCCGGGCGGCCTCGGTCGTTCACCAGCCGGCGATGTCGCTCTGGTTCTGCTGCCAGTACGTGACCTTCAGCGAGCTGTCGTAGTACACCCCCTTGGCCGGCAGCGACGGGATCGCGGAGGCACCGCCGCTGCTGTTGGGGGTCGTGCCCTGGAAGCCGACCGTCAGTCTGTGGCCGGTCATGCCGCCCTCGCCGCTGCCGTCGGAGGAGGAGAGCAGGACGGCCGCGTAGCCGGACTCGCCGGGGGCGAGCGTCGTCACGGCCTGCGGGTGGGTCTTCTCGTCGGCCTGCGGCGCCCACTGCATCTCGTCGAAGCGGAGCACCGGGAAGTACGTCAGGTCGCAGTACTTCGAGCCGGTGTTCCTGACCGTGATGAGCATGTGGTTGAGCGGGCGGGACACCGGCTGCGCGGTGACCTTGGTGTTGGCGCCGTTGCACAGGACGCGGTTCTTCGGGTCCCGCGCGTCCGAGGAACCGCCCGACGAGGACCTGCCCGACGAGGAGGAGCCCGAGGAGCCCGACCCCGAGGAGCCCGAACCCGTGGACGCCGAGGAGCCCTTGGCGGAGCCGGACGAGCCCGAGGAGGAGCCCGCACCGGCCGTATCACCGGAGGCGGACGTCGCGGTGCCGTTGCCCCCCGTTGCCGTGGCGCTCGACGCGGCCGAGGAGGGCCGCGACGCACCGTTGTCCTTCGTCCCCGTGCCGTCGTTGCACGCCGTGAGGGCGAGGGCGGCGAGGGCGGCTCCGGTGACGGCGAGCAGATGGGTGCGGCGGCTGCGCATGGCGGATCTCTCTTCCGAGGGGTTGCGTGCTTGGATGGCCACAGCTTGTGGAGGGATCCGTCCCGTCCGCCAGACCGAGCGGCCGATCAGGGACGCTGGAATGCCCGTATGGGCTCTGAGCTGCGAAAACGTCCATCCCCTGGAACGCGGGGATGGGACATGGGGGATGGAGGAACAGTGCCGGACAGCACTGCTGGCGACGCTTTCGCCGAGTTGCTGCGGGAGTTGAAGGAGCGGTCGGGGCTCAGCTACGGCGTCCTCGCCAAACGGCTCCACCTGAGTACGTCGACCCTCCACCGCTACTGCAACGGTGATGCCGTACCGGCGGATTACGCCCCCGTGGAACGCCTCGCCCGCCTCTGCAAGGCCGCGCCCGAGGAACTGGTCGAGCTGCACCGGCGATGGGTGCTGGCCGACGCGATGCGGGGGCGGAAGGGGGAGCAGGCCGAGCAGTCCGCAAAGCCTGAGAAGGCCGCAAAGCCTGAGAAGGCCGAGAAGGCCGAGAAGGCCGAGAAGGCCGAGAAGGCGGAGCCGAATGCGTCGGCGCTCAAGCCCGGTTCCGGTTCCGGTTCGGAGCCCGAGCCCGAGCCCGAGTCGGAGGCCGATGCCGATGCCGAGTCCAAGGCGGAGGCGGATCCCTCGGCGGTAGCTCCCGAGGTGCGAGTACCCGTGGCCGCAGCCGAGTTCACGGCCGAACCGTCGGTGTCAGGGGCTGGGTCCGGCTCCGGGCCGGCGCCCGGCTCTGCACGCGTGCCGACGCAAGGCCGCCGCGTGAGCCCGCGTCCTCGTGCCCGTACCGTCCTCGTCGCCGGGATCGCCGTCGCGGCGGTTCTCGGTGCCGCCACAGTGGCCGTGAACCTGACCTCGGGCGGCTCGGACGCCGGGGGCGGCACTCCCGAAGCGGCGGCGTCGACGCCACGTCACACGGCGATGGACGGACACCGGTCGACGGCACCGCACCCCCGGACCTCGGCGTCCGCTTCCGCCTCCTCCTCGGCCTCCGCATCGCCCTCCGGGCCGGCCGACGGCGACCCGACGGCGGACGGCAAGGGCGGGGCCCCGTCCGGCGGCAGCGACTTTGATGCGGCTCCGCTGACCGTGTCGACCGACGCGTACGCCTGGGAAAGTCCCTGCACCGCCCGTTACTTGATCGACCGGCCTCCGGCGAAGGTGGCGCCGCCGCCGGTCGAGGGCGCAGCGACCGCCTGGGTGGCCTCGCACGGTGCCGTCTCCTCGGGGGAGCAGGAGGTCACGCTCACCGTGCAGGGCACCGGCAAAGAGACCGTGGTCCTGCAGGGCATGGAGGTCCAGACGGTTGCCAGGCGCACGCCGCTCGCATGGAACGACTACGCCATGGGCTACCCGGGCGTCGGCTGCGGAGGTGGCGTGCCGACCCGTTCCTTCACCGTCGCCCTGGATGCCGTGCGTCCCGCTGTCCAACCCGAGGCGGGGCACCGCAACTTCCCGTTCAAGGTCAGCGAGTCGGACCCCGAGGTGTTCTACGTCAAGGCGGACGCCTCGGCGTACGACGTGAGCTGGACGCTGGCACTGACCTGGTCCAGCGGTTCCCGCCACGGTGTGCTGAGGATCGACGACCACGGCCGTCCGTTCCACACGAGCGGCAACAACGGGCGGCCCGCCTTCGAGTTCCCGTTGGGCGGCTCGGGCTGGGTCAAGGCGGGCACGACCAAGCCCTGACCGCGGTGGGCCGGCGGCGCCGACGGCGAGCGGGAGGATGCGGGCCGGCGGCGGTCGGCGCGCGGGAGGTCCGGATCGCGGAATTACCGCTGTAGGCGGCAGCTACTTTCCTAGGCTGCGTCCGGACGACGTACCGAAGTACCGAAGTACCGACGTACCGAAGCGCCGATGTGCCGATGTGCCGAAGCGCCGATGTGCCGATGTGCCGATGTGCCGATGTGCCGATGTGCCGACGTACCGAAGCACAGCCGTACCGCCGTACCGCCGTACCGAAAGCAGCGACGTACCCGCGAAGGAGCCGCAACCATGACCGCCACCGAGTCCGCTCCACCGACCGCCCCCGTTCCGCCGCTCGCGGCCCGCGCCCGCAGCGTGGGCGGTTCGCCCGTACGGGACATCCTGGCGGTCACCGCACGCCCCGAGGTGATCAACTTCGCGGGCGGCCTCCCCGCTCCCGAACTGTTCGACCGGGACGGCATAGCGGCCGCGTTCCGGGAGGTCCTGGCCGATGTCCCGTCCCGGGCGCTCCAGTACTCCACCACCGAGGGCGAGCCGACGCTCAGAGCCGGGATCGCCGCCCGCGTCACCGGGCAGGGGCTGCCGACGTCCCCCGACGACCTGCTCGTCACCACCGGCTCCCAGCAGGCCCTGTCGCTGCTGGCGACCGCGCTGATCGAGCCCGGCGACACGGTCCTGGTCGAAAGCCCCTGCTATCTGGCGGCCCTTCAGGTGTTCGGGCTGGCGGGCGCCCGCGTGGTGCCCGTGCCCGGGGACGTGGACGGGATCGAGCCGGCGGCCCTGGAGGATGCGGTGCGGCGCGAGCGTCCCAAGCTGCTCTACCTGGTCCCCACCTTCCAGAACCCCACCGGCCGTACGATGCCGGCCCCGCGCCGCGAGGAGGTCGCCGCCGTGGCCGCCCGCCAGGGCCTGTGGATCATCGAGGACGACCCCTACGGCGAACTCCGCTACGACGGCACCCGCGCACCCTGGATCGCCTCCTGCCCCGGCGCCGAGGACCGGGTCGTCCTGCTCGGCTCCTTCTCCAAGGTGATGGCCCCCGGCCTGCGCCTCGGCTGGCTGCGCGCCCCCGCGGACCTCCGGCGGGCGTGCGCGGTGGCCAAGCAGGCGGCGGACCTGCACACCCCGACCCTCAACCAGCTCGCCGCGGCCCGCTACATGGACGTCCTGGACACCCATGTCGCCCGTGTCCGGACCGTCTACGGCGAACGCCGCGACGCCATGCTGGCCGGCCTTGCCGAGGCACTCCCGGAGGGCTCCGTCTGGAACCGGCCCGAGGGCGGCATGTTCCTGTGGGCCAGGCTCCCGGATTCCTACGACACCACGGCCCTGCTCCCGCGCGTGGTGGCGCAGGACGTGGCCTACGTCCCCGGCGCGCCCTTCTACGCCGCCGATCCCGACCCCGCCACCCTGCGGCTGTGCTTCGTGACGCAGACGCCGAAGGAGATCGAGGAGGGGCTGCGCAGGCTGGGCAGGGGCCTGCGCGGGTGAGGCCTGCGGGGCCGAGCGCGGGCGCAGGCCGGGTCCGCCCCGGTGCAGGCCGGGTCCGCCCCGGTCAGTCCCACCAGAAGGACCAGATCGGCGCGCCGACCAGGTCCTTGGCGTAGGCGCGCAGGGTGTCCGGGCCGTTCTGCGTGATGTTGTCCGGGCAGAACGCGAAGTGCTCCGCCGCCACCGCCTCGGCCTCGGCCTGGGTGGCCGGCGGGGCCGCGACGGACACGGTCAGGGTGTCGAAGGTGAGCGCCACCACCCGTATGCCGAAGCGGTCCTCCCAGGAGCGCAGGACCGTGCACAGCCGGGCCACGTCGTTCTCGTAGTTCAGCGGGCCCGTCCAGCCGATCGCCGCCGGGATGTCGGCGGACCGGCGCGCCGGGACCAGGGCCAGGTGGGGGTCCTTCAGCCAGGCGCGCGTGCCGTCGGTCAGCGAGTCGGCGACCTGCGCGGCACGGGTGTCCGGGTCGGCGGTCGCGGCGCCCGCGGGCGCGAGGCCGGGCCAGTCGGCCCCGAACGGCTCGATCTCCTCGCCCAGTTCGTCCTCGGCGTACTCGTCCCAGTACTCCGTGAGGAGTTCCTCGGTGTCGTGGTCGCCCGGGTAGGACATCTCTCCCGGCATCAACTCCCAGCTCTCCACGCTCCCCTGGGGCCCGCCCACGTCCACGAGCACCGGAAGCAGCCCGGCTCGCGCGGCCGAGGCACCCAGAGCCTTCCAGGTGCCGGGCGCGGCCTGCTTCTCCGCGTGCCACAGCAGAGGTTCGTGCCAGGGACCGTCGTCGGTCGCGTCGATCAGCCTGCCGGGCGGCAGCTGAAGCCCGAGGGACCGGCCGCTCGGGTCGGTGGCCAGCTTGGGCAGCGGGTTGGGAAGTGTCGCCATGACGGTGACTGTAGGCGCAGCCACTGACAGTGCGGACGCCGACTCCAGGCAACCCGCCCTGCCCGCACGCCCTCTACAGAAGTGACCGCAAACGCGGGCCGAGGGGAAGGACGGAACGTGCGCAACCGGGTGGCGGCGCAAGCCGTACCCAGGGACGGGGCACGGATCGGCCGGATCGGCCGCTATCCGGTGCGGTGGCACATCGTGCTGCTGACCCTGTGGACGGCAGGCTGGTTCGTCGTGGCCGAACGCCACTCCGCCGTCTCCTGGCACTACTTGAGAACCGGCGAGCAGCTGCTGTTCAACCAGGTGCCCGGCGGTGGCCTCGCGCTCTACGCCAACCACCCCGAGCTGCAGATCGGCCCGGTCAGCTTCCTGGTCGCCGGACTGTTCGCACCCTTCCCGGCCGCCGTGGGCGAGAAACTCGCCGACGCGTTCATGTCCGGCCTCGGCCTGTACATGCTCGTCCTGGTCGGCCGGGCCGCCGCCGACCACTACCGGGGCTCCGGCCTCAACCACCAGCGTCTCCAGCAGCGCGTGCTGATCGCCGGAGCGGCCTTCATCCCCATGTGGGTGGAGGTCTCGGTCCGCTTCGCCCACCTCGACGACGTCCTGGCCCTCTTCTTCACCACCCTCGCCGTCCGCGCGCTGGTGCGCGGAAACGCGACCGCGGTGGGCGTCTTCCTGGCCCTGGCCGTCGACTCCAAGCCCTGGGCGGTCGGCTTCCTGCCCCTCCTGCTGGCCCTGCCCCGCCCCACCCGCCTGCGCTCCACCGCGTGGGCCTTAGGGCTGGTGGCCGTGGCCTGGCTGCCCTTCTACCTCTCCCACCTGGAGACGTTCGCCGCGGCCCGGTTCACCATCCCCAACCAACCGGCCTCCTCGCTGCGCTGGTTCGGCGTGAACGACCCCGCGACCCCCTGGTGGGACCGGCCCGCCCAGATGGCCCTCGGCCTCGGCCTGGGCGCGCTGGCCGTCCGCCGCAACCGCTGGCCCGCGGTCGTCCTGCTCGCTGCCGACGCCCGCATCGTCCTGGACCCGAGCGTGTACACGTACTACAACGCCTCGGTCCTCCTCGGCACCCTGATCTGGGACTCCATAGGCCGACGGCACCTGGTCCCGTGGGTCAGCTGGATCGCCCTGATCTCCCTCTACGGCAGCGCGCTGCTGATCCCGTCCGCCTCGGCACAGGGCTTCATCCGGCTCGCCTTCGCGGTCGGCTCCGCCGCGTACGTCCTGTGGTCACCCCAGAGGACGCCGAGGGGACAGCTCACCTGAGGGAAGAGGTGAAGGCGGCCCAGGCGGAGGGGGCGAGGTGCAGGGTGGGGGCGTGGGCGGGGTCGTTCTTCGAGTCGCGGATGTGGATGGTGTGGGAGCAGGTGGCTACTTCGAGGCACTGGCCGCCCTCGTCGCTGCTGTAGGTCGACTTCCGCCAAGCGACCGCGACTTCGAGGCACTGGCCGCCCTCGTCACCGCTGTACGTCGACTTGAACCACTGAAGTCCCTCGGTGCTCATCGCTCTCCTAGCAGGCGGTTGAGCAGGCCCATCGAATCCTGAGAAGTCAGAGCCTGTGTTCGCAGCATCGCATACTTGCGCGCCAGGATGGACACCTCATCTGCGTCGGAAACCCACTGGCTGCCGCGTTGGGACTCGGTGTACGCGACATGCTGGTGATCAGGGGTTTCGAGGAGCGTGAAGGGGCCTGCGAGCCCTGCGTGGAACGGGCTCGTCAACGGCAGGATCTGGAGCGAGACGCAGGGGAGTTGGGCCATTTCGTGCAGGAACCGCAGCTGCTCTCGGCGCGCCTCCTCCGAGCCGATCTGCAGGAGCAGGGCAGGCTCCCACACCACGAAGCTCAACGTCGGCGGGTGGGTGCGGTGCAGGATCTCCTGTCGGTCGAGGCGCAGCCTGAGGGTTGTCTCCAACCGCTCCTCGTCATAGGCCGGAACGCGGTTCTGCAGGACCGCGCGTGCGTACGGCTCGCTCTGGAGCAGACCAGGAATGACCGCGTTGTCGTACCAGGACAGCGCGATCGCCACCCGCTCCTGATCCATGTACTCCTCGGCCCACAAAGGAAATTGATCCACCTCCGGCAGATTCGCCACCCCGGCCGCCAGGAGCCCCTTCGTCCCCAGGAACTCGTCGAGGATCTCGGCGAAGTCCCGCTTCAGTGGGCGTCGGCCTTGCTCGATCGAGGCGATCGTCTCCTCGTTGATGTTCAGCGCGACGCTCAGGCCCGCCTGGCTCAGACCCGCCGCCCTGCGTGCCGTGGCGACCTGGCGGCCGAGCATCTTCATGGCCGACTGGTTCTTCCGAGAAGTGGTCATGCTGCTGAACTCCCACGCCTGCCCGTGCCCGACCCCCGCACAATCCCGTACAAATGCTTTGTACGGGATCACGGCCTGAACCAGGCTAGTCACTCTCCGCGACAGTCGTCCCGTGAATGCACAAACTGAACTCCTCTACCAGCGCGACCAGTTCTACGGCCGCGCCCGCCGCTCCGTGCCCGCCGCCAGGCGGTTCGCGGACTGGTCGCTGACCTACTGGGGGCTGGCCGCATGGGAGCGGAGGGGAGACGTGTCGCTCTGCGTGAGCGAATTGGCCACGAATGCTCTGGTGCACGGGGCACCGCCGGGGCGCGGCTTCCTGCTGCGGCTGCGGTACGACGGGCGCCTCGTACGGGCCGAGGTCCATGACAGCGGACCCGGCGTCCCGAGGGTCGCAGAGGATGCGGACGAGGGCGGGCGCGGGCTGCTGCTCGTGGCCGCGCTGGCGGACGAGTGGGGGGTGGCGGAGCGGCGCCCCGGCAAGGTGGTCTGGTGCGAGTGGTACCGGAGCACCCGGAGCACCCGGAGCACCCGGGACGCCTGCGCGGCGGAGAGGGCGTCGGCCGCGACGGAGGGGCCGTCCGCCGCTGCGGGCTGCCGGACCGAGATCAGCGGGGCGTGAACGCGTGCCTTCCGCCGGGCGGGCCGGGAGCGGCCCCGGGCCGTCTCAGACGAGTGTGGTGATGCAGAACGGGTGGCCCGCCGGGTCCAGCAGGACCCGCCAACGGTCCGGGGACGGCTGGAACGCGGGCTTGGCGGCGCCCAGGTCGAGCAGTCGTTTCTCGGCGATGTCCAGGTCGTCCACGCCCAGCTCGATGTGCGCCTGCTTCTCCTGGGCGGGGTCCGGCCAGGTGGGCGGGCGGTAGTCGGCCAGGCGGTTGAAGCCGAGGCCGGCCGAACCCTCCGTGCCGAGCAGCACGAAGTCGTCGGTGGAGAAGAGGACGGGGAGGCCGAGCAACTCGCCGTAGAAGCGGGCCAGTACGGCAGGGTCGGCGCAGTCGAAGGTGACGGCGGCGTAGCGGAACGCGGGTCCGGAAGCGGTCTCTGTGCTCATGGGAAGGACGGTAGGACACGACCAGGACAGTTCCGGTCCTGGTCGTGCAAGACTGCCGCACATGATCAGCGCGTCCGCCCGCCTGCTGCGGCTGCTGTCCCTGCTCTCCTCCCGGCCGTCCTGGACCTGTGCCGAACTGGCCGGGCGCATGGAGGTCACCGACCGCACGGTCCGCCGGGACGTCGCGCGGCTGCGCGAACTGGGCTACACCGTCGACTCCGACGCCGGGCCGTGGGGCGGCTACCGCCTCCGCGCCGGATCGCGGGTGCCTCCGCTCATCCTCGACGACGAGGAGGCGCTGGCCGTGGCTGTCGGACTGCGCGAGGCGGCGCTGAGCGACGCACTCGGCGGCGACCAGGCCGCGCTGTCGGCGCTGCTGAAGCTGCGCCAGGTACTGCCCCGGCGGATCGCGGACCGCCTGGGAGAACTGGACGACGCCTTCGTCCGCCTCCCCGGGACGGACGCGCCGCAGATCAGGCCCGGCCTGCTGCTCGAACTGGCGACCGCGTGCCGGCTGGGGGAGCGGGTCCGGCTGTCGTACACCGACGGGGAGGGACGGGCCACGGTCCGGGACGTCGACCCGTACCGTCTCGTCCACACCGGGCGGCGCTGGTACTTCGTCGCGCGCGACGTGGCCCGGGGGCAGTGGCGGACGTTCCGGGCCGACCGGGTCGACCGCCTCCGGCCCACGGGGCACGCGGTGGACATCACCGACCCGCCCGATCCCGCCCGGCTGGTCTCCCACAACACCGCGAACGGCCCCTACCCGCTGTCCGCGACCATCCGTCTCCCGCTCCCCATGGACCAGGCGCAACGGCTCGTCCCCGCCACCGTCGGCACCCACCGTCCCGACGGCCCGGACGCCACCCTCGTCGACATCGGCGGCCCGGACCCGGACGGCCTCGCCCGCTACCTCCTCGGACTGGCAACGCCACTGCGGGTCCTTTCCCCGGAGCCGGTCCGCCGGGCCCTGCTGCGCCGCACCCGCGAACTCCTCGACGCCCACACCTGATGGGCCGGGCCCGGCACGTCCCCGGAGACGAATCTCCACCGGCGCGGAGGGGCTACGCGTGCCGTGGAGACGACTCGTCACCGGCACGGGGGGCACGTGCCGCGGACACGACTCTCCACCGGCGCGGACGGGGCTGCTCGTGCCGCGCAACGACGTGCACAGGGACGCCGGGCCGGCACACGCGTTTCCCCTGCCGGCGGTGCGGGACGCCGGGGGAACGTGCCACGGGAAAACTCCTGTGGTGCGAGTTCTTGGTCTGCCGGGCCCTTTCGCTCGCTACCGTGTCTCCAGGACGACGGCGACTTCTTGGGGGGCGGAATGGCCGACGAGCCGTTGCTCGCGCGCGTGCACTTCGGGCGTGAGGATGCCGAGCGGGACGTGACCGACGACGGGTACGGTCTGCTGCTGCGCGGCGGTTTTCTGCCCACCGCGGCCTACAACGCGGCGGTGCGCGGACGGAAGATGCTGATCATCGGCCGCAAAGGGTCCGGGAAGAGCGCCATCTGCATGCAGTTGATGGCGGACGGCGCGCAGCTCGCCGGCAAAGCACTGGTCACGCCGGACGAGACGGCGGGCGAGGAGATCCGGCGGTTCGAGTTACAGGGCCTGCCGGGCGACTCGGCGAAGGCGCTGATCTGGCGGTACGTGTTCGCCGTGCACGCCGCCCGGCATCTGACCGCACACGCGAAGGACGCACACGGGCGCAAGCCCGACTCGGTGAAGGCGCTGCTGCGGTTCCTCAAGCAGAACGGAGAGCTGGACGGCGAGGGGCTGGCGGAGCGGCTCGCCAAGGGAGCCAAGGGGCTGCAGACCTCGCTGTCCCTGGAGGCGTTCGGCATCAAGGCGGGACTCGGCCTCGGCCAGGCACCGTCGGAAGGGGCGCGGGCCCAGCGCCAGCTGGAGGTCGTCGAGCGAGGCGTGGCGCAGGCCTTCGCCGACCTCGGGTGCGACACGGCGCACGAGCCGCTGCTCGTCATGGTCGACCAGCTGGAGCTGGTGTGGTCGGCCGAGCCGGACAGCAACGCGATGGTCATCGGACTGCTGCTGGCGGCCAAGCACGCCGCGAGCCGCTACGGGCGCTCGGTGCGGTTCCTGCTGTTCCTGCGGGCGGACATCTACGACTCGCTGTCGTTCGGCGAGGGCGACAAGTTCCACGGGGACGAGCTGCGGATCGCCTGGACCGAGGAGGCACTGCACGACCTCGCGCTGGCCCGGGCGCGGGCCGCCGCCGGCGTGGAGCTGACCGCCGAACAGCTGTGGCGGGAGGTCTTCCCGCCGGCCGTGGCGTGCGAGGAGATGCCGGACTACGTCTTCCGCCGCTGTCTGCCCCGCCCCCGGGACGCCATCCAGTTCCTCAACCTCTGCCAGGACACGGCCGTGAACCACGGCCGGGACCGGATCACGGAACAGGACGTCCTGGAGGCGGAGTTCCAGTTCTCCGCATGGAAGCTGAAGGACCTGCACCTGGAGTACCTGGTCACCCACCCGTTTCTGGAGAACCTGTTCCCGCTCTTCCAGAACCAGGGCTACGTCGTCTCCCGCGCCGCCCTCACCAGCCGTTTCGAGGCGGCGCAGGAGACCCTGCACCGGCTGTTCCCCGCCTACGCCGACGCGCTGACCCTCTCCGGGATCACCGACGTCCTCTACGACGTGGGCTTCCTCGGGGTGCGGCGCGGCAACGACGTCGTGTTCGCCGGGGGCCACTACCTGCCCGTGCAGCCGCACGAGACCGAGTTCCACATCCACCCCTGCTTCCGGGCGGCGCTCGGTGCCCACAGCGCGATCGACCTGCGCCGCTACGAACCCGTCGTGGCGGTCGACCGCCTGGTCCAGGGCAACTTCTTCGGATTCCAGTCGGGCACCGTCAGCCTCCCGAACCGGGACGCCCGGCTCCTGCGGGAAGTGCTGCGCTCCTGCGAGTCCGTCCTCGCGCAGACCGGGCGGGCCGTGGCGCTCTCCCAGGCCGCCCGGGACGAGATCGCCGGGGAGATCAACCAGGTCGCCCACGACGTCAGCGCGATTCTGGCCGGCACGGAGCCCTCCTTCGACGCGGACGAGCAACTCTTCGCCACCGCCCACTACTTCAGCTCCACCGCCGCCCAGCTGACCGCCAGCGGACTCACCGACGGCGCGCAGGAGGTCGCGCACCGCCTGGAGGAGGAGGTCCGGCGCCTGCGCCGGCTGGCGGGCGGCTCCTACGGCAGCACGGGCAACTCGGGACTCTGAGACGGCCTGGGAGGGGGCGCAGATGCAGGGAGAACTGCTTGCCGAGCGGTTCCGGCTCGGAGCACGGCTCGGCGCGGGCGGCATGGGCGAGGTGTGGGCCGCAGAGGACGAGCGGATGGGGCGGGACGTCGCCGTCAAGCTCGTCCAGGGGATGTTCGGAGCGCAGGAGACGGACACACAGGCCCGGTTCCGGCGTGAGGTGCAGCTGGCGGGGCGGCTGGCCCATCAGAACATCGTCACCGTGCACGACTGGGGCGAGGCGTCGGTCAAGGGGCGTCCCACCCTGTTCCTCGTCATGGAGCTGGTTCAGGGCGTGTCTTTGGACCGATGGCTCAAGGAGACGACGCCGGGCTGGCCGCTTGCCGTCGGGTGGGCCGTGCAGATGGCGGAGGCGCTGCATGCCGCGCACCGTCAGGGTGTGGTCCACCGGGACATCAAGCCCGCCAACGCCCTGCTCACAGCGGACGGCGTGGTGAAGGTCCTCGACTTCGGGGTCGCCAAGTTCATGGGGGAGACCATTGCGGCCCGGGAACTCACCCTCACAGGTGCTCCGCTCGGCTCCCCGCTGTACATGTCTCCGGAGCAGGCCGAGGGCGCCCGAGAGGTCGACCACCGCAGCGATCTCTACTCGCTGGGCTGTCTCCTCTACCGTGCGGTGACCGGTAGACCACCCTTCACCAGCAATATCCAGTGGGCGGTGCTCCGGATGCAGATGGAGGACACCGCGACCGCTCCGGCGGAGCTCGTCGAAGGCCTTCCCGCCGTCCTGAACGACCTCATCCTGCATCTGCTCGCCAAACGCCCCCAGGACCGTCCCGCAGACGCGGCGGCCGTCTACGAGACCCTGACCACCCTCCTCGTCGATCACGCGGTGACGGAGCCCGGCGGGAACATCGTGGACATCACGCAACTGGGGCACAGGCACTCGGTGTCGGGCCAGATCCTGAAGCGGGCGTGGGAGCTGTTCCAGCGGACGGAGCGGAACAGGCAGGAGGCGGAGCGGCTGTACGCCGACGCGCTCGCCGAGAGCAACTCCCTGGTCGAGAAGGCCCGCGCGGATGCGGACGAGCTGCTCGCCCACGCCCGCCGTGATGCCGCCGAGATACTGAAGTCGGCCGACGAGCGCCGCGACGCGCTGACCAAGGCTGCCGAGGAGCAGCTCGCCGCGGCGCGGGCCAAGGGCGAGACGTTCCGCGAGGCCCAACGCATCGTCGAGGAGCGCAAGCGCGAACTGGCGACCCTCGCCCGGCGCCGCGCGGACATCAACGCCGAGATCGAGAGGATCACCGCGCAGTTGTGTGCGACGGAGGGCCAGCAGTCCGAGGAGGCCTTCTACCAGGTCTTCCGGCAGTCGATAGACGGCAGCTATCCGACGGCCGGCCAGTTCCGCGGCGATGTCGAGGCGATCTACGGCATCACGCTCCGCCAGCGCGACGCCGAGCGGATGGTCAACCGCTTCACCAACCGCCACACGGCGGAGCTGCAGGAAGACCACATCGTGTAGCTGCCGGCAGCGGGGTCACCGGGCCGGGTGGGCTGCTGTGGCACACCGCCCGCATCAGGGCGCTGGAAGAGCTCCCGCAGTCCGTCCCACGGGAGCTCCCCAGCCCTGGTCACGAACCGGTCAGAGCTTTTCCGGCGTCCTGATGCCCAGCAGGGCCATGCCCCGGTGCAGGGTGCGGGCCGTGAGGTCCACCAGGAACAGGCGGTTCTCCACCTGCTCGGGCGTCTCGGCCTTCAGGACCGGGCACTGGTCGTAGAAGGACGTGAGCGAACTCGCCAGCTGGTACAGGTACGCGGCCAGCTTGTGCGGCTCGTAGACCGACGCCACCTCGAGGACCGTCTCGGCGAACTGGTCCAGGTGCAGGCCCAGCGCGCGCTCCGCCGGGGCCAGCTCCAGCTCCGGGTGGACGGCGGGGCGGGCCTCGCCGGCCTTGCGGAGGATGGACTGGACCCGGGCGTAGGCGTACTGGAGGTAGACGGACGTGTCGCCGTTGAGCGAGACCATCTGGTCCAGGTCGAACTTGTAGTCCCGGACGGCGGACGTGGACAGGTCCGCGTACTTGACCGCACCGACGCCGACGTAGCGGCCGTTCTCGGTGATCTCCTGCTCCGTCAGGCCCACCTTCTCGGCCTTCTCCCGGACCACCGCCGTGGCACGCTCCACGGCCTCGTCCAGCAGGTCCTCCAGCCTGACCGTCTCGCCCTCACGCGTCTTGAACGGCTTGCCGTCCTTGCCGAGGACCGTCCCGAACGCCAGCTGGAACGCCGTGACGTCGTCGTTCAGCCAGCCGGCCCGGCGGGCCGTCTCGAAGACCATCCGGAAGTGCAGGGCCTGGCGGGCGTCCACCACGTACAGCAGGGTGCTCGCCTTCAGGTGGAAGACACGGTCACGGATCGCCGACAGGTCCGTCGCCGCGTAGCCGTAACCGCCGTCCGACTTCTGCACGATCAGCGGGACCGGGTTGCCGTCCGGGCCCTTGATGTCCTCGAAGAACACGCACAGCGCGCCCTCGGAGCGGACGGCGACACCCGACTCCTCCAGCAGGCGGCAGGTCTCGGCCAGCATGTCGTTGTACCCGGACTCGCCGACGATGTCGGGGTCGCGGATCTCCATGTCCAGCTTCTCGAAGACGGAGTAGAAGTAGATCTTCGACTCGTCCACGAACTTCTGCCACATGGCCAGCGTCTTCGGCTCGCCCGCCTGGAGGTCGACCACCCGGCGGCGGGCCCGCGTCTTGAACTCGTCGTCGGAGTCGAAGAGCTTCCGCGCGGCCTTGTAGAGGCGGTTGAGGTTGGACATCGCCTCCTCGCCGCTCGCCCCGTCGGCCTTGTGGTCCAGCTCGTGCGGGTGCTCCTCCAGGTACTGGATGAGCATGCCGAACTGGGTGCCCCAGTCGCCGATGTGGTGGCGCCGGACCACGTTCTCGCCGGTGAACTCCAGGATCTGGACCACCGCGTCGCCGATCACCGCCGAGCGCAGGTGGCCGACGTGCATCTCCTTCGCCACGTTCGGCTGCGCGTAGTCGATCACCGTCGTGCCCGGGTGCGCCGCGTACGGCACACCGAGGCGGCCCGTGTCGTCCGCGTACCGCGCGGCCAGGTTCTCGGTGATCGCCCGGTCCGTGATCGTGATGTTCAGGAAGCCGGGGCCGGAGACCTCGACATCCTTGATCACGTCACCGGTCACCACCTGGGAGACGACCTGGGTGGCCAGCTCCCGCGGGTTCGCCTTCGCCTTCTTGGCGAGCGCCAGGATCCCGTTGGCCTGGAAGTCGGCCCGGTCGCTTCGTCGCAGCAGCGGGTCCGCACCGGCTGCCTCCGGCAGGGTGGCCGTGAGGGCGGACGCGAGATGCTGCTGGACGGAGTCGCTGAGGGACGTGACCGAGGCCATAGGAAGGGGTGCCGTTCTCCTCGTGGGCGGATAGTCACCGCCAGTATCCCACGGGGGGTAAAGCGAATTTTCCGGTCGGTGACTGAACGCCGGGCCCGGACAGCCCGTCCAACGCGATGAAAAGGTGTTTTCGTGGTTGCGTCCCCACCTGGGACAATGGAGCGGTCAGCCGTGTGACCGTGCCGGCTGCCCGAGGAGAAAGAAGGACGTGCCGATCGTGGCTCAGAGCACCGAGACCGCCGACTGGGTCTCCCGTTTCGCGGATGAGGTCATCGAAGAGTCGGAGCGCCGGGCCCCGGGCGCGAAAACATCAGTCGCTGCCGCTCCGGTGATCGTCGTCGCGTCCGGCCTCTCCCCCTCCGGACCCATCCATCTGGGCAACCTGCGCGAGGTCATGACCCCGCACCTGGTCGCCGACGAGATCCGCCGCCGTGGCCACCAGGTCCGCCACCTGATCTCCTGGGACGACTACGACCGCTACCGCAAGGTGCCGGCCGGGATCGCCGGCATCGACGACTCGTGGGCCGAGCACATCGGCAAGCCGCTCACCTCGGTGCCGGCACCCAAGGGCTCGTCGTACCCGAACTGGGCCGAGCACTTCAAGGCCGCGATGACCGAGTCGCTGGCCGAGCTGGGCGTCGAGTTCGACGGCATCAGCCAGACCGCGCAGTACACCTCCGGTGCCTACCGCGAGCAGATCCTGCACGCCATGAAGCACCGCGCCGACATCGACGCGATCCTCGCCCAGTACCGCACCAAGCCGAAGGGCAAGAAGCCCCAGCAGAAGGCCGTCGACGAGGCCGAGCTGGAGGCCGAGGAGGGCTCGGGCGCCGCGGCCGAGGACGACGGCAGCTCCGGCTCCGCCGGGTACTTCCCGTACAAGCCGTACTGCGGCAACTGCGAGAAGGACCTGACGACCGTCACCTCCTACGACGACGACACCACCGAGCTGTCGTACACCTGCAACGAGTGCGGCTTCTCCGAGACCGTCGCGCTCAGCGAGTTCAACCGCGGCAAGCTCGTCTGGAAGGTCGACTGGCCGATGCGCTGGGCCTACGAGGGCGTGGTCTTCGAGCCCAGCGGCGTCGACCACTCGTCCCCGGGCTCCAGCTTCCAGGTCGGCGGGCAGATCGCACCGATCTTCGGCGGCAAGCAGCCCATCGGCCCGATGTACGCCTTCGTCGGCATCTCCGGCATGGCCAAGATGTCGTCCTCGCGCGGCGGCGTGCCCACCCCGGCCGACGCGCTGAAGATCATGGAGCCGCAGATCCTGCGCTGGCTCTACGCCCGCCGCAGGCCCAACCAGTCCTTCAAGATCGCCTTCGACCAGGAGATCCAGCGGCTCTACGACGAGTGGGACAAGCTCGCGGGCAAGGTGGCGGACGGCTCCGCCCTGCCGGCCGACACGGCCGCGTACACCCGGGCCATGGGCACCGCCGCCGGTGAGCTGGTGAAGACGCCGCGCCCGCTGCCGTACCGCACGCTCGCCTCCGTCGCCGACATCACCGCCGGGCACGAGGACCAGGCCCTGCGCATCCTCTCCGAGCTCGACCCCGAGCAGCCGCTGGCCACCCTCGACGAGGCACGCCCCCGGTACGACAGGGCCGAGGCCTGGATCAACACCCATGTGCCTGCCGACCAGCGCACCATCGTCCGCGACGAGCCCGACGCCGAACTGCTGAAGTCCCTCGACGAGGCCTCCCAGCAGTCCCTGCGGCTGCTGCTCGACGGACTCGCCGAGCACTGGTCCCTCGACGGGCTGACCCACCTCGTCTACGGCGTGCCCAAGGTCCAGGCCGGATTCCCGGCCGACGCGACGCCGAAGGAGCTCCCGCCGGAGATCAAGACGGCCCAGCGGACGTTCTTCGCCCTGCTGTACCACCTGCTCGTCGGGCGGGACACCGGGCCGCGGCTGCCCACGCTGCTGCTCGCCGTCGGCCAGGAGCGGGTGCGCAGGCTGCTCGGGGAGTGACCCGCAGGAGCAGCCCGCAGGGGTGAGCGGCAAGGGAAAGCAACGGAAAGGGGCCCTCGACCGAGGGCCCCTTTCCCGTACGCGGTGCGTCTTCCACGCGGTGCGTCTGCCTCCCGCGCCGTGCGTCCGCGACGGCGGCGCGGTCATGGCTCGCTAGGCGATGTGGTCCTCCTGCAGCTCCGCCGTGTGGCGGTTGGTGAAGCGGTTGACCATGCGCTCGGCCTCACGCTGCGGCAGCGAGGTGCCGTACGTCGCCTCCACGTCGCCCCGGAACTGGCCGGCGGTCGGGTAGCTGCCGTCGATCGACTGGCGGAAGACCTGGTAGTAGGCCTCCTCGTCCGGCTCCACGGGCGGCGTCCCGCCGCCCTCGCCCAGCTCCCGGGTGCGGTTCGGGCCCACCGGGATGGGGAAACTGCCCGTCTCCTCCGACGGGGAGGGCTGCTGGAACTGCTCCGGAGGCTGCTCCTCGTACCACTCCTCGTACTGCTCCTCGGGGACGTACATGGGCTCCGGGCCCGGGTCGAAGGCCGGGTCGTAGCCGCCCTGGTACTCCACCTCGCGGGGAGTCTGGAACCAGGGGCTCTCCTCCGGGTCCTCGATGTTCTGCGGAGACCCGGTGCGCTGGCCGGGCAACACAGGGCGCTGCGCGCCGGACGGCGCAGCTGCCTGCGGGACGGGCGCCGCCCCGACGGCCCGGCCGCCCGTGGCCGCCGGGCTCACGGCCGGCGGCAGCACGGTCGGCTCGATACCGGCCGCCGCCAGGCCCGCCGGGGCCGTCTGGGCCAGGGGGACGCCGTAGCGGGCCAGCCGCAGCGGCATCAGGGACTCCACCGGGGCCTTGCGGCGCCAGGCCCGGCCGAAGCGGGCGTGCAGTCTCGCCTGGTAGACGAGACGTTCCTGCTCCAGCTTGATGACCTGTTCGTAGGAGCGCAGCTCCCACAGCTTCATCCGGCGCCACAGAAGGAAGGTCGGGACCGGGGACAGGAGCCAGCGGGTGAGGCGGACCCCCTCCATGTGCTTGTCCGCCGTGATGTCGGCGATACGGCCGATGGCGTGCCGGGCCGCCTCGACGGCGACCACGAACAGGATCGGGATCACCGCGTGCATGCCCACGCCCAGCGGGTCCGGCCAGGCGGCCGCCCCGTTGAACGCGATCGTCGCCGCCGTCAGGAGCCACGCCGTCTGGCGCAGCAGCGGGAACGGGATACGGATCCAGGTCAGCAGCAGGTCCAGTGAGAGGAGAACACAGATACCTGCGTCGATACCGACCGGGAACACATAGGAGAAGTTCCCGAAGCCCTTCTTGATGGCCAGCTCACGGACGGCCGCGTACGAACCGGCGAAGCCGATGCCGGCGATGATCAACGCACCGGACACGACCACGCCGATGAGTATGCGGTGCATCCGAGTCAGCTGCAGTGGCGCGGCCACTCGTACTCCCCTCCCCTTGCGTGTTGTTGCGCGCAACAGAGTGGCATACGCGTGCGGCGGACGTGAGGCCGGTCAGTCCTTCTTGGCGGCGGCCTTCGACGCGGACGCGCTGGGGGAGGCGGACTTCGACGGCGACTCGGACGAGGGCTTCGACGCGGACGCCTTCTGCGACGGGGACGAACCGGCCCCGGAACCCTTGCCGTTGGAGGACGCGACGGACGCGACCGCCTCCTTGACGGCCTTCTCCGCGGCCTTGGTCAGATCGTCGGCGCTCGGCGTCTTCTCGCCCGCGAGACCGGCACCGTTGTAGTCGAGCGTGATCACGACGTTCTCGACCCGGGCCACCACCGTCTGCTGCTTGAAGGCGCCCTCCTTCTTCTTCAGGTCGTAACGCACCGCCGTCGCCTCGTCACCCGTACCGGCGACCGGCTCCGACTTGGCGTTCTTCGCGCCGGCCACCGTCTGCGCGTCCTTGACCTGCTGCGTGTAGTACGCGTGCGCCTGCTCGTTGCCCGGGCCGCGGCTCGCGTCCGAGTCGAAACGCAGCAGGGAGATGTTCAGCCAGCGGAACTGGGAGCCCTTGACGCCGTTGTTGTCCAGGCTGCTCCAGGAGCAGGACCCACGGGTCTTGACGTCGTCGGAGGTGCCCTCCTTGCCCGACGAGTCCTTCGGCACCAGCTCCGTCAGGGTCTTCTTCGACAGCACCGCGCACGGATCGGGAATCGTCCGGTACGCGGCCGGCTGGACGCTCGGCGAAGCACTGGCCGAGGGCTGCTGCGACGTGCCGCCGCCGGGGGTCTGCTGGGCGCTCGCGCCGCCCTTGTCCTTGGAGTCGCCGCTGTCCGAGGAGCAGGCGGCGGTGATCAGGACCGCGGGAACGGCTGCCGCGCAGACAAGGGCGCGGTTCAGGCGCTTGGCTCGCTGGGAAGGCTGGGCACGGTCGTCTCGCTGGGCTGCTCGCTGCATGGTTCCTTCACTCGTGACGCTCGGTGTTCGTGCGGGTTCCTGCGGGGCCACCGTACGCGGTGAAGGAGCTGTGAGGTCTCCGTTCGCACGCTTTGAAGGCGGCGGCCGGCGGGGTCAATGCAGGGGTCAGCCGTTG
The DNA here is from genome assembly GCF_042958635.1 of Streptomyces sp. NPDC007971. Lineage (NCBI taxonomy): Bacteria > Bacillati > Actinomycetota > Actinomycetes > Kitasatosporales > Streptomycetaceae > Streptomyces > Streptomyces sp. NPDC007971. The sequence goes on from NZ_JBIBJK010000013.1 coordinate 41,550, forward strand.
AGAGCGTCGTCCAGCTGCGAGGCCAGATCACGGGCCTTGTCCTGCATTTCCTTGCTGTCCGGCACCGTGCCCGTGGCCATCGGCTGTTCCTCGTACGCGATGGTGACGATGACGTTCGACGTGCGGAACACCACAGTCACCGTCCGCGGTTCGGCCGTCGAGCCGGCGGCGTCGAGCTGGTCGTCCAGATACGCCTCGTCACCGAGATCGGTCAGCACGCGGGGCTGGAGATCGGCGGCGGAGGAACTCGGGGAAGGGTCCGAGGAGGCGTCGGCGGGAGATCCGCTGGGGGAACCGGAGGGGGAGCCCGAGGCGGTGCCCGGCGAGCCGGCCGGGGAGGACGAGGCGGACGCCGTGCTGGCCGCCGAGGCCGTGGGGGTGGGTGTGGCGGCCGAGGCGCTCGGCTCGGGCAGATCGGCGGCCGTCTGCAGCCCCTGGATCAGCTTCTTCGCCTGGTCGTCGTCGCTGACCGCGTTGTCGTACGACACCACGCGCTCGAAGTCGACCGAGAGACGGTCGGTGGCGTCGGCGGACTCCACCTTCCAGCGGCAGCCCACCTTGCGGTCGGTGTTGTACGTGAGCGCCGCGTCGCCCTGGTAGGCCTTGTCCCGCTGCACCGGGTCCGCGATCTGGCGGATGCCGGGCAGCAGGGAGTCGAGGGTGTCGTGATCGACCGCCCCGCAGGGCTCGGGGAGGCTGCGGTACTTGCCCGGCTGGGCCGCCACCGTCGCCGTACCGGCGTCGCCCGGGTTGGCGTTGTCCGTCGAGCCGTCGTCCCCCGAGCCGCTCGTGCAGCCGGCGAGCAACGCCGCCAGGAGGGCGGCGGTGCTGGTCACATACGCCTTCCGCTGCACGGTCGGGCTCCTCTCGACGGTGTGTGTGCGCTCGGTTCTCCAGTGTCCCCGCTGGTTATTCGCTTGCTGCAGCGGGGCGCGCCCTGGAGACAATGTGTATCGCACGCACTGCCGTGGACGCCGGTCCCTTGTCCCTTTCGTAGACCTTGGCGCCTAATTTGCGTTTTGCTAGCTCTGAGCCTTTTGTTGTTGTTTCTGGGGGAACGAGGAAGACATGTCGTACGTAGAGATGCCGGGTGCCAAGGTCCCGATCCGGATGTGGACCGACCCCGCGACGGTCGAGGACGTGGCCCTGCGTCAGCTCCAGAACGTCGCGACCCTGCCCTGGATCAAGGGCCTCGCGGTGATGCCGGACGTGCACTACGGCAAGGGGGCGACGGTCGGGTCGGTCATCGCCATGCAGGGGGCCGTGTGTCCCGCCGCGGTGGGTGTCGACATCGGCTGCGGCATGTCCGCGGTCAAGACGTCGCTGACGGCGAACGACCTTCCCGGCGACCTGTCGCGCCTGCGCTCGAAGATCGAGCAGGCCATTCCGGTGGGACGGGGGATGCACGACGATCCCGTCGAGCCGGGGCGGTTCCACGGACTGGCCACTGCCGGCTGGGACGACTTCTGGGGACGGTTCGACGGGGTCGCGGATGCGGTGAAGTTCCGGCAGGAGCGGGCGACTGCGCAAATGGGAACCCTCGGCGGGGGTAATCATTTCATTGAAGTTTGCGTGGATATGTCCAATTCGGTGTGGCTCATGCTCCACTCCGGATCCCGCAACATCGGCAAGGAACTCGCCGAGCATCACATCGGCGTGGCCCAGAAGCTCTCGCACAACCAGGGCCTGGTCGACCGTGATCTCGCGGTGTTCGTCTCGGACACCCCGCAGATGGCGGCGTACGAGCACGACCTCTACTGGGCTCAGGAATACGCGAAGTACAACCGGTCGATCATGATGGCACTCCTCAAGGACGTCGTCCGCAAGGAGTTCAAGAAGGCGAAGGTGACCTTCGAGCCCGAGGTGAGCTGCCACCACAACTACGTGAGCCGCGAGCGGTACGAGGGCATGGACCTGCTCGTGACCCGCAAGGGCGCGATCCGGGCCGGCTCCGGCGAGTACGGGATCATCCCGGGCTCGATGGGCACGGGGTCGTACATCGTGAAGGGCCTCGGCAACGAGAAGTCCTTCAACTCCGCCTCCCACGGCGCGGGTCGCCGCATGAGCCGCAACGCGGCCAAGCGGCGCTTCTCGACGAAGGACCTGGAGGATCAGACGCAGGGCGTGGAGTGCCGCAAGGACTCCGGCGTCGTGGACGAGATCCCCGGCGCATACAAGTCGATCGACCAGGTCATCGACCAGCAGCGGGACCTCGTGGAGGTCGTGGCGAAGCTGAAGCAGGTCGTCTGCGTGAAGGGCTGAGCCCCTCCCGCACCGGCGGGCCGGAACCGTTCCGGCCCGCCGTGCTGTCTACGCGGGTGCCATGCAACCTTCTGCCGTGGGGGGCCGAGTCGACGATGCGTGCGCACGGAAGAGCGGGGATATGGGCCGCCGGTCTGCTGGTGGTCGTGGGGGGTCTGGTCGCGGGGTGCTCCGACAGTTACAACGACAAGCGGGGCAAGGGCGACGCGCCGGTGCAGGGGCGGGCGGGGGACGACACGCCGGCCGAGGTGTTCAACATGCCGGACGGGTTCGGGAACCTGGCCACCAAGTGTGTGGGGCACGGGTTCCGGGCCTATGTGACGACGAACGCCGATGCGCCGTCGAACGTGCAGATCGTGCAGGACAAGGCGTGCGCCGGGTGATCCGGGCCGCCCTGGGTGCGGTGCTGGTCGTCGTCGTGGCCTGTGGGTGTTCGCAGCAGCACTACGACGAGCGGGGCAAGGGCGACGCGCCGGTGGCGGGCCGGGCCGGGGAGAACTCCCCGGCCGAGGTCTACAACTTCCCCGACGGTTTCGGGAATCTGGCCACCAAGTGCGTGGGGGACGGCAAGCGGGGCTATGCCACCACGAAGTCCTTCCGGCAGGAGGGGGACGACGACGTGAAGATCATTCCCGCTCATGCCGTCGTCGTCGACGATCCCGGGTGCCGGGCGCGCTGACGAGCCGGGTGCCGGGCGGGCCGGGTGCCGGGCGTGCCGGCGGGCCCGTGTCTCACTTCGCGTGGCGGACCGCGTAGATCATCACGAACGCCACGAAGTGGATGCCGAAGAGGAAGTAGGCGAGGAAGTACCAGACCTGGCGTTCGTCCTTCGTCTCCTGGGCCAGGCGGCGTTTTTCGGCGGAGTCCGCCGCGGGGGCCGCGGCGGACTCCGTGGCCGGGTCCTCGGCGGGCATCACAGCTCCCGGTGGACCTTCGTGTTGGAGGCCTGGGCGCGCGGGCGCAGGACCAGCAGGTCGACGTTGACGTGGCTGGGGCGGGTGACCGCCCAGGTGATGGTCTCGGCCACGTCGTCGGCGGTGAGCGGCTCGGCCACGCCCTGGTAGACCTTGGCGGCCTTGTCCGCGTCGCCGCCGAAGCGGGTGAGGGCGAACTCGTCGGTCCTGACCATGCCGGGGGCGATCTCGATGACGCGGACCGGGCGGCCGACGATCTCCAGGCGGAGGGTCTCGGCGAGGACGTGCTCGCCGTGCTTGGCGGCGACGTAGCCGCCGCCGCCCTCGTAGGTGCCGTGGCCGGCCGTGGAGGAGACCACGACCACCACGCCGTCGCCGCTCGCCTCCAGCTTCGGCAGCAGGGCCTGGGTGACGTTGAGGGTGCCGAGGACGTTCGTCTCGAACATCGTGCGCCAGTCGGCCGGGTCGCCGGTGGCCACGGGGTCGGCGCCGAGGGCTCCGCCGGCGTTGTTGACGAGGACGCCGATGGTCTTGAAGGCCGTGGCGAACTCGTCGACCGCCGCGCGGTCCGTGATGTCCAGCTGGTAGGCCGCCGCCGAGTGGCCCGCGGTGGTCAGTTCCTCGGCCAGGGCCTCGATGCGGTCCTTGCGCCGGGCGGTGAGGACGACGCGGTAGCCGGCCTCGGCGAGCCGGCGGGCCGTGGCGGCGCCGATGCCGCTGCTCGCACCCGTGACCACGGCGATGCGGGAGGCGGCGGACGGGGCGGCGGGGGCCATGGGCTGCTCCTGGGGAGTAGAGGGGTCGGCGCTGCGTCCAGCGTAGGCGAGCCTCAGCTGCCGTTTCGCGGCGCCCACATGATCACGGCCATGCCGGCGAGGCAGATCAGGGCGCCGGTGATGTCCCAGCGGTCGGGGCGGTAGCCGTCGGCGACGACGCCCCACAGGATCGAGCCGGCGACGAAGATTCCGCCGTAGGCGGCGAGGATGCGGCCGAAATGGGCGTCCGGCTGGAAGGTGGCGACGAAGCCGTAGGCGCCGAGGGCGAGCACTCCGCCGGTGATCCACAGCCAGCCGCGGTGCTCGCGCACGCCCTGCCAGATCAGCCAGGCGCCGCCGATCTCGAAGAGCGCGGCGACGACGAACAGGGCGGCTGAGCGGAGGATCACCATGGCGGCAGCTTGGCACGCGGGTGTGGTGTCACCTGTTGGAGGGTGCCTGCGGACCGGTCCGCGTGGCATACATCCGTACGGCATGCCGACGGGGAGGTGCGGCATGCCGCAGGGATGTGCGGCATACGGGACGACAGGTGAGGTGAGTGGCATGCGGATGGGACGTTGGGTGTCGGGTGTGTGCGGTGCCGTGGTGGTGGCCGCGGGAGCGGCGGGGCCGGCCGGGGCCGTCGCGGCGCCGGAGGCCGATCTGGTCTTCCACGGGAGTGCCGTGATGAAGGGGGACGAGATGGAGGTGCGGCTGACGCCGGGCAACAACGGTCCGTCGGACGTGCAGGACGCGAGTGTGCTGCTGCGCTGGTCGGTGCCGCTGGCCGGGGTGCAGCGGTTGCCCGGGGGGTGTGCGCGCACGGACGAGCGGACGGTGGTGTGCGAGACGGGGGCGCTGGCCGTGGACGGCGCGGGGCAGCAGATCAAGGTGGCGGTGCGGCTGGGGAAGCATCCGGCGGAGGTGACGCTGGAGGTCGCTGCCTCGTGGAACGGGGGTGTGGTGGACCGGGACCGCACGAACGATCAGCTGAAGGTCCTGGTGCTGGGCACCGGGGACGCGTACGCGTTCTGAGGGGCCGGGGCCGTCGTACGATCTCTGCACCACGCAGACGAAGGGGAGTGCGGCATGGCCGGTGAGGGGACCGGGCGGCCCGGGCTGCTGGCGGAGCTGTCCGTGGTGTCCCGGCGGTACATGGCCTCGTACGCCCTGTTCAACCAGGCGGTCGCCGACCGGATCGGGCTGCATCCGACGGATCTGCAGTGCCTGAACCTGCTGACGCTGGAGGAGGGCCCGGTCACCACCGGGCGGGTCGCGGAGCTGACCGGGCTGACGACCGGGTCGGCGACCCGGCTGGTGGACCGGTTGGAGCGGGCCGGGTACGTGGTGCGGCGGCGGGATGCGGCGGACCGCCGGCGGGTGCTGGTGGTGACGGTGCCGGAGAAGATCGCCGAGTTCGGCCGGATGTGGGACGCGCTGGCCGGTGACTGGTCGCGGATCTTCGACGAGCTGGACGACGCCGAGCTGGCGACGATCGTCCGGCACATGCGGCGGACGGTGGAGTTCGGCGGGGAGCAGATCGCGCGGCTGCGGGAGGGGCGGGTCTAGGGCAGGTCCAGGGCGCGTGCGGGACACGTCCAGGGCGCGTGCGGCACAGGTCCAGTGCCTTTCCCGCGATCCGGCGAGGCGGGATCCGAACGGCAGGTTCCGGGGCCCGCCCGGTCCGGCGGGTCCCGTCGGACCGGACCTCGGGCGTCCCGTCGGACCGGACCTCGGGCGTCCCGGTCGGGCCAGGTCTCAGGCGTCCTCGTCGGGGTGTGTCCCGTCGTAGTGCTCGCGGGCGGCGCGGACCTCGTCGAAGTGGGTCTCCGCCCACTCCTTCACCGCCATGAGCAGGCCGGCGAGGCTGTGGCCGAGCGGGGTGAGTTCGTAGTCGACCCGGACCGGGACGGACGGGGTGACGGTGCGGGCGACGATGCCGTCGCGTTCCAGGGCGCGCAGGGTCTGGGTGAGCATCTTGGGGCTGACGCCGGCGATCCTGCGGCCGATGTCGCTGTAGCGCCGGGGGCCGGCGTGGAGGGCGGAGACGACGAGGCTGACCCACTTGTCGCTGAGCCGGCCGAGCAGCTGGTTGGTGGGGCAGCTGCGCAGGAAGGCGTCGTAGTCGAGACGGGCCTGCTCGCGTCGCTGGGCGGCGGTGGTGGTCGCCATGGGCTCTCCTCCGGGTCTCCTACGCACTTCCAGGTAACTACTTACCAATCGATAGTAGCTCTCCTAGGGTTTGTGCTGCGGCCGGGAAATTGCCGTGAAGCTCATCAAATACCTTGAAATCGGGGAGAGTTGACATGCGTGCTGCTGTGGTGACGACGTTCGGCGGTCCGGAGGCCGTGGAGATCGTGGACGTGGCGCTGCCGGAGCCGGGGGACCGGCAGGTGCGGATCGAGGTGGCGGCGGGCGCGGTCAATCCCGTGGACCTGGCACTGCGGGCCGGCGTCTTCGGCGGTGCCGGCGAGACCCTCGGGCTCGGCTGGGACGTCGCCGGGACGGTGGACGCGGTCGGGCCCGGCTCCGCCTGGCGGGTGGGTGACCGGGTGGTCGCGCTGGTGCCGGGTGTGACCGGCCCGCTGGGGGCGCACGCCGAGTACGTCGTCGTGGACGCGGACGCGGTGGCCAAGGCACCGGCGACGGTGGACGAGGTGCACGCCGGCACCCTGCCGCTGAACGGTCTGACCGCCGCGCAGGCACTCGACCTGCTGGAGCTGGCGCCGGGTGACTCGCTGCTGGTCACGGGTGCCGCGGGTGCGGTCGGCGGGTTCGCCGTCCAGCTCGCCGCCCGGCGGGGGATCGCGGTGACCGGGCAGGCCCGGGCCGGTGACGAGGAACTGGTGCGGTCCTTCGGGGCCGCGGACTTCACGGCCGAGGGCGTCGCGCCGAAGAGCGTGGACGCGGTGCTGGACGCGGCGATGCTCGGCGAGCCGGCGCTGGACTGGGTGCGCGACGGGGGTGCGTTCGTCAGTGCCCAGCCGGGCCGGCAGCCCGCCCCGGTGCGCGGGGTGCGCACGGAGGCCGTCATGGTGCGTGCGGACGGGGCCCGGCTGGCCGATCTGGCCGCACTGGTGGACGAGGGGGCGCTGAGCCTGCGGGTCGCCGGGACGTACCCCCTGGCCCGGGCGGCGGAGGCGCACGCACGGCTGGCGGAGGGCGGGGTGCGCGGGCGGCTGGTGCTGGTGCCCTGAGGGGGCTGCCGGGGGGCTGGAATATCGCAGGGTGGGTGACCGTTGGAGAGGTATAGTTGAACGGTCAACCACTTGGAGGATGAGCGGCCATGCAGTTCGGGATCTTCACGGTCGGCGACGTCACACCGGACCCCACCACGGGTCGTACGCCGACCGAGCGCGAGCGGATCAAGGCCATGGTCGCCATCGCGCTCAAGGCCGAGGAGGTCGGGCTCGACGTCTTCGCCACCGGCGAGCACCACAACCCGCCGTTCGTCCCGTCGTCCCCGACGACGATGCTCGGCCACATAGCGGCGCGGACACAGAAGCTGATCCTCTCCACCTCGACCACCCTGATCACCACCAACGACCCGGTGAAGATCGCGGAGGACTACGCGATGCTCCAGCACCTGGCCGACGGCCGGGTGGACCTGATGATGGGGCGCGGGAACACCGGGCCGGTCTACCCGTGGTTCGGGCAGGACATCCGCGAGGGCATCAACCTCGCCGTCGAGAACTACGCCCTGCTCCACCGGCTGTGGCGCGAGGACGTCGTCGACTGGGAGGGCAAGTTCCGCACCCCGCTGCAGGGCTTCACGTCCACCCCGCGCCCGATGGACGACGTGCCGCCCTTCGTCTGGCACGGCTCCATCCGCTCCCCGGAGATCGCCGAGCAGGCCGCGTACTACGGCGACGGCTTCTTCCACAACAACATCTTCTGGCCGGCCGACCACACCAGGCGGATGGTCGAGTTCTACCGGAAGCGCTACGCCCACTACGGGCACGGAACGCCGGAGCAGGCGATCGTCGGTCTCGGCGGCCAGGTCTTCATGCGGAAGAACTCGCAGGACGCCGTCCGTGAGTTCCGCCCGTACTTCGACAACGCGCCGGTCTACGGGCACGGGCCCTCGCTGGAGGACTTCACCGAGCAGACCCCGCTGACGGTCGGCTCCCCGCAGCAGGTGATCGAGAAGACGCTGAGCTTCAGGGAGTACGCCGGTGACTACCAGCGCCAGCTGTTCCTGATGGACCACGCGGGGCTGCCGCTCAAGACCGTGCTGGAACAGCTCGACATGCTCGGCGAGGAGGTCGTGCCGGTGCTGCGCAAGGAGTTCGCCGTCGGGCGCCCGGCCGAGGTGCCCGAGGCGCCGACCCACCGGTCGCTGCTCGCCGGGAAGGAGGCGATCACCGTATGAAGCTCGTCGTCGTGTCGGCGGGGCTGAGCGTCCCGTCCTCCACCCGGCTGCTCGCCGACCGGCTGGCCACCGCCGTGGCCGGCCGGGCGTCCGGGCCGGTGGACACCCAGGTGGTCGAGGTGCGCGACCTCGCGGTCGAGATCGCGCACAACTTCACCAACGGGTTCCCGGGCCGCAAGCTGGTGGACGCCCTGGACGCGGTGACGCGGGCGGACGGGCTGATCGTCGTCACCCCGGTGTTCGCGGCGTCCTACAGCGGGCTGTTCAAGTCGTTCTTCGACGTACTGGACAAGGACGCACTGACGGGCAAGCCGGTGCTGATCGCCGCGACCGGCGGCACGGCCCGGCACTCCCTGGTCCTGGAGCACGCGCTGCGTCCGCTCTTCGCCCACCTGCGGGCCGTGGTCGTACCGACCGGCGTCTACGCCGCCTCGGAGGACTGGGGTGCGCAGGGACTGCCGGAGCGGATCGAGCGGGCGGCCGGCGAACTGGCCGCCCTGATGAGCGGGCTGTCGGGCGCCCGGCCGAGCCCGTCCGCGCAGGAACGGCCGGCTCCCGTGGAGGTCGCCGACTTCACCGTGGTGCCCTTCGCGGAGCAGCTCGCCGCACTGCGACCCACGGGGTGAGAAGACGGTAGGGCCGGGCGTGCGGTTGCCTGTGTGACGGTGAGAGGGCGGTAAAAAGCGTGATCGTAGGGCCATCGGGCCCGGGCCAACCGGGACCGGCCTTGGCAGACTGGGTGACGTGCCCCAGACTGTGCTGCTCGCCGAAGACGATCGTGCCATCCGTCATGCCCTGGAGCGTGCCCTGACCCTGGAGGGGTATGAGGTGACGGCGGTGGCCGACGGCGTGGAAGCGCTGGCGCAGGCCCACAGGACCCCGCCGGACATCCTCCTGCTCGACGTGATGATGCCGGGCATCGACGGGCTCCAGGTCTGCCGGGTACTGCGCGCCGAGGGCGACCGCACCCCGATCCTGATGCTCACCGCCCTGGTGGAGACCGCCGACCGCATCGCGGGCCTGGACGCCGGCGCCGACGACTACGTGGTCAAGCCCTTCGACGTCGAGGAGGTCTTCGCCCGGCTGCGGGCGCTGCTGCGGCGGACCAGCCCGGTGCCCGCGGGCAGCGCCGGCGCGGGCCCCGCGGGCGACAGCGGGCGCGAGGCACAGAGCTCCGACCGGCAGGTGGAGGCCGCGGGGATCCGGATGGACCTGCAGGCCCGGCGGGCCTGGCGCGGCCCGCGTGAGCTGGAGCTGACCCGCACCGAGTTCGAGCTGCTGGAACTGCTGGTGCGCAACGCCGGCATCGTGCTCGACCACTCCACCATCTACGACCGCATCTGGGGCTACGACTTCGGTCCCGGCTCGAAGAACCTCGCCGTGTACGTCGGCTACCTGCGCCGCAAGCTGGACGAGCCCGGCGCCGCGCAGCTGATCCACACCGTGCGGGGCGTGGGTTACGTGCTGCGGGAGGACTAGTGGGCCGCCGCTGGCGGCTGCCGGCCGGGCCCCGGCCCAGGCTCGTCTCCCTGCGCACCACCTTCGCGGTGTCCTTCGCGGCCGTCACCGCCGCGGTCACCATCCTCGTCGGCATCCTGTCGTACGGCTCCGCAGCGCGCCTGGTCCGGGTCGACCAGCAGTCGGTGTTCACGCAGGTCGTGCAGGACGTGCGGGACGAGGTACGGCAGCACGAGATGGTCCCCGAGGACTTCTCCTCCTCCCGGCCGGGCCACGACCTGGTCCGGCCCGCCCGCACCGATGTGCAGGTGCTCGGCGCGCAGGGGCAGATCGTCGACCACGGCAGCCCGGTGCTGCCCGTCACCTCCGGGGACCGGGGCGTGGCCACCGCGCGGGCGGCCGGCCGGGTGGTCGAGCACAAGGACGTCCGGGTCGGCGATGACCTCTTCCGCATCGCCACCGTCTCGCTCGGCGACGGGAAGGGCGCCGTCCAGGTCGCCCAGGAGTTCAGCGACACCGAGGATCTGCTGCGCGCCCTGCAGCAGCGCACGTTCATCCTGATGTCCGCCGTCGTGGTGGCCGCGGGACTGTTCGGCTGGTGGCTGGCGCGCCGGATCACCCGGCGCCTGGTGGTCCTCACCTCGGCCGCCGAGGACGTGGCCCGCACCCGGCAGCTGGGGATCGAGGTGCCGGTCGCGGGCCTGGACGAGGTGGGGCGGCTCGGGCGTGCCTTCGACCGGATGCTGGGCCGGCTCGCACAGTCGGAGGAGGACCAGCGGCGGCTGGTCCAGGACGCGGGGCACGAACTGCGCACACCGCTGACGTCGCTGCGTACGAACATCTCGTTGCTGCGCAGGATCGACGAGCTTCCCCCCGAGACCCGGGAGGACCTCGTCGCCGATCTCACCCAGGAGGCCCGCGAGCTGACCGACCTGGTCAACGAGCTGGTCGATCTCGCGGCCGGGCAGTCCGACACGGAGCCGCCGCAGCGGCTGGACCTCGCCGACCTCGCCGAGGACGTGGTGGGGCTGGCCAAGCGGCGCACCGGGCGGGAGATCGTGCTGCACACGAGCGGGGCCACTACGACCGACGGGCGGCCGGGGATGCTGCAGCGGGCGATCTCCAACCTGGTCGAGAACGCGGCGAAGTTCGACCGGGGCGGCAAGGCGCCGATCGAGGTCAGGGTCTCGGGGGCCGCGCGGGCGGGGACGGTGCGCATCGAGGTGCTGGACCGGGGGCCCGGTATCGCCGAGGGGGATCTCATCCGGATCTTCGACCGGTTCTACCGGGCCGCGGATGCGCGGTCGCTGCCGGGGTCGGGGCTGGGGCTCTCGATCGTGCGGGAGGTTGCCATGGCGCATGGTGGGGCGCCGTTCGCCTTCCGGCGGGAGGGGGGCGGGGCCGTCATCGGGTTCACGGTGAGTGGGGGCTGAGGCGGCCCCTGTCTGTCACCGAGGCGACCGCCGGCACCCTCGTCACCGCCAACGCGGGCGCGCTGACGTTCCGTCTCACCGTGCCCGGCAGGGCGGCCCACGCCAGTTCGCGGGACGCCGGGGTCAGCGCGATCGACGTACTCGGCCATCAGCGGGGAGGGATCGGCGTTGCGGGACGTCTCCAGCCGGGCCAGCGCCTCGTGGAGCGGCAGACGGGCCCGGGGACGTGCGGGTGGCGCACAGTCCCCGGGAGCGCGTGTCCGTGTCCGAGGTGGTGGCCGTGGCCCGGGCGCTGGCGCTCACCGTGCTGCGGTCTACCGGGGTGAGGTGACCTCCGGGGCGTCCGGCTGCCGGCGCCGGGTGAAGGCCGGCAGGGCGGGCGGGGTCAGGAAGCCCTCCGCGCGGGCGCTGGCCAGGCCGATGCGGGGGATGTCGCTGCTCTTGGCGAAGAGGAGGAAGCGGGGCTCCCACACCGGGCGGTACTTGGCGTTGGCACGGTAGAGGGACTCGATCTGCCACCAGCGTGAGAAGAAGGTGAGGATCGAGCGCCACAGGCGCAGGACCGGCCCGGCGCCGAGGCGGGAGCCGCGCTCGAACACCGAGCGGAACATGGCGAAGTTCAGCGACACCCGCCGCACGCCCAGCTGCTCGCCCTGCAGGAGCAGCTCCACGACCATGTACTCCATCAGGCCGTTCTCGCAGTCGCGGTCGCGGCGCATCAGGTCCAGGGAGAGGCCGTGCTCGCCCCAGGGGACGAAGCTGAGCAGGGCGCGGGGCACGTCGTCGGCGTCCAGGCACTCCAGCATCACGCAGCGGCCGTCGCCGGGGTCGCCGAGGCGGCCGAGCGCCATGGAGAAGCCGCGCTCGGTGGTGCCGTCGCGCCAGTGGTCGGCGCGGTCGATGAGCAGGGCCAACTCCTCGTCGGGGATGTCCTCGTGGCGGCGGATGCGGACCGTGTAACCGGCCCGGCGCACTCGGTTGTGGGCCTGGCGGACGACGCGCATCGCCCGGCCGTCGAGGGTGAAGTCGGCGAGGTCGACGATCGCCTCGTCGCCCAGTTCCAGGGCGTCCAGGCCGTGGCGGGCGTAGATCGTGCCCGCCTCCTCGCTCGCGCCCATGACGGCCGGGGTCCAGGCGTGCCGGCGGGCCTCGGCCAGCCAGGCGTCGATGGCGCCGGGCCAGGCCTCGGGGTCGCCGATCGGGTCGCCGGAGGCCAGGCTGACGCCGCCGATGACGCGGTAGGCGACGGCCGCCTTGCCGCTGGGGGAGAACATGACGGCCTTGTCGCGGCGCAGCGCGAAGTAGCCGAGGGAGTCGCGTTCGCCGTGCTTGTCGAGGAGGCGGCGCAGTTGCTGCTCGTCCTCGACGGCGAGCAGGCTCTCGCCGCGCGGGGCGCGGAAGCAGGCGTACAGCACCAGGAGGAAGGTCGCGGCGATCAGGATGTTGACGATCACGTCCGCCCAGCGGGGGGCGTGCACGGCGTCGACCCGGTCGGCGAGCGGGCCGACGCTGACGCCCCGCAGCACGGTGTAGGCGATCTCGTCCTTGAGGGTGGCGCCGGGCAGCGTGTTCGTCGCGTGCACCAGCAGCGTGCCGAGCGTGCCGCTGACCAGCGTGCCGCCCGCGCCCACGGCGAGCGCGAGGCGGGGGTTGGAGCGGTCGCCGATGGCGTCGAACTCGCGCCGGCCGATCAGCAGGGCCGCCACGAACAGGCCGGTGAGCGTCACGGAGAGCCAGTTGAAGACGTGCTCGCGGTAGGGGGCGCGGGTCAGGGCGAGGACGTAGAGGCCGAACAGGGGGCCGGCGAGCAGGAGGTTGAACACCCAGGCGGCGCGCTTGCGGCGGCGCATCACCACCGCGAGGAACAGGGCGAGCGCCGCGGAGATGAGTCCGGCGGTGGCCAGGTACGGAGTGAAGAACTCGCCCGCGTTGTGCTCGTGCACCTCCTCGCGGAACGGCAGCGAGAGGACGGCTGCGATGTTGAGCACGGCCTGCAGCCGCAGGTACCAGACGGTGGCCGCTGCTGCGCGCCCCCGCAGCCGGCCGTCGCCGGACGGCAGAGCCGGAATGGGAAGGCGGGGCCCGCGCTGTGCGGGGACCTGTGGTGTGGCCGGGGTCGACTGACGTGCGGGCATCGACTGACTCGCGGGCATGGTGACGGGCACCTTGGGGGAAGGGGACGGGACACTTGACCCTACAGCTCGTAGGGGAGCGGGGGTACGGGCTTGCACATACCCGGTGCACAGGTTCTCATCCCGGGCGCTGGGTGCCGCGCCGGGCGGCCGCCAGCACCCAGGCCAGGTTGCCCACCGCCGCCCCGGCCGCCACCGCGGCGACGATCACCCCGCCGGTGGCGAGGCCGTCGCTGAACAGGTGCGGGCGCCGGTCGAGGCTGTGCAGCCCGAAGCCGCACAGCTCGTAGACGCCGACGGCGGCGACGATCAGGCTGACGACCAGCAGGGTCAGCGTGGGGCCGAGACTGCGCGGGCCGAGGTCCACCGATGGGTTCGGCTCCGTTTCCGTGTCCTGCATGGTGTCCCCCGTTGAACAGACGTGTGGCCGTTGGCGGTTGGGAACCTACAATACGTAGGGTCGGGTTAGGGTCGGTGCCGTGCGGATCTACATCAGCGTGGACATGGAAGGCATCACGGGGCTCGTCGACGCCGACGACGTCCAGCCCGGCGGGCGGGACTACGAGCGGGGCCGCTCCATGATGGCCGAGGATGTGAATGCGGCCGTGCGCGGCGCGCTGGCGGCCGGGGCGAGCGACGTCCTGGTGAACGACGCACACGGCCCGATGCGCAACCTGCTGCCCGAGGCACTGCACCCGGCGGCCCGCCTGGTGCGCGGCAGACCGAAGCGGATGGGGATGCTGGAGGGGCTCGGCGCCGAGCACGACGCCGCGCTGTGTGTCGGCTACCACTCCCGGGCCGGCGCCCTCGGTGTCCTCAGTCACAGCTTCATGGGGCACGAGATCGAGGACATCTGGCTCGACGGCCGCCCCGTCGGGGAGATCGGCCTCGCCCACGCCACCGCGGCGGCCCTCGGTGTCCCGGTGGTGGCCCTCACGGGTGACGACGCGGCGTGCGCGGAGATGGCGGCGTGGGACGCATCGGTCGTCACCGTCCCGGTGAAGTACGCGCACGACCGCTTCGCGGCCCGGCTGCGTCCGGCGGGCGAGGCGCGCACGGCCATCGAGGAGTCGGTCGCGCGGGCACTGGCCGCACCGCCCGGGCGTCCCCGGGTCCCGGCCGGCGAGGCCACCCTCGCCGTGCGCTGGCAGTCCGCCTCGGTGGCCGCGACCCTGCTCGGCATACCCGGGGTGACGGCCGACGACAGCCGCACGGTGCGGGCCAGGGGCGAACTTCCCTCGCTCTACCGCTTGTTCGGTGTGTGGATGCGGGTGGCGTCGTCGCTCACCGACCAGCCGCCGTACTGCTGATCGGCTCGCCGGGGCAGTCGCGGGGCAGTCGCGGGGCAGCCGAGGGGCAGTCGCGGTACGCCGTCGGTCGTCCGCGCCGTCGTGGTGGCCGGTTGCGCAGTTCCCCGCGCCCCTTTTGGGGTGGTTGTGCTCGGCTGGTTGTCTGCGGCGTCGTGGTCGTTGGTTGCGCAGTTCCCCGCGCCCCTTTTCGGGGTGGTTGCGCTGGGTGGGTTGTCCGCGGCGTCGTGGTGGCTGGTCGCGCAGGTCCCCGCGCCCCTTACGGGGCGCGTGTTTTGCCCGTCGTGCAGTGTTCCGCGCCACCTTCTGGGCGTGTGTCTCAGCCGAAGCGGCCCGCCACGTAGTCCGCCGTTCGTTGGTCCGTCGGCGCGTTGAACATCTGCTCGGTCGGGCCGTGCTCCACGATCCCGCCGGGGGTGCCCTGTTCGGCGAGGAAGAAGGCGCACTGGTCGGAGACGCGGGCCGCCTGCTGCATGTTGTGGGTGACGATCACGATGGTGACCTGGCCCGCGAGGTCGTGGACGGTCTCCTCGACCCGGCGGGTGGACGTCGGGTCGAGCGCCGAGCACGGCTCGTCCATGAGCAGGACGCGGGGACGCACGGCCAGCGCGCGGGCGATGCACAGACGCTGCTGCTGGCCGCCGGAGAGCGCACCGCCGGGCTGCCGCAGCCGGTCGCGGACCTCCTTCCACAGGCCCGCCCGCGTCAGCGACTCCTCCACCAGTTCGTCCTTCTCGCGGCGGCCCGCCCGGGCGCCCGTCAGCTTCAGGCCCGCCACCACGTTGTCGTAGATCGACATCGCCGGGAACGGGTTGGGCTTCTGGAAGACCATGCCGATCCTGCGGCGGGCGTCGGTCAGCCTCCGCTCGGGGGCGTAGATGTCCTCGCCCTCGAAGAGCACCTCGCCGCCGAAGGCCGCGCCCGGGATCAGCTCGTGCATGCGGTTGAGGGTGCGCAGGAAGGTCGACTTGCCGCAGCCGGAGGGGCCGATCAGGGCCGTCACCCGGCCCGCGGGCATGGTCAGCGACACCCGGCTGAGCACCTGGTGCGCACCGAACCAGGCCGAGACCGCGCGGGCCTCCAGGGTGGCGGGCGCGGCGCCGGGGGCGGCGCTCGCGACGGGCAGTACGGCGGTGTCGGTCATGGTGGGCACCTCGGGTTTCAGCGGGTCGCAGCGGGTCACAGCAGGTTCGGGAGCAGCTCGGTGGTGCGCGTGGCGACCTGGAGGCCGAGCACCGCGACGACCGGCGCGAAGACGATCCACGTCTGGTGGCGGCCCCAGCGGTGCCAGGTCCACACGGCGGCGACGGCGGCCAGCAGCAGCGCCTGCAGCCACAGCACCAGCGGCCAGGGCACCCCGGAGGGGCGGGCCAGAGGCTGCTCGGACTCCGGCAGGGTGCCGGAGCGGATCACCGCCGCCGGCGTCTGGAAGGGCCCGGAGACCAGGTCGGCGTCGACGCGCAGGACACCGGACGGCATGAACCGGGTGCCGGCCGCGGTGACCAGCACCAGCCGGCCCTTGCCCGCTGCGGGCGGCACGGGTGCCGGGTCGCCGGCCCGCCGTACGTCGATCACCTGGTAGCGGGCCCGGCCCTGGCCGGTGGTCACGGTGAACGTGTCGCCCTGGGCGAGACGGTCCAGCCGGCCGAACGGGCCGCCGTACGCGGCCGCCCGGCCCATCAGCACGCTGGTCCCGGACTGCCCGGGCATCGGGGTGTCCCGGCGGTGGCCGGGGCCGTCGGTCAGGACGGCGGAGTCGGTGCCTTCCAGCACCACCTGGCTCAGGGACAGCCTCGGCACGTCGATCAGCGCGACGGGCGTGCCGGGCGCGAGCAGCCGGCCGTCCATGTCGGTCTGGGACACCGGGGCCGTGCCCAGGGCGAGCTGCGCGCGCAGCTCGTCGAACGCGGCGTGCTGGGCGCTGTGCTGCTGGCTGCCGCTGACGAGCAGCAGCTGGGCGGTGACGCCGAGCAGCAGCGCGGCGAGGCTGAGCAGGCCTCCGCGGGCCAGGTGGCGCACGGCGGTGACGCCGCGGACGCGGGTGCGCGACGCGGCCGGTGCGAGCGTGGTCGGTACGGCGACGGCCACGGCGGCCCGCCTCCTTCGGTGGTCGTAGGGGGCTGCCGGGGAGACAGAGCGGGTCTCCCCGGCAGCCGCGCGGGTCAGGTGGACTTGATGGTGAAGGTGGCTCCGGCCTTCGAGTTGACCGTCGCCGAGCCCGCGTAGAACGCGTGCAGGCTGTGCTTGCCGCGGCTCAGCTTCGGCAGGGTGACGGTCACCTTGCCGCCGCTCAGCGTGCCGGTGGCGAGCACCTTCGAGCCCTCGTAGATGCGGACGGTGCCGCCGGGGGTGGTGCCGGTGGCCGTCACCTTGACCGTGACCTTGGCCTTCGCCGTGTGGCTGACGGAGGAGGGCGCGGTGGAGCTGACGGACGGCGTCGCCTTGGTGATCTTCAGGGAGACCGTGGCCGAGGACGCGTTGAGCCTGGCGTTGCCCGCGTAGGAGACGGACAGGCTGTGCGTGGCGACCTTGAGGTGGTTGGACAGGCCGACGGTGACCTTGCCGGAGGCGTCCAGGGTGCCGGTGCCGAGGACCGTGCGGCCCTCCTTCACCGTGACCTTGCCGGTGGGGGCCGCGCCGTGCGAGCCCTTGACGGTGACGACGACCTTCGGGGTCTTGCCGTAGGCGGTGGTCGCGGCGCTCGCCGTGGTGGTGCTGGCGAACTTCACCGAGCCGGACCAGGTGGCCGCCGAACCCCGGCCGTTGAGGTTGGCGCCGGTGACCGAGGCGGTGTAGCGGCCGTTGGCCAGGCCCGTGAAGGTGTGGGACGTGGTGTTCGCCGGGAGGTCCTTGACGGCCACGACGGCGCCGTCCGAGCCGGTCAGGGTGACCCGGTAGTCGGTGAGCGGCAGACCCGTGGGGGCCGGCGCGTTCCAGGACAGCTTCAGGCTCGCGTCGCCCGGGGTGGCCTTCAGACCGGCCGGCGCGGAGGGGGTCGAGGCGTCGATGCCCGACTCCTCCAGGCCGCCCAGCTTGGCGTGCTTGGCCAGGCTGATGGAGCCGTTGTACGGCTCGTTCTGGAAGCCGAAGCCGGCGATGACCTTCTCGGCGGAGTCGGACGCCAGCGCGGCGGTGTGGCTGCCGCTGGTGACGAAGATGTCGTAGAGGTTCTTGTCGAAGAAGATGCTGGTCGGGTCGATCGCCCGGCTCGGCACGACGTTGTACACGTCGCGGCCGAAGGTGGCGTTCTCGTAGTAGGCGTCGACGGGCGCGAGCTTGCCGTTGACCGTGGTGAGCGGGTTGGTGGCACCGGTGTCGCCGGGCAGCTGCACCGACGCCAGGTGGCCGCCGGCCGCGGCCGCGTCCTTGGTGTAGTCGGGCGCGACGTCGTTGTTCTGGGCGATCCAGCTGCCGACCGAGAACGGGACCAGGGCGCCGTCCTCGGTGAGCGCGGCGTTGCCCTGGTTCTCCTGGACGGTCGGGATGTCCGCGGAGACCGAGCCGTTGTCCAGGCCGATCGCGTTGAGGAAGAACTTGCGGGTGCCGGAGTTGGCCTGCGGGATGCGCGGGTGCACGGTGTGGCCGTTGACCTGGTGGAGGCTGCCCGCGTAGATGTCGTGCAGCTGGGCCACCGTCAGGTTGTCGATGCCCGCACCGCGCACCGCGACGCCGACGGCGTCGCGCGCGAACGGGATGTAGGTGAGCGCGGTGCCGGAGTTGGTCGGGCCGCTGGAGGAGCGGGCGAAGTCGACCTGGCCCTTGAGGGAGACACCGGTGTCGGGCGTCGGCCACTTGTCGCCGGTCAGCGCCATGCTCAGGGCCTTGCGGCCGTCGCCGGAGCCGTTCGGGCGGGCGAAGGCGGGACCGCCGGAGCGGGTGGTGATCTTCGACGTGGTCGAGCCGGTGCCGGGCTCGATCGCGTCGTAGGAGGCGACACCCGCGCCGCTCGCCGACTTCACGGCGGTGCCGGCGTAGCTCTTGCCGTTCACGGTGTCGCCGGCCAGGGCGTTGAGCACGTCCTGGGTGGTGTCGGAGCCCACGCCGACCAGTTTGCGGAAGGTGCCTGCGGGGGTGGGGTCGGCGTACGCCGGGCTCGCCAGAGCCAGGCCGCCGGCCACCACGGCGGCGGCGACGAGCGCCGCCGTAGAGCGCGTTCTGCGCATCGAGAGTCTCCTGAAGGTAGTGCTTCGGGTGCGGGAGAGGGATCTGGCAGGGTGGTACGGGCCGTCCGCCCCGACTGCCTTTCGGGGCGGGCGGCCGTCTGTGGGGGAGCACTTGGCTCCGGGTGCGTGGGGGGTGTCACGGGGGTGGTGCGGTCGGCTGCCGTGCGGCAGCGCCCCTAGGGGGCGTGGGGCGGTGTCACCGGGTGCCTCCGCCGCGCGGGCGCGATCGGCCACGGCGCGCTCCCAGGCGGCGCAGCGCCGTCCGGGCGGGGCCGAGCCGCAGCCGGCGGCCGCCCGCGAAGGGGGCGCCCGCTCCGGCGACCGCGCCGAGCGCGGCCCCGGCCGGTACGGCGTACCGCAGCGGGTTGGCGGGGTCGGCGGGGGTGTCGCCGGCGGCCGTGGTCCGGACGGCGTTGCCGCCGTCGAAGGACGCCGCGGGGCTGGGCGTGGGGCTCGGGCTGCCGCTGCCGCCCGTGGCGCCGCCGTCCGGCGTGCCGCCGGGAGTGCCGCCGCCCGGCCCGGTTCCGGTGCCGCCGTCGCTGCCGCCGCCGCTGTTGCCGCCGGTCGGGCCGCCGTCGTCGCTGCCGCCGGTGGGGCCCGGTCCCTTGTAGTGCACCAGGGCGTCGGCGGCCTTGGCCGTGCGCTCGCGCAGGGCGCGCGACAGCGGGGCGTACCCCGCGGGCAGCCGGCCCGGGTCGGCTCCGGAGACCTGTCCCGCGGCCGCCGCGTACCGGAGCAGGGTCGCGTAGTCGGCGCGGGCGTCCGCCTTCAGCGAGCCGGGCCGTAGGGCCGCGTACACCAGGTGGGCCAGCGGGTAGGCGCCTTTCGCCGTGGCGCCGGCCGGGGTGATCTCGGCGACGTCCTTGCCGGCCGCGGTCTTCGCCGCCTCGGTCAGGGACGTGGCGGTGGGGGTGACGTACCGGCCGGCGGCGTTGCGCAGGCTCGCGGTCTGCAGGCCGTAGCGGGCGGCGGAGGCCGCGTCGGTCACGGTGATGACGAACCGGGAGCCGACGGTCTGCGGGCCGGTGCCCTTGTAGGAGGGCGGACTGGCCAGCGGGTCCCAGGTCGACTTCCACAGGGTGTCGGCGCGCCGGGTGTGCAGGGCGCCCACGTGCATGTCGTCGACGTAGGGGTGGAAGTCGGTCATGCACTGCCGGGCGGTCTTGGGGGCGTCGCTGCCGGGCGGGACCGTGCACCAGGGGTCGCTCTTCGGGTACTCGTCGGTGTGCGCCGGATCGAAGGCCAGACCGGCCGGGTTCACGTCCGTGTTGGTGCTGTAGTACGGGTTGACCCGCATGCCCCAGTCGTCGGAGACCCCGGCGAGGAACCGCCGGGCGTCCTTGTCGGCGAGGATCCACTGCCACAGTGCGCGGGCGCTGTCGCTGTGCCCGAGCGAGGTCATCAGGTCGGTGTCGGTGTTCGGGGTCTCGGCGACCGACAGCTGCGCGAACTCGGGGTTGAGCGAGATGAATTCGGGATCGCTCGCCAGGCCGGCCGGGTTGTTCGCGGCCCAGCCGTAGCCCTTGGCCGGCTTGCCGCGCAGCACCGAGCCCCAGGGCGAGTTGCGGTACGACTCGGTCAGCAGCTTGGCGACCAGACGGGCGTTGAGCTTCAGCGAGCCGACCTTGGTGCCGGCGCTCTTCTCCACGTCCGCCGGGGCCCCGGCCCTGGGTCTGCGCTCGATGGTGAACCCGATGACGGTGCCGGTGAGCGCCACGGGCGCGTACGTCGTCGTCCCGGACGGTGCGCTGGTGCCGTAGTCGGCGCCCAGCGCCCGGGTGGTGAAGCCCATGCCCAGGGAGCCGTCGTTGCTCAGCCGGGTCCGGGTGTCGGGCTCGCCCAGCTCCGTGTAGCCGTACACCCTGCCGCTCGGGCACAGGGCGGCCTGCCAGCTGGTCATGGCGTCGGCGGCCAGCTCGCTGCCGGTGGTGGGGCGCTCGCTGGAGCCGAGCGCGCAGTTGGTGGCGACCTGGTTGAAGTGCAGCGGGATCGCGATGCGGTTCTTCCAGTTGGTCGAGGAGACCGGGGAGCCCGCGTTGACCTGGCTGTGGTCGGCGTACGGCTTGCCGTCGAGGTCGAGATGGCCCTGCGGCACGATCACCAGCCAGCAGGAGCGCGCAGTCCTGGTCCCGTTGACGGTGACGGGCGCGCCGCAGCCCAGGTGCGGGGCCTCGTTGGCGGTCTGCACCTCGAAGTACTCCTTGCCGGTGCCGTCGGCGCCGGTCCGGGCGAAGTCGACCTCGTTGGTGGTGTTGCGGTTGAAGTAGGGGTTGTTCTGGGTGTTGGCGGTGACCCACTGGCCGTCGACGGTCTTGAAGGGGACCTCGGCCGGCACGCCGGGGTTGGCCGCCCCGTAACGGTCGTCCTGGCCGTAGTTGGTCGGCTCGGCGTTGTAGAAGACCTGGCGGGTGTCGTCCAGCATGTTGCCCGGCCAGCTGCCCCGGTCGGTGGTCGGCGAGGCGCCGTACTCGCACTGGGTGCGCGGCGGGCCGGGGTTGTCCGGGACGGTGTGGTCGTCGTCGCCCCAGCACTGCATGATCTGTACGAAGTCCGTGTTGAACAGCGTGCCCGCGAACGTCGTCGGGGTGCCGCCCCTCCAGGAGACGCTGATCGCCTGGCTGGTGAGGCGGCCGGTCTGGCCGACCGTGAACCTCATGTCCTTGAACTCGCCCCGCCCGGAGACCGTGACGGCCGAGTCGGCCGGGGCGGCGGCGGTGGCGGCGGGGGCCGCCTGGGCGAGGGCGAGGCCCGCGAGGGCGCCGACGGTGGCGCCGGCGAGCAGCCGGACCAGGGCGCGGCGTATCGGGGCGGCTCTCATCGCGCGCTCCCTTCCGTGGAGCGGTCCCCGGACCGGGAGCCCACCAGGCGGGAGACCACCGAGGGCAGCAGGAGCAGCCCGAGCACCAGGAACGCGGCCAGCAGCATCAGCGTCTGTGTGCCGGTCCAGCCGTGCCCGGTGGCGACCGCGACGGGCTGGGCGAGGGCGACCGTGCCGCCCGTGACCGTGCCGCCCGCGCCCGAGCCGCCGCCGGAGCTGCCGCCCGGCGCGAGGGTCTGCCCGGTGTCCGGGTCGACGGACGGGCCGCCGCTGCCGCCTGTGCTGCTGGCGCCGCCGGGACTCCCCGTGCCGCTGCCGCCGGCGGCGGAGGTGCCGCCGCCGGCGGACCCGCCGGCCGCACCGCCGTCCTGACCGCCGTCGCCGCCGCTGCCGGACTTGGCGCCGCCGCTGCCCGTGGTGCAGGGCGCGGCGCCCTTCTTGTCACAGGGCTTCGGGTAGGGCGCGGTCTCGGCGAGCCGGTTGCGGCCGGAGGGGGTGAAGGTCGGGTTGTTGCAGCGGCGGATGTTGATGTTCTGCGCCTGCACACCGGGGATGCGGCGGATCTGGTCGAAGCCCGCCCTGACCAGGTTGATGGGCAGCGGCGAGTAGCCCAGCTGGGGCGCCTGCTGCTGGCCCTGGCACATGAAGTAGTACGAGAACGCGCCCAGCGTCCTGCCCTTGATCGGGGTGAAGGTGCCCTGCACCTTGAGCGGCAGGATCATGTACGAGTAGCTGGACAGCGGGTAGTTGCGCCTGTCGGTGTCGTTGTAGAC
The DNA here is from genome assembly GCF_042958635.1 of Streptomyces sp. NPDC007971. Taxonomy (NCBI): domain Bacteria; kingdom Bacillati; phylum Actinomycetota; class Actinomycetes; order Kitasatosporales; family Streptomycetaceae; genus Streptomyces; species Streptomyces sp. NPDC007971. The sequence goes on from NZ_JBIBJK010000013.1 coordinate 63,937, forward strand.
GCCGTCGAGCTGCTGGGTGAGGTAGTCCGGGGAGCTCTTGTTCGTGTTGATCCGTGCCTTGAGCAGCGAGACCGCCACGTTCTGCGGGGTGGGCTCGGTGTAGTAGCCCGCGTGGTTGAGGACCTTGGCGACCGGATAGTGGGCGTTGAGCGCGTAGGAGTAGTTGACGTATCCGATCGCGCCCTCACCGTAGTTCTGGGCGACGTAGCCGGCCACGCCCAGGTCGCCGGACTGGGCGATCATCCCGGAGACGGTCGGGTAGTTGGAGGTCTGGCCGCAGGCGCCCGAGCGGCCGACCTTGCGGCAGTAGGCCTGCCACAGCGCCCTGTGCTGGTTGGCCATCCACAGCGTGAACTGGGCGGTGGAACCCGAGCCGTCGGAGCGGACGACCGGGACGACCGTGCGGTGGGGCAGCTGGAGGCCGGGGTTGTCGGCCCGGATCACCGGGTCGTCCCAGAACTTGACGACCCCGGTGAAGATCTTCGTGACGACGTCGCCGGACAGCCGCAGGTTGGTGACCCGCCTGCCGTTGACGGTCAGGTGGTACATGAAGACGGTTCCGCCGGCCACGATCGGCATGTACGCGTACGAGCCCGGTGCGGGGCGCTCGGCCGCGGAGCCGTCGGTGGGGTGGGTCTGGAAGGGGATGTCGGAGACCGCGAAGTCGACGGTTCCGCTGAGGAACTGGCGGCGGCCGTCGGAGGAGCCCATGCCGGCGTAGGAGATCCGCATGCCGTACTGGTTCACGGCGCGCCGCCACTCGTCGACGGCGTTCTCCGCCCAGGTGGAGCCCGCGCCGGCGATCGGGGTGTAGTTGTCGGCCGACGCGGGCGTGCCGGTGAGGGTGCCGAGGATGCCCATCAGCGCGGCCAGGATGCCCAGCCGTCGTAGGGCGTTGATGACAGGGCTGGACATCAGTGACGGTCTCCGTCCGTGGGGCCGTGCTCGGATTCGTTGGCGGGTGCGGGTTCGTCGTGGCCGGTCGCGCGGTTCCCCGCGCCCCCGGGGTGGCCGGTCCCGCCGGTGTCGTCACGGCCGACGGCCTCGAACAAGGTCAGTCCCGGTGCGTGCAGATCCGCGAAACGCTCTGCGTCCCGGCGCGACGCCCGCGCCGCCCTGCGCGCCTGGCGCCTGCTCTGGTGGCCCGCCCCGCGGCCGCCGATGACACGGGCGATCGCGAACAGGACCAGGACCAGGGCCATCAGGACCGCCGCCGAGCCGAAGCCGCGGGCGATCATGGCCGGCTGGGGCGACTTGACGAAGTTGAAGACGGCGAGGGGCAGGGAGACCATCGGGCCGTCGGTGGGGTCGGCGTTCAGGGACGCCGTGAAACCGGCGGTGAGCAGGACCGGTGAGGTCTCGCCGATGCCGCGGGCGGTGCCGAGGATGACCGCGGTGGCCAGGCCCGAGCGGGCCGTGGGCAGGACCACGTGCCACACCGTCCGCCGGCGCGGCGCGCCCAGCGCCTCGGCGGCCTCCGTCAGCGTGCCCGGCACCAGCCGCAGCACCACGTCCGCAGCCCGGATCACGATCGGCAGCATCATCACGCTGATCGCGAAGCCCGCCGCGAGGCCCGACTTCTGCATGCCGAGCCCGAGGATCCAGGTGGCGTACACCATCAGGCCGGCCACGATCGAGGGCAGCGCGGTCATCGCCTCGACGACGGTGCGCACGAAGCGGGAGAAGCGTCCCGGGATCTGGTTCAGGTACACCGCGCAGGCCAGGCCCAGCGGGACCGTGATCACCAGGGCGATGGTGATCATGATGAGGGTGCCGAGCATGGCGTGCGCGATGCCGCCGTGGGTGAGCGGGTCCAGGGGGCCGGCGGCCTGCATGTCCTGGGTGAAGAAGTTGCCGTGCGGCAGCGCCTCGCGGCCCCGCCAGGCGGTGAAGCCGACGACCAGGGCGAGGGCGGTGAACAGCAGCGTGGCCGCGGTCCACAGCACCACGGTCATCACCCGGTCCCGCACCGCCTGCCCGTCCTCCTCCAGGCCGGTGAGCACGGCGTGGACGAGGAGGAAGACGAGGTAGGCCGTGACGGTGAAGCCCAACGCCCCGGAGAAGGGCGCGAGTTCACCGAACAGGAGCACGGCCGTGCACAGGCCCGAGGCGGCGGCGCCGGCCAGGGACAGCACCCCGGAGCGGGTCGGGCCGCCGATACGGCGGGGGACGTCGGGCGGTTCGGCGCCGGCGCCGGGGACCGCGGGCGCCGCGAGGGTCTCTTCGACGACGGTCATCTCATGCCTCGCTCTGCGCGCCGGACCGGGAGCGGGCCACGATCGACGAGGCGGTGAAGTTGACCGCCAGGGTGAGCAGGAACAGCGTCAGGCCCGCCGCCATCAGCGCCGACATGCCGAAGGTGGAGGCGTCGCCGTAGTGCAGGGCGATCAGGGAGGAGACGGAGTTCGTGCCGGTCTGCAGGATGTGCGGCTGGATGGTGAAGACGGGCGAGATGATCAGGTAGACGGCGATGGTCTCGCCGAGCGCCCGCCCGAGCCCCAGCATGGTCCCGCCGATGATCCCGCCCTTGCCGTACGGCAGCACGACCGAGCGGATCATCCCCCAGCGGGTCGCGCCGAGGGCGTACGCGCCCTCCCGCTCCCCGGCCGGGGCCTGCGCGAACACCTCGCGCATCACCGAGCACTGGATCGGCGCCACCATCAGGGCCACGACGAGGCCGGCGATGAAGGCCGAGGCGGTGTAGACGCTCTCGGAGGCCAGCGGCTCGCCGGGCCGGGTCCCGTCCACCTTCAGCAGCGGTATCCAGCCGAGCCAGTCGGACAGCCAGCGCGACAGCCCGATCACGTGCTGCTGGAGGAAGAAGAGCCCCCACAGCCCGTACACGACCGACGGTACGGCCGCCATCAGGTCGACCATGCTGACGAGCGTGCGGCGCAGCGGGCGCGGTGCCACGTCGGAGATGAACAGCGCCGTGCCCACGGCCAGCGGTACGGAGATGGTCACGGCGACGGCGGCGATGAGCAGGGTCCCGGTGAGGACGGCCGCGATGCCGAAGTGGTGGACGTCCGGTTCCCACGCGGCGGTCGTGAGGAAGCCGAACCCCTGCACCCGCAGCGCCTGTCCGGCCCGTAGCAGCAGGAACAGACCGACTCCGGCCATGATCGCGAGCACCGCGACGCCAGTGGCCGTCAACTGGTAACGGAAGATGCGGTCTCCGAGCCCCTGTGCCGCGAACGCCTTGCGCGGCAAGGGCCGTTCGGGTCTTTCGGGATCTTCGGATCTGTCGGGCTCCGCTCTGCCGGGCCCCTCTACCGCGGTCACCACGTATGGCCCCCTATGCGACATGCAGCGACATGTACGGGAACGGTGGTCCCCGCGCGGGGAGAGTCAATGGCCGGATGCTGTCGACGCCGGGCGTCGCAGACAGAGCGAGAGTGAACGGCTCATGTCACTTCGGTGGGGGAACTGTGCGTGCACCAGGCACGCTTCCGGCGGCGTGCTCGGCGTGCTCGGCGTGCGGGGCGTGTGGGGCGTGCTCGATGTGCTCGGCGTGTGGGGCGTGCTCGGCGTACGTGGTGTGCTCGGTCTACTCGGCCGGCGGCTGCGCGGCGCGGCGGGCGTAGGCGCGGGCCGCGCGGGCGCGGTCGCCGCAGCGGGTGGAGCACCAGTGGCGGCGGCCGTGCCGGAGCAGGTAGCGGTTGCAGGGGGTGGAGCCGCAGGCGGTGAGGCGGTCGGCGTCGGGACCGGTGAGCAGGTCGGCGGCGTCGGCGGCCAGGGCCGCCAAGGCGTGCTCGACGATCTGCGTGGTCGGGTGGGACGCCGCCCGGTACAGGCCGCGTCCGGGGTGCCAGTGCAGCAGGGCTGCCGCGGGGGCGCGGGTGAGTGCCTCGTTGAGGGCGTTCAGGGCGCCGGCCGGGGCGGGGCGGCCCTCGACCCGCGAGGCGAGCAGGGAGCGGATCTCCTCGCGCAGCGACCGCAGCCGGGCCGCGCAGGTCTCCTGGAGGTCCGCGCCGGCCGGGGCCAGGGCGTGCTCCACGAGCCACCGGTCCGCCGCCGCGGGCGAGCCCAGCAGGTCGACCGAGTGGCCGCCGGGCAGGGTGACCGCACTGTTGGCGAGGTCGAGGGCCGGGTACTGCTCCGCGCCCGGCGCGGGGGGTGGTGTCTGCTCGCCTGTCACGCTCCCAGTCATGAATCTCATGGTACGGCTTGCGGCCATCCGTGAGGAAGGGCTAACGTCACTTCACGGATAGACCATTCGTCATCCGTGAGACGACGCTGTGAGGTGCGCATCATGACCGCTTCCGGTCCGACCCCCGACACCACGAACGAGCAGATACCCGTCCGCGTCCTCGGCGGCCCGACCGTCCTCGTCGAGTACGGCGGACTCCGCTTCCTCACCGACCCGACCTTCGACGGTCCCGGTGACTACCCCTCGCCCGGCGGCCGGACCCTGGTCAAGACAGCCCCGCCCCGGACCGGCCGGACCGAACTGGGCCCCGTCGACGTCGTCCTGCTCTCCCACGACCAGCACGCCGACAACCTCGACCACTCCGGCCGCGCCCTGCTCGCCGAGGTGCCCCGCACCTTCACCACCGCGAGCGCCGCCGGCCGCCTCGGCGGCACCGCCCGGGCCCTCGCGCCCTGGGAGTCCGCCGAGCTGCCCCGCCCCGACGGCGGCACCGTCACCGTCACCGCGGTGCCCGCCCTGCACGGGCCCAAGGGCTCCGAGCCGATCGTGGGCGAGGTCACCGGCTTCGTCCTGACCTCCGCCGACCTGCCGAGCGTCTACGTCAGCGGCGACAACGCCTCCCTGGAGCTGGTCCAGGAGATCGCCGACCGGTACGCGCCGGTCGACACCGCCGTCCTCTTCGCCGGCGCCCCCCGTATGCCCGTCCTCGACGACGCCCTGCTCGTCCTCGACGGCGCCGGAACCGCGCGGGCCGCACGGCTCCTGGACGCCCGCCGTGTGGTCCCGGCCCACTGCGACAGCTGGGCCCACTTCACCGAGACGAGGGAGGACGTCGTGAGGGCGTTCGCCGCGGCGGGACTGGCGGACCGGCTGCAGCTGGACTGAGCCGCCGGTGGCGCCGGCGTGTCGCGGTACCACCGGTGGGGGCCGCCCGTTCGGCCCCCGGTATCACGAAATCGGGGCGATTCGGACCCTAGCGTGGCAGGTGAGGCGTCGTCGCGACGCACGCCAGGGTCCGAGAGGAAGAGCGCCCATGATCGAGGCACGGCAGCTGACCAAGAGATACGGGGAGAAGACGGCCGTCGACGGGCTGGACTTCACCGTGGAGCCGGGCACGGTGACCGGCTTCCTGGGGCCCAACGGCGCGGGCAAGTCCACCACCATGCGGATGGTGGTCGGCCTCGACGCCCCGACGAGCGGCACCGTCACCGTCAACGGCCGCCCCTACGCCCGCCACCGGGCACCGCTCCAGGAGGTCGGGGCACTTCTGGAGGCCAGGTCGGTCCACCCGGGCCGCTCGGCCCACAACCACTTGCGGGCGCTCGCGCTCACCCACGGCATCCCGCGCCGCCGTGTCGAGGAGGTCATCGAGCTGGCCGGTCTCACCGCCGTCGCGCGCAAGCGGGCCGGTGCCTTCTCCCTCGGCATGGGCCAGCGGCTCGGCATCGCGGCGGCGCTGCTGGGTGATCCGCAGACGGTGATGCTGGACGAGCCCGTCAACGGCCTGGACCCGGAGGGCGTTCTCTGGATCCGCACCCTGCTGACCTCGCTCGCCGCGGAGGGCCGGACGGTGTTCGTCTCCTCCCACCTGATGAGCGAGATGGCACTGGTGGCGGACCGCCTGATCGTCGTGGGCCGGGGACGGCTGCTGGCCGACACCACCGTGCGCGACCTGGTCGGCGAGGCGGGCGGGGACACGGTGAAGGTGGCGACCGGGGACCCGGCCCGGCTGCGGGACGTGCTGGCCGCGCCGGGTGTCGGCATCACCGGCCGGGCCGGCTCCGAGGAACTGCAGGTGACCGGGTTGAGCGCCCGTGAGATCGGGCTGCGGGCCGCCGAGCACGGGATCGCCCTGTTCGAGCTGACCGCGCGGACCGTCTCCCTGGAGGAGGCCTTCATGGACCTGACCCGGGACGCCGTGGAGTACCACGGTTCCACGGCCGGCTCCGGGACCGGCTCTGCGGCCGGCTCCACCGTCGGCTCCGTGACCGGATCCTCGGCCGGTACCAGGAACCCCGAGCCCCGTGAGGCCGCCGAGACCTCCGGGACCGCTGAGGCTTCCCGGACCGCCGCGACCGCCGTAACAGCGGCAGCCGCCCTAACAGCTGAGACGGCCGGGATCACCGAGACGGCCGGGATCACCGAGATCCCTGAGACCCCGGAAACCCCGGAGGCCCCAGCGACACCAGCAGCGACCCCGGAGACCGCCGGGACCGCCAGGAGGACCGCATGAGCACCCTCACCAGCAGGGCCGAGCCGTCCCGCACCACACCGTCCGCCCGCCCCGACCACCGCGTGACCGGACGGCGGGTGCTGTCCTCCGAGTGGGCCAAGTTCTGGTCGCTGCGCTCGACCTGGATCACCCTGGGCCTCGGCCTGCTCTTCCTCGTCGTCTTCGGGCTGATCGCCGCGAGCCGCTACAAGTTCATGAACGGCACTCCCCGCATGGACCGGAACTTCGCCCGCGCGACGGCCGTGAGCCTGTCCCTCTTCGGCGCCAACTTCGCCCAACTGGCCCTCGGTGTCCTCGGCGTGTTGGTCATGGCGGGCGAGTACTCCACCGGCATGATCCGCTCCACGCTCGCCGCCGTGCCGCGCCGGCTGCCCGTCCTGTGGTCCAAGGCGGCCGTGTTCGGGCTGGTCGCGCTGGTCGTCGGCACCCTCGGCGCGTTCACCGCCTTCCTGGCCGGCAGCGGGATCGTCGCCGGCACCCCCGCCGCGATGGGCCTGACCGACCCCGGGGTCGTCCGCAGCCTGCTGGGCGCCGGGCTCTACCTCGGCCTGGTCGGTGTGATCGGCACCGCGCTCGGCGCGCTGCTGCGGTCGGTGGCCGCAGGCATCTCGCTGCTGGTCGCCACCCTGATGCTCATCCCCGGCCTGGCCTCGCTCCTGCCCAGCTCCTGGCAGGACGACATCAGCCCCTACCTGCCGAGCAACGCGGGCCAGGCGATGTACGCCCTGACCCACGACTCCACCACCCTTTCGCCCCCGGCCGGCCTGCTGGTCTTCCTGGGCTGGACGGCACTCGCGCTGGCCGGGGCGGCGTACCGGCTGATGCGCAGCGACGCCTGACACGGCCCGGCCGCCGTGTACGGACCGGCCGTCGTGTACGGACCGGCCGCCGTGTACGGACCGGCCCAGCACGGGTGCGGCCGAGGCATCGGCTGCGGCGGCAATGGATGCGGTGGCGGCAACGGGTGCGGCCGTGACAACGGCTGCGGATGCGACAACCGCTGCGGATGCGGCAACGGATGCGGCCGAGATGACCGATGCGGCTGCGGCGGCAACGGCTGTGGCCGAGGCGACACATGCGGCTGCGGCAAGGGACGCGGCTGCGTCGGCTGTCCCGGGCCCGCGGGTGCCCCGCAGGCCCGTCGCCGCCCGGGCAGCCGTCGTTCAGTAGCGCAGGGCCGAGCCGACCGCCGCGTGCACGTCCCCGCTCAGCTTGCGGTTGCTGGTGGCCGTGCCGTCGCCGGAGGCTCCGGCGGCCACGTTCGTGACCGTCACCACGGTCACGTCCAGCAGATTGCCGCTCTTGTCCGTGAAATTGACCTGGACGGCGAAGGACTTGGCGGAATCGGCGGTGTTCTTGGCGGTCACCTTGGCCGTCGCCTTGCCGTCGCCGCCGACGGCGACGGTGCCGAGCGTCACGTCGTCCTTGGCCTTCACTCCGTTCTTGACGCCTTCGAGCTTCTGCTTGGCCTGCGCCGACGCCGAGGCCAGCGCGTCGGATCCCTTCGAGGCCAGGGACGCGGCGGCCGAGGACGCCGCCGAAGCCGCCTTGCTGGCGGTTCCGGAAGAGGTCCCGGAACCGCCGGAGCACCCTGCCGCCGCGACCGCGACGACCACAGCCACCACCGCTCCCGCCGCACCCCGTGTCCTGTGCCCTGCCATACCGCACCTCCAGAGACTTCCGAGCCGTCCGGCCCTTCCCCCCTCAGTGAAGGCGGCGCCGCCTGCGCCTGCACGCCGAGCCGCCCGGGCGTGCGGGGCCCTGGGCCGGGTGCTCCAATGAACGGGAGGGAGGGGGCCGGACGAGGAGGAGTTCCCGGTGACCGCGCAGCCGCAGCCCGTGCCCGCGCATCCCCCGGCCTCGCACTCCCTGTCCGAAGCGGCCTTCCGGGACCTGTACCGCCGGCTGCGGGACGGGGCCGCGGTCGCCGCCGGGCACGGGCGCGGCGCCCTGGACCTCCTCACGCCCGAACGGGTGACGGCGGCCGCCGCCGAGGTCCGGTGCGGACGCACCGTGTCGCTGGCCGCGCCCATCGAGACCCGGGCCGGTCCCGACGATCCGGAGCCCGCGTCCCACCGGATGACTGCGCCGGCGTGCCGGGAGGAGACCGCGGGGCACGGGCTTGCGTTCGCCCGCGACCGGTTCGCGATGAACGTGCACGGGGACGTCGACAGCCACCTCGACGCGCTGTGCCACGTGATGTTCGACGGCGAGCTGTACGGCGGCGTCCCGGCGGACACCGTGACCCCGGACGGCGCCGGCGCGCTCACGCTCGACCTGGTGCGCGACGGCATCGTCGGCCGCGGTGTCCTCCTCGACGTCCCGCGTCTGCGGGGTGTGCCGTGGCTCGACCCCGGCGACCAGGTGACGGCCGAGGACCTCGTCGCGGCCGAGACCGCCCAGCGCACCCGGGTCGAACCGGGCGACCTGCTGTTCGTGCGCGTGGGACACCGGCTCAGGCGCCGAAGACTGGGTGCCTGGGACGTCTCCCTGGCGCGGGCGGGTCTGCATCCGGCGGCGATGCGCTTCCCCGCCGAGCGGGGCGTGTCCGTCCTGGGCTCGGACGGCAACAGCGACGCGGCGCCCAGCGCGGTGGCCGAGGTCCCGTTCCCCGTGCACGTGCTGGCCGTCAACGCCCTGGGTCTGCATCTGCTGGACTGGCTGGACTTCGAGGAACTGGTGCCGGTGTGCGAACAGCAGGGCCGCTGGCACTTCCTGTGCGTGGTGGCCCCCTTGCGGCTGCCCGCGGCGACCGGCTCCCCGGTGAACCCGATCGCCGTGCTGTGATCGCCGTTCGTCATTCCGGGACCGCCGTCCGGTGTTCGTCGTTCCGGGACCGCCGTCCGGTGTTCGTCGTTCCGCGACCGCCGTCCCGTGCTCGCCGCCCTTGCGTACCGGCCGTTCTGCCGCCGTGCCGGTGCGGGGCACACTCCAGGTGCCGCACGGCCGTGGGGCGCGTACGTTCGAAGGGGGGAGAGCCGGAAACGGCCGCGGACCGGACGAGCAAGGACGGTGGTCGCCGTGGACACCCTGTCCCCCTACGACGTCATCGTCATCGGCACCGGCGCCGGGGGCGGCACGCTCGCCCACCGCCTCGCCCCGTCCGGCAAACGTGTGCTCGTCCTCGAACGCGGCGACTACCTGCGGCGCGAACGCGACAACTGGGACTCGACGGCGGTGTTCGTCAAGGGCAAGTACCGGGCCCCGGAGTTCTGGCTCGACCGGCACGGCAACGAGTTCCCGCCCGAGCTGAACTACTACGTCGGCGGCAACACCAAGTTCTACGGCGCCGCGCTGTTCCGGCTGCGCCCGCAGGACTTCGGCGAGCTGCGCCACCACGACGGCATCTCTCCCGCCTGGCCCCTCGGTTACGAGGACCTGGAGCCGTACTACACCGAGGCGGAGCACCTCTACCTGGTGCACGGACGGCACGGAGAGGATCCCTGGGAGGGCGCGTACAGCGCGCAGTACGCCTACCCGCCGGTCGAACACGAGCCGCGCATCGAGCAGTTGAGCCAGGACCTGGAGAAGCAGGGACTGCACCCCTTCCACCTGCCGATCGGCGTCGACCTCACCCAGGACGAGCACGGCCGGGCCACCCACTCCAGCGTCTGCATCCGCTGCAACCGGGTGGACGGCTTCCCCTGTCTGGTCCGCGGCAAGTCGGACGCCCAGGTCATCTGTGTGGAGCCGGCGCTGCGCCACCCCAACGTCGAACTGCTCACCAACGCCCGGGTGACGCGGCTGGAGACCGACCCCACCGGCCGCAGCGTCACCACGGTCGTCGCCCGGCTCCCCGACGAGGAGGAGGCGCGCTTCTCGGCCGGCATCGTGGTGGTGGCCTGCGGGGCGGTCAACTCCGCGGCCCTGCTGCTGGCCTCGGCGAACGACCGGCATCCGGGTGGACTGGCGAACAGCTCGGACGTCGTGGGCCGCCACTACATGCGGCACAACAACCTTGCGCTGATGGCCGTTTCCAAGGAGCCCAACGACACCCAGTTCCAGAAGACCCTCGCCCTGCACGACTGGTACCTGGGCGCAGACGACTGGGACTACCCCCTGGGCGGCATCCAGATGCTCGGCAAGTCGGACGCCGAGCAGATCCACGGCCAGGCCCCGCGCTGGGCCGGAGCGGTGTCACCGGACATGCCCTTCGAGGTCCTGGCCCATCACGCCGTCGACTTCTGGCTGTGCGGGGAGGACCTGCCGCAGCCGGACAACCGGGTGACCCTGGAGAGCGACGGCCGTATCCGGCTCACGCTCGACGAGACGAACAACATCGCCGGTCTGGAGCGCCTGCGGCACAAGCTGCAGCACATGCTCGGCCGTCTCGGCATGCACGAGCACCAGATGCTGTCCCGCAGCATCTACCTGCACAAGGGCATGCCGATCGGCGCCACCGCCCACCAGGCCGGCACGGTGCGCTTCGGGACGGACCCGGCGGCCTCGGCCCTGGACGTCAACTGCAAGGCCCACGACCTGGACAACCTCTACGTCGTCGACACGAGCTTCTTCCCGAGCATCGGCGCGGTCAACCCGTCCCTGACGGCCATCGCGAACGCGCTGCGCGTGGGCGACCACCTGGTGGAGCGGCTGGGCTGACCTCCGCCCGCGCCCCGCCCGCACCCCGTCCCCGACCGGGCGAAGATCCTCGGCCGGGCAGCGCAACGCCGTCCGCCCCGGCATGCCGCCGCCCCTCCCCGGTGCTTGTCTGAAGCCCGGACCTGGGCTCCCGGGCCCGGCCGGTCCGGCACGTAGTGGAGGAGCAGGGCATCGTGAGTTCCACCGAGGGCGCACCGCAGGGAGTTGCCCCCGCACACCTGCTGAAGGGCCAGAAGGCACTGGTCACCGGCGCGAACTCCGGAATCGGCCGGGCGACCGCCGTCGCCCTGGGCCGGGCCGGGGCCGACGTCGTGGTGAACTACGTGGCCGGCCGGGAGGACGCCGAGCAGGTGGTCGAGGAGATCACCGCCTTCGGAGTGCGCGCCGCGGCCTACGAGGCGGACGTCTCCGACGAGGCCCAGGTCGTCGCCATGACGAACCGCATGGTCCAGGAGTTCGGCACCATCGACATCCTGGTCGCCAACGCCGGACTCCAGCGGGACGCCCCGCTCACCGACATGACCCTCGCCCAGTGGCAGAAGGTCCTGGACGTCAACCTCACCGGGCAGTTCCTGTGCGCCCGTGAGGCGACCAAGGAGTTCCTGCGCCGCGGAATCGTCCCGGAGGTGTCCCGCGCGGCCGGGAAGATCATCTGCATGAGTTCCGTCCACCAGATCATCCCGTGGGCCGGTCACGTCAACTACGCCTCGTCCAAGGGCGGCATCCAGATGATGATGGCGACCCTCGCCCAGGAACTCGCCCCGAAGAAGATCCGGGTGAACGCCGTCGCCCCCGGAGCCATCAAGACCCCCATCAACCGCGACGCCTGGGACACGCCCGAGGCGGAGCGGGACCTCCTGCAACTGATCCCCTACGGCCGGGTCGGCGAACCCGACGACATCGCCCACGCCGTCGTCGGCCTCGCCTCCGACCTCATGGACTACGTCGTGGGAACCACCCTCTACGTCGACGGCGGCATGACCCTCTTCCCCGGCTTCGCCACCGGCGGCTGACCCACCCCACCGCCTCGGCCCCCGGGGGAGACCCGTATGCACACCGTGATGGCGGCTCTGGCGCCCGCACCCGCGCAGATGCTCCCGGCCAGATCGCTGATGGCCTTCACCCTCGCCTCCCACATCATCCTGGTGCCGCTGGGCGTGGCGCTGCCGCTGATCACCCTGATCATGCACGGCTACGGCCTGCGCCGCGGCGATGCGACCGCCCTGCTCCTGGCCCGGCGGTGGTCGGCCGTGATGGCCGTCCAGTTCGCCATCGGCGTCGTCACCGGCACCGTGCTCTCCTTCGAGTTCGGGCTGCTGTGGCCGGGGATGATGGGCCGCTGGGGCGATGTGTTCGGCATCGGCTTCGGCGTCGAGGCGTGGGCCTTCTTCCTGGAGGCCGTCCTCATTGCCGTCTATCTGTACGGCTGGCGCAGGCTCCCCGCCCGTGCCCACTTCCTGCTCGCGCTGCCGCTGCCCTTCGCCGCCCTGCTCGGGGCCTTCGGGATCCTCGCCGCCAACTCCTGGATGAACACACCCCGGGGCTTCACCCTCGACGCCGCCGGCAACCCCATGGACGTGAACATCCAGAAGGCGATCTTCACGCCCATGTTCGGCCCGGAGTACTGGCACTTCGTCATGGCGATGTTCGTCACCGCGGGTTACGTCACCGCGGGCGTCTACGCCGTGGGACGGCTGCGCGGCCGCCGCGACCGCTACCACCGGCTCGGTTTCACGATCCCCTTCACGCTCGCCGCGGTGTGCACACCGGTGCAGTTCATGCTGGGCGACTCCATCGCCCGGCAGGTGTTCCACAAGCAGCCGGTGAAGTTCGCCGCGACGGAGATCGTCTGGAAGACCGACACCCACGTGCCGGAGTACCTCTTCGGCCGACTGCACCCGGACGGGACCGTCTCCGGGGGCATCAAGATCCCCCAGCTCGACTCGATCCTGGCCGGCTTCCGCCCGGACACCAGGGTCACCGGGCTGACCTCGGTGCCGGCCGACGACCGGCCGACCGCGACCCAGGCCACCCTCACGCACTTCGCGTTCGACGCCATGGTCGGCCTCGGCTCCCTGCTGCTCCTGCTCGCGCTCTGGTACGCCCTGGTGTGGCTGCGCCGCCGCCGGCTGCCCGCCTCCCCCTGGTTCTACCGCGTCGCGGCGTGCGCGGGCGTGGCCTCCGTGCTGGCCGTGGAATGCGGCTGGATCACCACCGAGGTGGGCCGCCAGCCGTGGATCGTCTACCAGAACATGCGGGTCGCGGAGGCGGTGACGGCGACGCGCGCCGGCAGCCTGTGGATCATGTTCGCCCTGGTCGTCGCGGTGTACGTCTTCGTGTTCGGGTCGTTCCTGGCGATCCTGCTGAAGATGCGGACCCGCTGGCGGCAGGCCGACGAGAGGGGCGGCCCGCGGCCGCCGGAACAGACACCGGAGGCGGGCACACCGGAGGCGGGCACACGGGAGGCGGGCACACGGGAGGCGGGCACACGGGAGGCGGGCACACGGGAGGCGGGCACACGGGAGGCGGGCACACGGGATGCGGACTCGCCGGAGACGGACACACCGTACGGGCCGCGCTCGGCCGGGAGCCGGCCGTGATCGCCGGGGTCATCGCCGTCGTCCTGCTGCTCGCGATCGCCGCCTACGCCTGCGCCGGCGGCACCGACTACGGAGCCGGCTTCTGGGACCTGACCGCGGGCGGGGCGGAGCGCGGCAAGCGTCCCCGATGGCTGATCGACCACGCGATGGCCCCCGTGTGGGAGGTCAACAACGTCTGGCTGATCTTCGTCCTGGTCATCATGTGGACGGGGTTCCCGGTCCTCTTCCAGCGGGTGTTCACCACGATGTGGCTGCCCCTGGCGCTGGCCGCCGTGGGCACCGTGCTGCGCGGGGCCGGCTTCGCGCTGCGCAAGCCCGCCCGGCGGCTGGCCGGCCGACGCCTGTACGGCGCGGTGTTCGCGATCTCCTCGCTCCTGACGCCGTTCTTCCTGGGTGCCGCGGCCGGGGGAGTGGCCTCGGGCCGGGTGACCGCCACGACGCAGGCGTCGACGGATGCCTGGGCCAACCCCACGTCGCTGCTCTTCGGTCTGCTCGCCGTCGCGGCGACGGCGTTGCTCGGCGCCGTCTTCCTCGCTGCGGACGCCCGCCGCTTCGCCGTGCCCGACCTGGACGGCTACTTCCGGCGGCGGGCCCTCGCCGCCCTCGCCGCCGTCGCCGTCCTCGCCGTGATCACGCTGGTCGTCACCCACGGGGACGCCCCTCATGTGTGGCACGGGCTCACCCATGGCGTGGGGCTCGTCTTCGTCGTCGTGGCCGTGCTGGCCACGCTCGCCACGGCGTGGCTGCTGATGCGTCCCTCCGGGGCCTGGTCCCGGGTGAGTGCGGTCGGCGTGGTGGCGTCGGCCGTCATCGCCTGGGGGATGGCGCAGCGCCCCTACCTCGTCCCGACCTCGCTGACCGTCGCCGAGGGCGCGGGCGCACACACCACGCTGCGCTGGCTGGCGTTCGTCACGTTCGTCGCCCTCGTGCTCATCATCCCCGCGGTCGCCCTGCTCTACTGGCTGGACACCCACGGTGAGCTGGAGAGCCTCACCGACGCCGACCTGCGGGGCACGGGGGCCGGCGACGACGGCTGACGGCACCGGGGGACCGTGGCCCCAGCTCCGTGGAGGCCGTCCCCCGCCAGGCGTGTGGGCCCCTTTTGGCGGATAGTGGTGGCGAAAGGACGTCCCAGCCAGCTCCCCGTCCCGGTACAGGAGGCCCGATGCGTGCTTCACGGCCGCTGGCCACGCTCACCGGTATCGCGTTGCTCGGCATCACCCTCGCCGCCTGCCAGGATCAGGCCGGAGGCCAGATCACGGCGCGCAACGGTGTCAGACACGTGGACACCATCACGAACCCGTCGGTCCACGGGTGCCACCCCTTCAGCGACGGCGTGACCCGCGTCGAGAACTACACGCAGAGCAGCATCCTCCTGTACACCACACCCGACTGCACTCAGCCGCCGGGCGGGTCGAACATCTACGTGAGCATGCAGTCGTCGGACGAGGCGGTCAGGTCCACCGGCCTGTGGCGCAGTTTCTCCATCGCACCCGAATGACCTCCGGGCGCGGGGCGGTCACCGCGGTCGCGCGACGGCGCGGTTGACGAAACACCCGCCCGGGACGCCGCTGACGGTGGCCGGACCCCGAGGACGTCGAGCATCGCCCGGGTGGCCGGGCTCGGGTTGAACCGGCCCCACGCCAGATACTCCACACGGCGTGGCCCGTCGGCCACCGGGACCAGCACCAGCCCGGGATCCGCGGCCGCCAGCGGCCGGATGAACGCCGACGGCAGCAGCGCGACGCCGAGCCCGCGCGCGATCAGCCGGGTGATCAGCTCGACGACACCGGCCTCGTACGCGACGTCGCGGACCAGGCCCGCGGCGGCGAACGCCTGATCGGACTGGGCGCGGGCGGGTGTCCCGGCTACGAAGTCCACGAACGTCTCCCCGGCGATCTCGTGCAGGGCGACCCGGGAAGCACCGGCCAGCTGGTGCCCGGCCGGCACCACCAGGACGTGCTCGTCGTGATCGAGCACGACGGTGTCCACACCGGAGGGCGGTTCGTTCTCCGGCAGGCCGAGGAAGGCGATGTCGAGGTCGCCGTCGCGGATCGCCGCCACCAGGTCGTCACTGCGTCCGGAACGCAGGGCGACGCGGACGTCCGGGTGCTGGGCGCGATACCGCTGCAGCAGTTCGGGTACGTCGACGGCAGCCGTCGTCACGATCACGCCGACCGCGAGCCGGCCGCGCACCACGCCGGTCGCGGCGACGGCGTCGGCGGCGGCGCGGTCGGCAGCGGCCAGGCACTCGCGCGCCGCGGCCACGAACGCCGCGCCGGCGCTGGTCAGCTCGACGCGGCGACTGGACCGGGCGAACAGCTTGACGCCCAGCTCCCGTTCCAGACCGGCGATCCGGTGACTGAGCGACGACTGCACCACGGAGCAGCGCTCCGCGGCGCGGGTGAAATTGCGTGTCTCGGCGGCGGCGACGACGTAGCGCATCTGCTGGAGGTCCACATGTCCATCGTTCTGATTCATGGCTGGGATGACAAGCATGCGTTGGATTCATGACGGGAGCTGCGGACACTTCATCGCATGCACTCCCTGACCGAGCGGTCGTCGGGCCTGCCACGGACCCCGTACGCGCAGCAGGCGGCGACCGTCGCACTGACCGCACTCGCTCCCGCCTCCTGGGGCACCACGTACGTCGTGACCACGCGGCTGCTCCCGCCCGGGCACCCGCTGTTCGCCGGGCTGATGCGTGCCCTGCCCGCCGGGCTGCTCGCGCTGGCGCTCACCCGGGTGCTCCCGCGCGCGGACTGGTGGTGGAAGGCCGCCGTCCTCGGCGTGCTCAACATCGGCGGGATGCCCCTGCTGTTCCTGGCGGCCGAACGACTGCCCGGCGGTGTCGCCGCCACCCTCGGCGCCGCCCAGCCACTGCTGGTCGCAGGCCTGGCCGCCGCTGTGCTCCGCGACCGGCCGACCGCCTGGCGACTGGCCTGGGGCGTGACAGGCGTGATCGGCGTCGGACTCGTCGTGCTCGGCCCGCGGGCCCACCTGGACACCGTCGGGGTGCTGGCCGGCCTCGGCCATACGGCCACCATGGCCGGCGGGGTCGTCCTCACGAAGCGCTGGGGCCGTCCGGCGGGGGTCGGCCCACTCACCCTGGCCGGCTGGCAACTGACGGTCGGCGGCCTGCTGTTGCTCCCGCTCACCTTCGCGTTCGAAGGGCTGCCGCAGCGGATCGACGCCGGAGCCGCAGGCGGCTACCTGTGGCTCGGCAGCATGGGCGGGCTGATCGCCTACACGTTGTGGTTCCGCGGGATCGGACAGCTGCCGGTCGGCGCGTCCGCACCCCTGGTGCTGCTGTCGCCGCTGGTCGCGACCGCCATCGGCGTCGTGCTGGGCGAGTCGCTGAGCCTGCTCCAGACCCTCGGCTTCGTCCTGGCCCTGGCCGCTCTGCTCGCCGCGCAACTCGGACCCCCGGGCCGGGCGGGCCGGGCCGGCCGCATCGCACGCGGCGGAACGTCAGACGACCACGGCCGAGACCACAGCCGAGAAGGCCAGACCCGAGAAGGCCACAGCCGAGAAGGCCAGACCCGAGAAGGACGGATTCGATGAAGACAGGCTCGAAGAAGACGGGCGAGATGAAGACAGGCTCGAAGAGGACAGGCTCGACGAAGGCGGGCGAGATGAAGACGGGCCCGACGGCGACGGCGGCGGGCATGACGATCGCCGTGCTCGGTGCCACCGGGATGGTCGGCAGCCGCGTGATCACCGAGGCCGGTGCACGCGGACACCGGGTGCTCGCCCTGTCCCGGAGGCCGGCGGGCGGGGACCCGGACGTGACACCGATCGCGGTCGACGTCAACGACCCGCATGCCGTGGGGGAGGCGCTTGCCGGCTCCGCCTCGCACCGTGCCGCGGACGCCGTCGTGCTGGCCGTGCGGACCATGCCGGTCGACCGGGACTTCCTGGTCGGCGCCACCCGTACGGTGCTGGACGCCGCCGCACGGAGGGGGATCCGCGTCCTGGTCGTCGGCGGCGCCGGTGCGTTGCGCAGCCCCGGCGACCCCGATCTGCCGGTCGCCGACAATCCCGTGTACGTGCCTGCCGAGGTGAAGGCCGTCGCCGCCGCCGGGACGGCCCAGCTGCGGACCTGCCGGGCCCATGCCGGTGCCGACTGGGTCTACCTGAGCCCGCCGGCCCGGCTCGAACCCGGTGAGCGGACGGGCCGCTATCGGCGCGGCACCGACACCTTGCTCACCACCGCCGACGGGCAGTCGTGGATCAGCGCCGAGGACCTGGCCGTCGCCGTGGTCGACGAGCTGGAAACCCCCGGCCCCGAACGCCACATCACCGTCGGCCACCGGCCGCCCGGCGACTGACCAGCCCGCACGCCGGTGTGCTCACATCCGCCCGCCCGGCCCTGTGCGGCGGGCTTAACCCCTGGTGATCGGGTGCGGAGACACCCGCGTAATGAGCGCTTCGTACGGTCGCGAAGGGTGAGATCAGGCCGAGCACAGCAGAAGGGGGGCGCCCGTGGCCGCGCCGGGCTCGCGGAGCGAGGACACGACGACGGTGCGGACCGTCTGCTCGTACTGCGGGGTGGGTTGCGGCATGGTCCTCGACGTCGGCAGGGGACCGGACGGACGGCGTACGGTCCTGAAGGCGAGCGGGGACAAGGAGCACCCGGCGAACTTCGGCCGGCTGTGCACCAAGGGCGCGACCACCGCGGACATGCTCGCCGCCCCGGGCCGGCTGACCGGCGCCCTCGTCCGGCCGGACCGCGGCGAGGAGCAGCGGCCCGCACCCCTGGCGGACGCCGTCGCCGAGACCGCCCGCCGCCTGCGCGCGATCGTCGACGAACACGGGCCCGACGCGGTCGCCCTCTACGTCTCCGGGCAGATGAGCCTGGAGGCGCAGTACCTCGCGAACAAGCTGGCCAAGGGCTTCGTCCGGACCACCCAGATCGAGTCCAACTCCCGGCTGTGCATGGCCAGTGCCGGCACCGGCTACAAACTCTCGCTGGGCGCGGACGGCCCGCCCGGCTCGTACCAGGACCTCGACAAGGCCGACGTCTTCCTCGTCATCGGTTCCAACATGGCCGACTGCCACCCCATCCTCTTCCTGCGGATGATGGACCGGGTGAAGTCGGCGGGCGCCCGGCTGATCGTCGTGGACCCCCGGCGCACCGCCACCGCCGACAAGGCCGACCTGTTCCTGCAGATCGAGCCCGGCACGGACCTCGCGCTGCTCAACGGGCTGCTGCACCTGCTGCACGCGAACGGCCGCACCGACCCCGGCTTCATCGCCGCGCACACCGAGGGCTGGGAGGCGATGCCCGCCTTCCTCGCCGACTACCCGCCCGCGGCCGTCGCCGCGACCACCGGCATCCCGGAGGACGACATCCGGGAGGCGGCCCGGCTGATCGGCGAGGCGAAGGAGTGGACGAGCTGCTGGACGATGGGCCTGAACCAGTCCACCCACGGCACCTGGAACACCAACGCCCTGGTCAACCTGCACCTCGCCACCGGCGCGATCTGCCGCCCCGGCAGCGGGCCGTTCTCCCTCACCGGCCAGCCCAACGCCATGGGCGGCCGCGAGATGGGCTACATGGGACCCGGGCTGCCCGGACAGCGCTCCGTCCTCGTCGACGCCGACCGGGCCTTCGTCGAGGAACTGTGGGAGCTGGAGCCCGGCGCCCTGCGCGCCGACGGCGTCGGCAGGGGCACGGTCGAGATGTTCCGGAAGATGGCCGACGGGGACATCAAGGCGTGCTGGATCATCTGCACCAACCCGGTCGCCTCCGTCGCCAACCGCAAGACGGTCATCGAGGGGCTGGAGGCCGCCGAGTTCGTCGTCACCCAGGACGTGTTCGCCGAGACGGAGACCAACGCCTACGCCGACGTCGTCCTGCCCGGCGCTCTGTGGACCGAGACCGAGGGCGTCCTGATCAACAGCGAGCGCAACCTCACCCTCGCCCGCCCGGCCGCCGATCCGCCCGGGGAGGCGACGGCGGACTGGCGGATCATCGCGGCCGTGGCCCGCGCGATGGGGTACGGGAAGGGATTCGCGTACGACAGCGCCGAGGAGGTCTTCGAGGAGATCAAGCGGGCCTGGAACCCGGCGACCGGCTGGGACCTGCGCGGTGCGAGCTACGAGCGGCTGCGACAGACGCCCGTGCAGTGGCCGGCGGCGAGCGCCGACGGTCCCGACCGCAACCCGGTCCGGTACGTCGGTGAGGACGGCTCGCCGGTCTTCCCGACCGCGAGCGGCCGAGCCGTCTTCCACGCCCGCCCGCACGTCCCGGCGGCGGAGATGCCCGACGACGACTACCCGTTCGTGCTCAACACCGGCCGTCTCCAGCATCAGTGGCACACGCTGACGAAGACCGGCAGGGTGGCCAGGCTGAACAAGCTCAACCCCGGTTCCTTCGTCGAGGTGCACCCGCAGGACGCGGCCGGACTGGGCCTTGCCGAAGGGGATTCGGTGGAGGTCGCCTCGCGCCGCGGGCGCGCCGTGCTGCCCGCCGTCGTCACCGACCGGGTGCGGCCCGGCTGCTGTTTCGCGCCGTTCCACTGGAACGACCTGTTCGGGGAGTACCTGAGCGTCAACGCGGTGACCAGCGACGCCGTCGACCCGCTGTCCTTCCAGCCCGAGTTCAAGATGTGCGCGGTGTCGCTGACCAAGGTGGCCACCCCGGTGACGGTGCGGGCCCCGGCCCCGGCGGGTGCCTCGGCCACGATCCCGGCGGGTGCTTCAGTTACGGCTCCGGCGGGTGCTTCGGCCACCGCCCCGGCGTCCATCGAGGTCGCGCCACCGGCCGCCGTCCTTGCCACCGTGCCCGCTCCCGCCGTGCCGTTCGGGCTGGAGCCGGGGCCGCCGCCGGTCCTCGCCGAACACGAACGCCGGTATCTGACCGGTTTCCTGGCCGGCATTCCCTCGGGTGCCTCCGGCGTACCGGTGCTGCCGGCGGACGCCCCGTTCAGCCCGGAGCACGCCCTGTGGGTGAACGGGGTGCTGGCCGGGATGTACTCCAGGTCCGGGGCGACGCCGTCCAGGGCGCACGGCCCCGCCGGGGACACCCCGCAGCCGGGCACCGGCACCCCCCGGCGCCAGGTCGTGATCCTCTGGGCGTCGCAGACCGGCAACGCCGAGGAGTTCGCGACCGCCACGGCCGAGCGGCTCACCTCGGACGGCCACCCCGCCGCCCTCCTGCCCATGGAGGAGGCGGACCCCGCCGCACTGCCCCGCGACACCGACCTGCTGCTGATCACGAGCACCTTCGGGGACGGCGACGCCCCCGACAACGGCGCGGGGTTCTGGGACGCCCTGACCGCGCCCGACGCCCCGCGCCTGGCGGGCAGGCGCTATGCCGTCCTGGCCTTTGGCGACTCCTCCTACGACGACTTCTGCGGCCACGGCCGCCGTCTGGACCGGCGCATGGAGGAGCTGGACGCGGTGCGGCTGGCCCCGCGCACCGACTGCGAACCGGACTACGAGACCGAGGCCGGGGCCTGGCTCGACCAGGTGCTCACCGCGCTGCAGAGCCCCGAACGTCCGGAACCCGGCTCGGAACCCGGCTCGGAACCCGGCTCGGCATCCGGCTCGGAACCCGGCTCGGCATCCGGCCCGGCACCCGGTCCGAGTTCCGGATCGGCACCCGGCCCGGCTCCCGCTCTGGTGCCTGCTCAGTTCCCTGCTCAGGTCCTCGCCGCCCCGGTGGCTCCCCGGCCCGGCCGTTCCGCCCCCGCCACCGCCCGCCTCACCGGCAACCGCCTGCTGAGCCGGCCCGGTGCGGGCAAGGAGGTCCGGCGCTTCACCTTCGACACCCGGGACGGCGACACCCCGCTGGTCTACGAGGCCGGGGACGCCCTGGCGGTGCACCCGGCCAACTGGCCCCGGACGGTGGCGGAGTGGCTGGCCGTCACCGGCCTGGACGCGGACACGGCCGTCCGGGTCAGGGATGCCGGGGACGTGCCCTTCGCCGAGGCGCTGCTGCGCCACCTGGACATCACCCGGATCACTCCCGGCCTGCTGCGCTTCGCCGCCGACCGGGCCCGCGACCCGCGCGAGCTGCGCAAGCTGCTGCGGCCGGACAACAAGGACGGGCTGGCACAGTGGTCCTGGGGACGCCAGGCCGTCGACGTAGCCGCCGAGTTCGGCATCCGGGCCCCCGCACAGGAGTGGGCCGACGTGCTGGGGCGCCTGCAGCCCCGCCTGTACTCCATATCCTCCAGCCCCCTGACCGACCCCCGACTGGTGTCGCTGACGGTCTCCGTCGTCCGCTACGAGAACCAGGCCGGCCTCCCCCGCCAGGGCGTGTGCTCCCCTTTCCTCGCCGACGCCGAGCCCGGCACCCCGGTGCCGGTCCGTGTCCAGCGGGCACCGCACTTCCGCCCGCCCGCCGACTCCGCCACACCGGCGGTGATGGTGGGGCCCGGCACCGGCATCGCGCCGTTCATCGGTTTCCTGGAGGAACGCCGGGCCCGCGGTCGCCGCGCCCCGAACTGGCTGTTCTTCGGCGAACAGCACCGGGCGAGCGACTTCTACTACGAGGAGGAACTGGCCGCGTTCCTCGCCGAGGGCACGCTCACCCGTCTGGACACCGCCTTCTCCCGCGACCAGCGCGCCAAGGTCTACGTCCAGGACCGGATGCGCGAACACGGCCCGCTGCTGTGGTCCTGGCTGCGGGACGGCGCCCACTTCTACGTCTGCGGCGACGCCACCCGCATGGCCAAGGACGTCGACCGGACCCTGCGGGAGATCGCCACCGTGCACGGCGGCCTGGACGAGGCCGAGGCGGCGGCCTGGATCAAACAACTCACCGCCGACAAACGCTACGTGCGCGACGTGTACTGACCACGGACGGCTCCAGCGGCCTCGGCGCTGAGGGCGGCCCCGGATCGGCCACGCCGCCGGGAGGCACGCTCACGCACGGACGTCACGCGGTCGCGGAGCGAGCGCATGACGAGGGGCAGGGCCCGAGAGCCCCGCCCGGAAAAGCCCCGCCCAAAACCGGGAAACCCCGGCTCAGGGCCACACCAGGCAATACGGCTGATGCCCCGCCTCATGCAACCGATGGCTGAAGTCCTGCCACTCGTGCAGCGATTGGGAGTTACGGGGCATTGACCTGGGGATTCTCGGTGGAATGTGCGTTGACCTGCGGAAACTCTCCTCGGCAGTTCTCGCGGGTCAACGCCGTTTCCCGGGCTCATGTGCCCTGGATGTGCCCTCGGGGGCACGTGCCTGGGCGATGCATTCATACCGAGCTTTCGCACGTAGCTTGGCTAGAGCACGTGGCCGTGATGACGCTCGCGCCACGTCAGCTTGCCCACGCCGAGCACACGCACCTGCTTCACTCCGAGCTGCGCACCCGCCTTCACCGACTGGGTGTTCACGTCCCAGTTCGCCGGCACCAGCACCACCAGATGGTTTCCGTCATCCGCCTGCAGCTCGATCCGGCTCTTGGGCACACCGAGCTTTTCCAGCTGCTCCTCGGGCTTCTCGGCGTTCTTCCCGGTCAGATCGGGCATCGTCACCGGGCCTGTCGCGACGGGCGTGGGTGTGCCCTTCCCGAAAGCACCACACCCGGCCAGCGCCGGCACCACCGCGAGTATGAGCGCCGCGCCGCAGATGTACTTCCTCATGCTCCACTCCTAGGCTTCGCGGTCCAGCCCCTGCGGTTTCACCCACGTACGAGGATCGTAGGCAGCACAACCAGCGTTCGGCTCTGCCGTCCGGCTACTGGGCAGCACGCACATTGCCGTCGGCCCTCCGCATCACACCACCTGGAAGTTCGCCATCATCGCCATGTCCTCGTGCTCCAGATTGTGGCAGTGCAGCATGTACCGACCTCGATAGCCCTGGAAGCGGACCAGGACGTCGACCACCTCGTACGGCCGCACGTCGACCGTGTCCTTCCAACCGGCATCGGTCGGGGCAGGCGGACGGCCACCGCGGGATATGACCTGGAAGTGAGCCAGGTGGAGGTGGACGGGGTGGTGGAAGTCGCTGGTGAAGCGCCAGCGTTCGACCGTGCCCAGGCGCGGGCTGGCCAGGGATTCGGCGGCGTTGAAGGTGCGGCCGTTGATGGTCCACATGTCGTCGCCGCGTCGGAAGTCGAAGTGCCGGGTCGCGACCGCCGACGAGGAGGCAAGGGCTGCGTAGCGCGAGAGGCGGTGTGGAACGTGGCTTGTGTCCTTGGCCTTGCGGACGACCCGGAAGCGCATCACCTGGTGCATCCGTCCCTCCGCCAACGTGTTGACGAGCGTCACCGTGCTGCCTACCGGGCAGGCGGCGAAGTCGACTACGACGTCGAAGCGTTCGCCTGGTGACATCGGAACTGCCGGGAGTCGTTGGGGCGTGGCAAGAAGGCCGCCATCGCCGCCGATCTGGGTGAAGGGCAGGGCCCGGTCGTCGTCACCGCGCAGGACCAGGCTGTAGCGGCGGGCGTTGGACGCGTTGAGCAGGCGCAGGCGGTAACGCGCTGTGGAGACTTCCAGCTCCGGCCATGGGGCGCCGTTGACGAGCTGGACGTCGCCCAGGACGCCGTCCATGTAGGCGTCCGCGACGCCGGGGGTGCCGGTGCAGGTGGGGGAGTGGGCCGGGTAACGGAAGGAACCGTCCTCCTCGAAGGAGCGGTCACACAGGAGCAGCGGAACGTCTCGGTCGCCGCCGGGGAGGGGCAGCGCGTCCTCCTCGGAATCGTGGACCAGGAACATGCCGGCCAGCCCCCGCCAGACCTGCGGACCGCTGAAGTCCATGCGGTGGTCGTGGTACCAGAGCGTCGCCGCACGCTGGCCGAGCGGGTACTCGTACGTCTTGTACGCCTCGCTCACCGTCCAGTCGGCCGCAGCCGTGTGCATGCCGTGCTGCATCTTCCGTGCAGGGAAGTCGGCTCCGCACTGGGCCGGTACGACGATGTCAGTGGGGTAACCGTCCGAGTGCGGCGGGGTGACTCCTCCGTGCAGGTGGAGCGAGGTGGGCACGGTCAGCTTGTTCAGCACGCGCACCCGCGTCGTACGGCCCGACCGGGCGACGAACGTCGGACCGGGGAAGATGCCGTCGTAGCCCCAGATCCGCGTCCGCGTGCCCGGGATGATCTCCACTTCGGCCTCGCGCTGCGTGATGTCGTAGAAGTCCGTGCCGTCGGGGCGGTGGACCGGGCGGGCGCGGGGCGGCACGGGCAGCGGCACGATGAACGGCTTCGGGAGGCGGAGGCGGCTGACCAGCTCCGTTCCGGTGCGCTCCGGGGACCAGCGGGCGTACGCCGCCGCGCCCGCCGGGATGGCGAGGCCCGCCGTGATGCCTGCGGTGATCCCGAGGGTCTGCCGGCGTGAGAGCGTCATCCGCGGCCTCCCTCGGCGCCCCGGTAGGTGCACGACCACCACGCCAGGACGGTGCCGGCACCGAACACGGCCAGCGCGAGTGGCACATGGCCGCCCAGCATCCGTGCGGCACCCAGTCCCATCTGGGCGGCCACCAGGACCACCAGACCCACGGCTGTGGTGAAGGGCCACGCCGGACCCTTCAGAGAACGCCAGACCACCAGCGCCGCCACGGCCTCCAGGACAGACAGGGCAGCCAGCAACTGCGCGTTGGCCGCGTGCAGGTCGAGGAAGCGGACGTCGCCGGTGATGAACAGGCCCGCCAACGCGGCCTGCAGCAGTGTGTCGAAGAGAAACGCGACCGACGCCACCCGGAGCACGGTGAGTGCTCGGCGGCGTGGCGCGGTCTGCTCCGCCGTAGTGGATGCGGAAAGGTCAGTCATCGGCGGCCTCCGTCGCTGCGGACTTCAGACGTCGTGCCGCCGGCAGTGCCAACAGCCCCACGGCCACCAGCACACCGAAGGCCAACCGGTACGACGTCACGCGGGCATCGGCGCCACCGAGGTCCTCCTCGGCACCGTGCTGGATGCTGGCGATCAGGTTGACGCCGACGGCCGCCCCGATGTTGCGGCACAGAGTCACCGCACCGGTGTAAGCGCCCAGCTGTTCCGCCGGAGCCGCGTTCTGGGCCTGGACAAGCGCGGTGGCCACGGTAAAGCCCGTGCCCAGTCCCGCCAGAAGCTGTCCGGCGATGGCTGCTGGTAGGGACGGCTCGGTCGGTAGGCACAGCACCGCCGCTCCGATGGCGAGCAGTACTCCGCCGATCGTGGCGACCGTGCGCCCGCCGAACCGGCCCAGCAGACCGGCGCACACGGCCGAACCGGCCACCCAGCCGAGCGAGGCCACCAGCACGACAAGGCCGCTCGCCGTGGCGCCGGCCGCGCCCGTCCTGGTCAGGGCCAGCGGGAGCTGGGTGACCGAGGCGTACAGCAGGACCGAGGCGAGGAGGGAGACGAGGGCTGCCGCGCGCGGTACCCGATCGGTCACCATGGCGACCGGTATGAGGGATGCCTCCGGGGTACGACGGACTCGGCGGATATGGAGCGTGACGGTGACCGCGGCGATCACGGCGGCGATCACGAGCAGCACCGGCTCGGGGGACACGACCACGATCAGCAGTGCGGTCAGTCCCACCGAGAAGGTTGCCAGGGCGCGTCCGTCCAGCTTCGGGCGTTCGCTGCCGTCCACGGTCCCGGCGGGGGCCTTTCGGGCCACGACGAGTGCCGCCGCCAGCGCCAGCGGGAGGTTCACGGCGAACACCCACCGCCAGCCGACGGTCGCTTGCGCTGCCGAGCCCAGCGCTGGGCCCGCCACGGCGGCAAGCCCCCATATCGCGGACAGCAGGCCCTGCATCTTCGCCCGGCCGGCCGCGTCGAAGACCTGGCCGACGAGGACGTACGCCAGAGTGATCACCGCTCCGGCGCCCAGGCCCTGCAGTGCGCGTGCGGCGATCAGGACGACCATGCCGGGGGCGACGGCGGAGGCGGCCGAGCCGGCTGCGAAGAGCAGCAGTGCGGCACACATGGCCGTACGGGAGCCGAAGCGGTCGGCCGCGGCTCCGGAGACGGCGGTCGCCAGGATGCTGCACAGCAGGAAGCCGGACACGAGCCAGGGGTACAGCTCGTCCTGGCCCAGACTGCGGGCCATGGTCGGCAGGATGGAGCCGACGACGGTCGAGTCCGCGGCGGCCAGGAAGAGTGCGAGCAGCGCACCCGTGATCAGGGAGCGGCGCCCGGCCGGCGCGCCGCTCCCCGAGCGGGTGTCGGGTGCTTCGGTGAGGACGGTCACCGGTGCTGCCCGTCCTCGCCGTCGGCCTGGGCCGCCTCGAACTGCTGGAAGCCGTCCTCGATGCCCATGAAGATGTCGTTGACGACCAGGTAGCCCTGGGCGATCAGCGGCGAGTCCCGCAGCTCCTCGATGAGGAAGTAGTACGCCTTGAGGTCCTCGGTCTCCAGCAGGACGAAGTCCGAGAAGGCGGTGTGGAACGCCTCCGCGTCGAAGAAACGCGCCGAGACCCGGTCCGCGTACTTGGCGAAGACAGGGTGAATGTGGGCGGCCTCCATGGCGTTCCGCTCGTCGCGCGGCAGCGCGAGCCAGGCCGGGGTGAAGGTGTAGGTCAGGATGATCGTGGTCTTCACGAGCAGCTCCAGGAAGTGGTGAGGGGCGGACGAGCACGGTGCCGGGGCCGTCCGGGGGTCGATCGACCCCGGCACCGTGGACTGGGGAGGGTCAGACGTGGACCGATGTCGTGCCGCTGAACCGCTCCAGCAGGGCACGGGTCTCGTCGTCGAGGGCGTCGTCGAGCTTGGTGATCGGTCCCGCGAGGGCGTGCCGGCCGAAGGCCATGGTCAGCTCGGTCTGCATCTGGTGGATCAGGTTGCCCTCGGTGTAGTCGACGCCGAAGGTGTCCTTGGCGTGCTTCTCGAAGGCCATGGCCAGCTGGACGTTGAGCTCCTCGGTTCCGGCGATGATGCGCCGCATCGCCGCCTGCTCCTCCTCGTTGAACGAGGGGATCAGCTCGTCGATGACCCAGTGGTCGGTGCGGACGTGCCGCTCCTCGTCGAGGTTGTGCAGGTGCAGCAGCTTCGGCAGGAAGTACGACATCTCCGGGTCGTAGGCCCGGGTACGCCGCTCGATCACGGTGATGATCGACTCGCCGATGTACGCGGTGCAGCACAGGGCGGCCAGCTTCACGTACGGGGAATCGTCGCCGAGGTAGAGGGCGAGCCGCTCGTTGAAGAGGTTGTCCGGCAGGACGAAGTCCACGCCGCCCAGCTCACGCACGTACCGGTAGAAGGCGTTGGCGTGGTTGAGCTCTTCGGAGGCGAAGCAGGAAAGGGCGTCGTGCAGGCCGCGGCCCTCGGTGAAGGGGTTGTCCTGGCCCTGGACCTCGGACAGGACGATGGACATCACCGCGGAGACGTGTCGCTCGATCTCGGCGAGCTGGGCCAGTTCCTTCACCGCGTAGGCGACGGCGGCCTGCTCGTGACCCTCCTCGTCGAAGCAGACGCGGGAGAGGTAGGCGAGCTCCGCGGCGTTGCGGGCCTTCTCCCAGGGCAGGGCGTTGGGGTGGAAGGTGTTGATGTGGGCGAGTTCGTTGACCCGTTCCAGAGCCTGGGCGGTCATGCGGCGGCCTCCACGTCGATGTAGCTGAGGGCGTTGTAGATGGTCCGCTCGGTGTCGAGGATGGCCCGACGGCCGTGCATCACACGCGTGTTGTCGATGATCGCGATGTCGCCGTCCTGCCAGTCGAGGTTCTCGGTGAGCCGGTCGGTGACGTCCGAGATCTCCAGGATCAGCTCGGTCGGGAACTCGGTGCCGTCGGCGAACGTGATACGCGGCTTCTCGTAGTTGGTCGAGGGGCCGAGGATGGAGTTCGCGAAGGCGATCCGCTCACCGAAGAGGGTGGGAGCGGCGGCCGGCGTACGGAAGGCGTACGTGATGCCGCCGTCCTCGTGCAGCTCGACGGTGGTGCCCGGCACGGAGTCGGCCAGGGAGCGCAGCTGCTCGAAGGTGATCTCCTCCATCGGCACCCGCTGCTCCGTCATGTGGAACGCCATCGCACGCCACTGCTGCTCACCGACGTAGCGGGAGTACACGATGTCCTGCGCCGAGAAGGCCGCCTTGGCCTCGTCGGAGAGGGCGTCCCAGACGCGGTAGCCGTCGCAGACGGTGGTCTGCGAGCCCTCCTTGGCGGCCTTCTCCGAGAAGAACCAGGCGAGGTGCGACCGAAACGGGTTGTTGCCGTTCTCGGTGTGCAGGCCGATCGGGCCGGTGCCGGCGTCGACCTTCTGGGCTACCTCGGAGTAGAAGTCACGGGCGGGGTCGATGGTGGTGCGGACGCTTACGCTGTTGACCAGCGCGGTGAACGCGTCCATGTCCGCGCCGAAGCCGCGCAGCAGCAGGAAGCCGGACTCCGAGAGCAGCTTCAGCAGGTGGGCCGGCTCGATGTCGGCGACCGAGCCGGAGCCGGCCGGGGTCAGCACGAGGCCCTGGCCGGAGCCGTAGCGGGCCGTGTGGACAGCGGTGCTCATACGTGCTCCTCGATGAGGTCCTGGGTGAGCAGAAGGTCGCGGACGGCCTGCCGCTTCGGGCGGCCGGTCACGGTGAAGCAGGTGAGGTAACGCGGGTCGTCCTGCCGCATCAGGCGGATGTCGGTGACCCGTTCGACGTCGGAGAGCTGCCGCTGCCCGAAGTCGGTGATCTCCTTGCGGGCGAGCTCCTCGTCGACGTCGCCGTCGACCACGAACAGTCCGCGCACGGTGTCGAGTCCGTCGGCGAGGACGACCGCCTCGCGTACGAACGGCAGTCGGCGGTACTGGCCCTCGACGAACTCCGGCGAGACGTTGCGCCCGCCGGCGGTGATGATGATGTTCTTCTTCCGGCCGACGATCCGGATGTAGCCGTCCTCGTCGATCGTGGCGAGGTCGCCGGTGTGCAGCCAGCCGTCCTCGTCGACGGCGCAGCTGGAGGGGTCCTCGACGGTGTATCCGGCGAAGAGCGAGCTGCTGCGGACGTGGAGTTCGCCGTCCTCGGAGAGCTTCACCTCGACGTGGTCGAGCGGCTTGCCGACCGTGCCGATGCGGACGCTGCCCGGGAAGTTCCAGGCGACGACCGAACTGTTCTCGCTCAGCCCGTACCCCTCGTACAGCGGCAGCCCGAACTCCTTCAGGCGGGTCAGCACCTCCGGGGGCACCGGGGCGCCGCCACAGGCGATGAACACCGGTCCCTCGTGACCGAAGAACCGGAAGTGCCGCCCGGCCACGGTCTCGTCGGGGCTCTGGACGCACAGGGACAGCAGCAGCGCTGCCATGGTCGGCGGCATCACCAGAGCGGTGGGGCGTGCCGAACGCAGCAGGGACAGCATTCGTGGCCCGGCGTCGCCGGCGGTGCCCACGAGTGCCGTACCCGGCGGAAGGAAGATCACCGAGCCGCCTGCCAGGAACGGCATGTACAGACCGGTGACCTGCTCCACCAGCAGGCTGAGCGGCACGATGGAGAGGTAACGGCGGAAGATCGCCGGGTCACTGCGCTTGCGCAGCGACTCCAGGAGCGCCTCGATGCCGTGCCGTCGGATCATCACGCCCTTGGGCGCTGAGGTCGTCCCCGAGGTGTGGATCACCTTGAAGACGGCGTCCTCGTCCCAGGAGGCGATGGGGTGGGCGACCCGCTCGTCCCGGTACGCTCCTGCGGCAATCAGGGCGGGCAGGTCGACCGCGTCGACCTGGCAGCCGGCCGACAGGACTCGCTCGTGCCCCCACTCCTCCAGTCGGCCGGCCCCTCGGCTGTCCACAAGACAGGCGTCGGCCCCGGCCAGCAGGGATGCCGCCTGCTCAGCGCTGAAGGCGGTGGGGACCGGGATCTCGACGGCGCCGGAGAACAGCAGTGCCAGGTCGGCGACGACCCACTCGGCCGAGTTCTCGGCCAGCAGGCCGACCCTCGGCGTACGGCCCAGCCGGGCCGCGAGGACGGCGATGTCGTCGGCGAGCACCTTGGCGGCGCCGATCACCTGGCGGTAGGTCCACTTCAACGTCGGGCCACCGGCCGGGGAAAGCACCTCGACCATGGTGTCGTCGCTGCCGGCGCGGGCCAGCAGGCCGTCGATCAGTGAGACACGGGTGTCAGACACCGGCCGGCTCCTTGCGTCGGGTGGGGATCAACTGCATGTCGATGGAGGCGAACTGGTAGCGGCCGACGCCGTTGACGAACGACTGCGTCTGCTCGGCGATGACCGCGTAGACCACGAGCGGCCGCTGGTCGTAGAAGGAGCCCCAGCGCTCCAGCTCGCCGGCGTCGAGCCGGGTCGGGTCGGCCTCCGCGATGGGGTTGAAGACGATGCCGAGACGCTTCTGCAGGGCGAGCGAGCGCCGCGTGGACGTCATCACGGCGTAACGGCAGCCCAGACCCCACAGCACGACCGTCAGCGCCTTGAACAGCTCGGCGCCGGCAGTGGCGCGCACCGACGCCACCGATCCGAGCTGGACGATCTCATGACGGCCCGTCACCGTCTGGCCGTCAGCGCGGATCAGGTCCTCGATGGGAAGGTCGAGGTACTTCTCCAGGAACAGCGGTCCGCCCTCGGCCGCCGTCAGGCCGGTGCAGGCGAGGACCTCCTCACGGCCAGTTTCCGGGTTGTGTTCCAGGTAAGAAAGAAAGCTTTCCGGGTCCACCGTGATATCGGCCCCGAAGCTGTTCGCATAGACCTTCCTGACGAGGTCTGCGGACTCCTGCCACCATATGGATCCGCGTTCGGACAGCACAATGCGCATGACTCGTATCCCCCTGTACGACGTTCTTTTCTGGTTTCCGGTTCAGGCCGTCGGCCACCACTGGCGTGATGTTGCGCACACGGCGTTGACCAGCGCAGAAGAGTGCAGCACGACGATGTCGCGACGCATGAAAATGCCCCCGTTGAATGAATGAGAGAGATGGCGGAGGTTAATTTTCACGACTGGTGTCGGAGCCCCCCGCTCGTCATCCATTCTGCCTGATCAGAAAACCTGGAACCACGTTTTTCGGCTGCGCCTGGTCGCCATGGCGAGAATTCGCCAGGAGGTGATGCGACCTCGCCTTGGAATGACAGGACTCACTCACTTGGCGTCACGGCCCCCGACGCGCCCGGCCGGCGGTCGGCGACGACCGGCCCGGCCTCAGAACGGTAACGTGTAGATGTTCGAAAGATCATCGGGGGGATCGGGGGAGACGTGCGAAGACCGGCGGAGCCGCAGGAGCAACGGGAGCAGAGCGCTGTCGCTCCGGCCCTGTACCAGTGGGTGCGGACCGGAGGCGCTACCGACGAGGCCACGCTGCGTGCCGAGTTCGAGGTGGGGGGAGAAGAACTCGGTGTGGCGTGGACTGAGTTGAAG
This sequence comes from Streptomyces sp. NPDC007971, assembly GCF_042958635.1. NCBI lineage: Bacteria > Bacillati > Actinomycetota > Actinomycetes > Kitasatosporales > Streptomycetaceae > Streptomyces > Streptomyces sp. NPDC007971. The sequence continues at coordinate 95,724 of NZ_JBIBJK010000013.1, forward strand.
GAGCTGGGCCTGGTCCACGCCGGCTCCGACGGATCCTCCCTCTCTGTCGTGGATCCGGAGGCAGCGCTGCTGCGGCTGCTGGACGAGCAACGGCGCTACATGAACCTGCACCGGCAGTTCGTCGACCGGGGAATGTGGGCGGTCGAGAGTCTCGTCGGCCGCTATCGGCACACCGTCGAGCACGAGCAGGGCGACATCGAGGTCGAGGTCATCCGGGACGCCCGGCGCATCAACCGACTGCTCGACGACCTCGTGGACCTGGTTCAGTCCGACGTCGCCTCCCTCCACCCGGGGCCGTTGCCCCCGGCGGAAGTGCTGCGCCTCGGACTCGAACGCGACCGGGGCCATGTCGAGCGCGGTGCGCGAGTGCGCACGGTCTACCCGACCCGCTTCGCCGCGCTCCCCTACGTCCAGCAGCATCTTCAGGATCTCCTGGCGCTGGGCAGCGAGGTGCGGCTCAGCCCCACTGTCCCGCTGCACATCATCGTGGCGGACGGCCGTATCGCACTCCTTCCGATCGACCCGGACGAGCCTGGCAAGGGCGTGATCCTCGCCCGCGGCGCCACCCTGGTGCGCTCGTACGCCGCCCTGTACGAGTACTGCTGGCATGCGGCCTCCCCGGTCACCGCCGACCATGGAGTGGCGCCGCCCGGCCACGCGGCCACCGAGCAACAGCGTGCGGTGGTGCGGCTGATGGCCACGGGCATCAAGGACGAGCAGGTGGCGCGGCACTTGGGGATCTCCCCTCGGACGGTGAGTCGGGTCATGTCGGAGGTCATGCAGCAACTGGGGGCGGAGAGCCGCTTTCAGGCGGGCGTCCGGGCGCTGGAACTCGGCTGGCTGAGTGGTTCGGCCCCGGCTGCGGGTGGCTCCGGCTGACCGGAGGCCAAGGGCTGCGGGCGGGAGTCTCCGGAAACCGAGGGCCGTGCGTCCGTCTCTCGCACTCCGTGCCGTTCCCACCAGCGGGCCAGTGGCGCCGGGGCCCACCAGGCCGCCCGGCCCAGCAGCCGCAGCGCGGCCGGCATGAGCAACAGGCGCACCACCGTGACGTCGAGGACGATGGCGACTGCCATGCCGACGCCGATCATCTTCACGAAGCTGATGCCGGAGGTGGAGAACGCGGCCACCACTACGACCAGGAGCAGTGCTGCGCTCGTGATGATGCGGGCGCTGCGCTGGACACCGACCGCGACCGAGTTCACGGCGTCGCCCGTGGCGTCCCAGTGCTCCCGCATCCGGGCCAGCAGGAACACCTCGTAGTCCATGGACAGACCGAACAGGACCGCGAGCATCAGGATGGGCTGGCTGGCGTCGATGGTCCCGGTCGCGGTGAAACCGAGCAGACCGTCGCCGTGGCCTTCCTGGAACACCCACACCACCACACCGAACGCGGCGAACAGCGACAGAGCGTTCATCAGTACGGCCTTCAACGGCAGGACGAGCGAGCCGAAGGCGAGGAAGAGCAGGGCCATCGTCGCCAGGACGGCCACCAGCGCCATCCAGGGCAGGTGAGCGGCGAGGCTGTCGAGCTGGTCCACGAGCGCGGCGGTCGGCCCGCCCACCAGCGCGTCGCTGTGTGCGGGTGCGGGAACGCCGCGTACGCCGGTGACCAGGTCCCGCGCCTGCTTGCTCATCGGGTAGGCGGAGTAGCCGACTTGGATCAGTGCCGAGTCGCCGTGCACGGCGGTCACCTGGGCTCCGTCGGCCCCGGGTACCTGCGCCAGGCGATGCGCGTAGGCGGTGAGCTGCTCCGGAGCCGGCCGGCCATCGCCGAAGGTGACGACCACGGTCATCGGCGAGGTGAGGTTCGGTGCGAAGTCGCGGTCCAGACGCTCGCCGGCCACGCGACTGCCGGTGTGCTCGGGCAGCACCTTTTCCGTGACACCGCCCCAACTCGCCTTCAGGAAGGGCAGGCCGAGTGCGACCAGGACGACCACGACGGGTACGGCCACCCGCAGCGGACGGCGCATGACCGCACGCGCGGCGCGGAACCAGCGCCCGTCCTCGACCGCCCCCTCGCCACCGCGCTTGCCCTTGGGCAGGGGAACGCGCAGGGAGTTGATGCGCGGACCGAGTAGGGCCAGAAGGGCGGGCAACACGGTGAGGGAGGCCAGCATGGCGATGCCTACTGCGGCTACACCGCCGTAACCCATGGACCTCAGGAATCCTTGCGGGAAGATCACCAGGCTGCCGATGGACACCGCGACCGTGACGCCCGAGAAGGCGACCGTGCGGCCGGCGGTGGCCATAGTCTCCCGTACCGCGTCCGGGGTCGGCCGTCCGGCCGCCAACTCCTCGCGGAAGCGGCCTACCACGAACAGCGCGTAGTCGATCGCGAGTCCGAGGCCGAGCATCGTCACGATGTTCAGCGAGAACACCGAGACGTCGGTGAAGTGGGCCAGCGCCCGCAGGACCGTGAAGGAGCCGAGTACCGCCAGCGCACCGATCGCGAGCGGCATCGAGGCCGCCGCGAGGCCGCCGAAGATCAGCACGAGCAGCAGCAGGAGCAGTGGTGCGGACAGGGTCTCGGCGCGGGAGGTGTCCCGCTTGGTCAGGGTGCCGACGTCGTCCATGACGACGGCGTGACCGGTGAGACCGAGCCGTACCCCGGAGGCGTGGAAGTCGCTCTTGATACGGCCGAACACGTCCTTGGCGCTGTCGGCGTCCGGGGCGTCGAGCCGCAGTGCCGCGAAGGTGCTGTGCCGGTCGTGTGAGACGAAGACGGGCGACTTGGTCGTCCAGTAGGTCTTCGCGCTCTTCACCGCGCCCTTCGGCAGGCCGTTCAGCGACTCCTCCACCGCCCGGCGGAAGGCAGGGTCCGTGACCGTGTGGTGCGGGTCGCTGAAGACCGCGATGACGTCCGTGCGTTCGTCGGGGAACTCCCGCTCGATCCGCTGAGCCGCCCGCTGTGACGTACTGCCGGGCGTGTCCCAGCCGCCGCCGCTCAGGTCGTCGCCGACCCGTCCGCCCCACACTGCGCCCACGACCACGACGGCCAGCCCCAGCACGAGCATCAGCCATCGCCGACGTGCGACGAGCTCCCCCCAGCGAGCGAGCATGTCCCCTCCGCTTCCCCCTGCCGGATGACGCCACCCGCCATCCGTAAACGCTGTTAGCTTACACCGTTTACTAGATGCTACTGGCGTTAACATTGTCAAGCGACGACGAGCGGGACCCGGGGTCCCCAGCAGGAGGCAGAGCCGTGAGCATGCAATTCGCCCCGCCAGCTACACGGCGGGCGCAACAACGGGAGCAGGCGCGCGAGCGCCAGCGGACCGAGACGAAGTCGGAGATCCTGCGCTGCGCGCGTCGGCTCCTGGTCGAGGAGGGGCCCGGCGCGGTGTCGTTGCGGGCCATCGCGCGCGAGATGGGCATGACCGCACCCGGCCTGTACCGCTACTACGCGGACCACCGCGAACTTGTACAGGCGCTCACGGCCTTCCTCTACGACGAGTTCACGGTGGAGCTGCAACGCGCCCGCGACCAGGCCCCGGACGCCTCCCCGGCGGGCCGCTTCGCCGCGACGGCCCGGGCCCTGCGTACCTGGGCGCTCGCCCACCAGGCAGAGTTCACGCTCATCTTCAGCAAGCCCATGTCGGACGCCGACTGCGCTCCCGGTGACCCGTGCCACGCGGCCAGTTGGCGCTTCGGCGCTGTGTTCGTCGGTCTCATGATGGACCTGTGGCGGACCGGGACCATCCCCCCGCCAGAGCCTGGCAAGCTCGACCCGGCATGGCTCTCCCAGCTCGAGGAGGTACGCGAACACGTCGGCTCCGAGCCGCCGCTCGAGATCCTTTACCTCTTCGTACTGGCCTGGTCCCGGCTGTACGGCCAGGTGTCCATGGAGGTGTTCGGCCACCTGGCCTTTGCCCTGGCCGATCCGGAGCCGCTGTTCGAGCACACCTTGCGGGACATCCTGCGCCTGCTGGGCGCAGACCCCGTTACCGGCAGGTAAGGAGCCCGTGGCACACTCCCCTCTCACGGGATTCTCACGGGCAGGGGAGCAGCCACGGTCATGATCCGCAGAGCACTGCTCGGCATGGGGGACCCGGGAGGCCGCCGTCCCAACGGCACCCTGGAGGCGGAGGTGTTCTCCGTGCTCCAATCGGCTGGGGGCGCGCTCACACCGGGCGAGGTGATCAGCCGCCTCACCGGCGACTACGCCTACAGCACGGTGGTGACCACGCTGTCCCGCCTGCACGACAAGGGCCTCTTGTCCCGCTCTCGGCGAGGGCGCGCGTACGCTTACACCCCGGTCGACGACGAGCCCGGTCTCGCCGCCCGCCGCATCCACCAGATGCTCGCGGACGAACCTGACCGCGAAGCCGTCCTCAGCCGCTTCGTGGACACCCTCACCTCCGAGGACGAGCAGTTGCTACGGCGTCTTCTGGGCGCCGACCTGTCCCCCGACGGCTGAAGGGAACCGATACCTCCGTGTTCTGCACGGTCTACGTCCTCCTGCTCCTGGCCCTGCCCGCCGCTTTGCTCGCGCGTCCCCTTGCCGAGCGTGTGGACCCCCAGGTGGCGACCTGGGTCCTCACCGGCACCGCCGCCGTCCTGTCCGTGGCCAGCAGCGCCGCGCTCGCCCTGCTCACCTTCACCGGTCTGCTCCGCCTCCCGGCCGTTGCCGCCATGGGCCGTTGGTCCGTAGGGGTCCTCCGGCAGGGCACCCCCGCCTGGGACGGCTTGCCCCTGCTGGCCGGCGCCCTGCTTGCGGCGCTCACCGCCAGGACACTGCGCACGCTGCGACGGCGCACCCGTGCTCTGCGCACAGCCGCGGTTGAGACGGCGCGTCTGCCGGAGGCGGTTGCGCTCGGGGGCGGCGACATCGTCGTACTGGACGACCCGGCGGCCGAGGCGTTCGCCGTCCCTGGGCCGGCCGGACGAATCGTCGTGTCCACCGGCATGCTGGCGGCCCTCGCTCCGGAGGAGCGCACCGTCCTCATCGCCCACGAGCGGGCCCACCTGCGGGACCGTCACTACCTCTTCGTCACCGCGGCCCACTTGGCGGCTGCGGCGAACCCGCTCCTGCGCCCGCTGGCCCGCCACGTCTCCTACACGGTCGAACGCTGGGCCGACGAGCGAGCTGCCCATGCCACCGGTGATCGTAGGCGGGTGGCCTGCGCGATCGGCAAGGCTGCGCTCGCCGGGCGCCGCTTCGGAGCCGGCCGAAGCCCCCACGGCTCGGCCGCACTTCACGCCACCGGCACCCCTGCTACCCCCAGCGCCGTCCCACGCAGGGTTGCCGCGCTGCTGGAGCCACCGCCGTCCCGTCCTCCGCTCGTGATCGCCCTGACCGTCACGCTGACCGTCCTGTCCACCGCGGGCATCTGCTGTGCGGATCTGGCACACGACGTGGTGCGACTTCTGGAGTTGGCGAGGGCGGCGGAGCGCTAACCCGAGGCAGTCCATCCATGCCCACAACGCCGGTCCGGCGACGGCTCGTCCGTAACGTGGAAGGTGGTGGCGGACGACTGCCCCCACCAATCGGCGGACGACGGAGCGCGCAGTGAACGACGTGTGGCAGTCCCTGATCGGCATCGCAGCCGGCCTGATCGCCTGCTGGCTGATCCTGCTCGCAGTCCTCGCGCTGGCCCGCCCCCGGGGCAACCTGCTCACCGAGGCGGTCCACCTTCTGCCGGACCTGCTCCGCCTGGTGTCGCGCCTGGCCCGCGACCTGCCGCGCCGCACCCGCTGGCTGCTGTGGCTCCTGGTCGGCTACCAGTCAGTACCCCTGCCGGCTCAGATCGCCTTCGCCCTCAAGGCCCACATGGAGGAGTTCCGACCGGTCGAGGTCACCTTGCCGTGGGGCAAGCCGGACGGCGAGCCGAAGACCTTCCGCCTCCTCTTCGTCGACACGAAGGGGCGGGCCTACAACCGCAGCGTCTTCAACATGGGCGACTGGAAGCGCGCCCTTGCCGCCGCCGGCGTCATACCTCTCGGTCACTCGGACCCGGGCTTTACGCTCCGGACGTACACGCATCTGCTGCCGTCCAGCGAGACCCGCACCCGCAAGGCGATCGACGATGCCTTCGCGGAGGCCGAGGCGGCGGACGACGGCGACCCTGTCGCCGCCCAGGGCACATCGGTGCCTTCACCCAAACCCATGTGCCCCCAATGTGCCCTGGCCGCCTAACGGCCCCTCTCAGGCACTAGCGGGAGCGGGACCCGAAAGCCCGCCCGAACCCCACAAAAACCCAGGTCAGGGCCACACCAAGCAATAAGGCTGATGCCCCGCCTCATGCAACCGATGGCTGAAGTCCTGCCACTCGTGCAGCAGCTGGTAGACGTTGAACGCGTCCCGGGGGCCGCCCCGGTCCGGCACGGTGGACCAGATGAAGGCCGCCGCGCCCACCGCTTCCTCACCGATGCCGCGCAGGGGGTCGACGACCGTCATGGGGAGCTTGACGACGGCGTAGTCGGGGTGCAGGACGACCAGCTCCAGGGGCGGCACCTTGTGCAGGGGCACGCCCTCGATGCCGGTCAGCACCATCGCGGCCATCGTCTCCGGCTTGATCTTGGTGAACATGCCGTTCATGCCCAGCTCGTCGCCGCCGAGTTCCTCGGGGCGCATCGAGATGGGGACGCGGGCCGCGGTCGCGCCGTCCGGCGCGCCGAAGTATTTGTACGTCACCCCCACCCGACCACCATTCCTGCTCCCCGCCCGGAGGCGGTCGGCCCGGTGGTCGAGCCGGCGCTCGACCGGCCGGTCCAGTTGCTGGTCCAGTTGCCGGTCGGTCTGCCGGTCGTACCGCTCGGGCTCATTCGGTACACCCTGTGCCTGCCGTGCGTCCGTCTGCCGTGCCTCGGTCGTCTCCTCCGCGTCGCGCCGGTGCCTTCCCCGCCGGGCACGCCGAGGACCGAGGTCATCAGTCCCCTCGCCCAGTCCGCCACCGCGATGCATATCTCCACCCGACTGCTTTTCTAGGACGCGTGGCCCCCGCCGCGCAACCCGATCATCGTGTCAGTGACCTCCCCCACGGCCGCCCGCCGAAACGTGCGGTGAAACACCAGTCCGCAGGATCTTCAACAGCTCCTGACTACTACGTGCCGATGAGCTGTGTGTATCAGGTGCCAGTCTCGCAGATGGCGCGGCCGCGATCTTGGGGTCCGCCGCTTGCGGAGCGAGCAGCGGCCTACCCTGAGGAGGTCACTACGCATCCGGAGTCCGAGAAGTCGGAGAAGTCGCACGTCATGAGTGCCATGAGCGAACTGCCCTATCCCTATGAAGCGCCTGCCTCGCAGGCGCTCTTCGACCGTGCGTCCGTCGTCACGCCGGGCGGCGTGAACTCCCCGGTGCGCGCCTTTCGCGCCGTGGGCGGCACGCCCCGGTTCATGGTGTCCGGCAAGGGCCCGTACCTGACCGACGCGGACGGCCGGGAGTATGTCGACCTGGTGTGTTCCTGGGGTCCGATGATCCTGGGGCATTCCCACCCCGAGGTCATCGGCGCCGTCCAGGAAGCGGTCGCGCGCGGTACGTCCTTCGGTACGCCCGGTGAGGGCGAGGTCGCGCTCGCCGAGGAGATCGTCGCCCGGGTGGAGCCCGTCGAGCAGGTACGGCTCGTGTCCAGCGGGACCGAGGCGACCATGTCGGCGATCCGGCTCGCCCGCGGGTTCACCCAGCGGTCCAAGGTGATCAAGTTCGCCGGGTGCTACCACGGGCACGTCGACTCCCTGCTGGCCTCGGCCGGCTCCGGCGTCGCGACCTTCGCGCTGCCCGACACGCCCGGCGTCACGGGCGCCCAGGCCGCGGACACGATCGTGCTGCCGTACAACGACCTGGAGGCCGTGCAGGAGGCCTTCCACCGGCACCCGGGCGAGATCGCCTGTGTGATCACCGAGGCCTCGCCCGGCAACATGGGTGTCGTCCCGCCGCAGCCCGGGTTCAACCAGGGACTCAAGGACGCCTGCGGGAAGAACGGCGCCCTGTTCATCTCCGACGAGGTCATGACGGGCTTCCGGACCAGCCGGGCCGGGTGGTACGGCATCGACGGGGTCAGGCCCGACCTCATGACCTTCGGAAAGGTCATGGGCGGAGGGTTCCCCGCCGCCGCCTTCGGCGGGCGGGCCGACGTCATGGCCCACCTCGCGCCCGCCGGGCCCGTGTACCAGGCCGGCACCCTCTCCGGGAACCCGGTCGCCACCGCCGCCGGGCTCGCCCAGTTGCGGCTCCTCGACGACGCGGCGTACGACAAGGTCGACGCCGTCTCCGGGCAGATCCAGTCCCTCGTCACCGAGGCGCTGAGCAAGGAGGGCGTCGCGCACCGGCTGCAGACCGCCTCCAACATGTTCTCGGTGTTCTTCACCGACCGGCAGGTGCGGGACTACGAGGACGCCAAGCGGCAGGAGTCATTCCGCTTCACCGCCTTCTTCCACTCGCTGCTGGCGAACGGCGTCTACCTGCCGCCGTCGTCCTTCGAGTCCTGGTTCGTGTCCACGGCCCACGACGAGCGGGCCGTCCAGAAGATCGCCGACGCCCTCCCGGCGGCGGCCCGAGCGGCCGCGGAGGCCACGGCAGCATGAGCAGCAACGGCAGCAGCGGCAGCAGCGGCGACAACGGCAGCAACGGCGACAACGGCGGCAAGGGGGACATCACCGTCGTCCACCTCATGCGGCACGGCGAGGTCGACAACCCGGACGGGATCCTCTACGGGCGGCTGCCCGGCTACCACCTGTCCGAGCTGGGCCGGCAGATGGCCGACCGGGTCGCCGAGCACCTCGCCGCGCGGGACGTCACCCACGTGGTGGCCTCGCCCCTGGAACGCGCGCAGGAGACCGCCACCCCCATCGCCAAGGCGCACGGGCTCGACCTCGCCAGCGACGCGCGGCTGATCGAGGCCGGCAACGTCTTCCAGGGCAAGACCTTCGGGGTCGGCGACGGCGCGCTGCGCAAGCCCGAGAACTGGAAGCACCTGGTCAACCCGTTCAAGCCGTCCTGGGGCGAGCCGTACATCGACCAGGTCGTCCGGATGATGGGCGCGCTGAACGCGGCCAAGGACCAGGCCCGCGGGCACGAGGCGGTGCTGGTCAGTCACCAGCTGCCGATCTGGATCGTGCGGTCGTACGTCGAGAAGCGGCGCCTGTGGCACGACCCGCGCAAGCGGCAGTGCACGCTCGCCTCCCTGACGACTTTCACATACCAGGGTGACAGGATCGTTTCCGTCGGCTACGCCGAGCCCGCCATCGATCTGGTTCCGGCCCACCTCCGCGCCGGCGTCAAGCCGGTGAAGGGGAAGAGCAAGGCCTTCGGCGCGTAACTGCCGCTCCTGGCGGTCTGTTTGACTTGCCTTAGGGTGCTTTTGTCGGAGCTATTGCGAAAAACATACAAATCTTAGTGAACCTCCCCGATCGTCACGCCCTCTGACTGGGTGACCACCAGCAGGCGTGATGATCGGGGATTTCCATGCGCACGTTCTCCCGGACCCATTCCCGGAGGGGAATACTCGGCCTCGGCGCGGGTGCCGCGGCTGCCGCCGGCCTCGCCGGCTGTGGGTCCCTCAAGTCCTCGGACGGCGAGGGGCATGCGTCCGGTTCCGGGAACTCGGGCGGAGGAAGCGGCGACGGAGGGGCGAACGGCGGGACCAAGGGGCGTCCCATCGGCGACGGCTCCACCTCCTTCACCGGCAAGCAGCCGCACCAGCCGGCCAAGCCCGAGCCGCTGGAGCCGGGGCAGACCCCGCCGCAGTTCGTGATCTTCTCCTGGGACGGTGCCGGCGAGGTCGGCAACGGTCTCTTCCCGCGCTTCCTGGACCTGGCCAAGGAGCACGGCGCGAGCATGACCTTCTTCCTCTCGGGGCTGTATCTGCTGCCCGAGGCGAAGAAGCGGATGTACCAGCCGCCGAACAACCTGCGCGGCGCCTCCGACATCGGCTACCTCAGCGACCCGCACATCAAGGCGACGCTGACCAACGTGCGCCGGGCCTGGCTGGAGGGGCACGAGATCGGCACCCACTTCAACGGGCACTTCTGCGGCGAGACCCACGGCTCGGTCAAGTGGTGGACGCCACAGCAGTGGCAGAGCGAGATCCAGCAGGCGAAGTCCTTCGTGAAGGAGTGGAGGACCAACACCGGCTGGCACGATCTGCCCTCGCTGCCCTTCGACTACGACAAGGAGCTGGCCGGCGGCCGTACGCCCTGTCTGCTCGGTCAGAGCAACCTGCTGCCCACCGCCAAGAAGCTGGGCTGGCGCTACGACGCCTCCTCGCCGGGCGGCCGTCAGGTGTGGCCGGTGAAGCAGATGGGCATCTGGGACCTGCCGTTGCAGCAGATACCTTTCCCCGGGCATTCCTTCGAGGTCCTGTCCATGGACTACAACATGCTCGCCAACCAGTCGGTCAATACGACCAAGGCGCCGGCCTACAACTACCCGGGCTGGCGCAAGCAGTCCGCCGGGGCGTACATCGCGGGCTTCGAGCGTGCATACAAGACAAACCGGGCACCGTTCTTCATCGGCAACCACTTCGAGCAGTGGAACGGCGGCATCTACATGGACTCCGTCGAGGAGGCCTTCAAGCACATCGCGCGCGAGAAGGAGAAGGGTGCGGACGTGCGCATGGTCTCCTTCCGGCAGTTCGTGGACTGGATGGACGTCCAGAAGTCCGAGGTGCTCGCCAAGCTGCGCACGCTGGAGGTCGGGGCGCAGCCGGCCGGGGGCTGGAAGGAGTTCCTGCGGAGCGGCGGGTCGGCCTCCTCGGACGCCGCCTGAGACGCCGCCCGGGTGTCGCCGGGGGAGCGCCGGACGCCGCCGGAGGGGCACCGGCGTGCAGTGGTGGAGAGCGCCGGGCCCGGTCGGGGAATGCCGGGTCCGGCCGGGGGAGGTCGCGCGGAAGCCGCTGGGTGATCCATCCGGAATGTCCGGAGTAAGTACGCCCTGAAATGCGGTTTTCCGCCCGGCAGGGGGGCGCGCGAGATCCCCGGAACAGGCATGCGAAACTTTTCACATGAGTACCCGTAGCCGCGCCGCCCTGCTCGGCGCCATGGCTGCCGCGGCGGCCCTGACCCTGTCCGCGTGCGGCAACGGCGGCACCTCCGGCGGCGGTGGCAACACCAACTTCGTCACCGGCAACAACGGCATCTCCACCGCCCCCGAGGGCAAGCGGTCCGCGGCGCCCGACCTGTCCGGCAAGACCATCGACGGCAGGACCGTCGACGTCGCCGACTACAAGGGCAAGGTCGTCGTGATCAACGTCTGGGGCTCGTGGTGCGGGCCCTGCCGGGAGGAGGCCAACTACTTCTCCAAGGTCTCCCGCGCGTATGCGGACAAGGGCGTCCAGTTCGTCGGCATCAACACCCGGGACACCAGCACCACCCCCGCGGTCGCCTTCGAGAAGGAACACGGGATCGACTACCCGAGCCTGTACGACCCGACGGGCAGGCTGATGCTCCGCTTCAAGCGGGGCACCCTCAACCCGCAGCTGATCCCCTCCACGATCATCATCGACAAGGAGGGGAAGGTCGCCGCGCGGGCGCTGGAGGCGCTCGACGACACCACCCTGCTGAAGATGCTCAAGCCCGTCCTCGCGGAGAAGTGACGTGAGCGCACTCCTCACGCTGGCGGCCGAGAACGAGACCGTGAAGCACGGCGCCCTGCTGGTCGCCCTGCCCATCGCTCTGCTCGGCGGGCTCGTCTCCTTCTTCTCGCCCTGCGTACTCCCGCTGGTCCCCGGCTACCTCTCCTACGTCACCGGGGTCGCCGGCACCGACCTCGCCGACGCCAGACGCGGGCGCATGGCCGCCGGAGCCGCCCTGTTCGTGCTCGGCTTCAGCGCCGTGTTCATCTCCGGCGGGGCGCTGTTCGGCTCCTTCGGCTGGACCCTGCAGGAGCACAAGGGCGTTCTGACCAAGGTGCTCGGCGTACTCATGATCGCCATGGGCGTGTTCTTCATGGGGCTTATGCCCTGGTTCACCCAGCGCGAGTTCCGCTTCCACAAGCGACCGGCGACCGGCCTGGTGGGCGCGCCGATAGTCGGAGCCCTGTTCGGCATCGGCTGGACGCCCTGCATCGGCCCGACCCTCGCGGCGGTGAACGGCCTCGCCATCGAGCAGTCGAGCGCCGGGCGCGGGGCGGTGCTGATGGTCGCCTACTGCGTGGGCCTCGGCGTGCCCTTCGTGCTCGCGGCCGTCGCCTTCCGCAAGGCGCTCGGCGCCTTCGGCTGGGTCAAGCGCCACTATGTCTGGGTGATGCGCATCGGCGGCACGATGATGATCGTGACCGGTGTGCTGCTGCTGACCGGGGCGTGGGACAGTCTCGTGCAGGAGATGCAGGGCTGGTCCAGCGGCTTCAATGTGGGGATCTGATCGATGAGCAAGACCGAAACCGGCAGCGGCCAGGACCAGGAGGACCTGGGGGCGGCAGGCGCCCAGCTGTCCACCGCCCCGCAGGAGGAGGCCTCGGGCTTCATCGGCCTGGGTGTGATCGGCTGGGCCCGCTGGTTCTGGCGGCAGCTGACCTCCATGCGGGTCGCGCTGCTGCTGCTCCTGCTGCTCTCGCTCGGCGCGATCCCCGGCTCGCTGATCCCGCAGACCGGCGCCGACCTCAACAAGGTCGACGACTTCCGCAAGGCGCACACGACACTCGCGCCGATCTACGACAAGCTCGGCCTCTTCCACGTCTACAGCTCGGTGTGGTTCTCCGCGATCTACATCCTGCTGTTCGTCTCCCTCATCGGCTGCATCGTCCCGCGCACCTGGCAGTTCGTCGGCCAGTTGCGCGGCCGCCCGCCGGGCGCCCCCAAGCGGCTGACCCGGCTGCCCGCCTACACCACCTGGCGCACCACCGCGGAGCCCGAGCAGGTCCGCGAGGCCGCGCTCGCGCTGCTGAAGAAGCGCCGCTTCCGCGCCCACACGGCCGGTGACGCGGTCGCCGCCGAGAAGGGCTATCTGCGCGAGCTGGGCAACCTGGCCTTCCACATCGCGCTGATCGTGCTGCTGGTCGCCTTCGCCTCCGGCCAGATGTTCAAGTCGGACGGCACCAAGCTGATGGTGGAGGGCGACGGCTTCTCCAATGCGCTGCCGATGTACGACGACATCAAGTCCGGCAGCATGTTCACGCCCGACGACCTGGTGCCCTTCAGCTTCGACCTGAAGGACTTCCACGCCACCTACGAGGCCAGCGGCCCCAACCGGGGCACCCCGCGCACCTTCCAGGCGAAGATCAGCTACAGCGAGGGCGCGTACGGCAAGGAGAAGCCGGCCACCATCAAGGTCAACGAGCCGCTGAAGATCGGCGACTCCAAGGTCTACCTCGTCAGCCACGGCTACGCGCCCGTCATCACCGTCCGGGACGGCCGGGGCAAGGAGGTCTTCCACGCCCCCGTGCCCCTGCTGCCGCTCGACGGCAACGTCACCTCCAACGGCGTGATCAAGGTGATGGACGGCTACCGCGACGGACAGGGCAAGAAGGAGCAGCTCGGCTTCCAGGCCTTCTTCGTGCCGACCTTCGACCCGAAGGCGGGCACGATGCTGTCGCAGTTCCCGGCGCTGGTGAACCCGTTGCTCGCGGTGAACGCCTACCACGGCGACCTCGGCGTCGACACGCGCAGCCAGAACGTGTACCAGCTCGACACCACGCACATGAAGCAGTTCAAGGACGCCAAGGGGCAGCAGCTGAAGAAGCTGCTCAGGCCGGGCGACACCCTGCAGCTGCCGAACGGCGCCGGGTCCCTCACGTTCGAGAAGGACGTCAAGGAGTGGGCCGGCTTCGAGATCGTCCAGGAGCCGGGCAGCGGCTGGGCGCTCGGCGGTGCCGCCGCCGCGATCTTCGGTCTGGCCGCCTCGCTGTTCATCCAGCGCCGCCGCGTGTGGGTGCGGGCGGTGCGCGGCGCCGACGGTGTCACGGTCGTCGAGATGGCCGGGCTCGGCCGCAGCGAGTCCGCCAAGGTCCCCGAGGAACTGGGCGACCTCGCCGCAATCCTTTACGAGCAGGCGCCGGGGGCACCCGACCCCGACGGCTCCTCAGCATCCAACGAAGCAACCCCCGACCCTCACGTCGTACCTGCCGAAGGGGCTGAGAAGTGACTCTCGCCGCCGCACACGATCTCGCCGCAGCCACCAACGAACACCTGGCGAGCATCAGCAACACGCTGATCTACTCCTCGATGGCCGTCTACACGCTGGCCTTCTTCGCCTACATCGCCGAATGGCTCTTCGGCAGCCGCAGCAAGGTGGCCCGTACGGCCGCCGCGCTGACCGCCGACGGTGGCCGGCAGGCGGGGGCGCCCGCCGTGACCGTGAAGCAGGCCGGGGGGACCGCCGTGCTGGAGCGGCCCAAGGTCGTCGTGCGCTCGGCGTCCGGCGCCCGGGACGTGCCGGACGGGCCCGGTGCGCACGGCGGGGACGAGCAGGGCGACCTCTACGGGCGCATCGCCATCTCCCTCACCGTGCTCGCGTTCCTGGTGGAGCTGGCCGGCGTCGTCGCCCGCGCGGCCTCCGTGGAGCGGGCGCCGTGGGGCAACATGTACGAGTTCAACATCACCTTCTCCACGGTCGCCGTCGCCGTGTACCTCGGGCTGCTGGCGCTGAAGAAGAACGTGCGCTGGCTCGGGCTGTTCCTGGTCACCACCGTCCTGCTCGACCTCGGCCTCGCGGTCACCGTCCTGTACACCGCGAGCGACCAGCTGGTCCCGGCCCTGCACTCGTACTGGCTGTACATCCACGTCTCCACCGCGATCTTCTGCGGCGCGGTGTTCTACGTCGGCGCGGTCGCCACGATCCTGTACCTGTTCAAGGACTCGTACGAGAACAAGCTGCAGACCGGCGGCAAGCCCGGCAGGTTCGCCACCTCGGTGCTGGAGCGGCTGCCCGCCTCCGCCTCGCTCGACAAGTTCGCCTACCGCGTCAACGCGGCCGTCTTCCCGCTGTGGACGTTCACGATCATCGCGGGCGCGATCTGGGCGGGCGACGCCTGGGGCCGCTACTGGAACTGGGACCCCAAGGAGACCTGGTCCTTCATCACCTGGGTCGCCTACGCCTGCTACCTGCACGCCCGCGCCACGGCCGGCTGGAAGGGCCGCAAGGCCGCCTACCTGGCGATGATCGCCTTCGGCTGCTGGCTGTTCAACTACTACGGCGTCAACATCTTCGTCAGCGGCAAGCACTCCTACGCGGGCGTGTAGCCCCCTCCGACCCCGAGGCCGGTTCCCGTGACCCATGGTCACGGGAACCGGCCTTCGTCGTGGCGGGCCTTCGCGGCCGGGCCCGCAACCACGTGCGGAAGCCTCGGCGACGGGTCAGGCTGGTGTCATGAGCGGTTCCATCGAACAGGGCACCAGCCAGACGCACGGGAACACGCACATACTCCACTTCCTGGTGCGGCTCCCGCGGCCCATGGAGCAGGTCTGGCCGGCGGTGGCCACCCCCGGGGGGCTCGGGTCCTGGTTCACCGCCGTCGACGTCCTGGAACCCCGGCTCGACGGTGTGGTCACCCTGCGTGAGCTGGGCACGGGGCGGGTCACGGCGTGGGACGTGGACCGCGTCGCCGAGTACACCGTGGGCGGCGGCGGCCGGGTCCGGTTCCATCTGGAACGGGACGGGGGCCGGGGGTGCGTGCTGCGGTTCACCCATGAGTTCCAGGGTGAGGGGGAGTCGGAGGCCGACTGGCGGTCCCGCTTCGAACGGCTGATCGAAATTCTGAACTCTCCGTGACCTGGGCCCGCGCGACGGACCGGCGGCCGGGGACCGCCCCCCCCAGGACGGCGGACCGGTTCCCGGGAGCGCGGTCCCTAGGACGGCGGCAGGCACTCCTTCGACGGTGGCTTTCCCTCCGGCCAGGCGATCTTCACGAACCGCGAGCCGCCTTCGGGAGTCAGCTCCACGATCGGTACGGCCTTGTCGTACGGATTGCCGTGCACGTCCAGGCAGATCCAGCCGCTCGCCCCGCCGACCCGCAGCGAGCCCTTGACCTGTGGCCACTGCAGGCCGACGTCCGCGAGCGCCGGGAAGTTCTTCCCGTCCGGCACCGCCTCGCGGATGCCGTGCACCGCCAGCTGCAGTGCGTCGTAGCCGATGATCAGCTGGCCGTCGTCCAGGGCGGCCGGACCGATCGGCCCGGCCGGCCCGCGCTCGGCGGCGGTCAGCAGCTTGTGCAGCGCGTCGAAGTCCGCCGCCGTGCCGCCCGTCCTCGCGGGGTCCTTCGTCCATGCGTCCGGGTGGGCCAGGGAGGTGTAGCGCACGGAGAGACGGTGGCGCAGGGCGGAACGGTCCAGGTCGCTCTCGTGGGTCAGGTACGAGGCCTCGTCACCGGTCAGCACGGTGAACGCCCGGTCCTGGCAGCCGCGTGCGCCCAGTGCGTTGATGAACTGCCGCAGCTGCGTGTGCCGCCCCGCGAACAGGATCGTGTCCGTCTCCCGGGAGGTGTCGCACACCAGATGCGTGATCTGCCGGAAGGTGTTCGCGGTGGTCCCCTCCTCGCTGCGGTCCGCGGGCGGCGTGAACGGCTGCGGCTCGTACGGCGAGCCCTTGATCAGCGCCGCGAACGACTTCTGCAGCGTGCGCGTGTACGGGTCGCCCGGCCTGTCGTACACCAGCAGCGCCTTGCCCGCGCTCACCCGGGCGAACGAGGCCAGCGCGCGGGCCTCGTCGGTGTTGGTCGGCGAGACCCGGGCGAGCCCCGGATAGGGGTCCTTGCCGCCCTGCCCGTTGGCCAGGTCGTCGGCGGTGATCGAGGAGCCGACCACCGGGATGCCGTGCCGGGTCAGTGCCCCGACGGCCTTCTTGTTGTTGTCGGTGCTCTGCCCGATGCCCGCCACGGCCCGCAGCCGGTCCGCACCCGCCGTCATCCGCACCAGCTGGTCCACGGTCTGCTGCCAGTGGTCCCCGGTCGCGCCCGGGTTGGCGAGCACCAGCCGGATCGCGGGCGCCTGCCCGTTGGAGTCGTGGTTGGCCTGGTACTGCGCCATGTAGGCGCCCTGCAGCTGGTGCTGGATGTCGTTCAGGCTGGTGCGGGAGGTGGACGAGTACGGCAGCATCAGCGCCACCGTCACCCAGGTGCCCGGCTTGAGCCGGTCGTTCTCCCGCGCGATCGCGCCGACGACGTCCCGCAGCTGGGTGTGGCCGAAGTCGTACGGCCCCGTCGCCACGCCCACGCACTGAGTGCTGTCCGGCGGCCGGGCCACCCCGGGCGCGCAGGAACGGTTCACGTGGGTGAGCGCCCGCACCCCGAACACCAGCCCCGCGATCAGGGCCGCCGTGACCAGCAGGGCCAGGTAGCGGCGCAGCGGGATCTCCCACACGCTCTCGCGCACCCATGCGCCCGCGCCTCTGCGTGCCATCATGCCTCCCCGCTGTGGTCGTCCGGGTCGTCGTCCGCATCCTCGGGGTCTTCCAACGGGCGCCCGGCGAGCGCCGCCGCCGGCCAGTCCCGGGAGGCCCGCCACAGCAGCGCGTTGCCCGCGGGCCGCAGGTTGGACAGCTGCTCCAGCTCGAAGCGGAGCCGCTGGCCCACCGTCGCGTCGGGCAGCGCCAGCGGGTCGGTGAGCTGCCACACCGCCTGCAGCAACCGCTGTATGCGCAGGTGCAGTACGGCGTCCACGCCGTCCGGCGGCTGCCGGCCGGCGTCCGTGTGCCCGAGCGCGACCGCGGTGCGCCGGTCGCTCCGGCCGCCGAAGTCGCGGCCCTCGTCGTCGTGCGCGTGGAAGTACGGCGCGGACGCGACGAAGCGCAGGGTGCGCAGCCAGGTGCCGGTCCCCAGGGTGGGGAAGGTGTCGCGCAGATGGGCGACCGCCGACTCCGTTATGCCGAGGGCGAGTTCGTGGTGGAGCCGGTAGCGGGCGTGCTCCGGGTCCGGGTAGTGCGCGATCAGCGTCTCGTGAGCGGTGCGCCAGGACGCGTGGTCGGCGTCCCGCAGGTGCAGCCGGAGCAGCAGCAGGGTGCGGACGAAGGGGTCGCCGACGAACTGGCCCGGCACGGTCGCCAGCCCCTCCCCGGCCAGCCGCATCTGCAGGGCCCGTACGTCCGCCGGGCCGAAGGTGTCCGGCAGCAGGGCCGCGGCCAGCGCGCAGGCCGAGTCGTGGTCGTGGGCGGCGGCCAGCACGGTCAGCTCGTCCAGGTGCTCGGCGGGCACCAGCCGGTCCAGCAGCGCCCGGTAGGCGGGCACGGCGGGCTGGTCCTCGGCGGGCCGCACGTCCGCGGTGAGCAGTTCGCCGAGCGAGGCCGACTCCGGCAGGTTCTGCGCGGCGGACTCGGCGAGCAGGACGATGCCCAGGGGGTTGCCCGCCGTCAACCGGTGAGTGGCGTGCGGCAGTTGGGGCGGGACGGGGGTGTCCTCGCAGACGGCGCCGATGATGTGCAGGGTGTCGTCCGGGCTCAGCGCGGGCAGCGCGACCAGCAGCGCCCGCGAGGAGGGGGCCGCGTCGGGGGTCCAGTCGCTGCGCCGGGCCACCTCGGGCAGCTCCCGCCGCACCGCGTTGCGCAGTTCCTCGCGGCCCTCACCGCGCCGGGCCGCGATGAACGCCACCTGGTCCGCGACGCCCTCGGCGCGGTCGCGCAGCACGGCCTCCACAAGTCCGGGGCCGGGGGAGGACTGGGTGTTGTCGAGGAGCACCAGCGGCCGGCCGAGGCGCTGCATGCGCGGCAGCACCCCGGTGTACGCCTCCGTCAGATCGGCCAGCAGCGCCCGCACCAGATACCGCTCCGCGTGGTCGCGGGAGGTGCCGCCCGCCCGGAAGTGCCCGGACAGCAGGATGAGTCCGCGCTGGGCGTGGCCGCCCGCGTTCGGGTACGTCCGGTACCACACCGACGCCTTGTGGTGCCGGCGGCTGGTGAAGCCCTCGGCGACGGACTCCAGGGTCGCCTCGATCGCGCCCGACACCAGCGGCCCGGTGCCGGTGGCCGCGGCGACCACCTTCGCCGCCACCTTTCCGGCCCAGCGCCCCGCGAACCCGCTGATCCACGAGCCGCTCTCGTTCAGCAGCAGGATCCGCTCGACCTCCCGGCGGATCCGCTCCGAGTCGGCGTCGCCCCAGCCGCCCGCGGCCACCGCCACCAGGCCCGACATCAGCCGCGGAAAGGTGATCCGCCCGGCCCCCGTCACCGGCTCCGCCAGCTGCTCGGCGATCACCAGCAGTGCCTGGGCCACCGGCGACCACGACTCGGCCGGCCGTCCCTCGGGCGGCCCTGCGAACTGCTCCTCGTCGCAGTCGACCAGCGCGACCGGCGTGTGGCCCTTGTAGGCGTCCCGTAGCTCGGTGAGCACCGCGCTCTTGCCCAGGCCGCGGGCGCCCGTGAGCACCACGAAGGGCAGTTCGCCCGGGTGCTCGAACGGATGACCGCGATGCTGGTGGGGGCGCAGGCCCACGAGGCGCGGCGCGAGACCGGCCGGATCGACGTCGAACAGCGCTGCGCGCCCGTGCAACCGTCTGTGCACCGCATCTCCCCCTCAACAGCAGTGTAAGAAGGGGGAGTTGCTCCGGACCAGAGTCAGTGATGTCCGTTGGGTTACGAAATTGCCCGGGTCACGTATGCGGCGAAAGGACCAGATCCCGCAGTCGCTCGACGTACAGCCGCATGTTCTTCGCCGCCGTGTCGGTGTCGGGGTGCCGGCTCGCCAGCCACAGGCCGTCGTGCAGCCGGTTGACCCACACGCACACCTGGTCCCCGTACGACACCCGCAGCAGTCCGTACGCCTTCTGCCCGGCCCACTGCCCGGCGCCGGGGATGCCGCGGGCGTCCACGAACGAGACGATGGAGTACAGGTCGGGCGAGACCGGCCGGAAGTCCGCGCCGAGCAGGCTCAGTACCCGGGCGAGCGGCATCCGGGCGAGGGGCCTGTTCGCCTGCAGTTCGGCGCGCACGGCCCGCAGGGCGCTCGGCAGATCGGGGGTGCGGGCCACCGGCACCTCGATCGGTGCACCGCCCACGAACCAGCCCACGGACCCGGACCACCGTGACTTCAGCCGGGTGTGGAACGGCACCACCGTCCGGTACACGGACTGCCCGCCGAGTTCGTGGACGATCAGGCCGGTCGCTGCCAGCAGCCCCACCAGGCTGCCGCCGTACGGCCGGCAGTACGCCTCGAACGCGGCTGCCGCATCCGCGTCCACGAGCGGCTCGCAGATCATCGACTGCCGCGGCAGCGGGCCGCCCGGTTCGATGCCCAGGCCGACCGGGAAGCCGGGCAGCGTCCCGCCGCACCGCCGGATGAACTCCCGCCAGCGGGCCACGATGTCGTGACGGTCGTCGAGGCGGTCCGCGTCCGACCGCTCCAGCTCGCAGAAGTCGACGTAACTGGCGGGCGGGGTCCGCACCACGGCCGGTCGCCCCTGGAGGCCCGCCGTGTACAGCTCGTGGATCTCGGCGGGGATGCCGTGCAGGGAGTAGGCGTCCACGTTGCTGTGGTCGAAGGCCATGTACACGCTGGTCGAGTCGGGCCGTACGACCGCCGAGTAGATCAGGTTCGGCCAGCGCAGGGCGTCCGCGACGGCGTCGAAACGGTCCTGGAGCCGCCCGGCCAGGGAGGCGGCGTCGACGAAGTCGCCGACGGTCTCCTGGTGCAGGTGGACATCACCGGCGTCCAGCGTGAACCGGTGCAGCCGGTCCTCCTCCCCGCCCGCCCAGCGGAAGCCGCTGCGCAGCGTCTCGTGCCGCACCGTCCAGGCGCGCAGGGCCTCCTGGAGCACACCGAGGTCGGCGGGGCCCGGGAGGTCGAAGGCGGTACCCAGCCAGGTCGGCACGAACAGCCCGCCGTCGCGCACGGACCTGGCGGTCCTGATGTGCGCCTCCTGGATGTACGCGGGTGGCCGGGAGTCCTCCGGCAGCCCGGCCGCCGCCGCGACGGTCGCCGGACTCAGCGTCCATTCGACGAGCCGTCCCGGTCGTACCTCGCAACGCTGGATGTCAGTGATTCGCACGCGTCTCCGATCGCAGAAAGGGGCCCCCGATGGCGGGCCCCCTTCCAAGGGCAATCCCGTCGGACGCGGCCGGGACATGCCCGCCCGGAGCATTTCAACGGAACGGGTGGCGGACCGAACGCGGAACTGATTAACCGACGGTGATCGAGTCGAGCTTCTCCCGCAGGTAGACGTGCGAGTCGACGGGCGGGTACGCCACCCTGCCCACCGGCGCCGGCACGGACTCCACCAGGGTGCCCGGGGTGCACTCGCCGAAGTACACGAGGGACATCAGCTCCTCGGCGGGCGCGTCGGAGGGCGGCGGCAGCACCCGGTGGCGGCCCGACCGCCACCGGTCCCCGGTCCAACGGGCCATCAGATCCCCGATGTTGACGGTGAGGGCGGCCGGGTCGAAGGGCGCGTCCCGCCACCCGTCACCTCCGTCCGCAGGGTCCGTGTACACCTGCAGGCCGCCCTTGCCCGCCTGCCGGTCCAGGACGGTGACGGTCCCGAAGTCGGTGTGCGGGCCGATCCGGAACTGCCCGGGCGCCGGCTCGCCGACGACCTCGGTCCCCGGGTACCAGTTGATGTTGAAGCCGTACGTCGGGTGGTCCATGTGCCGGGAGAAGAAGTCGGGTTCGAGGCCGAGGGCGTACCCGAGGAGGGTCAGCAGCTCCTTCTCCAGCGCGGCCATCCTCGCGAGGTACTCCTCGCACAGCGGGCGCAGCGCGGGAACCTCCGCCGGCCACACGTTGGGCCCGTACCACTCGGCGTTGACGACCGGGTCGTCGAAGGGTTCGTGCGTGGCGAAGGTCAGCGACTCCTTGAGGTCGGGCGGCGTCTCGGTGCCCTCCGCGTACCCGTTGGCCTCGGCGCCCGGCCCCAGCCACCCGCGCCCTCCCACCCTCGCCCCGTAGCGCCGCTTGACCTCCTCGGGCAGCAGGAAGAAGTCCCGGGCGGCCGCACGGATCCGGGCGCGCAGCCCCGGGTCGACGCCGTGCCCGGTGACGAGCAGGAATCCGGCGCGGCGCAGGGCCTCGTCGACGGTGCGGGCGAGGGCGGCGCGGGCCTCGGCGCCGCCCTCCAGCCAGGGCCCGAGATCGATGGTCGGAATGCTCGTGCTACTCACCGATGTCCTCGTTCCACAGAGCCGGGTTGTCGCGGATGAAGGCATGCATCAGGCCGGCGCACCCGGGGTCGTCCAGGAGCACGATCTCCACGCCGTGGGCGGCGAGCCAGTCCTGCCCGCCGCGGAAGGTGGCCGCCTCGCCGACCACCACCCGCGAGATCCCGAACTGGCGGACCAGACCGCTGCAGTACCAGCAGGGGGAGAGGGTGGTCACCATGGTCGTGCCGCGATAGCTGCGCCGCCGTCCCGCCGCGCGGAACGCGGCGGTCTCCGCGTGCGCCGAGGGGTCGCCGTCCTGGACGCGGCGGTTGCGGCCGCGCCCCAGCAGCGCGCCGTCGGCACCGTAGAGGGCGGCCCCGATCGGGATGCCACCCTCGGCGAGCCCGCCGCGGGCCTCGGCGACGGCGGTGGCGAGCCAGGCGCGGGCCAGTGCCTGATCCATACCCTCACTGTCCCCCGGCGAGGGCCCCGGAGCAACGTGCCGCGCCCCCGTGCGGGCGGTCCGGACCGCGTCGGTACCCTGGCCCGATCACATCGCGCGGGAGGGAAACGCCCATGGTCGCTGCCCCGGTTCTTCAGGACCTGCGGGAGGTCTGCCAGCCGCATGCCAAGCTGGCGAGCCGCAACGGGGAGCACTGGGCGGGGCGGCTGTACATGCGCAGGATCTCGCTGCGGTGCACCCGGCAGCTGGTGCGTACGCCCGTCACGCCGGACCAGCTGACCTGGACGATGGTCGGGTGCGGCATCGCCTCCGGTGCGGCCCTCCTGGTGCCCGGTCCCACGGGTGCCGTGCTGGCCGTCGTCCTCATGCAGCTGTTCCTGCTCTTCGACTGCGTGGACGGCGAAGTCGCGCGCTGGAAGGGGCAGAACAGCGCGACGGGGATCTACGTGGACCGGCTGGGGGCGTATCTGGCGGACGCGGCGCTGATGGCGGGGATCGGGTTCCGGGCGGCCCACGACGGGTTCGGCGGCTGGCTCTCGCTCGGTATCGCGACCGCGCTCGGGGTCGTCCTGCTGAAGGCCTCGACCGACCTGGTGGACGTGGCCCGGGCCCGGCGCGGACTCGGGGTGGCCGACGACGAGTCGACCCGGCCGCGGTCGCAGGGCGTGGCCACGGTGCGGCGGCTGGCGGCCGCCTTCCGGATCCACCGGGTGACCAACGGCATCGAGGCGTCCCTGGTCCTGCTCGTGGCCGCCGCCGGGGACACGGTCACCGGCGGCGTCGAGGTGACCCGCTGGGCGCTGGTCGCCCTGGCCGCGATCACCTGGCTGATGGTCCCGGCCCACCTGCTGTCGATCCTCGCGTCGTCGCGCCTGCGCTGACCGCTCGGCTCCGCCGTCGAAGGGCGGACGGCGGGCGGCGGTTGCGGGCGGAAACGGCGTTGCACGCGAAGATCGGGCCGCAGTAGCGTGCACCGACCTTGATGCTCGATCCGGTACGTCGACACCGCTGTCACCACTGCGTGAACTCGGCCACGGGGGCCATGAACACGCATGCCGCGCACGGGGTGCTGCGGCGAGGGGGCGCCGGGCTCGTCGTCGCCGGACAGGGCATTCGATCTTCGAAGGGGGAACTTCATGAAGACACGCCTGATGGGTACGTTCGCCGCCGCAGCCGTTCTCGCCCCGGTGCTGGCCCTCGCGGGTACGGGCCAGGCATTCGCCGCAAGCAGTGCCGTCACCTGGAAGAACAAGCAGAACCACCAGTACCTGGCGTACTTCAACTACAAGGTGCGTACGACGTCCGCCACCGGCGCGTCCATGAAGTGGGACGAGAACAAGCAGTCCGACGGCACCTACACCATGAAGCACCACGGCACCGGGAAGTGCCTCGACAGCAACGCCAACGGCGACGTCTATCTGCTCGCGTGCAACGGCGGCAACTACCAGAAGTGGTACGAGATCAACGACTCCTCGGGCTGGCGGCTGAAGAACAAGGCCACCGGGCGGGTCCTCGGGGTGGCGATCAGCGGACAGGTCCGCACCGACGGCGACGCGGGCGCCGCGCGGCAGCGCTGGAGCTGATCCCCGGCTCGCACGCGCAGCGGCACTGCCTCTTCTGCTCGTGCCGGCACTGCAACTCCTGCCCGGGCCGGTGCCGCACCCGTTTCACGCGGGTGCGGTGCCGGCCCGCCGCTGTGCGTGGGCCGCTGCCTCAGGCCGGATCAGCGCGCACCGACCGCCAGATCCTCTCCGGCAGGATCAGCGCCGCCTCGTCGAGGTCGACGTCGTCGATGCCGGAGAGCCAGCGGCGGGAGACGCCGACCACCGGGCCGAGGATGAGCGATTCGAGCAACGGGTCGGGCAGCGGCGCGAGTTCACCGGACTCGACGTACGCCCGGGCCCACTGGGCGAGGGGCGACAGCCGGGCCTCCTGGGCGTCGCGCAGCCGCTTGCCGTCGGCCATGCCCTGGCGGTCGGCGTAGGAGGAGTGCAGGAGCCGGGAGGCCACCGGGTGCTTCTGGAGGAAGTCCAGATAGGCGCCGACCAGGGCCCGGATCCCGGTGTGGGCGGTCCGGGTGCCCTGCACGGCCGTGAGCAGCTCGCCCAGCAGCCGCTCCAGCCAGCGCATCAGCAGCGCGTTCAGCAGGCCGTCGATGCTGCCGAAGTGGTGGTAGAGGCTGCCCAGGCTCACCCCGCTCGCCTTCGTGACGGCGCTGACCGTCAGGCCCTGGTCGCCCGCCTCCTCGTACACGCGCAGCGCGGCGTCCAGGAGCTGCTCGACGGTTGCTTCGCCCCGCTGTTGTTTCCGACTCATTCTGGAATACTTTTCTAGAAATATTTTTTAGAACAGTGGTCTGCTGCACCAGACTGGTACCCATCCTCACACCCAGGAGCCGCCGGTGTCGTCGCCCGAGTCGTCCGAGATCCACATCTCCCTCACGCCGCAGCAGGCCGCCTCCGGGACGGTCCTCAGGCTGCCGTCGGCGGCCGGGGTGCCGCCGGTCCGCATCCCGCCCGTCCGCGACGGGGATCTCTTACGGCTGCGGGCGGGCGAGCGGGAGCTGCTGATAAGGGTCCACGTCACCGCGTCGGGCACGCCCGCCGTGGCCCGGGGCGGCGCGAAGGGCGGCGTGGCCTGCCTGGGCGTGCTCGGTGTCGCCGTCGTGATCGTGCTGCTGCTGGTCCTGACCAACAGGGGCGGGGTCGGCGACAGTTCGTCCGACGACTACGCGGGCGGCTCCTCGTACTCCCCGTCCGCGCCCGCCACCACCTACGACCCGTACACCCAGGATCCGGCCACCGGCTCTCCGTACGAGAGCAGCGATCCGTACCGGAGCAGCAATCCCTACGAGAGCAGTGATCCCTACGGGAGCAGTGATCCCTACGGTGGCGCGAGCGCGGAGCCGAGCCCGTTCACGTCCGGCACCTGCCTCAACGGGACCCTGCCGAACTCCACGACCGCACAGGAGGTCAGCGGGGTCGAGGAGGTGTCCTGCTCGGCCTCCGACGCGCACTACAAGGTGATCCAGACCTTCCCGTTCAGCTCGGACATGAGCCGCTGCAACAGCAACCCCCGTACGCAGTACGCCTTTTCGTACCGCTACACCCTCAACGGTGCGGCCGTGAACGAGTACGTGTACTGCCTGGTGGGCCTCGGCTCGTACGCGCGCTGATGCGGGGGAGAGAGTTGAACGGGGGACACGGGGAACACAACGGGGTCGAGCCGCTGGAGGACGACGACCCGCGCCGGATCGGTCCGGCCCCGAGGACCCGCGACGGACCACCGGACCAGAACCTGCCTCAGGCTCCGAGACCGGCCACTGGGCCGGGACCTGCCG
Organism: Streptomyces sp. NPDC007971; assembly: GCF_042958635.1. Classification (NCBI taxonomy): domain Bacteria; kingdom Bacillati; phylum Actinomycetota; class Actinomycetes; order Kitasatosporales; family Streptomycetaceae; genus Streptomyces; species Streptomyces sp. NPDC007971. The sequence goes on from NZ_JBIBJK010000013.1 coordinate 121,457, forward strand.
CAGGGCCGGGACCTGGGCTCATCGGCACCGCCGATGAGCCCATCGGCAGGACGCCCCACCAGCCCGTGGACCAGGGCACACGCCGGTTCGTAGCGTCGTCGGCATGAACCCGGAGCACAAGGGCACGGCCCAGCTGACCACCGCGATGATGCTGTCCGGCACCCTCGGCGTCTTCGTCGTCGAGTCCGGCGCCCCGCCCTTCGACGTCGTCTTCTTCCGCGTCCTGTTCGGCGCCCTCGCGCTCGGCGGCTACGTCGCCGCCCGCGGCTGGCTGCGCGAGCACGGCTTCACCCCGCGCACCCTCGCGCTCGCCGTCCTCGGCGGGGTGTTCATCGTCTTCAACTGGGTGCTGCTGTTCCAGTCGTACCGGAACACGTCCATCTCGGTCGCCACGGTGGTCTACCACACGCAGCCCTTCTACGTGGTCCTCCTGGGGGCCCTGCTGTTCCGCGAACGGCTCACCGCGGCCCGGGTCGGCTGGATCGCCGTCGCCTTCGCGGGCCTGATCCTCGTCTCCGGGGTGACCCCCGCCGACTTCACCGGCGGCGGCGCCTATCTCACCGGCATCGGCCAGGCCCTGCTCGCCGCGCTCCTGTACGGCCTGTCGACCCTGGTCACCAAGCGGATCACCGGTGTGCGCCCGCACCTGATCGCCCTCGTCCAGGTCCTGGTCGGCATCCCACTGCTGCTCCCGTTCACCGACTTCGGCGCGATGCGGGGCACCGGCTGGGGCTGGGGCTGGCTGGCGGGCCTCGGCCTCCTGCACACCGGGGTGATGTACGTCCTCATGTACGCCGCCTACGCGCAGCTGCCCACCGCGAAGATCGCCGTCCTCGCCTTCGTCTACCCGGCGGTCGCCATGGTCATGGACTGGGCGGTGTACGGCCACCACATCGGGCTGGTCCAGACGCTCGGTGTCCCGCTGATCGTGACGGCGAGCCTGAAGGTCACGCTTGCTCGGCCACGAGCCGCCGCGCCTGCTCCACGAACAGCAGGGCATGGGCGGGAAGCCGCTTCCCGGCCCGCCACGCCAGCTGCGTGCGAAGCGTGAACGGGGGCTCCCAGGCGAGTCGCACCAGGGAGCCCGCGGCGAGTTCGGCGGCGACGGTCACCTCGGGCAGCAGCGCGATCCCGAGGCCGGCCGCCGCCGCGCGCTTGGTCGCCTCGATCGTGCCGAACTCCATGAACTCCACCGGCTTCAGCGCCGTCAGCTCCCGCTCGAACAGGTCCCGGTAGGCACAGCCCGGCTCGGTGGCCAGCAGGGACTGCCCGGTCAGGTCGGCCGTGACCACGGGCCCCGCGGCGAGCGCGTGACCGGGGGCCGCGACCAGCGCCAGCGGTTCCACCGCCAGCACCACGCTCTGCAGCCCCGGGTGCTCGGTCTCCTCCTCCATCAGGAACCCGACGTCGTACGTCCCCTGCCGCAGCGCCTGCCGGGTCTCGTCGCCGATGGTGGTGCGCAGGGCGAGCCGCACCTTCGGGTGGCGGTGGTGGACGTACTCCAGCAGCGGCGGCAGCCGATAGGAGGTCAGGGACTCCATGGTGCCCACGGTGAGGGTGCCGGAGGGCTCCTCGGTGCCGGTGACCGCCGCCCGGGCCTCCTCGGCCAGCTCGATGATCTGCCGGGCGTAGGGCAGCAGCCGCTCGCCCGCCCCGGTGAGCCGGATGCGGCTGCCGAGCCGGTCGAACAGCTCGACGCCCAGGGAGGACTCCAGGGCGCGGATCTGGCTCGTCACACTGGACTGCGCGTACGACAGTTCGGCCGCCGCCCGGGTGAAGCTGAGCACCGTCGCGACCTTCTCGAAGGTGACGAGCAGTCTGAGTTCCACGGGTCAGCCGCTCTTCGGGTCGTCCGTGTCGTCGTCCCTCTTGCCGAGGGACTTCAGGAACTCGGGGTTGTCGTCGGGGGCGACCCAGTTCGCGGCGGTGGTGCGGTGCCACCCGGAGGGCGTGGAGCCTCCCCCGGAGGGGGTGCCCCCGGCCGGCGCGCGCCGCACCTTTCCGGTGATCAGCCAGGCGATCGGGCCCACCAGGACCCAGCCGAAGACCAGCACGATGATCACCCACACCACCTTCGGCAGGTGGCGAACCTCTTCCTCGGGGGTGTTCAGACAGTCCACGAACGCGTAGATCCACAGCGCCAGGACCAGCAGGGTCGGCAGATACCTGAGCATGGCCGTGCGAGCTCCCGAAGGTGTGAGTCGGCCCCGGTGACGGGGTCAGGCTATCGGGTGGCCGCCGTGCCCTCCCGGGGGACGCCGCATCCCGCAGCCGCTCCGCGACGGGCCGGAGCCCCGGACGCGCAGGGGTGGGCGCTCGGACAAAGCGGCCCGTCGGCGATACTTGGCCCCATGGCTTACGACGATCTTCGCTCCCTGCTGCGCGCGCTGGAGCGCGAGGGGGACCTCAAGCGCATCAAGGCCGAGGTGGACCCTTACCTGGAGGTCGGGGAGATCGTCGACCGGGTGCAGAAGTCCGGCGGTCCGGCGCTGCTCTTCGAGAACGTGAAGGGCTCGGCGATGCCCCTCGCCATGAACGTCTTCGGCACCGACCGGCGGCTGCTGAAGGCGCTCGGCCTGAAGTCGTACGGCGAGATCTCCGAGAAGATCGGCGGGCTGCTGCGGCCCGAGCTGCCGCACGGCTTCGTGGGCGTGCGCGAGGCGTTCGGCAAGCTGGGCGCGATGGCGCACGTGCCGCCGAAGAAGGTCAAGGAAGCCCCGGTGCAGGAGGTCGTGCTGCACGGGGACGACGTCGACCTCGACCGGCTGCCGGCGCTGTTCACCTGGCCGAAGGACGGCGGCTCCTTCTTCAACCTCGGGCTCACCCACACCAAGGACCCCGAGACCGGCATCCGCAACCTGGGCCTGTACCGCCTGCAGCGCCACGACAAGCGCACCATCGGCATGCACTGGCAGATCCACAAGGACAGCCGCAACCACTACCAGGTGGCCGCCAGGCGCGGCGAGCGGCTGCCCGTCGCCATCGCCTTCGGCTGCCCGCCCGCCGTCACCTACGCCTCCACCGCCCCCCTCCCCGGCGACATCGACGAGTACCTCTTCGCCGGGTTCGTCGCGGGCCGGCGCACCGAGATGGTCGACTGCAAGACGGTCCCGCTCCAGGTCCCCGCGAACGCCGAGGTCGTCCTGGAGGGCTGGCTGGAGCCCGGCGAGATGCTCCCGGAGGGACCCTTCGGCGACCACACGGGCTTCTACACCCCGCAGGAGCCGTTCCCGGCACTGAAGATCGACTGCGTGACGATGCGCAAGCGCCCGCTCCTCCAGTCGATCGTGGTGGGCAGGCCGCCCACGGAGGACGGCCCCCTCGGCCGCGCCACGGAGCGCTTCTTCCTCCCGCTGCTGAAGATCATCGTCCCGGACATCGTGGACTACCACCTCCCCGAGGCCGGCGGCTTCCACAACTGTGCGATCGTCTCGATCGACAAGAAGTACCCGAAGCACGCGCAGAAGGTCATGCACGCGATCTGGGGGGCCCACATGATGTCCCTCACCAAGCTGATCGTGGTCGTGGACTCCGACTGCGACGTCCACGACCTGCACGAGGTCGCCTGGCGTGCCCTCGGCAACACCGACTACGCCCGCGACCTCACGGTCGTGGAAGGCCCCGTCGACCACCTCGACCACGCCTCCTACCAGCAGTTCTGGGGCGGCAAGGCGGGCATCGACGCGACCAGGAAGTGGCCCGAGGAGGGCTACACGCGCGACGGCGGATGGCCGGACATGGTGGAGTCCGACCCGGATACGGCGGCCCTGGTGGACCGCCGCTGGAAGGAGTACGGCCTGTGAGCAGCGCCTCCGCGGCACTCCCGCGGCCGGGACGCACCAAGGCGTTCCTGCGCCTGGTGATGATCGAGCACTCGGTCTTCGCGCTCCCCTTCGCCTACATCGCCGCACTCACCGCGATGTACCAGTGGGACCACAACATCCACTGGGGCCGCCTGCTGCTGGTCACGGTCTGCATGGTCGGCCTGCGCACCTTCGCCATGGCGGTGAACCGGATCATCGACCGCGAGATCGACGCCCGCAACCCCCGCACGGCCCACCGTGAACTCGTGACCGGCGCGATGTCGGTGAAGCACGCCTGGACCGGCGCCCTGATCGCGCTGGCGGTCTTCCTGGGCGCGGCGGCCCTGCTGAACCCCCTGTGCCTGGCCCTGGCCCCCATCGCGGTGATCCCGATGGTGGTCTACCCCTACGGCAAGCGGTTCACGAACTTCCCGCAGGCCATCCTGGGACTGGCCCAGGCGATGGGCCCGGTCGGCGGCTGGCTCGCCATCTCGGGCTCCTGGTCCTGGGACGCGGTGATCCTGGGCCTGGCCGTCGGCATCTGGATCGGCGGCTTCGACCTGATCTACGCCTGCCAGGACGTCGAGACCGACCGCGAGATCGGCGTCATGTCGGTCCCGGCCCGCTTCGGCATCCCGGCGGCGATCTGGGGCGCACGGGCCTGCCACACGGTCACGACGGCCCTGTTCGTCTGGTACGGCCTGCTCACCCACGCCGGCGCGTTCTTCTGGCTCGGTCTGGTGATCGTCGCGGGCGCCTTCGTCTACGAGCACCGCATCGTCCGGCCCCACGACCTTTCCCGCCTGAACAGGGCGTTCTTCAGCGTCAACGGATTCATCGGCATTGCCCTGTTCGTGTGCGCCCTGCTCGATCTCCTGGTCCGCGGTCTGACGGTCTGAGTACGGTGCGGTACCGCGCGTGGCCGGGCCCGGCCTGAGCACCTTTTCGGCCGCCGGTACGCTCAAGGTGTGAACGCAGGAGAAACGCAGCGCGCGCCTTGGATCGTGGGGGTGTCCGGAGCTTCCGGTACGCCGTATGCGGCGGCCGTGCTGCGGGGGCTGCTGGACGCGGGGGAGGCGGTCGACCTGGTCGTCAGCCGGGCCTCGCGACTGACCCTGCTGGACGAGACGGGCATCTCGTTCCGGGACGCGCACTGGCAGGAGGACCTGCGGGAATGGCTGGCGCTCGGCGCCGACGGAAAGCCCGGGACCTTCGACGTGGACATCAGCGGCGTGCGGTACTGGAGCGCGGGGGACCTCGCCGCTGGGCCGTCCTCGGGGTCGTACCCGGCGCGGGGGATGCTCATCGTCCCGGCCTCCACGGCCTGTGTCGCCGGTGTCGCCCTCGGCCTGTCCAAGGACCTGCTCCAGCGAGCGGCGAGCGTCACACTGAAGGAGCGGCGGCCGCTCGTCGTGTCCGTACGGGAGACCCCCCTGAACGGCCAGACCCTGCGGCACCTCGTCGCGCTGGACGACGCGGGGGCGAGCGTGGTGCCGGCCTCACCCGCCTTCTACGCCGGCGCGACCCACATCCAGCATCTGGTGGACTTCGTCGCGGGCCGCGTGCTGGACGCGGCGGGCGTCGGGCACGGGCTGTACCGGCGCTGGAAGGGCGAACTGGGCAGCGGCTCAGCGGCCCGGTAGCCGAGCACGTCGCAGTACCTCTCATCACTTCGGGAACTTTCAGAACTTTCCAGGGGAAGGCTTCGATCGCATGGACGCGGTGGACAGGCAGCTCATCCAGGCCCTGAGGGAGAACGGCCGGGCCTCCTACGCGGAGCTGGGACGCCTCGTCGGCCTGTCGGGACCCAGCGTCACCGACCGCATCAACCGGCTGGAGGCGGCCGGTGTCATCACCGGCTACCGCGCCACCGTGAACGCCGCCTCCCTCGGACTCGGCGTGACCGCGCTGATCGGCATCTCGCTGTCGGACGCGGCCGACCACGAGGACGTGGCCCAGCGGGTGAAGGAGCTCAACGAGATCGAGGACTGCTGGTTCATCGCCGGTGACGACTCCTACATGCTCAAGGTGCGGGCGACGGACGTGGACGGGCTGGAGCGGATCATCCGGCGGCTGAGCGGGACCAAGGGCGTGTCCCGGACCCGCACCACCATCGTGCTCTCCACGAAGTGGGAGAACCGGGTCGGGGAACTCCCCGAGGAGGTCTAGGCGCGACAGCGCCGCATGGGGGCTCCGCCCGCCACGAAGGCGGGGGAGTAAGTTTGGTCGGGCTGTCGTAGAAAGGTGTTGGCATGGACGTCGGGCTCAAGCGCGAGCTGGAGGAGAAGGTCCGCTCCGGTGAGCGGCTGACCCGCGAGGACGGCATCGCGCTGTACGAGTCGGACGACCTGGCCTGGCTGGGCGGTCTCGCGCACGAGGTGCGGACGCGCAAGAACGGTGACGTCGTGCACTTCAACGTCAACCGGCACCTGAACATGACCAACGTGTGCACGGCCTCCTGCGCCTACTGCTCCTTCCAGCGCAAGCCGGGCGAGAAGGACGCGTACACGATGCGCATCGAGGAGGCCGTCAAGCTCGCCAAGGCGATGGAGTCGGAGAGCCTCACCGAGCTGCACATCGTCAACGGCCTGCACCCGAACCTGCCGTGGCGGTACTACCCGCGCTCCCTGCGCGAGCTGAAGGCAGCCCTGCCGAACGTGTCGCTGAAGGCCTTCACGGCGACCGAGATCCACCACTTCGAGACGATCTCCGGGCTGTCGGCCTCGGAGATCCTCGACGAGCTGATCGACGCCGGTCTGGAGTCGCTGACCGGCGGCGGCGCCGAGATCTTCGACTGGGAGGTCCGCCAGCACATCGTGGACCACCGCACGCACTGGGAGGACTGGTCCCGCATCCACCGCCTGGCGCACGAGAAGGGGCTCAAGACCCCCTGCACGATGCTCTACGGGCACATCGAGGAGCCCCGCCACCGCGTGGACCACGTCCTGCGGCTGCGTGAGCTGCAGGACGAGACCGGCGGCTTCCAGGTCTTCATCCCGCTGCGCTACCAGCACGACTTCGTGGACATGAAGGACGGCAAGGTGCGCAACCGCCTCCAGGCGCGCACGCAGATGGCGACCGGCGCCGAGGCCCTGAAGACGTTCGCCGTCTCCCGTCTGCTGTTCGACAACGTCCCGCACGTGAAGGTCTTCTGGGTGATGCACGGCGTGCAGACCGCCCAGCTCGCCCTCCAGCACGGTGCCGACGACATGGACGGCTCGGTGGTCGAGTACAAGATCACGCACGACGCGGACAACTACGGCACCCCGAACAAGCTGACCCGCGAGGACCTGCTGGACCTGATCCGGGACGCGGGCTTCCGGCCGGTGGAGCGCAACACCCGCTACGAGATCATCCGCGAGTACGACGGCCCGGACCCGATGCGCCGGGAGTCGCCACAGCCGATGCGAGTCTGAGGCCCCTCCCGCCCCGCACCGGGCCCGCCCCATACCGGCGAAGGCAGCTGCACGAGCGTGTAGGTAATGGATAGCATCCCACCATGCCCCTTACCTTCACGCTCGACCCGACCGTCGACCGGCCCCTGCGCGACGGCATCCTCGACCTGTGGACGGACGTCTCCAACGCGGGCGGAGCCGTGGGCTTCGTGCCCCCGGTGACGCGGGAGGAGGTCCGGCCGGAGCTGGTGCGGCACTTCGCGCAGATGGCCGAGGGGCACACCCGGCTGCTCGTCGGGCACGACGAGGACGGGCGGGTGGCCGCGACGGCGTTCTTCGCCTTCAACACCCACCGGCTGATGGTGCACTGGCTGTGGCTGTACACGGTGATGGTCCACCCCAAGCACCAGGGCCAGGGCTGCGGCCGCGCGCTGCTGACCGCCGCCGCCGACGCGGCCCGCACCTTCGAGGGCATCGACGCGATACGCCTCACCTGCCGGGGCGGCCAGGGCCTGGAACGGTTCTACGGCTCCTGCGGCTACCAGGAGGTCGGCCGGGTGCCCGGTGCGATCCGCGTGGCCCCCGGCGACGACCGGGACGACATCTTCATGCTGCTACCACTGGCCTGACCCGCCTGCAAGATCGGGGCCGCACCGTGCTTCACTGGACGATGCCCCCTTTTGGAATCGGAAGAGTGGATTGAGATGCTCCGCTACACGCTGATGCGCCTCGGTGTCTTCGCCGGCTGCCTCGTCGTCGTCTGGGGTGCCGTCTACTCCGGCATCTTCCCGCGCGGCTTCGGCGACTCCAACTTCCTGTGGGTCCTCCTGCTCGCGCTGGTGCTCTCGGCGCCGCTCAGCTGGGTGCTGCTGAAGGGGGAGCGGGACCGGGCCTCCGTGCAGATCGTCGGCAAGGTCGACCGGATGAAGGCCAACCTGGAGGCCAACCGCAGCCAGGAGGACGCCGTGGACGACTCCGTGCGGACGCAGGGCGGGGCAGCCGCGCCCAACTAGTCTTGCCCTCATGGGTGCCGTGAAGACCAAACGGATGCCGAGGGCCGTGCGTGAGCAGCAGATGCTCGATGCCGCCGTGCAGATCTTCGGACAGCGCGGCTACATGGCCGCCTCGATGGACGAGATAGCCGAACTCGCCGGTGTCTCCAAGCCGTTGGTCTACCTGTACCTGAACTCCAAGGACGACCTCTTCACCGCCTGCATCCGCCGGGAGGCCGACGCTCTCACCGCGGCCGTCCGCGCCGGCGTGAGCCCGGGGCTGCCCGCCGACCGCCAGCTGTGGGACGGACTGTGCGCGTTCTTCGCGCACACCGCCGAGCACCCCGACGGCTGGTCGGTGCTGCACCTGCAGGCCCGCACCCATGGCGACACCTTCGCCGCCGAGGTCACCGCGATGCGCGAGGAGATCGTGGCCTTCGTCACCCAGCTGATCGTGGTCGCGGCCCGGGAGGCGCACCGCGATCCCGACCTCCCCGAGCGTGAGGTGGCCGGGCTGGCCGAGGCGCTGGTCGGCGCCGCCGAGGCCCTTGCCGTGTGGGCCAACACCACCCCCGGCGTCACGGCCCGCCAGGCCGCGGCCACCCTGATGAACTTCGCCTGGTCCGGCCTGGGTGCCCTGATGGGCGGCCGGGTGTGGACCCCACCACCGGCAGAGACCTAGGTCGCAGAGGCCCAGGCCGCAGGGGGGGTGCCTCGCCGTTGCCGGGTGCGGCTGGGTGGGGGTGCGCCGCGCAGTTCCCCGCGCCCCTTGGGCAGGCGGGCTGCAGTGTGCTCCGCCGTTGCCGGGTGCGGCTGGGTGAGGGTGTGCCGCGTAGTTCCCCGCGCCCTTTGAGTGGGCGGGCTGCAGCATGCTCCAGGGGCGCGGGGAACTGCGCGATCAGCCCCGAACTACCCGCACCCGGCAACGGCGAGGCCCCCGAACGGCGAAGCCCTTGGCAGCGGCGCGGCTCCCCCAACGGCTCCTAGCCCCGAACCGTGCCGGACAGCGGAAGCACCTCCCCGGACAGGTGCAGCCTCCCGCCCGGGCCCCGCAGGGAGAATCGGCCGGTGCCGTCCGCCCCGTACGCCACCGTCCCCGGCAGCAGCACCGGCGCGCGGAACCGGGCCCGGACCACCGCCGCGCCGGGCGTGCCGTGGGCGGCCAGGCAGCGGGCCACGGTCCACATGCCGTGTGCGACGGCCCGCGGGAAGCCGAAGAGGCGCGCGGTGAACGGGTGCAGATGGATGGGGTTGCGGTCGCCGGAAGCCGCCCCGTACCGGCGTCCCACGTCCCCGGCCGGCCGCCACTCGGCGACGGTGGGCAGAACCGTGTCGTCCGAGGGCGCCCCGGGTGTCGTGGCGCCCTCGGTGCGATGCCGTGCCAGATAGGTGCTGCTGGACTGCCAGACGAGGTCGCCGCCGGAGCGCAGCCCGGTCACCACGGTGGCCTCGGTCCCGCGCCGGTGCGGGGCGAGGCCGTCGACATGGACGGTGAGTTCGTACGTGCCGGAGGCGGGCAGGTCGGTGTGGCGGACGATCTCGATGGACGTGTGGACGAGTCCCAGCAGCGGCAGCGGGAAGTCCCGGCCGCTCATCAGCCGCATGGCCAGCGGGAAGCCGAGGACGTGCGGGTAGGTGACGGGCAGCGCGTCCTCGGCGTCGGCCGTGCCGGCGGCGAACCCGCACACCCGCTCGTAGGCGGCCAGTCCCGCGACGTCGACGCGCAGGCCCGGCAGTACCAGCCGGGTGCGCGGGAAGTCCGCCTGCGGGTAAGGCCGCTTGAAGAGGGAGCGCAGGGCGCCACGGGCCAGCAGCGGGCCCAGCGCGGGGGCGGCGGCCAGCGTGACGGCGGTCATCGCACCCCCCGCAGGCTCTGGCCGCAGACGCGGACGGCCTGGCCGCCGGCCGTGCCGGAGAAGCTCGGATAGCGGTCGGCCATGTCCCACTCCCACGGTCCCAGTTGCTTACTCTGGAGTAAGGTTACCGGAGGTAAGGCGTCGCGGGTGAGGAACAGGTCGAGATGAGCCCTCTTGAGCCACCCCGGGCCCGGCGGGTCGCGGTGATCGGCGGCGCGCGCATCCCCTTGGCCCGCTCCGGTGCCCCCTGCATCACCGAGGACGGCCGGAAGATGCTCACGCCGGACCCTCGGCGCCCTCGCCGGGCGGTTCGCGCTCCAGGGGTCGGGCGCCGTCTTCGAGTTCGGTGCCGGCGCCGTACCCGGGCACGGCCGGGACTCCAGCCCGGGCGGGTGGCCGGGTGGCCTCGGGAAGCTGAAGGGATGTCACGGAATTTCCCGGGCTGCACACCCCTGGCCCCGGACCACCCCCGAACCCGCACAAGCCCCCCACAGCCGCCCCGTACGATCGCCTCCCTAACTGGCGGTAACCCCCTTTCGCGGTCCACGCCGGTGAACGCCTCGCCGCACGAGGCACGTACGTCATGCAGCAAGCAGTCACCGCTGCACGCCCCAGGAGCCGCCCGTGTCCTCTGCTCAGGTAGTCCACCCCACCGACTACGACGGCGTCCCGGTCCTCGTGGAACCCGAGGTCCGGCGGCTGGACGGCGCCGTACGGGAGGCGTACGTCCCGCCGTTCGCGCCGACCGTGCGTCACGGCTCGCTCGCGGACCTGCCGTTCGACAACGCCGAGGCGGCCCCCGGGGCCGTCGTGCTCAGCCGCAGGCTCGCCGACGGGCGCTGGACGGACGTGACGGCGGCGGACTTCGCCGGGCAGGTGCTCGCGGTCGCGAAGGGGCTGATCGCCGAGGGACTGGTGCCGGGCGACCGGATCGCGGTGATGGCGCGCACGACGTACGAGTGGACGCTCCTCGACTTCGCCGCCTGGGCGGCCGGCCTGGTCACGGTCCCCGTCTATCCCACCTCCTCGGTCTTCCAGACCCGCTGGATCCTGCACGACTCCGGTGCGGTGGCCCTGGTCACGGAGACCGCCGGGCAGGCCGCCGCCGTCGGCCCCGAACTGGAGCGCATACCCGACCTGCGGCATCTGTGGGTGATGGAGAAGGGGCATGTGGAGCGGCTGGCGGAGCTGGGCGCCCCGGTGCCGGACGGCGAAGTGGGCGTACGCCGCGGCATGCTCGGCCCCGACACCCTCGCGACCCTGATCTACACCTCGGGCACCACCGGCCGCCCCAAGGGCTGCGCCCTCTCGCACGGCAACTTCTTCGCCGAGGTGGACAACGCCATCGAACTGCTCCACCCGATCTTCAAGGCGAAGTCCGGCGAGGACGTCTCGGTGCTGCTCTTCCTGCCGATGTCCCACGTCTTCGGGCGGATGGTGGCGATCGCGTGCGTGCGGGCCCGGGTGCGGCTCGGGCACGCGCCCAGCCTGAAGGCCGAGGACCTGCTGCCGGACCTGGCCGCCTTCAGGCCGACCTGCCTGCTGACCATCCCGTACATGCTGGAGAAGATCTTCAACTCCGCCCGTGCCAAGGCGGAGTCGGGCGGCCGGGTGGCCGTCTTCGACCGGGCGGCCACGGTGGCCGTACGGTACGGGGAGGCGCTGGAGGCCCGGCAGACCGGCACCGGCGGCGGCCCCGGCCGCGCCCTGAAGACGGCCCGTTCCTTCTACGACCCCCTCGTCTACCGGCGCATCCGCACCGCCATGGGCGGCAGGGTCAAGTACGCCATCTGCGGCGGCTCACCGCTCGGCCGGCGCATGGCCGCCTTCTACGCCGGCGCCGGCATCGAGATCTTCGAGGGGTACGGCCTGACCGAGACCACCGCCGCCTCGACGGTGACCCCGCCGCTCAAGCCCCGCCTCGGCACCGTCGGCTGGCCGCTGCCCGGCACCCGGGTGCGGATCGCCGCGGACGGCGAGATCCTGCTCTCGGGCGACCATGTGCTGCGCGGCTACTGGGACCCGCAGGCGGGCGGAGTCGTCCCCGCGACCCGGGACGGCTGGCTGCCCACCGGCGACCTCGGCGAGCTGGACGACGAGGGCTATCTGACCATCACCGGCCGCAAGAAGGAGCTGCTGATCACCGCGGGCGGCAAGTCGGTGGCCCCGGCGCCGCTGGAGAACTGGCTGCGCCAGCATCCGCTGATCTCCCAGTGCATGCTCGTCGGTGACGCGCGGCCCTACGTCGCCGCCCTCATCACCCTCGACCCCGACGGCATCACCCACTGGCGCCAGATGAACGGCAGGCACCCGGTGCCGCCGGAACTCATGGTCGGCGACCCGGAGCTGAACATGATCCTGCAGCGGGCGCTGGACGAGGCCAACAAACTGGTCTCCCGGCCCGAATCCATCCGCCGCTTCGCGGTGCTGCCCGTGGACTTCACCGAGGAGGCGGGGCACCTCACTCCCTCGATGAAGCTGCGGCGCGAGCAGATCATGCGGGACTTCGCGGCGGACGTGGAGGGACTCTACGAACGCCGGGACGAGCGCTGACGGCTGCTGGGGGACGGTCGGCACCCGCTCCTGCCGGTCCCGCCTCGGTCCGGACTCGGCGGGGGCGCGGAGCGGGTTGCCGCCTGGGTCGGTTGCGGCCCGCCACCGATCCTCGTACGGGCACCGAGCCCAGTCAATCCTAAGGTTTTCTCCGTAAACCCCAGTGTTAGCTTGGGTGTTGTGACCCTCGACGACCTTCGTGTGTTCGTGGCCGTGTGCCGGGCGGGCAGCCTCAGTTCCGTCGCCCGGGAGCTGGGCTGCACCCAGTCCGCCGTCAGCCAGCACGTCAGACGGCTGGAGCGGGAGACCGGCGTGGCACTGCTGGAGCGGCAGCCCCGCGGGGTCGTGCCCACCCAGGCGGGCCGGGTCCTCGAAGCCGCGGCGGCCGAGGGGATAACGGGCCTGGATCTCGCGGTGCGGCAGCTGCGCGATCTCGTCGACGGGCACAGCGGGTACGTCCGGGTGGCCACCGGCGCCACCACTGTCCGGCACTTCATGTCCGACGCCGTCGTCACCTTCCGGCGCCGCCACCCGCAGGTCAACCTCGAATTCCGGACCGTCAGTTCGGGCCGGGGCAGCTTCGACGCGCTCACCGACGGAACCCTGGACCTCGCGTGGATCACCCTCGGCCCCGCGGTGCGCGGCATCGAGCAGCGGGCCGTGGTCGAGCTGCCCTGGGTGCTCGCCGTCCCCGCCGACGACCCGCTGGCGGCGCACCCCCGGCTCGACGCGGCCGACCTGGCCGACGTACGGCTCATCCGGCTGCCGCCGAACTCCGCCTCCGCGGCCCATCTGGACGCCGCCTGCGCCGAGGCGGGCGTCCGGTTCGCCTACGACACCAGCGTCGCCGACTGGGACACCGCCCTGCTGCTGGCCGAACTGGGGGCGGGGCGGGCCGTCGTCCCCGCCGTGCCGGGGCTGCCCGTGCCCGGCGAGGGGGCGCTCAGGCTGGTACCGCTGCCCGGGCTGCGGCCGCTGCCCGTCGGCTGGGCGGTGCGCCGCTGGGACGCGCTCAGCCCGCCGGCCCGTGCCTTCGCGGACACCGTGGTCGAACGCTGCGGCCGGCCGGGCGGCGAACCACCCCCGTCCCGGCGAAACCGCCGGACAGCGGCATAAACCGGCTGTTCTGTTTTTGCCGTGAATCCGCCCGCGGCAAGTGACGGAGAGCGGGTAGCGTTCTAGATGGCGATCCAACCGAGTCCATGGTTTGTCACGCACGCGGAAGAAGTGAACGTCTTGGGTCAACGCCCTCGGGAACCGGCCGGGATCGGATCGGTAACGCCCACTCGTAGCCTGCCTTTCCACCCTCGCCGACTCCGTCCCCCGAGCAGAGGCATGAAAGAAGACAACGACGTCCGCCGGATCTTCCTGCTGAACCCGGACCCGCGCCTGCTCCGCGAGGCCGCGCTCGCGGGTGCCCAAGTGCGTTCCGTCCGGGCCGACGTGACGGACGAGTCGGCGCTGCGCGAACCGCTCGCCCAGGCCGCCGAGGCCGGGCTGTGCGTCAACCCGGCCCGCGCCCTGAAGGTGCTGTCCGATCCGGAGGCCGTACAGCGTCTGGTCCGTGACAACCGCCTGTCCCCCGACGGCATCGCGGCGGCCCCCGGTGATCTGCGGCTGACCGTGGAGACGCTGAGCGTGCACGGCATGCACCAGGCCGTCGGCATCACCGCCCGGATGCCCTACGGGCTGCTGCATCCCGCCCCGCTCACGGACGACACCGCCGCCGAGGTGCGCGCGGTGGTGACCGCCCTGCTGGACCTGGCGGGCTACCAGTACGGGCCGGCCCACGCGGAGGTCACGCTCACCCCCAGCGGGCCGGTGATCACCGGCTGCCAGGCGGGGCTCGGCGACGACCCGGTGCCGGAACTGGTCAAGGTGGCCGGCGGGTTCGACCTGGCGGCCGGAGCCATCGAGGTGCTGTCCGGCCGGCTGGTCCACGCGGCCCGGCCGAATCGGTTCGCCGCCGCTGCCGTGCTGGCCCCGCCCTGGCTCCTGGAGAGCACCGAGGTGGGCGTCATGCCGCACGTCGGCTTCGTCGCGCCGCCCGGGACACTGCGCCCCGGGCACCTCGTCGTGCACGCCGACTCGCCCGAGGTGGCGGCCCGGCGCGTCGCCTCCCTCAGGGCCCTGGTCGTCGGCGACAACCGCTGACCGGCCACCGGGAACGGATCGGGAACGATTCGGTACGGGACGACCGCACTGTTGATACGTCGCCGGGAGAAGGACGACGACGCCAGCGACATCAACAGGAGGCGGAGTCAGGATGCTGAAGTTCTCGATCCTCGGGGCACTGCAGATCCGTACCGTGTCCGGCCCCGCGGAGATCTCCGGCGATCTGCAGCGCACCCTGGTGCAGACCCTGCTGGTCAGCGAGGGCCAGCCGGTCTCCGGGGAGAGCCTGGTCGAGGAGATGTGGGGCGACGCCGTCCCCGACAACCAGGCCAACGCCCTGCAGGCACACGTCAGCAGGCTGCGCCGCAAACTGCGCGGCCTGGAGCCGGGCCGGCCGGACTCCAGGGTGACCATCCACCCCTCCGGCTACCGGCTCACGGTGGCGGAGGGCGAACTGGACGCCGGCGAGTTCGTCCGGACCGTACGGCAGGCCGAGGCCGCCTCCCCCGTCGACGCGGCCCGCACCGCCCGGCTGCTCGGCGCGGCGCTGGCGATGTGGCGCGGTCCGGTCTTCGGCGGGTTCGCGGCCGGGACCCTGTGCCAGCTGGCGGGCGCCCGCTACGAGGAGTACCGGATGCGCGCCATGGAACTGCGCTTCGACGCCGAACTGCGGCTCGGCCGGCACGCCGCCGTCCTCGCCGAGCTGGCCGAGGCCCACACCAACCACCCCCTGCGGGAGCACTTCTGCGAGCAGCTGATGATCGCCCTGTACTGCTCCGGACGGCAGGCCGACGCCCTCGACGTCTTCCGCCGGATGCGCCGCCATCTCGACGACGAGCTCGGTATCCAGCCATCTCCGGCACTGCGCCAAGTGGAAAGCGCCATCCTCTGCCATGATCCGGCCCTGGCGGGTGATGCACGATCTACGCTGCTACAGCTGGCGTGAACGTGGTTAGCTGTGTCCGTGGAGGACTTGCCTCGCGGGTAACGTGAAGTCGCCTTCCCGTGTGGCTCGTTCGGGTACAACCTAGGATTGGCCCGAATGACTCGGGGCTGGCCTGGGCAACGGGGCGGGGGGACGGGTTTGTGGTGTCGGCGGCATCCGGTCTGCCTGTCGTACGGTTCGACATCCTCGGCGCATTGGAAGGCTGGCACGGCGAGCGGCGGCTGAGGCTCGGCAGTCCGACCCAGGAACGCGTGCTGGTCACCCTGCTGCTGGAGCCGGGACGCATGGTCCCGATGGCCCGGCTGGTGGCCGCCGCCTGGGACGAGGAACCTCCGCAGACCGCCGGCCACCAGATCCGCAAGGCCGTCGCCGCGCTGCGCACACGCATCCCGGGCGGCGCCTCGCTGATCGTCACCGACGGCGCCGGCTACCGGGCGGTCCTGGAGGACCACCAGCTGGACCTCCACGAGTTCACCCGGCGCGCGCAGGAGGCCCGCCGGGCGGTGGCCGCCGGGCAGTCCGCGGAGGCGGTCGGGCACCTGCGGGCCTGTCTGGACCTGTGGCGGGGCCCGGTCCTGGCCGGCACCGGCGGCGCCGTGATCTCCGCGGCCTCCGCCGCCCTCGAAGAGCGGCACATGGCGGTCGCCGAGCAGTACTTCGAGCTGCAGCTCGAACTCGGGCAGTCCGGCGAACTCGTCGGTCCGCTACGCGAGTTGATTACCGCCCACCCGCTGCGGGAAACCCTGCGCGGGCGGCTGATGCTCGCCCTGTACCGGGCGGGCCGGCAGGCGGAGGCGCTGGAGGAGTTCGGCCGGGTGCGCGAGCTGCTCGTGGAGGAGCTGGGCATCGACCCGGGCGCCGAGCTGACCCGGCTGTACGAGGCCATTCTGCGCGACAGCCCCGAGGTGGCCCCCCGGGTGCCGCAGTCCGTGGCCGACCGTGCCGCCCTGCTCGTACCGGCCCCGCTCGCACAGCCGGACGAGTCCGAGCCGGCGCCCTGCACCCTGCCCTACGACCTGCCGGACTTCACCGGCCGGGACGCGGAGCTGGCCCGCCTCATGGAGGTGGGCCGGGACCCGGCCGCCGGCAGCACCCGGATCGTGGGCGTGGACGGCATGGGCGGCAGCGGAAAGACCGCCCTCGCCGTGCACGCCGCCCATCTGCTCACCGACGCCTACCCCGACGGCCAGCTCTTCGTCGACCTGCGCGGCTTCAGCCCCGGCGAGAAGGCGCAGGACCCGAGTGCCGTGCTGCACTCCCTCCTGCGCACCCTCGGCGTCCCGGACGACCGGATACCGGACGACCTGGAGAGACGTACGACCCTCTGGCGAACCGTTTCCGCCCAGCGCAAGCTCCTCCTCCTGCTCGACAATGCCGCCGACGTCGCCCAGGTACGGCCCCTGCTGCCCGCCTCCGAGGACTGCCTGGCCATCCTCACCGGCCGGGTCCGCATGCTCGAACTCGACGGCGCCGAGTGGCTCTCCCTCGGCCTGCTCTCCGCCGAGGACAGCACCACGCTGCTCACGCGGACGCTCGGCGCCGACCGCACCGCCGCCGAACCCGAGGCCGTCGACCACCTCGCCCGGCTGTGCTGCGGCCTGCCGCTCGCCCTGCGCATCACCACCGCCCGGCTGCGCAACCGGCCCCGCTGGACCGTGCAGTACCTGGTCGACCGGCTGGCCGACGAGACCCGGCGGCTGCGCGAGCTGAGCGCGGGGGAACGCAGCGTCGAGGCCACGCTCCGGCTGTCGTACCAGGGGATGGAGGAGGGCCAGCGCGCCGCGTTCCGGCTGCTGGGGCTGCACCCGGGCAGCGCCATCGACGTCTACTCGGCGGCCGCGCTGCTCGACACCGACGTCCACGAGGCCGAGGACTTCCTCGAACGCCTCCTCGACGCCCATCTGCTGGAACAGCACGAGGCGGGGCTGTACGGCTTCCACGACCTCGTGCGCACTTACGCGATGACCGTCCGGGAGGCCGAGGACGACGAGGAGTCCGCCATCGAGCGACTGGTCTCGTACTACACCCTGGCCACCAACGTGGCCTGCGACGTCCTCTTCCCCGGCCGCAACGCCTACGGTGACGCGCCCGGCCGCGGATCACCCGAGTTGCCCGTGCTGGGCGGCGGTGACGGGGCGCTGCGCTGGTTCGACCGCGAGTACGACGCACTTCTCGCGGTCGTCGCCCAGGCGGCAACGCAGGGCCTGCACCGCTCTGCCGCGCTTCTCGCCCGGAACCTGCTCTTCTACCTGGACCTGCGGGGCAACTACGAGGAGTTCCGGGTGGTCGGCCGCATCGGCGTCGACGCCTGCCGACAGCTCGGCGACCAGGCCCTGCTCAGCCTCAGCCTGGGCAATCTGGCCGTGGCCCACTGGTGGCTCGGCGACTTCCAGGACGGGATCACCACCGCCCAGGAGGCCCTGGAGTTCGCCCCCGCCGAGGATCGTCGGGGCGAGGCGCTGTGCACCGGCGTGCTCGGTCTGCTGCACGGGGCGCTCGGCAACTTCGACGAGGCCCGCAACTATCTCGGCAAGGGCATCGCCCTGCACCGGGAGCTGGGTTCGGCCCGGATGGAGGCGCAGGCGCTGGACAATCTCAGCACTGTGGAGACCTGGTCGGGCCACTTCACCGAGGGAGCCCGGTACGCGGCCCGGGCCACCGAGATCAACCGGCGCCTCGGCGATCGCAACAACGAGATCTCCTCGCTGACCTGGCTGGCCCTGGCCCATCTCGCCACCGATGAGGACGAGCGGGCGCGGGCCTGTCTGGCCCAGGCCCTGGAGCTGTGCGACGAGTCCCGGAAACCCGCGAACGTGGCCGTGGCGCTCGCACACTGGGCGCAGGTCTGCCAGCGCCTGGGCGAAGTGCACTCGGCCGTCGAACACGCCGAACACGCCCTGGACCTGGTGTCCGCCGAGGGCACGGCCCTGCGCCAGGCCGGCGTGGTGAACGTCGTGGCCCTGGTACACCTGCGCCGGGGCGCGCCCGACCGGGCGATGGAACTGCACCGCCATGCCCACGAGTTGGCTTCCCGCCTCGGCTACCGCATCGAGATGGCCCGTGCCCTGCTGGGCATGGCGGAGGCGGCGCGGGCACTGGGCGACGAACCGGCGGCAATCCGGCACCAGCAGGAGGCGGAGGCGCTGTACGACGCGATGGGGGTGGCGGCGGCGGGGCGTCGCCTGTAGGTGCCGGCCCTGCCGGCGGGACCTCGTGCGGAGGCCGTCGCGCACGACAGACGGCACCGACGGGGCGCGAGCCCGGCCGGTGCCGTTCATCTGTCGCCGTGCACGATCCGGGAGCCGTCCGGGTCAGGCCCGGACACGGCCGGGGCCGTGGCCGTTCGCCAGATCCGACCCGGACTGCGCCTGGTGCCCCGAGAAGTCGGAGGTGACGCGCACCAGGGCGTCCTGCATGCCGGTCGCCGGAAGCGCCGCCGCGGTGCCGAGCGCCAGAACACCCGCGCCGGTGAGCGCGGCCAGAACCGTCTTCGTACGCAGTGTGGTGGTGCGCATAGGTAAGCCCCCCAGAAGAGACGGATCGTGATCCGGTCGCCGGGCCTCTCCCCGACGCCGCAACCGATGCTCGGGGCGAGCGATCCTGATGCCGTCCCCGCCGGTTCCCGTCCCGGGGCGGTCCCCCGGTACTCCTGGTTTCAACCGCCTCGCGCGGGCCGGCCGGGCGTCCCGGGTCAGGCGGGCCTGCGGGCGAACAGGAAGGCCTGCGGGACGGATTCGCCGAACCGTTCGTCGGGCTCGCGGACCGTGCGGGAGCCGAGGGTGAAGCCGGCGTCCGTGAGCAGCCGGGCCAGCTGTTCCGGGCGGCGGCGCTGGAAGTCCAGGGTCACCGGGTGGCCCCAGGGACGCTCCAGGCGGAGGGGCTCCTCGCCCGCCTGGAAGGCGAGCAGGAGATGGCCGCCGGGGGCCAGGACCCGGCGGAACTCGGCGAGGAGCGCGGGCAGCCGGTCCACCGGGGTGTGGATGGAGGAGTACCAGGAGACGACACCGGCCAGCTCGCCGTCGGCGAGGTCGAGGCCGAGCATGGAGCCCTGCTCGAAACGCAACTCGGGATGCTCGCGGCGGGCGATGGCCAGCATGGACTCCGAGAGGTCGAGCCCGAAGACGTCCAGGCCGAGGGAGGCGAGGTGTGCGGTGACCCAGCCCGGTCCGCAGCCGAGGTCGGCCACCGTCCCGCCCGGTCCGACGAGTTCGGCGAAAGCGCCGAGCAGGGCACGCTCCAGCGGCGTGCGGGTGGCGGTCTCGCCCCGGAAGCGCTCGGCGTAGTCCTCGGCGACGGCGTCGTAGAAACCGCGGGTGGCGGCGAGGAAGTCGTGGGTGTCGGTCATGGGGAGCGACCGTAGCCGGGGGCACTGACAGGCGCTGCGGCCGCTTGCCGGCCGACCGGGCCGGGGGGCCGGCAGGGATCCGGGGCCGGGGACGGCCGGGAACTCGGCCGGCCCCCTGCCGGGTGCCCGGCCCCCGCGGGCTATGCCACCCCGGCCAGCCGCAGCAGTGCCGTGGTCGCGGCAGCGCCCAGCACCACCACCGGGAACGGCGCCCGCCGCCACGCCAGTACGCCGGCCGTCAGCACCCCGGCCGGGCGGGCCCAGCCCGCGAAGCCCCCGCCCTCGGTCAGCGCGCCGGTCGCGAGCAGGGCCACGAGCAGGACGACCGCCCCGGCCGACGCCAGTTCCTGCACCCGGGCCGGGATCGTCACCCGCCCGTGCAGCAGCGGGCCCACCAGCCGGAAGGCGTACGTCCCGACCGCCAGGGCCAGGATCACCGCGACCGTGGAGTTCATCCGGCGGCCTCCTGCGGCCGGCGGTGCAGGACCAGCCCCGCCAGGGCGAGCAGCACCGGCACCCCGGCCGGTACCGCGGGCGTCACCGCCAGGGCCAGGGCGGCACCGAGCAGCGCGCACCGGCGTACCGTCGCGTCCGCACGGACGGCCGGGAGCACCAGGGCCACGAGGACGGCGGGGAAGGCCGCGTCGAGGCCGAAGCGGGCGGTGTCGCCCAGGGCGCTCCCGGCGAGCGCTCCGGCCAGCACGCCCGTGTTCCACACGGCGAACAGGCCGAGACCGGAGATCCAGAACGCCCTGCGCCGCCGTACCGGGTCGCTCTGGGCGAGGGCGAAGGCCACCGTTTCGTCGGTGACCAGATGCGCGCCCAGGAACCGGGTCGTGCGACCGGTATCGAGGAGGTCCGCCACCGCCAGGCCGAAGGCCGCCGTGCGGGTGTTGAGGAGCAGCCCGGTGGCCGCGGCGGCGACCGGGTCGCCGCCGGCGAGCAGGACGCCGACCGCGCTGAACTGGGCCGATCCGGCGTACACCACCAGCGACATCACCACCGGTACCCACACCGGCAGCCCGCCGGCGACGGAGACCGCGCCGAAGGAGACCCCGACGATCCCGCTGGCCAGCCAGACCAGGGAGCTGTCGCGGACCAGGGAGCTGTCGTGGACCGGCGAGTTGTCAGGGACCGGGGAGCTGTCACGGTCCGGCGGGCCGGCTCCGGGTGTTCGCGGCGGCGGTGTCCGGTGCGACAGTTTCCGGAAAGGCAGTGTTCGGAGTGGCGAACGCATGTTCTCTATAGTGGACAGCAAGCAATCCGTCCGTCAAGGCGAACGATCGTACCGATGGAGCGAACGGCATGACCGAGACCCCCGCCCGGCTCCCGCTGGAGTGGATCGCCGCATCCCTGAAGCGCGAGCGCACCCGCACCGGGCTGTCCCTGTCCGAGCTGGCCAAGCGCGCCGGGATCGCGAAGTCCACGCTGTCCCAGCTGGAGGCGGCGAGCGGGAATCCGAGCATGGAGACGATCTGGGCGCTGGCGGTGGCCCTGGAGGTGCCCTTCAGCGCGCTCGTGGAGCCACCCGCGTCCGCCGTCCAGGTGATCCGGGCCGGCGAGGGACCCAAGGTGCACTCCGAGCAGTCCAGTTATCTGGCGACGCTGCTGTCCGTGAGCCCGCCGGGCGCCCGCAGGGATATCTATTACGTCTGGCTGGAGCCGGGGTCCGTACGGGATTCCGCGCCGCACATTCCCGGGACCACGGAGCACATCGTGGTCGCCGAGGGGAGAGTCAAGGCGGGGCCGCGCGGGGAAGCGGTCGAGCTGGGTCCCGGTGATTACCTCTCGTACCGCGGGGACGTTCCGCACGCATACGAGGCGCTCGCCGCCGGGACGAAGTTCGTACTGATCATGCAGCACATGTGAACCGGAAATGAACGCAAAAAGGCAGGAGCCCCATCGCCTTGCGGCGCGGGGCTCCTTGGGTACTGCACTCAGGTTCTGCGATCAGGCAGTGATCAGACGGGGGTGACGTTCTCCGCCTGCGGACCCTTCGGGCCCTGCGTCACGTCGAAGCTCACCTGCTGGTTCTCCTCAAGAGAACGGAAGCCGTTCGCGTTGATCGCGGAGTAGTGAACGAAGACGTCGGGGCCGCCGCCCTCCTGGGCGATGAAGCCAAAGCCCTTTTCGGCGTTGAACCACTTCACGGTTCCGGTAGCCATAAGCCCTCCTTGGGCTCAAAAGGGTTGCCCTGCTCCAGAACCTGCACGTGCGAAACGGTGCTGCACAACTGCATTCGTCTGAAAACGACGAGAGCCCGCGGTTACATGCTCCGCAGGCTCTGTACTGCAAGGGAAACCAAACTGCAACTTGCGGCGAGCCTAGCACGAGGGCAGCCGAAAGCAATAGAGGCCAAGATCACGTCACCCGAATGTTTGAATCATCGGAGGGGCGGCTTGACGGTGGGGTCGGTCCCGGCACGGTACAGCACGGGGTCTAGTCTCGCGATGTGGACAATTCCCGCACCCGGCCGCGCGTCGGCCACATCCAGTTCCTGAACTGCCTGCCCCTCTACTGGGGGCTCGCGAGAACCGGCACGCTCCTGGACTTCGAGCTGACCAAGGACACTCCGGACAAGCTCAACGAGATGCTGGTACGGGGTGAACTCGACATCGCGCCCATCACCCTCGTCGAGTTCCTGAAGCACGCCGACGACCTGGTCGCCTTCCCGGACATCGCCGTCGGCTGCGACGGCCCGGTGATGTCCTGCGTGATCGTCTCGAAGGTCCCCCTGGACCGGCTGGACGGCGCGACGGTGGCCCTCGGCTCGACCTCGCGCACCTCGGTCCGCCTCGCCCAGCTGCTGCTGGCCGAGCGGTACGGCGTGCGTCCCGACTACTACACCTGTCCGCCGGACCTGAGCCTGATGATGCAGGAGGCGGACGCCGCCGTCCTCATCGGCGACGCCGCCCTGCGCGCCAACCTCGTCGACGGCCCCCGCTACGGCCTTCGGGTACACGACCTGGGCGCGCTGTGGAAGGAGTGGACGGGCCTGCCGTTCGTCTTCGCGGTGTGGGCGGCCCGGCGCGACTACCTGGAGCGCGAACCGTCCATCACCCGCCAGGTCCACGAGGCCTTCCTCGCCTCCCGCAACCTCTCCCTGGAGGAGGTCACCAAGGTCGCCGAGCAAGCCGCCCGCTGGGAGACCTTCGACGAGGCGACCCTGGAGCAGTACTTCACCACCCTCGACTTCAGCTTCGGCGGCCCGCAGCTGAACGCGGTGGCCGAGTTCGCGCGCCGGGTCGGCCCGACGACCGGATTCCCGGCGGATGTGAAGGTGGAACTGCTCCAGCCGTAGTCACTACGCTTCGGGCAAGTGAGGCGTATCGGGGGGACCGGGGGAAGGTGGACGCCATGCAGCCGCTCGGAGCCGACGAACCGGCCGCCGTCGGGCCCTACCGGCTGCTCGGCCGGCTCGGCTCCGGCGGCATGGGCCGGGTCTACCTGGGCCGCAGCACCGGCGGCCGTACGGTCGCGGTGAAGATCGTGCACCCGCACTTCGCGCTGGACGAGGAGTTCCGGGCCCGCTTCCGGCGCGAGGTCGAGGCCGCCCGCCGGGTCGGCGGCGCCTGGACCGCGCCCGTCCTCGACGCGGACCCTCAGGCCGCCGTGCCCTGGGTCGCCACCGCCTACGTGGCCGGCCCCTCCCTCGCCGCGGCCGTCGCGGACCACGGCCCGCTGCCCCCGCACACGGTACGAGCCCTGGGCGCGGGCCTCGCCGAGGCGCTGGCGGCCGTGCACGAGTTGGGCCTCGTCCACCGGGACGTGAAGCCCTCCAACATCCTGCTGACCCTGGACGGTCCGCTCCTCATCGACTTCGGCATCGCCCGCGCCACGGACGGCACGGCGTCCCTGACCTCGACCGGCGTCTCCGTCGGCTCGCCCGGCTACATGTCTCCCGAGCAGATCCTCGGCAAGGGCGTCACCGGGGCGGCCGACATCTTCTCGCTCGGCGCGGTGCTCGCCTACGCGGCGACCGGCGAGCCCCCCTTCCCCGGCGACTCCTCGGCCGCGCTGCTCTACAAGGTCGTCCACGAGGAGCCCGAACTCGGGCACCTCACCGACGGGATGCGGGAGGTCGCGGCCGTCTGCCTGGCCAAGGACCCGGCCGCCCGCCCGGCCCCCGCCGAGCTGGCCCGCCGGCTCGCTCCCGAGGGTGCCGCCCGCCTGGTCGCCGGCGGCTGGCTGCCGGGCGCGCTGGTGGAGCAGGTCAGCCGTGCCGCCGTACACCTCCTCAACCTGGAGACGACCCAGGCGGCGCCGTCGGGCCCGGTGGCGTTCAGCAGCCCGGCCGTGGGCGTGGGGCCGGGGACGAGGACGACGGGGACGGCGACGGGAACGGAGGCAGGGACAGGGGCGGAGCCGGAGACGGGGACGGCGACGGGTTCGGGAGCGGGGCGGGAGAGCCGGGAGTCCGCCCCTGCTTCGGGCGAGGTCCGCGCGACCGCGGGGGAGTTCGGACCGGCTCCGCTCATGACACCGCCGGGGGCGCCCGCCGGGCCGTCGGGGGCTCGCCCGGTCATGCCGTCCGGCGCTCCCGGCGCGCAGCCGGCCGCCCCGGGTTCACTGCCCGGCATTCCGGGCTCGCTCCGGGGCGTTGCGGGGGTGCAGCCGGGCATTCCGGGTGTGCCGTCGGGTGCCTCGGCCGTGAGCGCCGGGTCTCCCGCCGGGGAGGCGGCTGCCGTGCCCGGGCCCCGGGACGCGACGCCGGCTCCCGGCAAGGTCAGCGTCAGCGTGGCCGCGGTCTCCGCACCGGGGGAGAACGGGCGCGGGCGACGGCTGAGTTGCACCGTGGCACTCGCCGTGGCGGGGGCACTGGCCGCCGGCGCGGTGGGGCTCGGAGCCCTGCTGCAGCCCTGGGCCGGCGGGGGGCAGGACACGGCGGGCAGCGCCCCGGCCGCCTCCCACCCGGCCGCGTCGACGCCGGCCGGCGGCGCCCACTCGCCCGGGCCCAGCGACCCTGCGGACGCGGAGTCCCGTTCGCCCGGCGCGGGCAGCGGCACGGCGGCCGCGATCCCGGCCCGCTATCTCGGCACGTGGGAGGGCCAGGCCACCGGACTCGGCGGCAGCCTGCCCATGGGCACCTTCCGGCTCACCGTCCACCAGGCGGGCGTCGGCGAGGAGTTGGGGCGGCTCACCCAGACCGATCAGCTCGGCGCCGTCTGCACCGACATCCTCACCCTGAAGAAGGTGACCGGAAACCGGATCGTGGCGACGTCGGTGGGCGACAAGCACAACCACCCGGGCTGCGACCCCGCCCCGCACCCCGTGCAGTTGACCCCGACCGGCGACGACCTGACGTACACATCGGACAGTTCGGCCGAAGGCAATCCGGTGTCGCGGATGTCGAAGGCCGATTAGGGGATGTCGAAAGCCGACTGGAGGCCGCCTGGCTGCCTTTCGGATCCTGCCGAGCTTTCGGATCCTGCCGAGGTCGCGGGGTCCGGCACGCCCCCCCTGCCTCAACGGCGTGGGGGCACCCCCAGCCAAGTCGTCGTCACTCCCCGACTTCCCCCGCACCCGGCTTCGCTCGCGTGGGGGCACCCCCCCTCGCGTCGACTCCCTCCTCCCCTCTTCCCCTTCCCCTCCTCTCCTTCCCCTCCCTCCTCCGCCTTGCGGCTGTACGCACCGGACCCCGCTCGGGTACGGCGTGAGGCGCCCCGCCCCGAAGCCGGCCCGATCCGGAAGAAGGACCCTGGCGCGACAGCCCCCCCGCCCCCGTCAACTCCCCCTACCCGGGTGTCATTACTGTGTCTGCGTCGGCGAACGCCGACCGCGCACCGCCGAGCCCGGTCACCGGCCCGGCAAGGCGTCACAAGGCAGCACGACGCGGCACAACGCAGAGCAAGGCAGTGCAAAGCGTCGCAACGGGGAAGGACGGGGAACACCCGCCATGGAGACACTGCAGCCGGACGACCCACGGGAGTTGGGTGCCTACCGCATGCTGCGCAGGCTCGGAGCCGGCGGCATGGGCCGGGTCTACCTGGCCCGTTCGCCCGGCGGCCGGACCGTCGCCGTGAAGGTCGTACGCCCCGACCTCGCCGCCGACGCCGACTTCCGCCGTCGTTTCCGGCACGAGGTGGAGATCGCCCAGGCGGTCTCCGGGCAGTACACGGCCTCGGTCGTGGACGCCGACCCCGACGCGCCGCTGCCCTGGCTGGCGACGTCGTACGTGCTCGGCCCGGACCTGACGGACGTCGTGGACGCGCACGGCGCGCTCCCGGAGCCCACCGTGCGCGCGCTGGGCGCCGGGCTCGCGGCCGCCCTCCAGGAGATCCACGCGGCGGGACTCATCCACCGTGACCTCAAGCCGTCGAACGTCCTCCTCGCCGCGGACGGCCCCCGCGTCATCGACTTCGGCATCGCGCGGGCGGTGGACGGCAACCGGATGACCCAGACGGGGGTCGTGGTCGGCTCGCCCGGCTACATGCCCCCGGAACAGGCCCAGGGCAAGGACGTCGGCACGGCGGGCGACGTCTTCTCGCTGGGTGTCGTCCTCGCCTTCGCGGCCACCGGCCGCAACGTCTTCGGCGACGGTGCCGCCTCCCACGCGGCGATGCTCTACCAGGTCGTGCACGGCGAACCGGACCTGACCGGCGTACCGCA
The DNA here is from genome assembly GCF_042958635.1 of Streptomyces sp. NPDC007971. Classification (NCBI taxonomy): domain Bacteria; kingdom Bacillati; phylum Actinomycetota; class Actinomycetes; order Kitasatosporales; family Streptomycetaceae; genus Streptomyces; species Streptomyces sp. NPDC007971. Next base: position 148,071 of record NZ_JBIBJK010000013.1, read on the forward strand.
GTCCCTGCTCGGTCTGCTGCGGGCCTGCCTGCTGAAGGACCCGGCCGGCCGGCCCGCCCCCGCCGAGATCGTGGCGGCGCTGGCCCCGCAGGGCGTCGAGGGTGTGCTCAGCGACTGGCTGCCCTCCGCGGTGGCGTCCACCATCGCCACCCACGCGGCCGGAATCCTGGACCTGGAGGCGCCCGACGAGCCGGCGGCTCCGGCCGCCGCCTCGTTCGGCCCGGCGCCCACGATGCCGGCCGGCGCACAGACACCGCCGGCCACCCCCGTGCCGGGGTACGGCTATCCGCAGCCCGGCGCGCATCCGCCGGCCCCTGCACCTGCTGCGGGGTACGGCTATCCGCAGCCTGGTACGCCCGCCACGCCGGCCTACGGGACGCCCGGCCACGGCGCTCCCCAGCCCGGCACCGTCCAGCTGGGTGCCACGGACGGCTCCTTGCCGGCACCCACCCGCCGCCGCGCCCTCACCTACGCCCTCGGCGGCGCCGCCGCCGTCGCCGCGGTCGGCGGGGGCACCGCCTGGTGGTTCGGCCGCAAGGACGGCGGCACCGGCGCATCCACGGGGGCGGGCGGCCGCTCCGGTTCGGGCACCCCGGTCGGCGAGTCCTTCACGACCCCGCCCGCGGGGGTGGCCCCGCAGCCGCTGTGGCACCAGAGCGCCGCCGAGGACAGCACCGCGGCGGGCGTACCGATCCTCACCTACGACGGGCTGCTGCTGGTCAGCGGCGACCCGCTGGTGGCGTACGACGTGAGGACGGGCAAGGCGCGCTGGTCCAGGAAGGGGATCTGCCCCCCCGGAGCCCAGCTCCTCTTCCACGGCGGCAAGGTGTTCCTGAGCGACGGCGACTACGACGGCGTCCTGGTCGCCTACGACGTCACCACCGGCAAGGAGGCCTGGCGCAGCCGGCTCGGCAAGCAGCTGAACATCGAGCGCACGATCGCCATCGACGACAAGAACGTCTACGTCACGCTCACCGACTACGGCCAGGCCAAGAGCGCCACCAAGTACCGCACCGCCGTCGCCGCGGTCAGCCACTCCACCGGCAAGACGGTGTGGCTGCAGCGGCGCGACTGGGGCACCAAGGACTACGACGTCGAGGGCACGGTCTGGGGCAAGTACCTCGTGTACGCCGACTCCAGCTACAACCTCACCGTGCGCGACACCGCCACGGGCGCGCAGCTGTGGACCAAGAAGATCGGCGACGACTGGAGCTGGCAGCCCACGGCCGCCGACGGGGTGGTGTTCCTGCCGGGCGAGAAGCTGACGGCCGTGGAGCTCGAGACGGGCAGGACGCGCTGGACGCTGTCGCCCAACGGCCGCCGCGGCTTCAAGAACCCCACCGTGATCGACGGCGTGGCCTACGTCTGCGACTACGACCACGGCATCTGGGCCCTGAACGTCAAGGACGGCAAGCGGATCTGGCTCTGCGAGGAGGGCAACCGGGCGTCGAGGGAGTCGTTCCTCAAGGCCGGCAGGACGCTGTACGCGGCCGCCGGAGCGCTGGGCGGCGGCATCATCGCCCTGGACGCCGGGACCGGCAAGGTCCGCTGGACCTGGGTCGACAGCACGGACGCCACCGACTACTGGCAGATCGCGCTGTCGGGCAGCCGGCTGCTGGTGACCGGCGGTCAGGAGGTCTACGCGATGCCGGCCGTCTGAGACCGGCCGCACCGACCGCGCCCACTGACGCGGCTTCACCGACCGGCTTCACCCACAGGCCTCCCGGACCGGCCGCACCGACCGGCTTCGGCGATCGGCCGCGCTCATCGGCCTCGCTCCCTAGGATTTCCGCCATGAGCATGGGCGTGCTGGTCCTCCTCGCCGCGCTGTGGGGCGCGGTCGCAGGGGCGCTGCTGCCCCGAGCCGCGTACCGCTTCGCCGTCCCGGAAGGGGAGCCGTGGCGTCGGTGGTGCCCGGCCGGGCACGCGATCCGCGGGTGGCTCGGCGGGGCGCGGTGCGGACAGTGCGCGGGGGGTGCGAAGGACCGGGCGCGCGCGGAAGTACGGCAGCCGATGCGGACGGATGGAGAAGAGCGCACGCGGGCGGATGCAGAGGAGCCGGCGCTGACGGAAACGGATGCGGAGCAACCGGCGCCGGCGGAAGCCGAGACGCACACCTCGTACCTCCCCTCCGCGCTCCTCCTCGCCACCGTCACCGCCCTCGCCTGCGCCGCCCTCGCCACCGCCACCGGTACCCGGCCCGAGCTGGGTGTCTGGCTCCTGCTCGCGCCGGCCGGGGTGCTGCTGGCCGCCGTGGACCTCCGGGTGCAGCGGCTGCCCGACCCGCTGACCCTGCCGCTCGCGGCCGCCGCCCTCGGCCTGCTGGGTGTCGCCGCGCTGGTGCCCGAGCACGCCGGCCACTGGGCCACCGCGCTGTACGGCGCCCTCGCCCTCGGCGCCGGCTACTTCGTGCTCTTCCTCATCAACCCGTCCGGCATGGGCTTCGGCGACGTGAAACTGGCGCTCGGCATGGGCGCCGTCCTCGGCTGGTACGGCTGGCCGACGGTGCTGCTCGGCACCTTCGCCGGGTTCCTGCTCGGGGCGCTCTACGGCGGCGCACTCGTCGTCGCCCGGCGCGCGGGGCGCAGGACACACATCCCCTTCGGGCCGTTCCTCGTCGCGGGCGCCCTCGCCGGGCTGCTGATCGGCGCGTACGCGGCCTGAGCGCAGGCGGCCGAAACCCCTGGCGTAGGCTGGATCAGTCCGTCCACAACCCTTGACGAAAGGGACGCCCTGGTGACCGAGAAGGCCGACCTCCAGTCTGTCCTCGACCGTGCCGCCGCCGGTGGGCGGATCACCCCGCAGGAGGCACTCGTCCTCTACCGCGACGCCCCGCTGCACGCGCTGGGCGCCGCCGCCGATGCCGTACGCCGCCGCAGGTACGCCGGTATCGAGCACATCGCGACGTACATCATCGAGCGCAACATCAACTACACGAACGTGTGTGTCACGGCGTGCAAGTTCTGCGCCTTCTACGCGGCCCCCAAGGACACCGCCAAGGGCTGGACCCGCGACCTCGACGACATCCTGCGCCGCTGCGCCGAGACCGTCGAACTGGGCGGCACCCAGATCATGTTCCAGGGCGGCCACCACCCGGACTACGGCGTCGAGTACTACGAGAAGCACTTCAAGGCGATCAAGGACGCGTTCCCGCAGCTGGTGATCCACTCGCTCGGCGCCTCCGAGGTCGAGCACATGGCGCGTATCTCCAAGGTGTCGGTCGAAGAGGCCATCGCCCGGATCCACGCGGCGGGCCTCGACTCCTTCGCGGGTGCCGGCGCCGAACTGCTGCCCGCCCGCCCCCGCAAGGCCATCGCGCCCCTCAAGGAGAGCGGCGAGCGCTGGCTGGAGATCATGGAGACCGCGCACGGGCTGGGCGTGGAGTCGACGTCCACCATGCTCATGGGCACCGGCGAGACCAACGCCGAGCGCATCGAGCACCTCCGGATGATCCGGGACGTACAGGACCGCACGGGCGGCTTCCGCGCCTTCATCCCGTACACCTACCAGCCCGAGAACAACCACCTGAAGGGCCGCACCCAGGCGACGCTCTTCGAGTACCTGCGGATGATCGCGATCGCCCGCCTGTTCCTGGACAACGTCCAGCACATCCAGGGCTCGTGGCTGACCACCGGCAAGGAGGTCGGCCAGCTGTCCCTGCACTACGGCGCGGACGACCTCGGCTCGATCATGCTGGAGGAGAACGTCGTCTCCTCGGCCGGCGCCAGGCACCGTTCCAACCGCCTGGAGATCATCGACCTGATCCGCAAGGCGGGCCGCGTCCCGGCACAGCGCGCCACCACCTACGAGCACCTCGTCGTGCACGACGACCCGGCGAACGACCCCGTCGACGACCGCGTGGTCTCCCACATCTCCTCCACCGCGATCGAGGGCGGCACGGCCCATCCCGAGCTGAAGCTGCTCACATCCAACTAGAGCGGACCAGGGGTACCGTGCTGACACTTCACGTCGCCGAGCATTCGCCCGAAGCGGCAGTTCTGGTCGACGGGGCGTCCGTCGCCGCCGTCGGCCGCTACCAGGAACTGGCCGTCGCCCACCTGCGGGCGAGGGTGCGGCGCTGGCCCGGCATCCTGACGCCGGGACTGCTGAACCCGTACGGTCCGGAGCTGCTGGAGGCCACCTACCATCCCGACCCGCGCGAGGCCGATGCCCTCGGTACCGAGCCCATCGGCGGGGAGCGGGCGCGGGAGATCTTCCGCGCCGATCCCGCGCGTCTCGGCGCGAGCGCGCGGCGCGGGGTGCAGCGGATGCTGGCGCACGGCACCGTGGCGGTGGCCGGGGAGCTGCGGTCGCGGGCCGTGGTCGACGCGGTGCGCAGGGCCGGGCTCGCGGTGGGTCAGCGGCCGGACCGCCTCCCGGGCCCGGTGGCGCTGTCCCCGAGCCCGCTGATCCTGCTGCCGGGGCTGGTGCCGGGCGGTCCCGCCCGTTTCGCGGTGTTCGACGTCGCGGACCGCGCCGAACTGGTCCGACGCGGCGCCGGGACCTGCGTGGCGACCGTGATCGGCGGGCGGCTGGTGTACCGCGCCCGCTGATTCCGGCTCAGCCCGCGAGAGTCCCCGAACCCGCGGTCCCGCTGCTCGGCCGGTTCGGGGACGTGCCCGCATTCGAGACGTACCTGCCGCTCGACAGCCAGTGTTCATGTCCGGCGCGGCCGGGTCCTGATCGCCGTCTTCGTCCTGGAGTGCGGCTGGGCAAAGGGCGCGGTCGCGAAGACGCAGCCGCGACCGGTCCCGGAAGGCCGTGCTGCAAGAATGGGCGGGTGACCCGCGCTTCCCTGAACAAGCAGCCGCACGAAGTCGCCTCGATGTTCGACGACGTGGCGGAACGGTACGACCTGACGAACGACGTGCTGTCGCTCGGCCAGGACCGGCTCTGGCGCAAGGAGGTCGCGAAGGCGGTCGACGCGCGCCCCGCGCAGAAGGTCCTCGACCTCGCGGCCGGTACGGCGACCTCCTCGCTGCCCTTCGCGCAGGCGGGTGCGTACGTGGTCCCGTGCGACTTCTCGATCGGGATGCTCCGGGTCGGCAAGAGAAAGCACACCTGGCTGCCGCTGACCGCGGGCGACGCGACCCGGCTGCCGTTCAAGGACGACACCTTCGACGCCGTCACGATCTCCTTCGGGCTGCGCAACGTCCAGGACACGGACGCGGCCCTGCGCGAGATGTACCGGGTGACCCGGCCCGGCGGGCGGGTGGTGATCTGCGAGTTCTCGCACCCGACGTGGGCGCCCTTCCGGACCGTCTACACGGAGTACCTGATGCGGGCGCTGCCCCCGGTCGCGCGCGCCGTGTCCTCGAACCCGGACGCCTACGTCTACCTCGCCGAGTCCATCCGTGCCTGGCCCGACCAGCCCGCCCTCGCCGGGCGGCTGCGCGAGGCGGGCTGGTCGAAGGTGGCGTGGCGCAACCTCACCGGCGGTGTGGTCGCGCTGCACCGGGGCTTCAAGGAGAGCTGAGCCCGCCCGGCGGGTGCCGGCGTCTCACCGGTTGATCATCTCGAACGCGTCCCCGGGCTCGCCCAGTTCGCGCCGCACGCCGCCCGAGGGGGGCCGTGGGATGCGCGGCTCGCGCACACCCCCGCCGCCCTCACCCTCGCCGAAGTCGAACCACACGTACACCAGGGAGTCCGGCGGCACCTCGGCGCCGGGCTGCGGGTACTGGCGTACGACGTAGTCGACGACCGTGCGGTGGAAGTCCGGGCGGTCCGGGGCATGGAGGAACAGGCCCCGCGCCCGGGCCGTTTCGCGCGCGTCCATGGCCATCAGGCCGACCAGACGAGGAACGCACACTTCGGGTGTTTTGGGTGTTATGCGCACAGATGTCACCCCCAGCGGTACTGGCAGGGTAACGCGGGCGCGAGCCACCCGGAAGCTCCATGTGGCTTTCTGTGACAGTCGATTACTGTGAGTCACAGATCGAGTCGGTAGCAGTGCCCCTCCCGCCCCGCGGACGGCGTCACGAACGTCTCCGCGTGCCGCATGCCCAGCCGCCGGACGACCGCGAGGGAGCGTTCGTTGCGCGCGTCGACCATCGCCACCACCTGCGGCACCCCCGCCGCCCGCAGCCGTGCGAGCGTCTCCTCCGCGGCCGCCGTGGCGTACCCCCGGCCCCAGTGCGCCCGGCCGAGCCGCCAGCCGATCTCGATCTCGCCCGCCGGCCCCCACGCGTGCGGCCACGGCTGGGCCCCGGTGAAGCCGACGAACTCGTCGCGGTCGTCCATGATCGACCACAGGCAGAATCCCCGCTCCGCGTCGTGCCGGCGCTGGCGCGCGGTCAGCTCCTCGTAGACCGAGAGTTCGGCGGCCCTGCCTCCCTGGAACTCCATGACCTCGGGGTCGGAGAAGGCCCGGTGCCAGGCGAACGCGTCCTCGTCGGTGGGCACACGCAGCCGTACTGCGGGAAGAGCGTCGTTCACGGGGCAACCCTTCAGCCGGGTGATCAATTCTGCTGAATAGACTGCCCATGTCCAGTGCCGGTCGGCACGCAGATTTCGAGCCTTGGGGAGATCCCGCCGTGACCGAGCCCCTCTCCGACCACACCGCCGATGTGATCGTCGTGGGCGCGGGGCCAGCCGGCTCCACCACCGCCTACCACCTCGCCAAGGCCGGACTTGACGTCCTCCTGCTGGAGAAGACCGAGTTCCCGCGGGAGAAGGTGTGCGGCGACGGCCTCACCCCGCGCGCAGTCAAACAGCTCGTGGCCATGGGGATCGACATTTCCGAAGAGGCCGGCTGGCTGCGCAACAAGGGCCTGCGCATCATCGGCGGCGGCTCCCGGCTCCAGCTGGACTGGCCGGATCTCGCCTCCTACCCGAACTACGGACTCGTCCGCAAGCGCGACGACTTCGACGAGCAGCTCGCCCGCCAGGCCCAGAAGGCCGGAGCGCGGCTGTACGAGCACTGCAACGTCGGCGGCCCGGTCGTCGACGACCGCACCGGCCGCATCACGGGCGTCACCGCCAAGCTCGGCGACGAGAAGCGCGAGGTCACCTTCCGTGCCCCGCTCGTCGTCGCCGCCGACGGCAACTCCACCCGGCTGTCCCTCGCGATGGGCCTGCACCGCCGCGAGGACCGCCCGATGGGCGTCGCGGTGCGCACGTACTTCACCTCCCCGCGCCACGACGACGACTACCTGGAGTCCTGGCTGGAGCTGTGGGACCGCCGCGGCTCCCAGGACCGCCTGCTGCCCGGCTACGGCTGGATCTTCGGCATGGGCGACGGCACCTCCAACGTGGGCCTCGGCGTGCTCAACACCTCCGCCGCCTTCAAGGAGCTGGACTGGCGCGAGGTCCTCAAGGCCTGGTGCGCGTCCATGCCCGAGGACTGGGGCTACACCCCCGAGAACATGACCGGCCCCATCCGCGGCGCCGCCCTGCCCATGGCCTTCAACCGCCAGCCCCACTACACGCGCGGGCTGCTGCTCGTCGGCGACGCCGGCGGCCTGGTGAACCCCTTCAACGGCGAAGGCATCGCCTACGCCATGGAGTCCGGCCAGATCGCCGCCGACGTCATCGTCCAGGCCCACGCGCGGGCCACCCCCGCCCAGCGCGAGATCGCCCTCCAGCGCTACCCGCGCGTCCTCAAGGACACCTACGGCGGCTACTACACGCTCGGCCGCGCCTTCGTGAAGCTCATCGGCAACCCGAAGGTCATGCAGATCGCCGCCCAGCGCGGTCTGACCCACCCGATGCTGATGAAGTTCACGCTGAAGCTGCTGGCGAACCTCACCGACCCCACGGGCGGTGACGCGATGGACCGCATCATCAACGGCCTGAGCCGGGTGGCCCCGAAGGCGTGAGCGGGGGCCGCGGCCCGTCCGGCAGGATCCACCGGACGGGCCGGGCCCGTCTCGGCTCCTGGGCTCCACAGCGTGTGGTTCCCCGGCCGCCCGGCCCCTCGGCTCCTCAGCGCGCCGGCCCTCGGCTCCTCAGCGTGCCGGCTCCCCGGCCGCCCAGCTCCTCGGCCCTGGCGGCGCGACGGGCGAACACCTCGTCCCGCCGCGCCGCCATCTGCCGCAGGGCGTCCTTTTTATCCCGCTTGGCGAGCCGGTCCAGGTAGATGTACCCCTGGGTGTGGTCGGTCTCGTGCGCGAGGCAGCGGGCGAAGTACCCCGTGCCCTCGACGACGAGCGGACGGCCGTCCTTGTCCTGCCCGCGCACCACGGCCCTGTCCGGCCTCGGTACGGCCATCACGGCGCCCGGCACCGACAGGCACCCCTCGCCCTCGTCGATCAGTCGGCGCCCGGCCGAAGCGGACTCCAGTACGGGATTGATGATGTGTCCGACATGCCGGATTCCGTCGTCATCGGGGCAGTCGTACACGAACAGGCGCAGATCGACACCGACCTGATTCGCCGCCAGTCCCGCCCCCTCGGCGACGTACATGGTCAGGAACATGTCGTCGATGAGCGCGGCGAGGTCGGGCCCGAACTCCGTGACGTCCCGGCACGGCTTGTGCAACACCTCCTCGCCGACCTCGGTGATCCTGCGCACCGCTCCGCGCCCGGCCTCGGGGGCGTGACGCGGGTAGTGGTCGGCGGGGCTTCCCTGGACGAACACGCGTGGCATCGCGCTGTCTCCCTCACTCGTGGACGGACCGCCGGCCAGCGGCCCGCACAGAGCATGTCAGCAACGACGCAAGGGCCGCTGCCCCCGAACGGCTGCGGCCCTACGCGTGTGTCAGACGTACCGAGTGCTCAGAGCACCCGCACGGCGCCGGTCGGCGGGTCGTACGACAGCGGGTGCTCCCCGACACCGCTGGACGGGTTCTGCGCGCCGACGAACATGCCGTCGCCCACGTACACCGCCACGTGGTACGCGCTGCCCGCGCTGCCCCAGTACAGGATGTCGCCCGGCTGCAGGTTGCTCAGCGACACCTGGGTGCCGGCCGTCGACTGGTCCTGGGAGACACGCGGCAGGCTGATGCCCACCTGCTTGAAGGCCGTCTGCACCAGGCCCGAGCAGTCGTAGGCGGAGGGACCGGTGGCGCCGGAGACGTACGCCTTGCCGATCTGCGCCTTCACGAACGAGATGACGGCCGCGGCCGAACCGGTCGCGGTGGACGTGCTCGTCGAGGTGCTGGTGGAGGTGCCGGTGCTCGCCTTGGTGGAGAGCGTCGTGCGCTCCGCGTTCCGGGAGGCGCGCGCAGCGGCCTCCTTGCGGGCGGCCTCCTGGGCCTTCTTCTTGGCTTCCGCCGCCTTCTGCTTCGCGTCCGCGAGGTCCGACTTGGCCTGCTTCGCGGCGTTTGCGGCGGCCTGGTCACGCTCGGCCTGCAGCTGGTAGTTCGCGGCCGCCTGCTGCGTGGCGTCCGCGGACTGGGCGACCTGGGACGCCAGGTCCGCCGTCAGGGTGGGCAGTTCGAGGGTCTGCGTCACCGGCTCGGCGGCGTTCGCCGAGCCGGACGCCCCGGCGACTGCCAGGGTGCTGAGGACGCCACCGGCAACTCCAGCCCGCACGGCGATGGTCGACGCGCTGCGGCGGGGCTTCCGGTGGCTGCGTATGTGAGCGGTGTGGGACATGGGGATAAGCGGTACCAGGGGCTCCTTCATATCTTCAAGAAACGTGTGCTGCGCCACAGTTGTTCAATCGAGACCTCGAAGCCCGGGCGCGTCACTCTTTATTGACGCCGTAACGGACATTGCGGACGCCCGTGATCAAGCCCTTGATCACGGTCTTTGATCATTACGTCCGAATTGCCCCGCACCTACCACCGGTTCCGGTGGATGGCCAAGCCCGGTTCTCAGACCGCTCTCATGAATGTGGCGGAGGTCACGGAACGGTTACCGGAATGACAGCGTCCCGCGCGGGCAGGAGTTCGTGAACGCGTGCACGCGCCCGGGGGGTGTCCACATCCCGCCCCGGAGCTACCTCTGATGTGTGAACGCGCCCCTCTATCAGGACTCCGGGCCCAGTGCCAATTTGCATGCAGGCGAACTCTCTTGATATTGAGACGCCCCCTCCGGCCTGCGATGATGAACGAAATTGTCACTTCTGGTGATCAACTGAACGCTTCGCGTATGAAGATCACCCATCATCCGACTTCATGATCCTTCGTCAGGTGGTGGAGATCACAAAGCTTGTGTAATACCCCGTGTCGCAGATCACAGAGCGGCGGGCATAAGATGCGAGGCAGTTGGGCTTGTGACCTGCTTCACATGTTCTCGATCTTCGCCCGGGACGAGCGGGGCTCGTGGGACCGGTGGGGCGGATGTGAGCCCAGTGCAACCGCCACCAGTCAGTGCCGACTGAGAGGAGCGAGGAGCGGTGAACGCGTATGCGCCCATCCTCGTACTGGGAGCCCTCGGGGCAGGCTTTGCGATCTTCTCCGTGGTCATGGCCACGCTGATCGGTCCGAAGCGGTACAACCGCGCCAAGCTCGAAGCCTACGAGTGCGGTATCGAGCCGACCCCCACGCCGGCCGGCGGCGGGCGCTTCCCCATCAAGTACTACCTGACGGCGATGCTCTTCATCGTCTTCGACATCGAGATCGTCTTCCTCTACCCCTGGGCCGTCACCTTCGACGCCCTGGGGATCTTCGGGCTCGTGGAGATGCTGCTCTTCGTGCTCACCGTCTTCGTCGCGTACGCGTACGTATGGCGGCGCGGCGGCCTGGAATGGGACTGAGGGGCTTTTAGGGACATGGGACTCGAAGAAAAGCTGCCGAGCGGCTTCCTGCTGACCACCGTCGAGCAGGCCGCGGGCTGGGTGCGCAAGGCGTCCGTCTTCCCCGCCACCTTCGGCCTGGCCTGCTGCGCCATCGAGATGATGACCACCGGCGCCGGACGCTACGACCTCGCGCGCTTCGGCATGGAGGTCTTCCGCGGTTCGCCGCGCCAGGCGGACCTGATGATCGTCGCCGGCCGGGTCAGCCAGAAGATGGCGCCGGTCCTCAGGCAGGTCTACGACCAGATGCCCAGCCCCAAGTGGGTGATCTCCATGGGCGTCTGTGCCTCCTCGGGCGGCATGTTCAACAACTACGCGATCGTCCAGGGCGTCGACCACATCGTCCCGGTCGACATCTATCTGCCCGGCTGCCCGCCCCGCCCCGAGATGCTGATGGACGCGATCCTCAAGCTCCACCAGAAGATCCAGGGCTCCAAGCTCGGCGTGAACGCGCAGGAAGCGGCCCGCGAGGCGGAGGAGGCGGCGCTCAAGGCCCTGCCCACGATCGAGATGAAGGGGCTGCTGCGGTGAGCGACGCGAACGGCACCAACGGCGGGAACGGGTCCGCGAACGGGGTGAACCCCGAAAAGGACCTCGCCGCCTCCAACCTCCCCGGCCAGCGCGGCCAGGGCGGCGAGGAGATCCGCGTACAGCGCGGCATGTTCGGCGCCTCGGGCGGCGGCGACACCTCCGGCTACGGCGGTCTCGTCCGCTCGCTCCGGCTCCCGGGACCGGCGAGCCGGCCCTACGGCGGCTGGTTCGACGAGGTCGCCGACGAGCTGGAGGGCGCCCTGGAGGAACAGGGGCTCCTCCCCGAGAACGCCATCGGGAAGACGGTCGTCGACCGCGGCGAGCTGACCTTCCATATCGAACGCGAGCACCTGGTCCGCGTCGCCCGCACGCTGCGCGACGACCCGGCCCTGCGCTTCGAGCTGTGCACCGGTGTCAGCGGCGTCCACTATCCCGAGGACAAGGGCCGCGAGCTGCACGCCGTCTACCACCTGCGCTCGATCACCCACAACCGGCTGATCCGCCTCGAAGTGAGCGCCCCCGACAGCGAGCCGCGCATCCCGTCGCTGGTCCCCGTCTATCCGACGAACGACTGGCACGAGCGCGAGACCTACGACTTCTTCGGGATCGTCTTCGACGGTCACCCGGCCCTGACGCGGATCATGATGCCGGACGACTGGCAGGGCCATCCGCAGCGCAAGGACTACCCCCTCGGCGGCATCCCCGTCGAGTACAAGGGCGCCCAGATCCCGGCTCCGGACCAGCGGAGGTCGTACTCGTGAGCACGCAGTCAGCATCCGAGGCCTCCGCCGCTTCGGCGCGCGAGACCACCGAGGGCACCGTATATACGGTCACCGGCGGCGACTGGGACGAGGTCGTCCAGTCCGCGGCCCGCGCCGACGACGAGCGCATCGTCGTCAACATGGGTCCCCAGCACCCCTCCACCCACGGGGTGCTCCGCCTGATCCTGGAGATCGAGGGCGAGACGGTCACCGAGGCCCGCTGTGGCATCGGATATCTGCACACCGGCATCGAGAAGAACCTCGAGTTCCGCACGTGGACGCAGGGCACCACCTTCGTCACGCGCATGGACTACCTGACGTCCTTCTTCAACGAGACCGCCTACTGCCTCGCCGTCGAGAAGCTCCTCGGCATCGAGGACCAGATCACCGAACGCGCCAAGATCATCCGGGTGCTCCTGATGGAGCTGAACCGGATGTCCTCCCACCTGGTGTGCATCGCCACCGGCGGCATGGAACTGGGCGCCACCACGATCATGATCTACGGATTCCGTGATCGTGAAATGATTCTCGACATCTACGAGCTCATCACGGGCCTGCGCATGAACCACGCGTACATCCGGCCCGGCGGACTCGCCCAGGACCTGCCGCCCGGCGCGGTGGACCAGATCCGCGAGTTCGTGAAGAAGATGAAGAAGAACCTCCCGGAGTACGACAAGCTCGCCACCGGGAACCCCATCTTCAAGGCCCGCATGCAGGACATCGGCCACCTCGACCTGGCCGGCTGCATGGCTCTCGGCGCGACCGGCCCGATCCTGCGCTCCACGGGCCTGCCGCACGACCTGCGCAAGGCACAGCCGTACTGCGACTACGAGACGTACGACTTCGACGTCCCGACCGCCGACAGCTGCGACGCCTACGGCCGCTTCCTCGTCCGCCTGGAGGAGATGCGCCAGTCGCTCAGGATCGTCGAGCAGTGCCTGGACCGGCTGCAGCCCGGCCCGGTCATGGTCGCCGACAAGAAGATCGCCTGGCCCGCCCAGCTCGCCCTGGGCCCGGACGGACTCGGCAACTCCCTCGACCACATCAAGAAGATCATGGGCACCTCCATGGAAGCCCTGATCCACCACTTCAAGCTGGTCACCGAGGGCTTCCGCGTCCCGCCGGGACAGGCGTACGCGGCCGTCGAGTCACCCAAGGGCGAACTCGGGGTGCACGCGGTCTCCGACGGCGGCACCCGCCCCTACCGGGTCCACTTCCGCGACCCGTCCTTCACCAACCTGCAGGCCATGGCGGCGATGTGCGAGGGCGGCCAGGTCGCCGACGTCATCGTCGCCGTCGCATCCATCGATCCCGTGATGGGAGGCGTCGACCGGTGACCACCTCTTCTTCGGAGCGGGGCGTCAGCCTGGGCATGCCCGAACTGCCCGCGCCCGCATACCCGGACGACGTCCGGGCCCGGCTGGAGGCGGACGCGCGCGAGGTGATCGCGCGCTACCCGGACTCCCGGTCCGCCCTGCTCCCGCTGCTCCACCTCGTGCAGTCCGAGGAGGGCCATGTCACGCGCACCGGGATGCGGTTCTGCGCGGACGTGCTGGGCCTGACCACGGCCGAGGTCACCGCGGTCGCCACCTTCTACACCATGTACCGGCGCAGGCAGTCCGGCGACTACCAGGTCGGGGTGTGCACCAACACCCTGTGCGCGGTGATGGGCGGCGACGCGATCTTCGAGACCCTCCAGGAGCACCTGGGCGTCGGCAACGGCGAGACCACCGACGACGGCAAGGTCACCCTGGAGCACATCGAGTGCAACGCGGCCTGCGACTTCGCACCGGTCGTGATGGTCAACTGGGAGTTCTTCGACAACCAGTCGCCCGCCAGCGCCAAACGCCTGGTCGACGACCTGCGCGAGGGACGGCCCGTCGAGCCGACGCGCGGTGCGCGGCTGTGCACGTTCAAGGAGACGGCGCGGATCCTGGCGGGCTTCCCCGACGAGCGGCCAGGGGCCGTCGAGGAGAGCGGCAGCGCGGGACCCGCCTCGCTGGTGGGCCTCCGCCTGGCAAGGGGAGAGGCCGCACCCGCGCGCGTGGTCCACCCGCGTGCCCAGGAACCTCAGGACGCGCCCTCCGCGGGCCACGCCGAAGAGGAGGGGGAGTGATGACCGTGACACCTGAACTCAAGGACACCAGCCCCGAGAAGCTGCTCGCACCCGTGCTGTCGGCCTTCTGGGACGAGGACCGGTCCTGGACCCTGGACGTCTACCGGAGGCACGAGGGGTACGAGGGGCTCCGCAAGGCGCTCGCCATGTCGCCGGACGACCTGATCGCGTACGTCAAGGACTCCGGTCTGCGCGGGCGCGGAGGGGCGGGATTCCCGACCGGGATGAAGTGGCAGTTCATTCCGCAGGGGGATGGAAAGCCGCACTATCTGGTTGTCAACGCCGACGAATCGGAGCCCGGGACCTGCAAGGACATCCCGCTCCTCTTCGCGAACCCGCACAGCCTCATCGAGGGCATGGTGATCGCGTGCTATGCCATCAGGTCGTCGCATGCCTTCATCTATCTGCGGGGTGAAGTCGTCCCCGTTCTGCGGCGGCTGCACGAGGCCGTGCGCGAGGCCTACGCGGCGGGCTACCTCGGCGAGAACATCCTGGGCAGCGGACTCGACCTCGAACTCACCGTGCACGCCGGCGCCGGCGCGTACATCTGCGGTGAGGAGACCGCACTGCTCGACTCGCTCGAAGGCCGCCGTGGTCAACCGCGGCTGCGTCCCCCCTTCCCTGCTGTCGAAGGGCTCTATGCCTGCCCGACTGTTGTGAACAACGTCGAGTCGATCGCGTCGGTTCCCGCCATCCTGAAAAACGGCAAGGAATGGTTCAGGTCGATGGGGAGCGAGAAGTCGCCCGGCTTCACGCTCTACTCGCTCAGCGGCCACGTCGCGAGCCCCGGCCAGTACGAGGCGCCGCTCGGCATCACACTGCGCCAGCTCCTCGACATGAGCGGCGGCATGCGGCCCGGGCACCGCCTCAAGTTCTGGACGCCGGGCGGCTCCTCGACGCCGATGTTCACCGACGAGCACCTCGACGTCCCTCTCGACTACGAAGGAGTGGGCGCCGCGGGTTCCATGCTCGGCACCAAGGCCCTGCAGTGCTTCGACGAGACGACCTGCGTGGTGCGGGCGGTGACCCGCTGGACCGAGTTCTACGCCCACGAGTCCTGCGGCAAGTGCACGCCCTGCCGCGAAGGGACCTACTGGCTGGTGCAGCTGCTGCGGGACATCGAGGCCGGCAAGGGCGTCATGTCCGACCTCGACAAGCTGAACGACATCGCCGACAACATCAACGGCAAGTCCTTCTGCGCCCTCGGCGACGGCGCGGCCTCACCGATCTTCTCCTCGCTCAAGTACTTCCGCGAGGAGTACGAGCAGCACATCACGGGCCGGGGCTGCCCCTTCGACCCGGCCAAGTCGACGGCCTGGGCGGACCGCCCGGAGGTGAACGCATGACCGTACAGCAAGCTGACAGCGGCTCCGCCGCGGGCCAGCGCGCCTCCGGCTCGGGAGAGGCCGCGGTCCCGCCGGAGGACCTCGTCACGCTGACGATCGACGGCGCGGAGATCAGCGTGCGCAAGGGCACCCTGGTCATCCGGGCCGCCGAGCAGCTCGGCATCGAGATCCCCCGCTTCTGCGACCACCCCCTCCTCGACCCGGCCGGCGCCTGCCGCCAGTGCATCGTCGAGGTCGAGGGCCAGCGCAAGCCGATGGCGTCCTGCACGATCACCTGTACGGACGGGATGGTGGTCAAGACCCACCTCACGTCCCCCGCCGCGGAGAAGGCCCAGCACGGGGTGATGGAGCTGCTGCTCATCAACCACCCGCTGGACTGCCCGGTCTGCGACAAGGGCGGCGAGTGCCCGCTGCAGAACCAGGCCATGTCGCACGGCAACGCCGAGTCCCGCTTCGAGGGCCGCAAGCGGACGTACGAGAAGCCCGTCCCGATCTCCACGCAGGTCCTGCTCGACCGCGAGCGGTGCGTGCTGTGCGCCCGCTGCACCCGCTTCTCCAACCAGATCGCGGGCGACCCGATGATCGAGCTGCTCGAACGCGGCGCGCTCCAGCAGGTCGGCACCGGCGAGGGCGACCCCTTCGAGTCGTACTTCTCCGGGAACACCATCCAGATCTGCCCGGTCGGCGCGCTCACCTCGGCGGCCTACCGCTTCCGCTCCCGCCCCTTCGACCTGGTCTCCTCGCCGTCGGTGTGCGAGCACTGCTCCGGCGGCTGCGCCACCCGCACCGACCACCGGCGCGGCAAGGTCATGCGGCGGCTCGCCGCCAACGACCCCGAGGTCAACGAGGAGTGGATCTGCGACAAGGGACGCTTCGCGTTCCGCTACGCGCAGCTCAAGGACCGCCTTGAGACCCCGCTCGTGCGCAGCGCCGAGGGCGTCCTGGAGCCCGCCTCCTGGCCTGAGGCACTGGAGGCCGCCGCGCGCGGGCTCGGAGCCGCCCGCTCCCGGGCCGGGGTCCTCACCGGCGGCCGCCTGACCGTCGAGGACGCCTACGCGTACAGCAAGTTCGCGCGCGTGGCGCTCGACACGAACGACATCGACTTCCGCGCGCGCGTGCACAGCGGCGAGGAAGCCGACTTCCTGGCGGCCCGGGTGGCCGGCCGCGGCCGTGACCTCGACGGTACGGGCGTCACGTACACCTCCCTGGAGAACGCCCCCGGCGTCCTGCTGGTCGGGTTCGAGTCGGAGGAGGAGGCGCCCGGCGTCTTCCTGCGGCTGCGCAAGGCCTGGCGGGGGCACAAGCAGCAGGTGTTCGCGCTGGCCACGCACACCACCCGGGGTCTGGAGAAGGCGGGCGGCACCCTGCTGCCGGCAGCTCCCGGCACCGAACCCGAGTGGCTGGACGCCCTCGCGGCCGGCGCCGGCCTGGAAGGGCCCGGCGCGCGGGCCGCGGAGGTCCTGCGCGCCGAGGGCGCGGTGATCGTCGTCGGAGAGCGGCTCGCCGCGGTCGCCGGTGGCCTCACCGCCGCCGTCCGGGCGGCCGCCGCGACCGGCGCACAGCTGGCGTGGATCCCGCGGCGCGCGGGCGAGCGCGGGGCCGTCGAGGCGGGTGCGCTGCCCTCGCTGCTGCCGGGCGGCCGCCCGGCGACCCACCCGCGCGCGCGGGAGGAGGTCGCCGCCGCCTGGGGGCTCGCCGAACTGCCGGTGAGCTACGGCCGTGACACCCGCCAGATCGTCGAGGCCGCCGCCACCGGTGAACTGTCGGCGCTCCTGGTCGCCGGTGTGGAGGTCGCCGACCTGCCCGACCCGGCACGCGCGCGTGAGGCCCTCGACAGCGTCGGCTTCCTGGTGTCGCTGGAGCTGCGGCCCAGCGAGGTCACCGAGCACGCCGACGTCGTCCTGCCGGTCGCCGCGGCAGCCGAGAAGGCCGGCACCTTCCTCAACTGGGAGGGCCGCGTGCGCTCCTTCGACGCCGCGCTCAAACCCGACCAGATGCCCCGCCGCCTCGCCCCGCCGGACGCGCGCGTGCTGCAGATGCTGGCCGACGCCATGGACGTCCACCTGGGGCTGCCGGACCTGCGCACCGCGCGCGCGGAGATCGACCGGCTCGGTGCCTGGGAGGGCCCGCGGGCCACCGAGCCCGGGGAGTCCGGGGGGCTGCTGCCCCGCCCCGCCGCGGGGGAGGCCGTCCTCGCCGGGCACCGGCTGCTCCTGGACCAGGGTGTCCTGCAGGAGGGCGACGAGGCACTCGCCGGCACCCGGCACGCGGCACGCGCGCGTGTGTCGGCCTCGACGGCCGCCGAGGCGGGTGTCAGGGACGGCGGCATCCTCGCCGTCACCGGACCGGCCGGCACCACCGAGATCCCGCTCCAGATCACCGAGATGCCCGACCGGGTGGTGTGGCTCCCGCTGAACTCCGTCGGCGCGGGCGTCGCCTCCGACACCGGCGCGCAGCCCGGATCCCTCGTCCGTATCGGCCCGGCGGCGCTCGCCGAAGAGGCCCCCAAGGAGGTGGAGGCATGAGCCCGTACCTCGCTGCTGAAGACCTCTCGATGTTCGGCCGTGACCCCTGGTGGCTGGTCGTCGTCAAGGCGGTGTTCTGCTTCGCCTTCCTCATGGTGACCGTGCTGTTCTCGATCGTCTGGGAGCGCAAGGTCGTCGCCTGGATGCAGCTGCGCATCGGCCCCAACCGGCACGGCCCCTGGGGCATGCTCCAGTCGCTCGCCGACGGCGTGAAGCTGATGCTCAAGGAAGACATCATCGTCAAGCGCGCGGACAAGGTGGTCTACGTCCTCGCGCCGATCGTCGCGGCCATCCCCGCCTTCATGGCGATCGCGGTGATCCCCTTCGGCCCCGCCGACAACGAGATCTCGATCTTCGGGCACCGCACCACGATGCAGCTCACCGACCTGCCGATCGCGATGCTCTACGTCCTCGCGGTCGCCTCCGTCGGCATCTACGGCATCGTCCTCGCGGGCTGGAGCTCCGGATCCACCTACCCGCTCCTCGGCGGCCTGCGCTCCTGCGCGCAGATGATCTCCTACGAGATCGCCATGGGCGCCGCGTTCGCCTCCGTGTTCCTCTACTCGGGGTCGATGTCGACGTCGACGATCGTCGAACAGCAGCAGGACCGCTGGTACATCCTGCTGCTGCCGGTCTCCTTCATCCTCTACATCGTCACGATGGTCGGCGAGACCAACCGCGCCCCCTTCGACATGCCCGAGTCCGAGGGCGACCTGGTCGGCGGCTTCAACACCGAGTACTCGTCGATCAAGTTCGCGATGTTCATGCTCGCCGAGTACGTGAACATGGTGACGGTCTCGGCCGTCGCGACCACGCTGTTCCTCGGCGGCTGGCGGGCCCCGTGGCCGATCAGCAGCTTCTGGGAGGGCGCGAACCACGGCTGGTGGCCGCTGCTCTGGTTCGTGATCAAGGTCCAGTTGCTGCTGTTCTTCTTCATCTGGCTGCGCGGCACGCTCCCGCGGGTCCGCTACGACCAGCTGATGAAGCTCGGCTGGAAGGTCCTCATCCCGGTCTCCGTGACCTGGCTGATGCTCGTGGCGACCGTGCGGGCCCTGCGCAACGAGAACTACGACTTCGCCGACATCGCTCTCTACGTCGGCGGCGGCGTCCTCGCCCTGCTGCTGATCTCCTTCGTCGCCGACATGTTCCGCGAGAAGAACAGGACGGCCGGGCAGGCCGCCGCCCAGCAGCCCGGATTCGACCCGATGGCGGGCGGGTTCCCCGTACCGCCACTGCCCGGACAAGAGCTTCCTCCGGTGCCCAGGCGCCGCCCGAGCCGCGAGCGGGAGCTGATTGTCAGTGGTGGGACGGACACTGTCAGTGACGGATCTTCGGATGGAAAGGAGGCGTCCGATGGCTGAGGAGCCCAAGGAGACCAAGCCCGGTTTCCAGAATCCCGTGGCCGGCTTCGGCGTGACCTTCAAGGCCATGTTCAAGAAGCGGCTGACCGAGCAGTACCCGGAGCAGCACAAGACCACGGCTCCGCGGTTCCACGGACGGCACCAGCTCAACCGCCATCCGGACGGCCTGGAGAAATGCGTCGGCTGTGAGCTGTGCGCCTGGGCCTGCCCCGCCGACGCCATCTACGTGGAGGGCGCCGACAACACCGACGAGGAGCGCTACTCGCCGGGCGAACGGTATGGCCGCGTCTACCAGATCAACTACGCCCGCTGCATCCTGTGCGGCCTGTGCATCGAGGCGTGCCCCACGCGCGCGCTGACGATGACCAACGAGTTCGAGCTGGCCGACTCCAGCCGCGCCAACCTCATCTACACCAAGGAGCAGCTGCTCGCCGGGCTCGAAGAGGGCATGGTCGACACGCCCCACGCGATCTTCCCCGGGACCGACGAGCAGGACTACTACCGGGGCCTGGTGACACAGGCCGCGCCGGGCACGGTCCGGCAGGTCGCCGTCTCCCAGGGTGAACAGCCGCCGACGACGGGCCCCTCTCAGGCGCCCGAGGGCCAGGAGGTGGAAGCATGAGCCCGCAGCTCGCCGCCTACACCACCTCCACCGGTGAGGCCTTCCAGTTCTGGGTGCTCGGCACGGTCGCGGTGATCGGCGCCCTGTGCACCGTCTTCATGAAGAAGGCCGTGCACAGCGCGCTCTGCCTCGCCGGGACCATGATCGTTCTGGCGGTGTTCTACCTCGCCAACGGCGCCTACTTCCTCGGGGTCGTGCAGATCGTCGTCTACACCGGCGCGATCATGATGCTGTTCCTGTTCGTGGTGATGCTCGTCGGCGTGACGGCCGCGGACTCGCTGAAGGAGACCATCAAGGGCCAACGCTGGCTGGCCCTTCTGTGCGGGGTCGGCTTCGGTGTCCTGCTCCTCGCAGGCATTGCGAACGCCTCCCTGAAGGACTTCGACGGGATCGGCCAGGCGAACGCGAACGGCAACGTGGAGGGCCTCGCGTCCCTCATCTTCACCAAGTACGTCTTCGCCTTCGAAATCACCGGCGCCCTGCTGATCACCGCGGCCGTCGGCGCCATGGTGCTCACCCACCGCGAGCGCACCGAGCGGGCCAAGACCCAGCGCGAGCTGGCCGAGGAGCGCGTCCGCGAGGGCAAGCACCTGCCGCCACTGCCCGCCCCGGGCGTCTACGCCCGGCACAACGCGGTGGACATCGCGGGCCTGCTGCCCGACGGCACCCCGTCCGAGCTGAGCGTCAGCAAGACGCTGCGCGAGCGCGGCCAGATCCGTGACGTGTCCGCGGAGGCACTGGGCGACCTGCGGGCGCTGGAGCAGCGCGCGGAGGAGCGCCTGGAGCGCACGGAGATCGAACCGACGCACTTCAAGCGGGCCGAGGAGGCGTCGAAGTGAACCCCGTCAACTACCTCTACCTTGCCGCTTTGTTGTTCACCATCGGCGCGACCGGGGTGCTGATCAGACGCAACGCGATCGTCGTGTTCATGTGCATCGAGCTGATGCTCAACGCGTGCAACCTCGCGTTCGTCGTCTTCTCCCGGATGCACGGCAACCTCGACGGCCAGATCATCGCCTTCTTCACGATGGTCGTCGCCGCCGCGGAGGTCGTGGTGGGTCTCGCGATCATCGTGTCGCTGTTCCGTACCCGCCACTCGGCCTCGGTCGACGACGCCAGCCTGATGAAGCTGTAAGGGGTCGGAAGAATCGTGGAGAACCTGATCGCGCTGCTCATCGCGGCGCCCCTGCTCGGAGCGGTCGTCCTCCTGGTCGGCGGCCGTCGGCTGGACGCCGTCGGCCACTGGATCGGCACCCTGCTGTCGACCGCCTCCTTCGTGTTCGGCGTGATCCTCTTCGCCGACCTGCTCGGCAAGAACGCCGAACACCGCACCATGACCCAGCACCTGTGGACGTGGATCTCGGTCGGCAGCTTCCAGGCGGACGTCACCTTCCGCCTCGACCAGCTGTCGATGACGTTCGTGCTGCTGATCACCGGAGTCGGCTCGCTGATCCACCTGTACTCGGTCGGGTACATGGAGCACGACGAGCGGCGCCGCCGCTTCTTCGGCTATCTGAACCTGTTCCTCGCGGCGATGCTGCTGCTCGTCCTCGCCGACAACTACCTGCTGCTGTACGTCGGCTGGGAGGGCGTCGGTCTCGCCTCCTACCTGCTGATCGGCTTCTGGCAGCACAAGCCCAGCGCCGCCACGGCCGCGAAGAAGGCCTTCCTGGTCAACCGCGTCGGCGACATGGGCCTGTCGATCGCGATCATGCTGATGTTCACGACGTTCGGGTCCTTCGCCTTCGGGCCCGTCTTCAGCCACGCCGGCGACGCCTCCGAGGGCAGGCTCACCGCCATCGGCCTGATGCTGCTGCTCGCCGCCTGCGGCAAGTCGGCCCAGGTACCGCTGCAGTCCTGGCTCGGGGACGCGATGGAGGGCCCGACCCCGGTCTCGGCCCTCATCCACGCCGCGACCATGGTGACCGCGGGCGTGTACCTGATCGTCCGCTCGGCAGCGATCTTCAACGCGGCCCCGGACGCCCAGCTCGTCGTCACCGTGGTCGGCGCCGTCACGCTGCTGTTCGGTGCGATCGTCGGTTGCGCCAAGGACGACATCAAGAAGGCACTGGCCGGCTCGACCATGTCGCAGATCGGCTACATGGTGCTGGCCGCGGGCCTCGGCCCCATCGGCTACGTCTTCGCGATCATGCACCTGGTGACGCACGGCTTCTTCAAGGCCGGGCTCTTCCTCGGCGCGGGATCCGTCATGCACGGCATGAACGACGAGGTCGACATGCGCAGGTACGGCGGCCTCCGGACGTACATGCCGGTCACGTTCATCACCTTCGGCCTCGGCTACCTCGCCATCATCGGCTTCCCGGGCCTGTCCGGCTTCTTCTCCAAGGACAAGATCATCGAGGCTGCCTTCGCCAAGGGCGGCACCGAGGGCTGGATCCTCGGCGGCGCGGCCCTGCTGGGCGCGGCCATCACCGCCTTCTACATGACGCGCGTGATGCTGATGACGTTCTTCGGCGAGAAGCGCTGGCAGCCCGACGAGAACGGCAACGAGCCGCACCCGCACGAGTCGCCCAAGGTCATGACGATCCCGATGGTCGTGCTCGCCTTCGGATCGGTCTTCGCCGGTGGCCTGTTCAGCATCGGCGACCGCTTCCTGAAGTGGCTGGAGCCGGTCACCGGCCACAGCGAGGGCCACTCGCCGCTCAACGCGGCGACGGTCACCGCGGCGACCATGGTGTGCCTGCTCATCGGCGTCGGCATCGCCTGGACGCAGTACGGCCGCAAGCCCGTACCGGCCGTCGCCCCGCGCGGCTCGCTGCTCACCCGGGCCGCCCGGCGCGACCTGCTCCAGGACGACTTCAACCACGTGGTCCTGGTGCGCGGCGGCGAGCACCTCACACGCTCCCTGGTGTACGTCGACCACACCCTGGTCGACGGAGTGGTCAACGGCACGGCGGCCGGCTTCGGCGGCCTGTCCGGGCGGTTGCGCCGGGTCCAGAACGGCTTCGCCCGCTCCTACGCGGTCTCGATGTTCGGCGGTGCGGCACTCCTGGTCGCCGCGACCCTGCTGATGAGGGCGGTCTGACATGTCCTTTCCTCTGCTGACAGCGACGGCGGCGCTCCCGGCCCTCGGGGCCGTCGCCACGGCCGCCGTACCCGCCAAGCAGCGCACCGCCGCCAAATGGCTGGCGCTGCTGGTCTCGCTCGCCACCCTCGCCCTCGCGATCCTCGTCCTGGTCCGCTTCGACCCGGACGGCGCCCGCTACCAGCTCACCGAATCCCATGCCTGGATCGCGGACTTCGGGGTCAGGTACGAGCTGGGCGTCGACGGCATCGCGGTCGCCCTTCTCGCCCTGACCGCCCTGCTGATCCCGTTCATCGTCCTCGCGGGCTGGCGCGACGCCGACCCGCTGGAGACGGGCAGCAAGAGGTGGCGGCCGACGCAGGGCTACTTCGCCCTGATCCTGGCCGTCGAGGCGATGGTGATCATCTCCTTCGAGGCCACCGACGTCTTCCTCTTCTACATCTTCTTCGAAGCCATGCTCATCCCGATGTACTTCCTCATCGGCGGCTTCGGGGACCGTGCCCACGAGCACGGCGAGGCGGCGGCCTCGACGCAACGCTCGTACGCGGCCGTCAAGTTCCTCCTCTACAACCTGGTCGGCGGTCTGATCATGCTGGCCGCGGTGATCGGCCTCTACGTGGTCGCCGGGAACTTCAGCCTCCAGGAGATCGCGCAGGCCCGCGCGAGCGGCTCGCTGCACATGGCGACCAGCACCGAGCGCTGGCTGTTCCTCGGCTTCTTCTTCGCCTTCGCGGTGAAGGCGCCGCTGTGGCCGCTGCACACCTGGCTGCCCAACGCCATGCAGGAGTCCACCGCCCCGGTCGCCGTCCTGATCACCGCGGTCGTCGACAAGGTGGGCACCTTCGCGATGCTCCGCTTCTGCCTCCAGCTGTTCCCGGAGGCGTCGAAGTGGGCGACGCCCGCCATCCTCGTACTGGCGCTGATCAGCATCGTCTACGGCGCGCTGCTCGCGGTCGGCCAGCGGGACATCAAGCGGCTGGTGGCCTACGCGTCGATCTCGCACTTCGGCTTCATCATCATGGGCATCTTCGCCATGACCAGCCAGGGCCAGTCCGGTGCCACGCTCTACATGGTCAACCACGGCATCTCCACGGCCGCACTGATGCTGGTCGCCGGCTTCTTGATCTCCCGGCGCGGCTCGCGGCTCATCGCCGACTACGGAGGCGTGCAGAAGGTGGCCCCGGTGCTCGCCGGCACCTTCCTGATCGGCGGCCTCGCCACTCTCTCGCTGCCCGGCCTCGCGCCGTTCGTGAGTGAGTTCCTCGTCCTGGTCGGCACGTTCACGCGCTATCCGGCGATCGGCATCGTCGCCACCTTCGGCATCGTCCTCGCCGCCCTCTACACGCTGGTGCTGTACCAGCGGACGATGACGGGCCCGGTGAAACCCGAGGTCTCGGCGATGCCCGATCTCCGCACACGCGAGCTGGTGGTCGTCGCCCCGCTGATCGTGCTGCTGATCTTCCTGGGCGTCTACCCGAAGCCCGTCACGGACATCGTCAACCCGGCGGTCAAGCAGACCATGTCCGACGTACACAAGACCGACCCCAAGCCCTCGGTGGAGGCGGCCAAGTGAGCGCAACAGCCGTCCACAGCCTGTGGACAACCGCGGCCGAGCCGATCTCGAAGATCCCGACGCCGAAGATCGAATACGGGCAATTGTCGCCGACGCTCATCGTCGTCGGCGCGGCCCTGGTCGGCGTGCTGATCGAGGCCTTCGTCCCGCGCCGGTTCCGCTACTACGCGCAGGTGTTCGTGTCCGTCGTGGCCCTGTGCGCCGCGTTCGCCGCGGTGGTCGCGCTGGCGGCCGACGGGTACGGCACCACCAAGGCGCACATCGCGGCCATGGGCGCGATCGCGGTCGACGGACCGGCTCTGTTCCTGCAGGGCACGATCCTGCTGGCCGGTCTGGTCGGCCTGTTCACCTTCGCCGAGCGGCGCCTGGACCCGGCGG
Organism: Streptomyces sp. NPDC007971; assembly: GCF_042958635.1. Lineage (NCBI taxonomy): Bacteria > Bacillati > Actinomycetota > Actinomycetes > Kitasatosporales > Streptomycetaceae > Streptomyces > Streptomyces sp. NPDC007971. Next base: position 173,010 of record NZ_JBIBJK010000013.1, read on the forward strand.
CGCACGGCAACCGGGTCGACTCCTTCGCCGCACAGGCCGCGTCCGTGCCGGGCAGCGACAGCGAGAAGGCCGCCGTGAAGGCCGGGTTCACCACCACCGAGGCCTTCCCGCTGCTGCTCTTCGCGATCGCCGGCATGCTGGTGTTCCCCTCGGCCAACGACCTGCTGACGCTGTTCGTGGCCCTGGAGGTCTTCTCGCTGCCGCTGTACCTGCTGTGCGCCCTGGCCCGCCGCAAGCGACTGATGTCGCAGGAGGCCGCGGTCAAGTACTTCCTGCTCGGTGCGTTCGCCTCGGCGTTCACGCTGTTCGGCATCGCCCTGCTGTACGGCTTCGCGGGTTCGGTGTCGTACGCGCGCATCGCGCAGGTCGTCGACGGCACGGTCACCAGCGTCGACCCGGCGCTCGCCGGCACCATGGGCAACGACGCACTGCTGCTGCTCGGCAGCGCCCTGATCGTGATGGGCCTGCTGTTCAAGGTGGGCGCGGTCCCGTTCCACATGTGGACGCCCGACGTGTACCAGGGGGCGCCGACTCCGGTGACCGGGTTCATGGCGGCGGCGACGAAGGTCGCGGCGTTCGGCGCGCTGCTGCGCCTGCTGTACGTCGTCCTGCCCGGGCTGCGCTGGGACTGGCGGCCGGTCATGTGGGCGGTGGCGATCATCACCATGCTGGGCGGTGCGATCATCGCGATCACGCAGACCGACATCAAGCGGCTGCTGGCGTACTCGTCCATCGCGCACGCCGGATTCATCCTCGCGGGCGTCATCGCGACCTCGAAGGACGGCGTGTCGTCCGTCCTCTTCTACCTGGCCGGGTACTCGTTCGTGACGATCGGTGCCTTCGCCGTGGTCACGCTGGTGCGCGATGCGGGCGGCGAGGCGACGCACCTGTCCAAGTGGGCCGGGCTCGGGCGACGCTCCCCGCTGGTGGCCGCGGTGTTCGCGGTCTTCCTGCTCGCCTTCGCCGGTATCCCGCTGACCAGCGGTTTCGCCGGGAAGTTCGCCGTGTTCAAGGCGGCGGCCGACGGCGGCGCGGCCCCACTGGTCGTGGTCGGTGTGATCTCCTCGGCGATCGCCGCGTTCTTCTACATCCGCGTGATCGTGCTGATGTTCTTCAGCGAGCCGAAGCCGGAGGGCCCGACCGTGGCCGTGCCCTCCCCGCTGACCATGGCGGCGATCGCCGTGGGCGTCGCGGTGACGCTGGTGCTCGGTGTGGCGCCGCAGTACTTCCTGAACCTGGCGAGCCAGGCGAGCGTGTTCGTGCGCTGACCGCTCCGTCGTCCATGCCGCTGCCCGGCACCCTCGTCCGCAAGGGTGCCGGGCAGCGGTGCGTGGCGGGGATCACTGATGCCGGTCGCGGCGCGCCTTGATCTGCGTGAGGTCGAAGTCGACCGGGAACGGCACGTCCAGCTTCATGCGCTCGCGGAAGATTCCGGTGCTGGTGCAGGTGCCGGTCGTCGGCTCCAGTTCGAATGCGTGCACCGCGGCCCGGCCCTTCTCGTTCTCGACCCGCCAGTAGTGGGCGATCTTCGCGCGGGCGTACTTCAGAGGCTTGGTCTCACGGTCACGGGAGACCGAGTCCTCCGAGACGACCTCGATGGCCAGCACGACGGACGCCGCCGGGAACCGGGTCTGGTACGGGTCCTCCACCACGTCCGCCCGCACGACGACCACATTCGGCTCGGGCCCGTTCTGGCGGTCGATGTCGATCGTGCACTCGCGGATGACCTCGAATTCCTCTGGTGCCAGCGACTGGAGCTGCCAATTGAAGAAGTCGACAGCGCGGGCGTGAAACAGAGTCTGCGGACTCACGAAGACCAGGCTCGCGTCGATCAATTCCGTGTGCGGAGGAAGATTCGGGAGGCGGTCCAGGTCGTCGGCGGTCCAGCCGCCCTTCGGCGGGATCGGCCAGATGGACGTGGACGCCTGCGGGTCGACGCTCATCAGTGCTCCCATGCGACGGAGTCTCGCCAGTGCATTCAAGCTATCCGGCAGAAATGCGCAGGTCTCCCGCGAACGTGTGAACGACAGTCGTGTCCTTGACGGGGGTGCGCGGCAGCGGGCCTGTGGATAACTCGGGGTGTGTCGGCGCGGGCCCCTATCGTGGAGGAAGTGGTCGAGGGACGACGTACGGGGGACACGACGATGCGCGGGACGGGCGTGATCAAGGAGATGCCAGAGGCGGCCGAGAGCGAGGCACTGGCCACGCTGCACCGGATCTTCGGATACGAGGCCTTCCGCGGTGAGCAGGAAGCGATCATCGAGCATGTGGTGGCGGGCGGCGACGCCCTCGTCCTCATGCCGACCGGCGGCGGCAAGTCGCTGTGCTACCAGATTCCGGCCCTGGTCAGACCGGGTACGGGAGTGGTGGTCTCGCCGCTGATCGCGCTGATGCAGGACCAGGTGGACGCCCTGCGGGCCCTCGGCGTGCGGGCCGGCTTCATCAACTCCACGCAGGACTTCGACGAGCGCCGCGTGGTGGAGGCCGAGTTCCTCGCGGGCGAGCTGGACCTGCTCTACCTGGCGCCGGAGCGGCTGCGGGTGGAGGCCACGCTCGACCTGCTCTCCCGCGGCAAGATCTCCGTGTTCGCGATCGACGAGGCGCACTGCGTGTCCCAGTGGGGTCACGACTTCCGTCCCGACTACCTGACCCTCTCCCTGCTCGGCGAGCGCTGGCCGGACGTTCCGCGGATCGCTCTCACGGCGACGGCCACACAGGCCACGCACCAGGAGATCACCCAGAGGCTGAACCTCCCGGCCGCCCGCCACTTCGTCGCCAGCTTCGACCGGCCGAACATCCAGTACCGGATCGTGCCCAAGGCCGATCCCAGGAAGCAGCTGCTCACCTTCCTCAGGCAGGAGCACGCGGGTGACGCCGGCATCGTGTACTGCCTCTCCCGCAACTCGGTGGAGCGGACCGCCGAGTTCCTCAACAGCAACGGCATCGAGGCGGTGCCGTACCACGCAGGCCTGGACGCGGGCACGCGCGCGACCCACCAGTCCCGGTTCCTGCGCGAGGAGGGCCTGGTCGTGGTCGCCACCATCGCCTTCGGCATGGGCATCGACAAGCCGGACGTGCGGTTCGTCGCCCACCTGGACCTGCCCAAGTCGATCGAGGGCTACTACCAGGAGACGGGCCGCGCGGGCCGCGACGGACTGCCGTCGACCGCCTGGATGGCATACGGCCTCAACGACGTCATACAACAGCGCAAGCTGATCCAGTCCGGCGAGGGCGACGAGGCGTTCCGCCGCCGGGTCACCGCCCACCTCGACGCCATGCTCGCCCTGTGCGAGACCGCCCGGTGCCGGCGCGGCCAGCTGCTGGCCTACTTCGGTCAGGACCCGTCGGCCGAGGGCTGCGGCAACTGCGACACCTGTCTCACCCCGCCGGAGACCTGGGACGGCACGATCGCCGCACAGAAGGTGCTGTCGACGGTGGTGCGGCTGCAGCGGGAACGCGGACAGAAGTTCGGCGCCGTACAGATCGTCGACATCCTGCTCGGCAAGCGCACCGGCAAGGTGATCCAGTTCGACCACGACCAGCTGTCCGTCTTCGGCATCGGCGAGGACCTCACCGAGGGGGAGTGGCGGGGAGTCGTCCGTCAGTTGCTGGCCCAGGGGCTGCTCGCGGTCGAGGGGGAGTACGGCACGCTGGTGCTCACCGAGGCGAGCGGTTCGGTGCTGCGGCGGGAGCAGGAGGTGCCTCTGCGCAAGGAGCCGAAGAAGCAGGCCACGTCCCGGTCGGGCTCGGGCGCATCCTCCGGCCGCGGCGACCGCAAGGCCAAGGCCGCGGCGACCGAGCTGCCCGACGAGCTGCTTCCCGCCTTCGAGGCCCTGCGCGCCTGGCGCGCCGAGCAGGCCCGGGAGCAGGGTGTCCCGGCGTACGTCATCTTCCACGACGCCACCCTGCGGGAGATCGTCACCCGGTGGCCCGGGTCGGTCCGGGAGCTGGGCACGGTCGGCGGCGTCGGCGAGAAGAAGCTGGCGACGTACGGGGAAGGCGTGCTCGGTGTCCTGTCCTCCCTGGACGGTGCGAGCCCGGCCCCCGAGACCGCCCCGGCCGGTGCTGCGGGCTCGGCGCGTGATGCCGCGCCGGCGCCCGGCGAGTCCCCGCAGGACGACTGGCCCGCGCCGGGCGACGAGCCGGAGCCGGAGCCGGACGACTGGATGTAGCGCGCCGAAGGTTGCCGAAGACCGCCGAGGTCGGCCTTCTCCTCGGGCGAGGCGCCGGAGGCCGGAGGAGAGGTGGAGTTCCGGAGGAGAGGCGGTGCACCTGGGGGCGAGGGGTAGGTCTGAGGCGATCCGGTCCGCCTGAGCCGAGAGGTACGTCAGAGGTGGCGCGGAGCGCCTGAGGCGGTGCGGTGCGCCTGAGGCGGGTCGGGCGCGCCGGGGCGGTGCGCGGGGGATCGTCACAGACCGCGTGCCGCGTACGCCCTGACGTCCGCGTCGGGGTCGGCCGTGGCCGTGGCCAGGGCCGTGCGGGCCTCCTCGGCGGCGTTGTGCCGGGTCAGGGCCAGAACCGCCGCCTTGCGCACATCGGCGTTGGGGTCGGTGAGGGCCTTGGCGAGTGCGGGGACTGCGGCGTCGGCGGGTGCGGCCGAAAGCGCGGTGGCGGCACCCGACCTGACCTGCCAGGCCGGGTCCGACAGGGCGGCGACGGCACGGGCGGTCGGCGGTGCCGGGCAGCCGGCCGCACCCAGCGCACCCAGGGCGGCGCCGCGCACCAGCGGGTCGGCGTCCTCGGTGAGCCGGTCCAGGGCGCCGGTGAGCAGCTCCCGGGCCGACGGGCCCAGGGGCGCCGGGCTGACGGCGGCCAGCGCCTTGGCCACGGCGACACGGACCTCCCGGGAGGGATCGTCCACCGCGCTCGCCAGATCGCCGGCCGCGTCGACCGAGACGAGGGCGCGCACGGCCTCGATGCGGACGGCGATGTCGGTGTCGGCCAGCGCGGACGCGAACACGGCGGCCTCGCCCAGCCGCAGGGCGCGGAGCACATCGAGGGCGGCCGCGCGGACCACGGGGTCGGCCTCGGTGAGCGCGCCGGAGAGCGTGACACCCAGGGCGGCGTCGGACGGCAGGGTCTCGACCAGCTCGCGCAGTGAGGCCGCGGCAGCGGCGCGGACCTCGGCGTCGGGGTCCGCAAGGGCACTGGCGAGGGCCTGCCCGGTACCGGGCGGCACGGTCTCGGTGAGGACCGAGACGGCCGTGCGCCGGACCGCAGGGTCGGGGTCGGTCAAGTAAGGCTCCAGGGAGGACAGTTCGGGCTCGGCCTCGGCCAGCTCCAGCAGCTCCAGGAGCCGCGGCGAGGCGGTGTCCTGGGCACGGCCCGGATCCGCAGGCCCGGCGGCGCGAGTGGTCGCCGGTCCGGCGGCGACCGGTGCTGCATCGCGCGGACCGGCCGTGGCGACGTTCTCGGGGCGGACTTCGCCCAGCCGCCGGGAGGGGCCGCCGACCGGGGCGAAACCTTCGACCGGGACCAGGTAGGGAGCCACGGGACGGGCCGTGAACTCCATCGCACCAGAGGGGGATTTGTGCAGATCGAGGTGGTGGAACCAGGAGGAGTCGTCGCGCCGGGGGTGGTCGATGCGGTCGTGATAGAGCCCCCAGCGGGACTCGGTGCGGGCGAGGGAGGCCCGGGCGGCCATCTCCGCGCAGTCGCGGATGAAGGTGACCTCGGCGCAGCGCATCAGCTCGTGCGGGGTGCGGGCACCCATCGCGGCGATGTCGGCGTGCATCCGCTCGAACGCCTCCAGGGCGAGGGAGAGGCGGGCGCCGGACTTGGGCGGTGCCACGTAGTCGTTCACGAAGCGGCGCAGCTTGTACTCGACCTGGGTCTGCGGCGGGCCGTCCGGGTTGCGCAGCGGGCGGTAGATCAGCTCGTGCGCCTCGCGCAGCTGGTCCGCGGGAAGTGCGCCGTCGTAGGCCGTGTACTGGGCGGCGTCCGTGCCCGCGAGGTCGCCGAAGACGAAGGCGCCGATCATGTAGTTGTGCGGGACGCAGGCCAGGTCGCCGGCGGCGTACAGGCGGGCGACGGTCGTCCGGGCGTGGTCGTCGACGCGGACGCCGGAGGCGGAGTGGCCGCCGCACAGGCCGATCTCGGAGATGTGCATCGCGACGTCGTGGGTGCGGTAGTCGTGCCCTCGTCCGGCGTGGAAGGTGCCCCGGGTGGGGCGCTCGGTGGAGTGCAGGATCGACTCCAGGGCCGAGACCGACTCCTCGGGAAGATGGCTCAGCTTCAGGTAGACCGGGCCGCGGTCGCTGGCCACCTCGGCCGCGAACTCCGCCATCATCTGTCCGGACCAGTAGTCGGAGTCGACGAAGCGCTCGCCGTGCCGGTTGACCTGGTAGCCGCCGAAGGGATTGGCGACGTAGGCGCAGGCCGGACCGTTGTAGTCCTTGATCAACGGGTTGATCTGGAAGCACTCGATGCCGGTCAGCTCGGCCCCCGCGTGGTAGGCCATGGCGTAGCCGTCGCCGGCGTTGGTCGGGTTCTCGTAGGTGCCGTAGAGGTATCCGGAGGCGGGCAGGCCGAGGCGGCCGCAGGCACCGGTAGCAAGGATCACCGCGCCTGCGCGGACGGTGACGAAGGCGCCGGTGCGGGTGTGGAAGCCGACAGCCCCGACGGCCCGGCCGTCATCCGCAGCCGTCAGCACGCGGACAGGCATCACGCGGTTCTCGATGCGTATCCGAGCCCGCATCTCACGCCGCCGCAACTGCCGGTACAGGACCTTCTTGACATCCTTGCCTTCCGGCATCGGCAGTACGTACGAGCCGGAGCGATGCACCTGGCGGACCGCGTACGCGCCATGCTCGTCCTTCTCGAACTTGACCCCGTACGACTCCAGCCGCCGGACCATCGCGAAGCCACGGGTGGCGGTCTGGCGGACGGTGGACTGGTCGACGATGCCGTCGTTGGCGCGGGTGATCTCGGCGACGTAGTCGTCGGGCTCGGCACGGCCCGGGACGACCGCGTTGTTGACGCCGTCCATGCCCATGGCGAGCGCGCCGGAGTGACGGACGTGGGCCTTCTCCAGGAGCAGGACGTTCGTACCACGCTCGGCGGCGCTCAGGGCGGCCATGGTGCCGGCGGTGCCTCCGCCGATGACGAGGACGTCACAGGTCAGCTCCTCGGCGTCGGTGACAGCGGGGATCTCCACAAAGGTCTGTACGGGGGCGTTCGCGGGGGTGGTCACCGGGGTGCCTTTCAGGTGCCGAGCGAGGAGAGGACGTCGCGGCGCAGGGCCGCGCGGGCCGGGTCGTCGAGGGCGCCACGGTCACGCGGGCGCGGTACGTCGCGTACGGAGACCACGCGGCCGGCGCCCAGAAGCGCGACGCGGTCGCCCAGGAAGAGCGCCTCGTCCACGTCGTGGGTGACGAAGACGACGGTCGCGCCCGTGCCCCGCAACACCTCCACCAACAGGTCCTGCATGCCGGAGCGGGTCTGCGCGTCGAGGGCGCCGAAGGGTTCGTCCATGAGCACCGTGCGCGGGCTGCCGGCCAACGCACGGGCCAACTGGGCGCGTTGGCGCTGTCCGCCGGACACACGGTGCGGCAACTGCCCTGCCTGCGCGCCGAGGCCGACGCGGCCGAGCCAGGACTCGGCCCGGGCGCGGCGTTCGGCGCGCGGTACGCCACTGATGGCGAGCGGGAGTTCGACGTTCTTGCGCAGTGTGCGCCAGGGCAGCAGCGCGTCCTCCTGGAAGACCAGCGCACGCCCGGCCGACGGCCCGGTCAGCGGGCGGCCGTCCTGCTCCACCGCCCCGGCCAGCGGGGACAGCAGCCCGGCGAGCGTGCGCAGCAGCGTCGACTTGCCGCAGCCGGAGGGGCCGACGACGGTGAGGATCTCGCCGGGCGGGACGTCCAGGCCGACATCGTGCAGGACCGGGGCGTCGGGCCGGCCCAGGACGGCGGCCCGCAGGGTGAGCCGGGTGCCGCGTACGCCTGCCGGTGTCGGTGCCGGTGTCGGTGCCGGTGCCGAGGTCGGCTCGGTCGAGGCCGCGGCGGTCCGGACCGTCTCAGACGAGGTGCTCATCACGCGCCTCCTGCTCGGTGTCGTCGTGGCCCTGGTGCTGGCCCTCGGCCTGGCTCTCGGCCTCGCTGTCGCGGTCGCCGCCCGTCTTCACGACGACCGGGGCGGCGACCCGGGACACCGGAGTGCGGGGTCTGCCGCCGGGGTCGAACGACGTGCGGGGCAACCAACGGGTGAGGCGCCGGCCGAGGAGTTCCACGGCCGTGGAGGTGGCCCAGCCGAGCACGCCGATCGTCACCATCCCGACGAAGACGCCCGGGTAGTTCACGACCGTGTAGTCCTGCCAGGTGCGGTAACCGACGCCGTACTGTCCGGAGATCATCTCGGCGGAGATCACACAGATCCACGAGACGCCGATGCCGACGGACAGGCCGCCGAAGATGCCGGGCAGCGCGCCCGGCAGGACCACCGAGCCGAGGATGCGCAGCCGGCCGCCACCGAGCGTGCGCACCCCCTCCTCCCACACCGGGGTGAGCGCGCGGACCGCGTGCCGGGTGGAGACCAGAACAGGGAAGAAGGCCGCGGTGCAGGTGATGAAGACGATGCCCTGTTCGTTGGAGGGGAACAGGAGGATCGCGACCGGGACGAGGGCGATCGCCGGGATCGGACGGACGACCTCGATGACCGGGCCGAGGAGGTCCTCGGCGAGGCGCGAGCGGGCCACCAGCACGCCCGTCGCCACGCCCAGGACGGCCGCCAGCACGAAGCCGGTGAGGATCCGGGAGAGGCTGTCGGTCAGATCGGTCCAGTAGTCGGCCCCGGAGAGCCGGTCGGCGAAGGCCTTGGCCACGTCGGTGACCGTCGGGAACTGCGAGAAGCGCAGCCACAGGTCGATGTCCAGGCTGGTCAGCAGCTGCCACACGCCGAGCGCGGTGGTCAGGGATGCCACCCGCAGCGCATACCGGGCCAGCGGTGGCCGGGTCATGAGGACCGTCCGAGCGCGGCGCCGTAGGAGACCGTGCGGGCGCCGGCGTGCGCTGCGATGTATGCCCGTGCGGTCGCCGGGGCCACGAAGGGCAGCAGCCGGTCGCCGTCGGCCACCCAGACCGCTCTGTCGGCGAACCAGAGGGTGCCGGTGGTGGAATCGGGCACGTAGGCGGCGCGGATGCCGTTCCGGTGCCCGGCCACGTAGGCCAGCAGCGCCCGGGGGGATGCGAAGGAGACGGTCTTCTCGCCGCCCTTGACCCAGACCTCGCCGGCCGTCGGTGCGGGTGCGGCGGTGAGCCGCCGGGCGTAGGCGGCGCCGAGCGCCTTCCTCACGTACTGGTCGTCGACGAAGGCGTCCACGTCGATGTCGCCGGTCAGCTTGGCCGCCTTCAGTACGGAGACGTCCTGCTTCAGCGCGGAGACGAGCCGGGGTTTGACGGCAGGGTCGAAGGTCGCGATGCCGTGGGCGCCGTTGTAGAGGTAGACCACCTCAGCGGGCAGGCCGGTGGCCGCGGCGACCTTCTCCGCTGCGGCCACGGGGCGGTCGTTGAGGTAGTCCGTGGCCTGCGCCTGGGCCTTGAGGAAAGCCTCCAGGACGGTGGAGTGCTTCTGGACGAAGGCCTCCCGGGCGGTGACGCCGTGGAACGTGGGGAGGTTCAGCTGAGCGCCGTCGTACAGGGCCTTCGCCCTGCCCTGGTAGGCGAGCAGGCCCGGCCAGGCGACGAACTGCGAGAGCGCGTCCACACTGCCGGCGGCGAGGGCCGAAGCTCCCACGGCGGGCTGCTGGTTGAGCTTGGAGATGCCGGTGTCCGGGTCGATTCCGGCGCGCTGCAAGGCCCGTACGAGGGTGCCGTCGGCGGCCGAGCCGACGCTCGTGGACACCTTCTTGCCCTTGAGGTCCGTGAGGGAGGAGAGCTTGGAGTCCGGGGCGGTGACCACGGTGTTGAGTCCGCCGCGCAGGTTGTAACCGGTGACCGACACCAGGCGGGTGGGGCTGCCGAGCTGCTTGCCGCGGGCCGCGTTCAGCAGCAGCGGGAAGTCGCCCATCGACCCGATGTCGATCTTCCCGGCGGTCATCTGGGCGGTGATCGGGGCGCCGGTGGCGTAGTCCTGCCAGTCGACCTTGTAGGTGTGGCCGTCGTGGAGGGAGTTCAGCTGCTTCTCGAAGTACCCCAGGGAGCGGAGCAGGGTCCCCGCGGTGACCGTGTTGATGGTCTTGGACTGGTAGCCGACGGTCACGGTGACCGTGGAGCCGCCGCCCGCCTCGGCACTGCCGCCGCAGGCGGACAAGGGCAGCAGGAGCGCGGCGGCGGACAGGGCGACTGCCGTGCGTTTCATGGTGGTTCGGCCTCTCGCCGGAGCGGGTCGGAAGGATCAGCGGAGCAGGTAGGGCATGTTGACCGTGACGGCTCCGGTGGGGCAGCGGGCGGCGCACGGGCCGCAGTACCAGCACTCGTCGACGTGCATGTACGCCGTGCCGCTGCTCTCGTCGATGGCGAGGGAGTCCAGCGGGCACATGTCCACGCACAGCGTGCAGCCGTCGATGCACTTCGACTCGTCGATGGTCACGGGCACGTCGGCCCGCTGGGGCGCCAAGGGCATGGCTGTCTCCGGGAAACGGGTCAGGCTGGGGTTCGTCGGGCAGGGAGTGGCTCAGTGGGTGGCGGGAAGCTGCACAGCACGGTGCAGGCGGCCGCTCATGGTGATGCGGTCGCCGCGGAAGCGGATGAACTCCAGGTCGACGGGGCGGCCGTCGGCGAGGTGCGTGAGGCGTTCCAGCATCAGCACGGCGGCGCCGCGCGGGGCCTGGAGGACGGCGGCGGAGTGGGCGTCCGCGTTCACCGCCTCCAGGGTGATCTCGGCGTGGCCGAGGCGCTGGCCGGTGATGGCTTCCAGCAGGCGGAAGACATCGGTGTTCTCCAGGTCGGCGCCGAGCAGAGCGGTGCCGATGTCGAGCGGGACGTAGGTGAGGTCGAGGGAGAGCGGCAGGCCGTTCAGACGGCGCAGGCGTTCGATGCAGAGGACGTCGGCGCCGGCCGGGATGCGGAGGCGGTCGGCCACCGGGGCGGGGGCGGGGGCGGGTCCCATGGTGCGGACCTCGTTGGTGACATGGCCGTGTTCGCGGAGGGTCTCCGCGAGGCCCATGAGGTGGTCGAGCCCATGCGGGTACTTCTGGGCGACGACGACGGTGCCGACGCCGGGCAGCCGCTCCACCAGGCCCTCCGCCCGGAGCAGCTCCAGGGCTTGGCGGACGGTGTTGCGGGAGGCGCGGTAGTCGGCGGCGAGGGTGGACTCGTGGGGGAGGGTGCCGTCCGTGAAGGCGCCGGTGAGGAGCTGGCGGCGCAGCAGGTCGGCGAGCTGCCGGGCCCGGTCCGCACGCAGCCGGCGACGCGTGCGGTGGGCGGCGACGGTGGTCGCGGCGCCCTGACCGGCATGGTCCCGGAGGCGGTCGGTGGGTGGCATGGCTGGAACCATACCGATCAGGTGGGGAATGGGGTGTTGCCGCAGTGTTGCGCCAGCTGAGGGGGCGTTGTACACGCCGCTGAGCTGGGGTTTCGCTGCGGAGGCGGGCAAGATCTGCCACCCGGCGGGCTGCTTGGGGCCCGCGTCCGTGGGGTCAGGTCAGGGCCGTCAGCCCGGGAGCGAACGTGATCAGGAGCGGCAGCAACGGCACCAGCGCGGCCACCGTCGTCGTCAGCGCCCTGTGCCGGCGCAGCAGCCGTGGCGGTGGCTCCAGAAGCCGGTCCACGCGCTCGCCGAGGAGGCGGCGGCTGGAGGCGCAGGACAGCACGCCGCGGTGCTGGTTCAGCTCGATCAGGGCCAGGGCGGTGGTGAGGTGGCCGCAGCGCCGGGACGCCGTGTCGTCGGCGGCCAGTTCGACCAGCCGGTGGGTCTGGTCGCAGAAGTGGGCGAAGAGCGGGACGCGGGGGAAGCCCGTGGCGAGCGCGGTGGACAGGTGGAGCAGCCAGTCGTGGTGGGCGCGGGCGTGGCCGCGCTCATGGGTGAGGACCGCGTCCAGCTGGTGGTCGGTGAGGCGGTGCAGCGCCCCGGTGGTCACGACCAGCTGGGGCGGGTGCCCCGGCATCCACCAGGCGTCCGGGTACTCGTCCTCCAGCACCAGCATCGGTCCGCGCGCCGCGGGCAGCCCCGCGGGCAGGTCCGGGGCGCGCTCACGCAGATGTGCCCGGGCCTGGCCGCGCCGGCGCCGCGCCTCGGCGAGTTCCCGGGCGAGCATCGCCGTCGTCCAGGCGGCCCCGCAGGCCAGCAGCAGGGTGAGGGTGACGGCCCAGACCGGTGCCGCGGACAGGTCGTAGGCGGCGGTGACGGCCGGCGGCGCGGGGGCGAACACATGGTCGCGGACGGTGTGGAAGACGGCCGCGGCGCCCAGGACCAGCGCGGTCAGACAGCACAGCAGCACCGTGGCGACCAGGCACTGCCACACCCACAACGCGACCACGGGGTCCCGCTCGGGCCAGACGGCCCGGGTCAGCGCGCGCGGCGCCGGTACGGCGGCCGTCAGTGCTAGGACGCTCAGCAGGAGCAGGCAGACGGTCATGCCGGGGCTCCGGTTCCTGGTCGGAGACGGGTGCTGGTGCCGGGTGGTGCGGGGCGGTGCACGGGGGTGCATCGCGGGGTGATGGTGCGTGTCCCCGTCAGTATGACGGGGACGGGCGGTACGAGTCAGGTGTCCGGCGGCGATCGCGCCCACTCCGTGCCACCGGCGGCGCTCCCGCCGGGCCACGTCCCGGGGCGGCGGCCACCGACCCACAACGCGTTCCTACTCCCGCAGTGCCGCCCGCACCGCCGCGGCCACCGCCTCCCCGGTTGCCCCGAGCGCCCGTGCCCGCCCCACGAAGTCCCCAGTTGCTACAAGCTCGGCTCGGCCCGAAGCCTTGCAGGCTCCCGCCCGCTCCCAAGTAGCTGCAAGCTCCTGCTCAACCCGACACGACGCGCCCGGTGACCTCCCCGAGCCCGACCCGGCCGCCGTCCGCCCCCGGTGCCCATGCCGACAGCGTCACGACGTCCCCGTCCTCCAGGAACGTCCGCTTGCCGTCGGGGAGTTCGAGGGGGTCCCGGCCGTTCCAGGTCAGCTCCAGCAGGCAGCCGCGCTGGTTCTGGGCGGGGCCGCTCACCGTGCCCGAGCCGTACAGGTCGCCGGTGCGCAGCGAGGCCCCGTTCACGGTCATGTGGGCGAGCTGCTGGGCAGCGGTCCAGTACATGGTGGAGAACGGCGGCTCGGACACCACATGGCCGTTGATCGCGACGGAGATCCGCAGGTCGTAGCCGCCGGGCTCGACGTCCGCCGCCGAGTCGTCCAGGTAGGGCAGCAGCGGGTGCGTGCGCTCGGGCGGCGCCACGCGCGCGTGCTCCAGTGCCTCCAGCGGGGTGATCCACGCCGACACCGAGGTGGCGAAGGACTTGCCGAGGAACGGGCCGAGCGGGACGTACTCCCAGGCCTGGACGTCCCGCGCCGACCAGTCGTTCAGCAGGCACAGCCCGAAGACGTGCTCCCGGAAGTCGCCGAGGGCCACGGGCCTTCCCCGCTCGGTGGGCACGCCGACCACGAAGCCGACCTCGGCCTCGATGTCCAGGCGGACGGACGGGCCGAAGACGGGCGCGGGGTCGGCGGGGCCCTTGCGCTGTCCGGACGGCCGCAGGACGTCGGTGTCCGAGACCACCACCGTGCCGGAGCGGCCGTGGTAACCGATCGGCAGGTGCTTCCAGTTGGGGGTCAGCGAGTCCTCGGCGTCGGGCCGGAAGATCTGGCCGACGTTGCGGGCATGGTTCTCGGACGCGTAGAAGTCGACGTAGTCCGCGACCTCGAAGGGCAGATGGAGGGTCACCGACGCGAGGGGGTGGAACAGTGACTCGATCGTCGACCGGTGCGAGGGCACCGTCACCCAGGCCGTCAGCGCGCGCCGCACGTCCGACCAGGCCGTGCGCCCGGCCGCCAGCAGCGCGTTGAGCGTGGGCTGCGCGAGCAGGGAGACGTACGGCGAGCCGAGCGCGGCGGCCGCGGCGCCCGCGTCGAGGACGTGGTCACCGAGCCGGACGCCGACCCTCCGCTCCGTGCTGCCGGGGGGCGAGAACACGCCATAGGGAAGGTTGTGCGGGCCGAAGGGGTCGCCCTCGGGGACGTCGAAGGGGGGCATGCGGTGCTGCCTCGCTCTCATCCGGGCCATGCATGGCGATGCGTTCCATGTGATCGCGCCACACGTTACGGCTGAGGTGCGTGTCTTGGGCAGTGCCCCACGGGGTGCACGAAAGGTTGCCCGAACAATGGCTAAAGAGTTCGCAATGTCCGAATAGGCCTTGTCGGAGGCGGCAATTCCGGCTTAGCGTCCTTTGGGGGACACGGACGGGGTGGGTCCGGTCCGTAGGGGGGACACGTGGGGGGACCCGTAGCCGGAAATGCCGTCAGTGTGCCTTTCGAGGCGGACCGCGACGTGCCGGGGCTGATCGTCAAGTTCGGCGACTACCCGCTGCACCACGGCGGTGTCGGCGCGATCCGCAGCCTGGGCCGCCTCGGCGTCCCCATGTATGCGATCACCGAGGATCCCTACACTCCCGCGGCCTCCTCCCGCTATCTCAGACGGGCGTTCGTCTGGCCCACGACCGGCGCCGAGGAGCCGGGCCGCCTGGTCGAGGGCATGCTGCGCATCGGCCGCCGGATCGGCCGCCCTGCCGTCCTGATCCCGACGGACGAGGAGGCGGCCGTCCTGATCGCCGAGCACCAGGACGAACTGGCCGGTTCCTTTCTCTTCCCGCGTGTCGATCCCGCGCTGCCCCGTCGGCTGGCCAGCAAGCAGGGCCTGCACGAACTCTGCGTGGAACACGGCATAGCGAGCCCCTCGGCCGCGTTCCCGGAGTCGTACGACGAGATCGCCGCCTTCGCCGACACGGCCCGCTTCCCGGTGGTGGCCAAGAACCGGGAGGCGTTCGTACGGCGCAGACGGCCCGCCGTCAACGGCACCACGCGGATCGCCACCCGCGAGGGCCTGCTCACCCTCGCCCGCGACTGGGGCGAGCAGCCGGGGGTGATCCTCCAGGAGTACCTGCCCAGGGAGGAGGCCGAGGACTGGATCGTGCACGCCTGCTTCGACGCGGACTCGGCCCCGCTCGCCCTGTTCACCGGCGTCAAGGTCCGCTCCTGGCCGCCGCACGCGGGCATGACGGCCAACGCGTACGTCGTCGACAATCCGGAACTCGCCGACCTCGCCGCGCGTTTCATCAAGCAGATCGGCTTCAGCGGCATCATCGACCTCGACCTGCGCTTCGACCGGCGCGACGGACAGTACAAACTCCTCGACTTCAACCCGCGCATGGGCGCCCAGTTCCGGCTCTTCGAGAACGAGGCGGGAGTGGACGTCGTCCGCGCCATGCACCTGAACCTGACCGGCCGGCCCGTTCCGGAGGGGGAACAGCGGGCAGGCCACCGCTACATCGTGGAGAACATCGACCTGCCCGCCCTCCTCGCCTACCGCCGCAGCGGCTACACGACGCCGCACGCACCGGCGAGGGCGAGCGGGACGGAGCTGGCCTGGCTCGCGGGTGACGACCCGATGCCGTTCCTCACGATGCTCGCCCGCTTCGTGCGCCCGGGCGCGAAGCACCTCTATCAGCTGTGGCGGACCCATCGCCGCGGCAGCAGCACCACCGCCACGAAGTAGGCAAAGGCCACCCAAGGTGGCGCACCGTGTCTCTGGGGAGGGACTTCGTGATTCGACCGGTTGCAGTCATCGGGGCCGGGCCGTTCGGCCTGTCCACCGCCGCCCATCTGCGGGCGCGCGGCATCCCCGTCCGTGTCTTCGGCGACACCATGGTCAGCTGGCGCGCCCACATGCCCGAGGGCATGCTGCTCAAGTCGACCCCCGCCGCCTCCAGTCTGGACTGCCCGCAGCCCGGACACACCCTCGCCGACTACTGCGACGCGGCCGGCATCCGCCGACTGGTCACCGACGAGGACATCATCCCGGTGGAGACCTTCGTCGCCTACGGCGACTGGTTCCAGCAGAAGCTGCTGCCCGACCTGGAGCGGGTCCGGGTCGTCTCCGTCGACCGCGACAAGAACAGCGGGTTCGAACTCAAGCTGGACTCGGGCGAGTTGTTCACCGCCCGCGCGGTCGTGGTCGCCACCGGCCTGTCCGGGATCGCCCACCTCCCCGCGGAGCTGGCCGGAGCGGCGGCCGATGGACCGGCACCCACCGGCCCTGTCTCCCACAGCTCCCAGCACCACGACCTCACCCGCTTCGCGGGCAAGGAGCTGATCGTCGTCGGCGCCGGTCAGTCCGCACTGGAGACGGCGGCCCTGGCCGCCGAGGCGGGAGCCCGGGTGCAGGTCGTCTCGCGCGGCCGTGGCCGGGTCGCCTTCGGCGCCCCGCCCTGGGACCAGCCCAAACTCCGGCCCGAGTCCCCCTTCGGCCGTGCCTGGTCCCTGTGGGCGCTCAGCTACTACCCCCACCCGTACCGCTTCCTGCCCGCCCGGACCCGCCACTACCTGGTCCGCCGGGTCCTCGGCCCGCTCGGCGCCTGGTGGCTGCGCGACCGCTTCGAGGACAAGGTCCAGGTCCAGGAGGTCGAGCGGGTGCTGGGCGCCGAGGCCCCGGACGGCACCCCGGTCCTCACCGTCCGTACGCACGGCGGACACACCGAGCAGCTGGCCGCCGACCACGTCATCGCGGCCACCGGCTACCGGGTGGACATCGCCGCGATGGACTTCCTCGGCCACGAACTGCGTACCCGTCTCGCGGTGAGCCGGGGCGCCCCCAGGCTCGGCGCCGGCTATGTCTCCTCGGTCCCCGGTCTGTACTTCACCGGACTTCCGGCGGCGTCCTCCTACGGCCCGGTGATGCGCTTCGTCTGCGGCACGGAGTTCGCCTCGCCGCGCCTGGCCGGACACCTGGCGGCGGCCCACCCCTGAGGCCCGCACGAAAGCCCGCTGAGCTTCGCATCCCCGAGGCTCGGACGAAGCGCCTGGGCCTCGCAATCCCGAGGCCCGGACGAACCCTGAGCCGGCCTTCACCGAGGTACGAATCCCCTGGGCCGGCCGCCCCGAGGCCCGTGCGAAGCCTCTACGCCTCCCAGCCCGCCCGCTGCCACCGGACGAAGTCCTCGATCAGCGCGGGCGGGTTGGCGGCCTCGGTGGCCTCCAGCTCCCAGCCCGGGCAGTACATGTCGAAGATCACGACGGGCAGCGGACGGCCGAGGACCTTCTCGATCCGGCCGTCCGCGTGCAGCCGGCGGGCCAGCTCGATGCAGGCGCCCGCGAAGTGCTCCTGGAGCAGTTCGCGCCGGATGTCCTGATCCTCCTCGCTGTCGTCGTCCTCGAACCACAGCCCGAGATCCTCGACCTCCGCGGCGTACAGCCGGGCGCCGGCCGGGTCCTCGGGGACGTTCCCGAGCATCTCGAAGCCGTCCAGGAGCCAGCACGCGTAGTTCCAGCGGGCCTCGCCGGGATCCTCGGGGCGCTTCTCCCGCTCGTACTGGGTCTCGGTGTTGTAGCCGATGGCCACATAGGGGCGGCGGTCGTCGTCGTCCACCCGCCAGATGCGGAAGGAGAGGGCGTAGATCTCCGGTTTCAGCTCCTCGGGGAAGCGCTCCAGGACACCCGTCGCCGCCTCGAGCAGATGCGCCGGAAAATCCTCGTGCCGATCGGTCACAACGTCCGCCCCCGTTCCGTCAGTGCAGTGCGAGCAACTTAGCGGGCACCACTGACACGCAGGAGGCAGCACCATGCAGGCACGGATGACGAACCCGGCGCACGTTCTTCCGGGTGCCCTGAAGGGCATCGGCACGATCTTCCAGGCGATCGGCGAGGGCGGGCTGCCCGAGGAACTGGCGGAGATCGTCGGGCTGCGGGCCAGCCAGATCAACGGCTGCAGCGCCTGTGTGCACGGTCACACGGTCAACCTGCGCAAGGCCGGCGCGAGCGAGGAGCGGATCGCCGCCGTCGGCGCCTGGCGCGAGGCGCCCTTCTTCACCGAGGCCGAGCGCGCGGCGCTGCAGCTGGCCGAGCGGGTCACGCGGCTCGCCGACCGCTGCGAGGAGCCGGTGCCGGACGCGCTGTGGGACGAAGTGGCCGACCACTTCGACGAGAAGCAGCTCTCCGCGCTGATCCTCACCGTCTCGCTCACCAACATGTTCAACCGGATCAACACCACCATCAAGGAGCCCGCGGGCACCACTTGGGGGTGAGAAGCAGACAAGTACGGGAACAGCAGGGTGAGTCGGTGGGCCGCACTGTCCGTATTCTCTGATCATGGCCGCACCCCCCGCTTACGCACTGATCGCCACGGACCTGGACGGGACACTGCTGCGCGGTGACGACACCGTCTCCGACCGGTCGCTGGCCGCGCTCGCGAGGGCGGTGCGATCCGGGGCCCGGCATCTGGTGGTGACGGGCCGCCCGGCCCCCCGGGTGCGGCCCCTGCTGGAGGACCTCGGGTGCACGGGGCTCGCGGTGTGCGGGCAGGGCGCGCAGGTCTACGACGCCGGAGCCGACCGTCTGCTGTGGTCGGTGCGCCTGGACCGGGAACTCGCCGAGACCGCGCTCGGCAAGATCGAGGCCGAGGTGGGGCAGGTCTGTGCCGCCGTCGACCAGGACGGCGTGGACGGGCTGACGCTGATCGAGCCGGGGTATCTGATGCCGCACCCGACCCTGCCCGCCGTGCGGGTCGGCCGCCGCGACGACCTGTGGTGCGAGCCCATCAGTAAGGTGCTGTTGCGCCATCACGCGCTGTCCGACGACGAGTTGGCGGCGGTCGCGCGTTCGGCGGTGGGCTCGCTGGCGACGGTCACGATGTCGGGGCCCGGGACCGTGGAACTCCAGCCCTGCGGTGTCACCAAGGCGACGGGGCTGGCGCTGGCCGCCGACCACCTGGGGATCCCCGCCGGCCGGGCCCTCGCCTTCGGAGACATGCCCAACGACATCCCGATGTTCGACTGGGCCGCGCACGGCGTCGCCATGGCCAACGCCCACCCCGAGCTCAAGGCCGTCGCCGACGAGGTCACCCTGACGAACGAGGACGACGGCATCGCCGTCGTCCTCGAAAGGCTGTTCCCGGCCGGCTGACCGGGACCAGCGGGGCCCGCCGCGGGCGCTCGTCAGTAGGCGCCGTTGACGTTGTCCATCGACCCGTAGCGGGCGGCCGCGTAGTTGCAGGCGGCGGTGATGTTCGCGACCGGGTCGTAGATGTCGAAGGACGTTCCGGCCACGTGGTACGCGTTGAACGTCGGGTCGATCACCTGGAGCAGGCCCTTGGACGGTATGCCCTTGGCGGCGTTGGAGTCCCACAGGTTGATGGCGTTCGGGTTGCCCGAGGACTCGCGGATGATGTTGCGGTGGATGCCGTTGTAGGTGCCCGGGATGTGCTTCTCGGCCATGATCGCGAGCGATTCGCGGATCCAGCCGTCGAGGTTGTTCGGGTACCCGGCGAGCGTGGTGGACGGCGTGGTGGCCGTGGGGGTGGCGGCGGAGGCGGTGGTCGCGCCGAAGAGAGGAAGGGCGAGTACGACAGCACCCGTGCCCGCGACGGCGAGCGTGCGCACGAGGCGGTCGGTGCGGGTGCGGAGGTGCTGAGCGGCAGCAGGCATGGCGTGGTCCCTCTCCGTCGCCTGCGAGGTGAGCTGTCGGGTTCGGGCTCGGGGAGCTGCCCGGCCGCGCCTCCTGGGAGGCACGACTACACCCCTAGCCGTTCCGGTGACGACATGTGCAGTTGCGCATGTGCCGGCCGGTCCGGCGGCTTACCTGGGTTCCCCCGCTCCTGCCGTACGAATGAGTTCGTCGATGGGTGATGTCAGACGCGGCAGGATTCGGCGTCCGCCTGACGTGCCGGAAGCTATGCGAGAGCAGATGTCCGGAACAAGTACCTGATTCACCCAACGCGCCAGTTGACCTTGGTCTGTCCCGTATGGGGTACTTGATCCTTTGCTGTTGCCAATCCTCAACTGGCCGGTACGGCAAGGGGAAACGCCGTTTGTTCCCGCTGGCTGGATATGGAGGCCCACGTGACCCAACTCACGAAATGGCAAACTGTATCAAATCAGACATGAGGGATTAGAGGGATTCGCTGGGCGTGCTGCAAAAGGAGTAATTCGCTCACGGCACGGTTCGCGACAAAACGGACGGGATCCTGTTAAGTCAATGGATATCTGTCCTTATCAGATGATCAGGAACATACCGGTCGTGATCCGATAGGGCCCGGGCTGGACCGGTGGGCGCTATCGGTGATCGAAACAGGACCGGATACGCTGACTTGAGTGATGGCAACGACCTATCGACAAACCGTGTAACCGCCAGCAGACACCAGCAGACAGGAGACCCCTCGTGACCGTCGTCGGGCCGTTCGGGCTGAGCGTGCGGGACCAGGCTCTGGAAGCCGATGTCCAGGCCGGATTGGCGGCTGTCGAGGAAGGCTTGCTCGAAGCCACCAAGAGCGAGGTCCCGTTCATCACGGAGGCCGCGCAGCACCTCGTACGGGCCGGTGGGAAGCGGTTCCGGCCGCTGCTCGTGATGCTCGCGGCGCAGTTCGGCGACCCGTACGCGCCCGGCGTCGTACCGTCGGCCGTCGTCGTGGAGCTGACCCATCTGGCCACGCTGTACCACGACGACGTCATGGACGAGGCGGCCGTGCGGCGCGGTGTGGACAGTGCCAACACGCGCTGGGGCAATTCGGTCGCGGTCCTCACCGGCGACTTCCTCTTCGCGCGCGCCTCCCAGATCCTCGCCGACCTCGGCCCCGAGGCGGTGCGGGTGCAGGCCCTCGCGTTCGAGAGGCTGGTCACCGGGCAGATCCTGGAGACCGCGGGTCCCTCGGACGGCCGCGATCCGGTCGAGCACTACCTGGACGTGCTCGGTGGCAAGACGGGATCGCTGGTGGCGGTCTCGTGCCGGTTCGGCGCGATGATGTCCGGCGCCGACGAGACGGTCGTCGACGTGCTCACCCAGTACGGCGAGCGGCTCGGGGTCGCCTTCCAGCTCGCGGACGACGTCCTGGACATCGCCTCCGACTCGCGCGAGTCCGGCAAGACCCCGGGAACCGACCTGCGCGAGGGCATCCCGACGCTGCCCGTGCTCCGGCTGCGCGAGCGGGCCGCCCGCCTCGGCCTGCCCGAGGACCTCGCGCTGTGCGAGCTGCTGGACTCCGACCTCAGCGACGACGCCCGGCACGCCGAGGCGCTCACCGCCCTGCGCGCGCACCCCGCCCTGGAGCAGGCCCGCCGGGACACCGTCCGGTACGCGGAGGAGGCGCGGGCCGCGCTGGCCCCGCTGCCGGAGTGCGACGCCAAGGCGTCGCTGACCGAGCTGTGCGACGCGGTGGTGCACCGGGCCGGCTGACCCCGGTGGTGCACCGGGCCGGCCGGCCCGGTGCGGCCTGTCCCCAACGAGTGTGAGGGCGGCGTCTTGCGCACGACCCCTACGGGTCGGGGGAGACGCCGCCCTGATGTGTCATACCGCAGGCGTACACGGAGTTGGCTCCGAGGTCTGACGCTTCCGCGCGGCCGATTTGGTCAGATGGAGACCACGGAAATCACCACTCCTCACCGATTCGGGTGAGAATGGCGGCTCAGGTGGACCAGCGTGGGGACAGCCGCCGCCGACGACGGAGGTAAGGCACAGATGGCACCGTACGAATCCGACGACGCAGCGGGCGCCGTACAGGACGAGGACCTGCGCTCCGGACGCCGCAAGGCCGCCCGGTACGTGGTCCCGGTCGCGGTGGTGGGGGTGGCTGCGGCCACGATCGGGCTGGTCCCGGCGCTCGCCGCCTCCGGTGACCCCGACCTGCCGAAGATCACCGCACAGCAGCTCATCGAGAAGATCGCCAAGTCCGACGTGCAGCAGATGTCCGGCACGGTGAAGATCAGCACCGACCTCGGCCTGCCGAACCTCGGCGGCCTGGAGAGCAGCCTGGCCTCGGGGGCGGCCCAGGGCCGCGACGGCTCCTCCGCCGACCCGACGTCCAAGCTCACCGAGCTGGTCTCCGGCACGCACACCCTGCGCGTGGCCGCCGACGGCCCGGACCGGCAGAAGCTGTCGCTGCTGGAGAGCGGCGCCGAGTACAGCCTCATCCACAACGGCAAGAACGTGTGGGGCTACGACAGCAAGAGCAACGAGGTCTACCACGGCACCGGTGCCGCCTCCGGCAAGGAGCACCGGGCCGAGCCGCCGGCCACGCCCAAGGACTTCGCCGAGAAGGCCCTGAAGTCGGTCGACGACACCACGTCGGTGACCGTCGACGGCACCGTCCAGGTCGCCGGACGCGACGCCTACAAGCTGCTGATCAAGCCCAAGCAGTCCGGCACCACGGTCGGCGCGATCAGCATCGCCGTGGACGCGAAGACGGGCCAGCCGCTGAAGTTCACGCTGACGCCGAAGAGCGGCGGCGCCGCCGTTCTGGACGCCGGCTTCACCCAGGTCTCCTTCGGCAAGCCGGCCGCCTCCACCTTCGACTTCACCCCGCCCAAGGGTGCGAAGGTCACCGAGGAGAAGCAGGGGTCCAAGGTGCCGGAGCACGCCCCGAAGGGTGGCGAGGACTTCGCCAAGGGCATGCAGGGCTCCACCGTGCTCGGCAAGGGCTGGACGTCCGTCGCCACCTTCGACACCGGCGCCAAGGGCGGCATGCCGTCCGGCTCCCAGGGCGGCGCCTTCGGCGGCTTCCTCGGCTCGCTGGGCGACAAGGTCTCGGGCAAGTTCGGCAAGGGCACGGTCTTCTCCACCCGTCTGGTCAACGCCCTGATCACCGACGACGGCAAGGTCTACGCCGGCGCGGTCACCAAGGACGCCCTGGTGAAGGCGGCGAACGAAGGGAAGTGACCCTGCGGGACCTCCGGGACCTGTAGAACCTGTGGGGTCTCAGGGGCCCCGGACCTCCGGGGCCTTCTGCCTCCGGGGCCTGCGGGCCCTGGAGGCTTCGGGGTCTTCGGGCCCCGGGATTTAGGGGACTTCGCGGGCACCGGGGACTTCGCGGGGTTTCGGGTCGGGGGCCCTAAGGCCCCGGAGGCGTACCTGGGACACGACGAATCGAGGGACCGATGGGCGAACCGTCCACCACGGAGCGGGACTCGGGGGACGCCTCGGAGCGGGACGCGCAGGGCGAGCGGTCGCCTGCCATCGCCACGCGCGGCCTCACCAAGCGCTACCGCGGCGGACAACTGGCCGTCGACGGCCTCGATCTGACCGTCCCGGCGGGCAGCGTCTTCGGCTTCCTCGGCCCGAACGGCTCCGGCAAGACAACCACCATCCGCATGCTGATGGGCCTGATCGAGCCGACCTCGGGCACGGCCCGGGTGCTGGGCCGCCCCATGCCCCGGGCCACCCGTGCCGTCCTCCCGCAGGTCGGCGCACTGATCGAGGGCCCGGCGCTGTACGGCTTCCTCTCCGGCCGGGACAACCTGCTGCGCTACGACGCCGCCGACCCGACCGCGGACCCCCGCACCCGGCGCGCCCGCGTCGCGGCCGCCCTGGACCGGGTGGGTCTCGCCGCCGCCGCGGGCAAGAAGGCCAGGGCTTACTCCCTCGGCATGAAGCAGCGCCTGGGCCTGGCCGCCGCGCTGCTCCAGCCGCGCAGCCTGCTCGTCCTGGACGAGCCGACCAACGGCCTCGACCCGCAGGGCATGCGTGAAATCCGCACCCTGATCCGCGAGTTGGCCTCCGACGGCACGACCGTCTTCCTCTCCTCCCACCTCCTCGACGAGATCGAGCAGGTGTGCACGCACGCGGCGGTGATGGCCCAGGGCCGCCTCGTCACGCAGGGCGCGGTGGCCGACCTGGCGGCCGGTGCGCACGGCCGGCTGGTGGTGACCACGCCGGATCCGGCCGAGGCCGCACGGACACTGAAGGAACAGGGCGTCGGGGACGTCACCGTGGACGGCGACCGGGTGAGCGGCGAGCCCCCCGCACGGGACCTCGCCGAGGTGAACGCGGCACTGGTCACGGCCGGCGTCCGGGTCCGGGGCTTCACGCTCGAACGGGCCTCCCTGGAGGACGCGTTCGTGGCACTGACGGGGGAGGGCTTCGATGTCGCGGGCTGAAACGCTCGGAACACCGGCCGCGACAGGTCCCGGGCGTCCGAGCCCCCTGTGGACCTTCGGGCTGCTGCGCAGCGAGCTGGTCACCACCGTCCGCCGCTGGCGTACGCTCGCGCTGCTCGGGGTGCTGGCGGCGGTGCCGGTGCTGATCGGCATCGCGGTGAAGGCCCAGACGCCGGGCGGCTCGACCGCGGGTCCGGGGGGCGGGGACGGACCGGCGTTCATCGCGCAGATCACCAACAACGGCCTGTTCCTGGTGTTCACGGCGCTGGCCGCGACCCTGCCGTTCTTCCTGCCGATGGCGGTGGGCGTCGTCGCGGGCGACGCGATCGCGGGCGAGGCGGGCAGCGGCACCCTGCGCTATCTGCTGGTCGCCCCGGCCGGCCGCACCCGCCTGCTGCTCACCAAGTACACGACCGTGATGGCCTTCTGCGTGCTGGCCACCCTGGTCGTGACCGTCTCCGCACTGCTCGTCGGTGTGCTCCTGTTCCCGCTCGGTGAGCTGACCACCATCTCCGGCACCCGCATCAGCTTCGCCGAGGGCCTCGGCCGGGCGCTGCTGATCGCTCTGGTGGTCGCCGCCTCACTGGTCGGCATCGCCGCCCTCGGCCTGTTCGTGTCGACCCTGACCAACAGCGGTATCGCGGCGATGGCGACCACCGTGGGCCTGCTCATCACCGTCCAGATCCTCGACCAGATACCCCAGTTGCACGCGCTCCAGCCGTACCTCTTCCCGCACTACTGGCTGTCCTTCGCCGACCTGGTGCGCGACCCCGTGTACTGGGACGACCTGGTGAAGAACCTCGGTCTCCAGGCGCTGTACGCGGCCGTGTTCGGCTCGGCGGCCTGGGCGCGGTTCACGACGAAGGACATCAGCACGTAGGTGCCGGGCGCGGGGTGTCTCAGACGGCCTGGTGCGGGAAGCGGGCGAGCGGCGCCTCCTGTGCGAAGAACGTCTTCGCGCGGGCCAGCGCGTCGCTGTCCTTGCGCACGTCACCGGGCCCGCTGCCGTTGCCCAGCAGCACCCCGCCGAAGCGCATCCCCAGGTAGGCGGCGGAGTTGTTGAGCGTGCCGGCCAGGGGTTCGGCGACCGACGGTTCCCGGTCCGCGTGGACCGTGACACCCCACAGCGTGCGTCCGGCCAGGGTGGCCTTGAAGTCGACGCCGGGGGTGCGCAGCCAGCCCGACCAGTAGTCCAGGTAGCGCTTGGCAAGGCCGGACACGCTGTACCAGTACAGCGGCGTGGCGATCACGATGTCGGTTGCGGCAAGGGTGGCGTCGAGCAGCAGGCCGGTGGTGCTGTCCGAGGGCGGTCGCACGTAGTCGCTGTCGTGGCGCAGGTCCACGAAATCGGGCAGCGGGTGATCGGCGAGGCGGATCCATTCCTGTTCCACCTCCTCGGGCAGTTGTTCGGCGGCCTTGCGGGCCAGCAGTTCGGTGTTGCCGTCGAGGCGGGCGCTGCCCAGGACGAAGAGGAAGCGGCGGCTCATGGGTCCCCCAAAGTGAGCGTTGTCGTACCGCGAAAATAGGCGTGTGCATTATATGCACACACATTCATTCTTCTCCAGGGTGCGGCTGGTGCGATGCTGTGACGTCGTGGTGACGCGGGAGCCGTGCGGAGCGGACAGACTGGTCGGTAGGACGCGTACGACCGGATCGTGACGCCGGGGGAGTGAGGGAACACCGATGTCTCGACTCAGCTTCGAGAAGAAGCGGGCGCAGCAGCCCGCGCCACACCCTGCGGCGGTGCACGTCCGGGTGTCCGGCGCGGACAGCGCGTCCGTGGGCGGGACGGCGGTCGTGGCCGCGCCGGGCGAGGACATCCAGCAGGCCGTGCTGGACCACCTCCAGCGCCTGGCGATCAGCCTGGGCACCCCCATACTCGCCACGATCCACGACGACCGGGCCGGCTGCATGGTCCCTCTGGAGGTCGCGGCGGACGGCTCCAGCAGAGTGGCGGGCGACCCGGTGCGGGTCGCCCCGCGGACGGTGCCGGGCGGAGCACGGGCGCAGACGGGCGCGCCCGGTACGTCGGGCACGGTACAGGCGCCCACCGGGCAGTTCGGGCCGCCGCCCGTGATGAGCCCGCCGCCCGCTCCGGCGTCCGCTCCGGCGCCCGCGCCGGCCGCCGTCCAGGAGCCCGCCCCGCTGCCGACGCCCGAGGCGCCGCTGCCGGCCCCGAAGATCCCCCTGCTCGTGCCGGAGGCGGCCCTGGAGCCCGCCCCGGCCACGTCTTCCACGCCCACTCCGACCCGCGGCTTCGACGCCGTGGCCGAGGAGGTGCTCGGGGACGAGCCCGTGACCGAGACCGCGGAGGGGGCCGAACTGCTCACCGAGCCGATGACGCGGATCAACGAGGCCGTACGGGAGGGCCGTATCGACACCGCCGCGGAACTCGCGGACCGCACGGTCGTCGAGGCGTCCGGCGTGCTGGGCCCGCGCCACCCCGAGGTGCTGCACCTGCGTGAACTGACCGCCTACATCGCCTACCTGGCGGGCGAGCCGGTCCGTGCCTTCCACCTCTCCCTGGATCTCGCCCGGCTGCGCCGCCAGGCCCTGGACGCGGATGCGGCCTACGGCAACGTGCAGAGCGCGGCCACGGCCTGGCGTGCCGTGCGCGACCCCGAGGAGGGCCTGCGACTCGGCCACGACCTGATCGACCTGTGGACGGATCTCACGGCGGAGCCGGGACCCGCCGCCGACGACCTGCGGCCCCTGGAGTCCGCGCGCGCCCGCATGGCGCGCCTGACCGACCGCGCGGCGCGGGCGGCGCAGGTGTGACCGGGGAGGGCCGGCCGCACGCCGCCTTCGGCGGCTAGTGCACGCAGAACTCGTTGCCCTCGGGGTCCGCCATCACCACCCACGCGCCGCCGGGCTCCTTCGCCTCGCGCAGGACGCTCGCTCCCAGGGCCTCCAGCCGCGCCACCTCGTCCGCGCGCCGCCCGTCACCGGGATGCAGATCGAGGTGGAGCCGGTTCTTGGCGGTCTTCGCCTCCGGGACTTGTAGTGAAGACGTAACCAGGCGCACGCTGGGGGTATGACTCGATGCGTCGCTCTGTACTGCCGACTCTCGCCCCGCCCGGACGGCAGCTATGAAGGTGTCGACCTTCAGGAACGGTGGGGCCGCTCCTACGCCGCGAGCAGGTGGCCGGACCTGCCCGTCAGGGTGTTCGCCGATGCCGGTATCTCCGCGGCCAACGGCGACCATCGTCCCCGGTACGAGGAGTTCCGCGCGGCTCTCGGCTGTGGGGAAATCGCCCACGTCTGGGCCGTCGAGCAGTCCCGGTTGGAACGGCGCGAGGTCGAGTGGTTCACTCTCGCCGCAGAGTTGGACGCAGCCGGTATCAGCGAGCTGCACACGAACAGGGATGGCGTTGTCCGCGTACATGATGAAGTCGCCGGAATTCGCGCCGTGCTCAACGCTGGGGAGGTGCGCAAGATGAAGAAGCGGGTCAACGATCGTCTTGCCGAGAACGCCGCCCAGGGGCGCGCGGCGGGGTCAAAGCCGTTCGGGTATGGCCACGGTGTCGACGAGTCCGGCAGCAAGACGTACGTGGTCATCCCAGAGCAGGCGGAGGCGATCCGGTGGGCCGCTGAGAAGGTGCTGGACGGCTGGTCGCTTGCGAACATCGCCGCCGAGTTGCGGGCGCGCGGACTGGTCGGCGCCCACAGGGTGAAGGTCAAGGACGCCAACGGCGAGATCGTCACCGATGCGGCCGGGAACCCCGTCACACGGCCGTCCACCCTCACCGCGGGCTCGGTGCGGTCCATGGTGACCAAGCCGACCATTGCCGGGTTCCGGGTGCACCAGGGCGTGATCGTGGGCCGTGGCAACTGGGCACCCATCCTGGACGAGGCAACGTGGCAGGCGTGCCGGGCAAAGCTGTCGACGCCGCGCACGGTGCGTACCTCGGACGGCTTCACCTACCCGGTTACCGGCGCGCACAAGGGGAACCCAGCCGGGCGCAAATACACCCTTACCGGTGGTCTGGCCGTGTGCGGCGTATGTGATGCGCCCATGGTCGGCTCGGTGAAGAAACTCAAGAACGGCAAGAGGACGCCGTACTTGTTGTGCCACCCGAACCGGGGCGGTAAGGGCTGCACCGGCATCATGCTGGAAGCTACTGAGGAGCACGTCACTGACAAGCTCTTCGCTGAACTAGAAAAGCCGGAATTCCTGGATGCGCTCACCTCTGACGACCATGCCGCCCGTCGGAATGAACTCATCGCAGATCTCACCGCAGTTGACGCAGAGCGCAACGAAATCGCTGCCGAGCGGGGACGCGGTGAACTGACACTCGCTGAGTGGAAGAGCATGCGGGCCGGTTTGAACGAGCGGGAGCAGCGCCTGCGGGCCGAACTCGCCGCCGTACCTCCGCCCGCAATGAAGATGGACATCACTGCCGCACGGGAGACGTGGGATGACGGGATGACGCTGGACGAGAAGCGCGCATTCCTGCGGATGTTCATCGACTGCGTGACGATCAAGCGTGCCAAGCCGGGAACCAAGGGGTTTGATCACAACCGCGTGGCGATCGACTGGCGGAAGCCCATGGCGTGATCGTGGCACGTGCTTCCGCGCCCTCGATGCACTGAACAGCGGCCCTCCTAACCGAGGGCCGCTCTTGTTTGCGCGAGCCGCTGATGTGAGGCCGGTCACAATCCCCCTTCTGGAGGCAAACAATCTGTGCTTGCCTGGCGGGCAACCGAGCCGCGATGGTGAGCGGCCCCGTGCCCCGACGGGGCATATCCAGGATCGCCTCATGCCTATCTCTCCAGAGGCAGCACGACTCCGCGCGCGCATTGCCGCGACGAAGCGTCACCACCCCGAAGCGGACACCTCCGCCCTCGAACGCGAGCTGAAGGCCGCGACTCTCGCCGCGCACGTTGAGCGGGCCATAGACGACCCCGTAGAGCTCGCCAAAGCCGCCCGCATCATGCGCGCGGCCCTCGGCCGCAAGCGCGCCGCTCGGGCGGCCGTAACCCCGCCTCCTGCCCCCCGCCCAGACGGGGATTCCCTCGATGCCGCATAGGCAGATACCACGCTTGCGCACTCTCCTGTGCCCTGGGCGGTAATTCCCCCTGCCTGAACCCTCAATGCTGACCGAGCCCGCCCGGTAAATGAGATGCGGGTCAGGCGTCTCTGTGCGTCTGGAGGGAGCCCCGAGCCCTTGACACGTCGGGCGTCGCAGCAAAGGGGAATCGTGCCCACGGGGCCGAACCAACCGTTTTGGATGTGATGAAAGATGCCCAAGAAGAACAAGCCGAGAGGCCCGGTGCCGGCGCCTGGGCGACTGCCAAAAACACTCCGCGACTTTGCCGCACAGTACCGGTGCAGCCATTGCCGCTCAGACGTTCGCGGGCTGACCCGTGACGCGCTCGGCATTTACCACCTTGCTGTAGCCCACGACGACAGTTGCCCCGTCCTGCGAGGCAGGCTCACAGACTTGCACGACGCAGTCAGGGCAGCCATAGCCGCTAGGTGCGCTGCCAGGGCCAAGGGCCCAAACGTCCGGGGCGTTGAGTGACAACACCTAACTTTCAGCAACTGGGCGAACTGTGCCAGCACGGGCAGATAAAGGGAAACTGCATGTTCGTTGGCTGTCCGGATGGCTGCGGTATGACTCGCAATTATTACGGCGACGCTGAACCTGCCCCCACGGATCCCAATTGGCCACGATGGAAGGCTCAGCGCCTCGCAGCGCAAGGCGGACCGGAAGCGGCACTAATACAGATCCTCACCCAGGAACAGGAGGAGAAGTCCGCAAAAGAGTCTTTGCAGCGAGTCTACGAGGTTGACGAGCTCCGCAAACTGCGGGCAAGAGAATGGGCGCGTAAGGAATTTGCGGCACAAAATGCCGGTGATGTCGCAGCCACGCTCAGGGCCCAATTGTTCGACGCGGCAGACATAAATGACATCACGGTCGAGTACCTTGCTAGCTCCTTGCTCGTAAAGAACTCACTTGCATGGATGTACGGCGACCCGGGTTGCTATAAGTCATTCATTGCGTTGGACATTGCCGCGTCGGTTGCGCTGGGGTGCGGCATTCAATGGGCCGGAGCGCCGACCCAACAGGGGTCAGTTCTCTATATAGCTGCCGAGGGATCGGCCGGTATGTCGAAACGTAAGCGCGCTTGGGAGACAATGACGGGCCAATCCCTCAACGGCAAATTCAAAATCCTCACGATGGCAGTCCGGATAACTGAAGAACCGTTTCTAAACGAGCTAATAGCGATCTGCCAAGAGATCAGACCAGTCCTCATTGTGATTGACACGCAATCCCGAGTAACGCCGGGCCTAGAAGAGAACGGGTCAGTCATGAGCACATACGTTGACGCAGTTACGGCGCTGCGCATGGCGACTGGGGCATGTGTGCTCACCCTGCACCACACCACTAAGGGAACGGACGTCCTTCGCGGACATGGCTCACTGTTTGGAGCTGCCGACACAGTTCTATACGTGAGCAAGTCCGCAGGTGCCGAAACTGAGCGCTTTGCAAAAGTCTCGACCAAGAAACAGAAGGACGACAGGGATGATCTTTTCTGGAACGTCCGGATGAGTGTGCAGCACTTTTGCGAGCCCCCTGCCGACCAGGAACACGACGCAACGCAGTGTAGTTCGCTGGTCGTCCGTTCCGCTAACTGGTCGGAAGTGATCAACGCCCAGGCAAGCGCCCTTGAACGCGTTCTGCTAGTGATCCGCCAGATGGCACCACTGCAATCGATCACTACTGCGCAAGCGGTAGAGCTAACGGGAGTGCCAGTATCCACGACCAGGAACGCACTCAGCACCCTTTGCGACCAGGGAGAACTAGAGAAATCAGGAAGTGGCAAGAACACTTCTTACCTCCGCCCAGCAGCAAAGATCGCGGGCCATTCCGCTGATTCCGCTAGCTTCCGCCAGCCTGGCTAGCGGTACCTGTATTGCTTCCGCTAGCCGCTAGGCCCCCTTAAAAGGGGCCTAGCTAGCGGAACGCTTGGCAGGGCAATGTGCAAATCACAAAGGGAAGGCGCCTGAATCACTGGACGAATGCCTATTGAGTAACCGAAGATGAAGGCACGTCCTGCGCGCCTCCCTGGGGACAAGGAACAGACTCCGCCCTCACTGGGCGGGGCCTTTCCTTATGCCCTGGCGCAGGAAGGCGCCACGCGCCCGCCTGGGCGCCTCTGAGGCGTTTGCCGACACCTCGGCACCACTGGACCCAGCACAGGCCGTCATGCGCCCACTGGGCACTGTCCCGCGCACATAGCGGCGGGGAGGAAACACGTCATGCCTGACAACGAAATGCAGTCCGCTCGCTGCCACATCTCAAGTCTCCGCGACCGGACAGACAAACTCCTAGCCGATGTCCTCGACCGCATTGACGCCGATGGCGCCGTGACCGAGGACGGAGAACCGCACCCCTTGCTTGCCGCTGCAGCAATGCTCACCGATACCGGCACCAACTTGCGCGCCCTTGCACTCGCGCGACGACTCGGAATCGGAACCCTTGAAACGCGCCACGCGCGACCGGAGAAGTGAAATGACAAAGGAACAACTCATCGAGGATCTGCGCGTCCGCCGCGCGGAAATCCGGAAGAGCTTTGATCTCGTTGCCAGCCGGGCTAAAGAGGAAAGCCGAGGGCTGACCGATGCTGAAAGTCGGAAGCTCGACACTCTAGAGGAATACGCCAGGCAGATTGACGGCCGCCTGGACGAACTCGGGGTTCAGGTCGCTATGGATGCCGCCGCCGCTCCCATGGCGCGCAAATACGCGTCGCCTGTCGCGCGGAAGAATGGGAGTACGCCAGTGCCCACACAGTCATTCAGCGCGCCGGTTACCGACCCAGGCGATTACCGTCCCGTTCTGCCCGGCTACGCCTACCGAAAGCGCCTTTCGGTTGCCAGTGAACCGGAGATCTACCGCGAGCACGACCACGAAGTGTCATGGTTTAAGGACCTGTATCTTGCGCGCAGCGCCGGTGACGTATCCGCAGCGGAACGACTCGACCGGAATAACCGCATGGCAGCCGATCGGGCACGCCGTGCCGGCGAGGTGGGTGCAGAAAAACGGGCCATCTCTACAGGCACCGGAGCAGGCGGAGAGTTCGTGCCCCCTCTGTGGCTCGAAGCTGAATTTGTGAGGTACGCGCGGCCTGGTCGAGTAACCGCTGACAGGTTTGTTACTGCACCGCTTCCGCCTTCCACGGACGTCATTTACATCCCCAAGATTCTCACTGGTTCGGCGGTGGCAGCACAGGCCACACAGAACACGGCGATTCAGAATACAGACATCACGACGACTTCCGTAAGTTCGCCGGTCGTGACCATCGCAGGTGGACAGACCGTGAGCCTTCAGCTCATGGAACAGTCGCCGCTCAATATCGATAACGTTATTCTTGAAGATCTTGCCGCAGACTACGCGATGAAGCTCGATACTCAGCTTCTCACTGGCAGTGGTTCAGGTGGCACGCTTACCGGTCTGCTCACGGTTTCCGGTACGGGCACCCAGGTATGGACGAACGCCACTCCCACGCTGAGCGGTACTAACGGATTGCTCGGTCAGATTGCTTCGGCGACTTCAACCGTGCACACGAACCGGTATGCCCCGCCGGACTTGATCGTCATGCACCCCCGTCGCTGGGCATGGATCGTTGCCCAAATCGACTCGCAGAACCGCCCGCTTGTGGTGCCCTCGGTCGCAGGGCCCGTGAATGCCGTGGGTGTATTTGATCAGGTGATGGAAGAGGGCTATGTCGGCCAGGTCCTCGGACTTCCGGTCTGGCTCGATTCCAATATCCCAACCAACCTTGGTGGAGGCACAAACCAGGACCGCATCTTTGTGCTGCGTTCGTCGGACCTCCGACTCTGGGAGTCGCACATCAGGGCCGAAGCATTCCAGCAGACCTACGCCCAGAATATGAGCGTGTTCGTGCGGCTCTACAATTACGCAGCCGCCATTTCGAACCGCTACACCTCTGCTATATGCATCATCAGTGGCACCGGTCTTGTTACGCCATCGTTCTAATGCACACCCTTGGCGGTCACGGTCCGTGAGGGGGCGGGGGGAGGGTGAATCTCTAGAGCGAGTCTCTCGGCGACCCAGCCGCCCAGGAGTGGAACATTTCCGCGGAATTTTGACCCCGGGGGTCAGGCCTCGGGTATTGCGCAGTGTGAGCAGGGCACGAAAAACGCCCCTCCGGGTTTCGCTTCGGCGAGCCTGGAGGGGCGCTTTCTGCTTTGTATGGCTTGTGACTGTTAGAGCGCGTACGGGTCGTCGTTCAGTGCGTCAGAGAGGCTGTGCAGCGCGTCACGGACTCCCATGGTCGCTCTGGGCAGCGACATTCCTCGTTGGGCAGTGACACCCAGAAGTCCGAGAGTGCGCGCAGACGCAGTCTCGCCAATGCTTGGGATGATTGACTCCGCCAACTCCTCAGCTTCGGGCCACGCCTCTACTCCCAAAAGGCATCCAAGCAGGCGAACGGCAGAGATGTTCCTATAACCCACTTTAGCTCCGCCTTCTTGGGACAGAGCCCTATGCAGGTAAGGGATTCCCTTTCGCCATTGTTTCGCCTCTTGGAAGGCAAACCCCTGATGCCCGTCAATCTCGTTGGCCGTGACCCACCAGGCCCAGTAGGGATCATCGCAGCGCTTGCTTTCTTGGATGAGAGATCGAGCGCGGTCAAAGGATCGGGAGGCCTCCGATTCCTGCCCCGCTCCAGCTAGCCCTTTCGCCTCGCGAACTCTGAAGATTGCTTCAGCGCGGGGGGAAAGTCGGCCCTGTTCGATAATGGACCGTGCGATTGCCAATTCCTCGCGCGGGCGCCCCACCCATCCTGCCTGCATAGCCATGTTCTGCATGACCAGCAACTCAATCGAGCGGTCACCTGAAAGCTTCGCTAAGAACAGAGCCTCTTGGTTGAACCTGCGGGCAGCCTGGTGCTTCTCCGCGTCAAATAGCGCCCATCCGGCGACTTCAGCCAACTCCGCTGCTGCCGACTGGATGTCGTGCTCCGCTTTTCGGTCGTATTCACCTTCGCCTATCTGGCGATGCACTGACTTATACGCGCGCGCAGCTACGTCCGCGATGGGTAGTCCGT
Organism: Streptomyces sp. NPDC007971; assembly: GCF_042958635.1. Lineage (NCBI taxonomy): Bacteria > Bacillati > Actinomycetota > Actinomycetes > Kitasatosporales > Streptomycetaceae > Streptomyces > Streptomyces sp. NPDC007971. The sequence goes on from NZ_JBIBJK010000013.1 coordinate 207,075, forward strand.
TCATGTCATTGTCGAGCGCAATAAGACGTTGCGACGTGTCACGGATGGCGCACGCGAAACCCTCTCCCAGGTCCCCGTGAAGGGCGTGCCGGCGGTGGGGGAGATTTTTTTCTGCCTGGTCGGGGCGAGTCGCAAGGGCGACCAATTCACCGTTGGTAGCGAGTAGTGCGTCTAGCCCTTCGGCCAGTTGCAGGGATGGCGACTGTTTCCCGTTGAGGACACGACTCAGGTAGGCAACGTCGTAGTTGAGAGCGCGGGCAGCGCCGCGCATGCTCATGTGCCGTTCCTCAAGGGCCGCCCGGACACGCGCTCTGAAGTCGATCATGCCTGCTCCGGAAGGTGTTGACCGTTGACTTCCAGTCTAGTCAACGCTGGTCAACTCCCGTAGGCACGGGCGAAATCGGTTGAGTGGCCAGACGCAAGGACCCCCGCGACCGTGCGACCGGCCCGGGGGCATGGCCGACGCTTCAGAGGAGCGACGACAGTGACAGACCTTATCCGCCTCGCACTCGAATGGGTGAGGGCCCTGTTCGGGCCGGACCCCGCAGGCAGGCGCAGGCGCCTCGCCACACCCGCGCTGCCTCCCACGGCTCCACAGGGGCCCACGCCGTACGTGTGGGGTGCACATCGACACCCCACCCCGCCCAGTGCGCACCCTGCCCGGTCCTCACTGGGCGCTGCCGCCTGCCAACTGGGCGGCCATGAGGCCCTACAGGGGCCGTCCGGACGCCCCGCCTGGAGCCGTCTGCACCTGCCCGCAGTACGGCACCCAGGAAGGCACGCGGGAGGGCGAGCGGTGAGCGTCCAGGAAAGCGACATCCAGCGCACCTACCGGCTGTGGTTTGAACACACGCGCATGTGCGAACAATGCAAGCGCGTAACCAAGGCTGTGGGCGGCTGCGAAACGGGACGGGAACTGTGGGGCGCCTATCGCCTCGCGCGCATCGGAGCACCTATCGGGTTGCACGGGGGTGCCTGACCACATGAGCATGACGCTTGAGGTCTACCGGATCAATCCGGAAACCGGCGCCCGCACCTGCGTCCGCAGAAAGCACACCGTGAAGCCGGTTAGGGTGCCTGACGCAACCTCGGCACTCCCGCCGTGTTCCTGCCCGCGCTGCGTCGGTGGCGGTATCCGGCTGCGCACGAAACTGTCCGAGGTGAACAAGCGCAGCCGGGGGGAATTGTGACCGGCTCGGCCACGGCGGACACCTCAACTATGTCCGCAGAATGCGCAGTCGCCCAGCGACCCGAATACAAGGGCATACACGACGACTGCCGCCGGACCGAGGATATTCCGCTCCCGGGCGGGTCAGGCATTGCGCTTGTGCCTCGCTGCACCTGCACCTGTCACTCATACAACCGGGCGCAAGCCTGACCTGAGCAACACCCCCGAAGGCTGCCGTTCCGGGGCGCTGCGAGGCGCAAGGGCAGCAACCGCTAGACCCCCGCGCCGGACCCCCGACCGGTGCGGGCAACGCCCCCGACTGCGAGCAAGGGACGCAGTCGGGGGCGCGCCTCTGTGCGCGGTGCGTGACTGAGGCGTGTCAGAGCGCTAGTTGGGCCTGCTAGGGTCGAATCGATGCCGGGCCGCGCCAAGCGCGGTTGCCTGATCTGGTTCACGCATTGCGCCGTGGACACAGGCACGTAAAAAGCCGGATGACTGATGGAGATGGAGAGACAGGAAAGAGAGATGCACACCTCGGTCTGGACCGGGTGAGCGGATCAAGCCTGTCCGCCGCCTACCCGTGTCCCGCCTGCCTCGCAGGCAGCAACTAGTGACAGGCATGGGTATGAAAGGTCCACGGTGGCCGAAAACTTGATCCTCGTGCTGGGCGCGTGCCTGGTGCTCGCGGCGGCCCTGCTCTCCGGCGCGGTGGCGCTGTTGGTGGGGATCTTCACGGCATGGGACGACGACAGGAACGTGTCGTTCGGCAAGAAGTTGTTCCGAGCGGCGCGAGCCGGAGGCAAGGCGGTGGGCGTCGTTATGGGGGTCCTGACGCCCATCCTCGTTCTCCTGATCACCATCCTGGCCATGAGGCGGTAGTCAGGATCGGCCCGGACCTGCCCAGGCTGGAAGGGTCCGGGCCGGTAAGAGGCTCGTCAGGTGTGCTCGCTGGCTTTCATCCTGCCGTGCCCCGTCCCGGGACAGGGGCACGGCCTGCAACTGCTGTTGGTTACGTCTTCGCTACGGATCCCCTCCGGGACGCGCTGGAACAGCAGCCGGCGCCCCAGCCCGGTGCCGGTGTCCGGGTCGTGGGGATCGTCGGGGTGCCGTACGGCGATCAGGTCACGGAAGGCGGGGCGGCCGTGGTACTCGACGGTGGCCTCCCCGGGCAGTGCACCGAGCGACAGCAGCCGTTCCACGAGGGCGCTGTTGTCCTCGGCCACGTAGCGCAGTGCGGCGGCCCAGAAGTCGGCCTGCGCATGCGGGTCGGCCGCGTCGATGACGAGCTTCCAGTGCACGGGGGCAGTTGTGTGCGTCGACATGGCCCACTTATAGCGCGCGCCTCCGACAATCGACGGGCCTCCGGTCACCGGCCCGTGTCAGGCAGTCGGCGGGCCTTTGGTGACCGGCCCTCGTCAGGCAGTCGGCCGGCCGGCCTTCGGCAATCGGCCTTCGCCAGGCGGCCGATCCCCTCAGGCAGCCGACCCGTGTCAGGCGGTCGGCTCCTGTCAGGCGGTCGGCCCCCAGGCAACCGGCCCGTGTCAGGCAGTCGGCTCCCGTCAGGCGTCCACCGTCGGAGCGGGGCCCGGCGCCTCGATGCGCGGCGGCAGGGCCAGTGCCTTCGGCCTGCGCGCGGAGCGCAGGGCGTTCCAGGTGAGCAGCGCCAGCGCCACCCACACCAGCGCGAATCCGGCCCAGCGCTCGGGCGGCATGGCCTCGTGGAAGTAGAGGATGCCGAGCAGGAACTGGAAGACGGGGGCCAGGTACTGCAGCAGCCCCAGCGTGGACAGCGGCACGCGGATCGCCGCCGCGCCGAAGCAGACCAGCGGCAGCGCGGTGACGATGCCCGTCGAGGCGAGCAGGGCGGAGTGGCCCGCACTGCCGGTGGCGAAGGTGGACTCGCCGTGCGCGGTGAGCCAGATCAGATAGCCGAGCGCGGGCAGGAACTGGATGGCGGTCTCGGCGGCCAGCGACTCGATGCCGCCGAGGGCCACCTTCTTCTTCACCAGCCCGTAGGTGGCGAAGGAGAAGGCGAGACACAGGGAGATCCATGGCGGACGTCCGTAGCCGACGGCCAGGACGACGACGGCGGCGAAGCCGGTCGCGACCGCCGCCCACTGCACGGGCCGCAGCCGTTCCTTCAGGATCAGCACGCCCATCGCGATGGTCACCAGCGGGTTGATGAAGTACCCGAGGGAGGCCTCGACCACATGGCCGGAGTTCACGGCCCAGATGTAGACACCCCAGTTCACCGTGATCACGGCCGCGGCGACCGCGATGAGCGCGAGCCGCTTCGGCTGGCGCAGCAGTTCGCCGGCCCAGGCCCAGCGCCGTACGACGAGCAGGGCGACCGCGACGAAGGCGAGGGACCACACCATGCGGTGGGCCAGGATCTCCACGGCTCCCGCGGGCTTCAGCAGAGGCCAGAACAAGGGGACCAGCCCCCACATGCCGTAGGCCGCGAAGCCGTTCAGCAGGCCTATCCGGTGCTCACTCCTGGACGTCCCGGCCACGGGCCCCTCCCTCTCACGTCTCACGCATGCGAGAACGAAGGTAGCGCCGGACACCCTCAGCTGTCATGCCCGTATCGCCATACGGTCATGACAGGAGGGGGAGGCGGCGCTCCTGTGCTTCCGGGGGGTGCGCTCGGCTGCTCCCGGGGTGTGGTCAGCCCTTGAGTGCGGCGGTGACTGCCTCGGCGAGCGGGGTCGTCGGACGGCCGGCCAGACGGGACAGGTCGCCGGTGGACACGACCAGCTCGCCCTTCTCGATCGAGGCGTCCACGCCGACGAGGATCTCCACGAAGGGGGCGGGCAGTCCGGTGCCGGCCAGGATGCCCTCCAGGGCCTCGCCGGTGACGGCGTTGTAGGTGATCTCCCTGCCGGTCTGTCGGCTCAGCTCGGCGGCGTACTCGGCGAAGCTCCAGGCCTGGTCGCCGCCCAGCTCGTACGTCTGGTTCTCGTGGCCCTCGCCGGTCAGCACGGCGACCGCCGCGGCGGCGTAGTCGGCGCGCGCGGCCGAGGAGACCCGGCCCGCACCGGCCGCCGCGACGACCGCGTCGTGCTCCAGCACCGGGGCCAGGTTCTCGGTGTAGTTCTCGTGGTACCAGCCGTTGCGCAGCAGTGTGTACGGCAGCCCGGAGGCGAGCAGCACCTCCTCGGTGGCCCGGTGGTCGTCGGCGAGCGCGGCCGTGAGGCTGCCCGGGGCACTGGTGTAGGCGAGCAGCGCCACGCCCGCAGCCCTGGCGGCGTCGATGACGACCTTGTGCTGCCGCACCCGGCCCTTGTCGAACTCGTTGCCGGAGATCAGCAGGACCTTGTCGCCGGCCGCGAACAGTGCGCCGAAGGTCTCGGGTGCGTTGTAGTCGGCGACGGCGAGCCTCACCCCGCGGGCCGCGAGGCCGGCGGCCCTGGACTCGTCGCGCACGACGGCGGTGATCTGCTCCGCGGGGACCCGCTCCAGCAGCTGCTCCACGACGTGCCGGCCGAGGTGTCCGGTGGCTCCGGTGACGACGATGCTCATGGTTCAGAACTCCTTGTGGGGTGGCAGTGACACTCACCCTAGGAGATGCGCTAACCAATCGAAAGTACCCACTTTGAAGTAAGGTACTGACATGACAGTAAGTGGTACGCGTGGGCGCAACGGAGCCGAGGCCGAGGCCCTGTGCCCCTACCGGCTCGTCCTGGAGCACGTCACCAGCCGCTGGGGCGTGCTCGTCCTGATCGAGCTGCTGGAGGGCTCGCGGCGGTTCAGCGAGCTGCGCCGGGCGATCGACCGGGTGGGCCGCATCAGCGAGAAGATGCTCACCCAGACCCTCCAGACCCTGGAGCGCGACGGCCTCGTCCACCGGGACGCCAAGCCGGTCATCCCGCCCCGCGTCGACTACTCGCTCACCGGCCTCGGCCGCGAGGCGGCGCAGCAGGTGCGGGCCCTGGCCCAGTGGACGCACGAGCGCCTGGGCGAGGTGGAGAAGGCACGCGCCGACTACGACGAGGCCCGGGAACTGCGCTCCCGGGCCTCGTGATCGAACCGCGCTGTCACAGGCGCCGTCCGTGCCGTCCGCGGCGGGGTCAGCCGACGACCGTCCAGGTGTCCCCGCCGGCCAGCAGCGCCGCCAGATCGCCCTTGCCGCGCTGCTCGATGGCCGCGTCGAGCTGGTCGGCCATCTGGGTGTCGTAGACCGGCCGCTCGACGGAGCGGAAGACGCCGATCGGGGTGTGGTGCAGCGTGTCGGGGTCGGCCAGCCGGGAGAGGGCGAAGGCGGTGGTGGGGGACGCGGCATGCGCGTCGTGCACCAGGATGTCCGCCTCGTTCTCCGCGGTCACGGTCACCACCTTCAGGTCGCCGGTCTGCGGGTCACGGACGACCCCGCGCGTCCCTCTCCCACTCTCGCCCTCGCTGGGGCCGAAGCGGATCGGCTGTCCGTGCTCCAGCCGGATCAGTGCCTCCTCGGCCTGCTGCCGGTCTTTCAGGGCGTCGAAGGCGCCGTCGTTGAAGATGTTGCAGTTCTGGTAGATCTCGATCAGGGCCGTGCCCGGGTGGTCGGCGGCCGCGCGCAGCACCTCGGTCAGGTGCTTGCGGTCGGAGTCGATCGTCCGGGCGACGAAGGACGCCTCCGCGCCGATCGCCAGCGACACCGGGTTGAAGGGCGCGTCGAGGGAGCCCATCGGGGTCGACTTGGTGATCTTGCCGACCTCGGAGGTCGGGCTGTACTGACCCTTGGTCAGGCCGTAGATCCGGTTGTTGAACAGCAGGATCTTGAGGTTGACGTTGCGGCGCAGGGCGTGGATCAGGTGGTTGCCGCCGATGGAGAGGGCGTCGCCGTCACCGGTGACCACCCACACGCTCAGGTCCCGCCGCGTGGCCGCGAGGCCGGTGGCGATCGCCGGTGCACGGCCGTGGATGGAGTGCATCCCGTACGTGTTCATGTAGTACGGGAACCGGGAGGAGCAGCCGATGCCGGAGACGAAGACGATGTTCTCCTTGGCCAGGCCCAGCTCCGGCATGAACCCCTGGACGGCCGCGAGGATCGCGTAGTCGCCGCAGCCCGGGCACCAGCGCACTTCCTGGTCGGACTTGAAGTCCTTCATCGACTGCTTGGCCTCGGCCTTGGGGACGAGCTGCAGCAGCCCGTTGCCGGCGTCAGTCATCGATGGCCTCCTTCAGCGCGGCGGCGAGCTGCTCCGCCTTGAACGGCATGCCGTTGACCTGGTTGTACGAGCGGGCGTCGACCAGGTACTTCGCCCGGATCAGGGTGGCGAGCTGCCCGAGGTTCATCTCGGGGACCACCACCTTGTCGTACCGCTCCAGCACCGCGCCGAGATTGCGGGGGAACGGGTTGAGGTGGCGCAGGTGGGCCTGTGCGATCGACTCTCCGGCCGCGCGCAGGCGCCGTACCGCCGCGGTGATCGGCCCGTAGGTCGAGCCCCAGCCCAGCACCAGCGTCTTCGCCTCGTGCGGGTCGTCGACCTCGATGTCCGGGATCTCGATCCCGTCGATCTTGGCCTGGCGGGTGCGGACCATGAACTCGTGGTTGGCCGGGTCGTAGGAGATGTTGCCCGTGCCGTCCTGCTTCTCGATGCCGCCGATGCGGTGCTCCAGGCCCGGGGTGCCCGGGATCGCCCACGGGCGGGCCAGCGTCTGCGGGTCCCGCTTGTACGGCCAGAAGACCTCGGTGCCGTCGGGAAGGGTGTGGTTCGGGCCGGAGGCGAACTGCACCCTGAGGTCCGGCAGCTCGTCCAGGTCCGGGATCCGCCAGGGCTCGGAGCCGTTGGCCAGGTAGCCGTCCGAGAGCAGGAAGACGGGGGTGCGGTAGGTCAGCGCGATCCGGGCCGCCTCCAGGGCCGCGTCGAAGCAGTCGGCCGGGGTCTTCGGGGCGATCACCGGGACCGGCGCCTCACCGTTGCGCCCGAACATGGCCTGCAGCAGGTCCGCCTGCTCGGTCTTGGTCGGCAGCCCGGTCGAGGGACCGCCGCGCTGGATGTCGACCACCAGCAGCGGCAGCTCCAGCGACACCGCGAGCCCGATCGTCTCGCTCTTGAGCGCGACACCCGGACCGCTCGTCGTCGTCACCGCGAGCGAGCCCCCGAAGGCCGCCCCGAGCGCCGCGCCGATGCCGGCGATCTCGTCCTCGGCCTGGAAGGTGCGCACACCGAAGTTCTTGTGCTTGCTCAGCTCGTGCAGGATGTCCGAGGCCGGGGTGATCGGGTACGAGCCCAGGAACAGCGGCAGATCCGCCTGCTGGGAGGCGGAGACCAGGCCGTAGGCGAGGGCCAGGTTGCCGGAGATGTTGCGGTAGGTGCCGACCGGGAAGGCCTTGGCGGCCGGGGCGACCTCGTAGGAGACCGCGAAGTCCTCGGTCGTCTCGCCGAAGTTCCAGCCCGCCCGGAACGCCGCGATGTTGGCCGCCGCGATCTCCGGCTTCTTCGCGAACTTCGACGTCAGGAACTTCTCGGTGCCCTCGGTGGGCCGGTGGTACATCCAGCTCAGCAGGCCCAGCGCGAACATGTTCTTGCTGCGCTCGGCCTCCTTGCGGGAGAGGTCGAACTCCTTCAGCGCCTCGACCGTCAGAGTGGTCAGCGGCACCGGGTGCAGGTTGTAGCCGTCCAGCGAGCCGTCCTCCAGCGGGGAGGCACCGTAGCCGACCTTCTGCAGGGCACGCTTGGTGAATTCGTCCGTGTTGACGATGATCTCGGCGCCGCGCGGCAGGTCGCCGATGTTGGCCTTCAGGGCGGCCGGGTTCATCGCGACCAGCACGTTCGGCGCGTCGCCCGGGGTGAGGATGTCGTGGTCGGCGAAATGGAGCTGGAACGAGGAGACGCCGGGCAGTGTGCCGGCAGGGGCGCGGATCTCGGCCGGGAAGTTCGGCAGGGTGGAGAGGTCGTTGCCGAAGGACGCGGTCTCCGAGGTGAAGCGGTCACCGGTGAGCTGCATGCCGTCACCCGAGTCCCCCGCGAACCGGATGATGACCCGGTCCAGACGCCGGACATCCTTGGTTCCGCCCGGTTTGCGCTGCTCTCCCACGACGGTTCCGTCGGCCTGTTCCGCTGGGCTGCTGACCTGGCTGGTCACTGAACTGGACCTCCTTCGAGGCGGCTGTCCGGGCATGGTCGTCCCACCGACCATCCCAGGATCAACCCTACGTCGGTTAGGGTCGCCTTCCCGGGGCCATCCGCAGAATGGACGGCGTTTCGAGACGGCCTGTCGCGCTGAGTTGTCATGATGTCCCGCACCGGAGCGTCGTCCGAGCCGCTCCCCGTGCTCCCCCGCTTTCTCCGGTTTCCGCCCCCGGCCCGCCGCTCGGGTGTCCGGATTCCACAGAAGCGGGACGGCCTGACGCGGTGCTGACCCGGACGGCCCCGGGCCGTGCCGACCCGGACAGCCCGAGGCGATGCTGACACAGTGTCAGGTCATCATGAGTTCAGATAGGTCAGGACCGCCAGAACACGCCGGTGATCACCCTCGCTCTGGGACAGACCGAGCTTGAGGAAGATGTTGCTGACGTGTTTCTCCACGGCTCCGTCACTGACCACCAGCTGCCGTGCGATCGCCGAGTTCGTCCTGCCCTCCGCCATCAGCCCCAGCACCTCGCGCTCGCGCGGGGTGAGCCCCGCCAGCACGTCCTGCTTGCGGCTGCGGCCCAGCAGCTGCGCCACGACCTCCGGGTCCAGCGCCGTCCCGCCCTCGGCCACCCGCACCACCGCGTCGACGAACTCCCGCACCTCGGCGACCCGGTCCTTGAGCAGATAGCCCACGCCCCGGCTGGAACCGGCCAGCAGTTCGGTGGCGTAGCGCTCCTCCACGTACTGCGACAGCACGAGTACCCCGAGCCCCGGGTGGCTCTTGCGCAGCCGTACGGCCGCCCGCACCCCCTCGTCGGTGTGCGTCGGCGGCATCCGTACGTCCGCCACCACGACGTCGGGCAGCGCGCCCTGCGCATCCAGGTCGGCAATGGTCTTGACCAGCGCCTCCGCATCCCCGACGCCGGCCACGACGTCGTGCCCGCGGTCGGTCAGCAACCGGGTCAGGCCCTCTCTGAGCAGCACCGAGTCCTCGGCGATGACCACCCGCACTCTGTCCTCCACGATCTCCCGGCCCCCCACTTCCCGACCTTCCGACGATGTCGTTTCGTACGACAGTCCAGCATCCCAGCAATCGGGCCGCTGTGCGCAGGGGCCAGAAAACCGGGGGCCGGTGTGTCGGGCGCCGAACGGGCGCATGGACGGCGCTCGGCACCGTCCGGGCGGAGGGGGGAGCCGCCCGAGCGGAGGGGGCTGCCGAGCGGAGGGGTGGACGGGGGAGTGGCCGGGTGGGTGGTGTTCGGGATCGCCTGGGCGGAACGGCGGAGGGGGCTGTAAGCCGAGGGGCGCAGGGGCGCGCAGGTGGAGGGGTGGTCGGGTGGGTGGGGGAGTGGTCCTGCGGGTGGGGGTGCTCAGGCCCGCCAGGGGAGTTCGGCGATCACGCGGGTGGGACCGCCGGCCGGCGAGTCCACGACCAGGACTCCGTCCACCGCGCCCAGGCGGCCGGCCAGGCCCGCCAGCCCCGAGCCCTGGGAGGGGTCCGCGCCGCCCACCCCGTCGTCCATCACCTGGACGAGCAGCCGGTCCTCGGCACGCCACACGTCGACGGAGGCCGAGCGTGCCCCGCTGTGCTTGCTGATGTTCTGCAGGAGTTCGGAGACGGTGAAGTAGGCGATGCCCTCGATGGCCGGGGCCGGCCGGGCCGGCAGGTCTACCTCCACCTTCACCGGCACCGTGCAGCGGGAGGCGACCGAGGACAGGGCGGCGTCCAGGCCGCGGTCGGTCAGCACGGCCGGATGGATGCCCCGGGCCAGGTCGCGCAGTTCCTGCAGCGCCGTCTTGACCTCGCCGTGGGCGTCGTCCACCATCCGGGCCGCCGCCCGCGGGTCCTCCCGCAGCTTCTCCTTGGCCAGACCCAGATCCATGGCCAGGCCCACCAGACGGGCCTGGGCGCCGTCGTGCAGGTCCCGCTCGATGCGGCGCAGATCGGCGGCCGCCGTGTCCACCACGATCCCGCGGTCCGACTCCAGCTCCACGACCCGCGCCGACAGCCGGGTCGGCCCCAGCAGCCCGCGCACCAGCAGCCCGTCCACGGTCGTCAACGCCCGCACGATCCACGGGGTGGCCAGCGTGAACAGCAGGCCGACCAGCGCGGTCACCGTGATCTCGAACGGGTTGTCGAGGTAGATGCTGTGGTGCTCGTCGCCGTACAGCTGCAGGCCGCCCTGCCCGCCGTACATCGGGAACACCCAGAACCACAGCGGGTACGTCAGCAGCGCCCAGCCGTAGGTCCAGAAGCTCACCGCCACGACGAACGAGAACACGGCCCACGGGAACTGCAGCAGCGCGTACAGCAGAGCCCGCCAGGAGGCGCCGCTCTTCAGCACCGCGCCGATCCAGGCGAACACCCCGGGCTTGCTCGTGCGCAGCGGCTCCGGCTCGGCCACGTCCAGTCCCAGCAGCGCGCGCGCCCGCGTTCGCTCCAACGCGCCGAAGCCCCGGCAGCCGACGAGCGCCATCGCCAGCACCGGGATCCCGAGGAAGGTCACCAGCAGGCCGGCGCCCAGCGCCACCATCGTGACCGACCAGACGAACAGCACCACTGCGATCGGCAGACCCAGCAGCACATACCCGAACTCGCGCCAGCTGCGCGCCTCGACGGGCGCCCGCAGCGCGGCGGGCAGCAGATGGCGCCGCTCTCCGTCGCGGGCGGGGTAGCCGGATCCGGCCGGGTCCCCGTGTCCCCGCCCGTACTCCTGTCCGTACTCCGTGGCCATCGGTGTCGTCCCGTTCTGCTCGTCCTGACGGCGGTGCTGCCGTATCTCCCAGCCTGGTGGGCGGCGGCTTCGCGGGCCATGGAGGCCGTCGGTCTCTCGGACCGGGGGTTTTCCCCACCCTGGGGGTGCACCGGAGTGCGAGGGGAGGGGGCGGGGCGCGATCCGCGCCCACTGTCCCCGGGATGCGCGGGCGTGGTGCCCTGGCCCGTGGTGCCCTGGCCCGTGGTGCCCTGGCCCGTGGTGCCCTGGCCCGTGCCGCGATGCGCGGGCGCCGCGCCCTGCCCCCGCCCTCGTCCATGGGCACCTTGATCCCGTCGGACAGGGCGCGGCCGGAGGCTTCAGGAAGGCCGTGACCCGCCCGAACTCCTCGGGCGGGTCACGTACCTGCGCCGCATGCCGCGGCGGCACGGCCGCTTCCGGCTCCCTGCTGCCTACTCCCTACTCCTGACTCCTACTCCGTACGTCCCACTTCCTGCTCCCTGCGGTCCCGCCAGGGCAGTTCCGCCGTGACCACCGTCGGGCCGCCGGCCGGGGAGTCGACGACGAACAGGCCGTCCACGGCGCCCAGCCGCTCCGCCAGGCCTCGCATGCCGCTGCCGCCGTCCAGCCGGGCGCCGCCGCGGCCGTCGTCCTGGACCTGGATGAGCAGCCGGTCCTCCGAGCGCCACACGTCCACCGACGCGGAGCGTGCCCCGCTGTGCTTGCTGATGTTCTGCAGGAGTTCGGAGACGGTGAAGTAGGCGATGCCCTCGATGGCCGGGGCCGGCCGGGCCGGCAGGTCCGCCGTCACCTTCACCGGCACCGTGCAGCGGGAGGCGACCGAGGACAGGGCGGCGTCCAGGCCGCGGTCGGTCAGCACGGCCGGATGGATGCCCCGGGCCAGGTCGCGCAGCTCCTGCAGCGCGAGCTTCACCTCGCCGTGCGCCTCGTCCACCATCGCCGCGACGGCGTCGTCGGCCTGGCCCTCCAGCAGCTTCTCCTTGGCCAGGCCGAGCCCCATCGCCAGGTTCACCAGGCGGGCCTGTGCCCCGTCGTGCAGGTCCCGCTCGATGCGGCGCAGATCGGCGGCGGCCGTGTCGACCACCACCCCGCGGTCCGACTCCAGCTCGGCGATACGGCGTTCCAGCTCGTCGGAGGGCGACAGCAGCCCGCGCACCATCGCCCGGTCCACGTTGGCCATCCCCCGAGCGATGAACGGCAGCACGGGCCACAGCACGAACAACGAGGTCAGCACGGTGCAGAAGGTGAGGATGCCCCAGGGCAGCCGGATGAAGTCGTACAGCAGCGTCCGCCAGCCCACCGGGTCCTTCAGCGCCAGCCACAGCCGCTGCACCGGCCCCCCGCCCCGCGCGATCGGCAGCGGCGACGGCTCCTCCACGTGCACCCCGAGCAGCGCCCGGGACCGGCTCCGCTCCAGCTTGCCCAGTTGCCGGGCACCCAGCAGCGAGAGGGCCAGCATCGGGAGTCCGATCACCGTGAGGGTGAGGACTCCGCCGGTGACCACCACCGTGCAGGCGTAGACGAAGCCGAACACCGCCACCGGCAGGTTCAGCAGAAGATGCGCGATCTCCTTCCAGGTGTGCCGGTCGTAGGCGAACCGGACCGGAGGAAGGCGGTCGGGGCCGTCGGCGCGGCCGAAGGCGGAGGCGGGAGCGGTCATACCGGCAAGCCTGCCGTGCCCGGCACCTCTTGCGCCATGCGGTCCGCCGCCTCCTTCTCCTGGGGAAAACCCCACCCCTCACAGCGTCCACGCGTCTCACGCCGTGACGGGCCGCTTACCGTGTCTTTATCAGGGCCTAGACTCCCGTGCGTACAGATCCTCGAATCACGGTGCAGCACAGGATCCACAAAGGTCACGAGGTCAGGGAGCGAGGCGGACGGTGCGGGAGACGTTGGGGGGCTCGACGGTCGCCGCGGCCGATGTCGCGGCGGACTACTTCCGGTCCTACTCGGTCGTGGGACTGCTCGCCGTCGTGGGCGTGCTCTTCGTCGCGGTCGCCTTCGGGGCCGGCCGCCTGCTGCGCCCGGTCGTACCCACCCCCGAGAAACTCCTGACGTACGAGTGCGGCGTCGACCCTGTCGGCGAGGGCTGGGCCCACACCCAGGTCCGCTACTACGTCTACGCCTTCCTCTACGTGATCTTCGCCGTCGACTCGATCTTCCTCTTCCCGTGGGCCACGGTCTTCGCCGCCCCCGGCTACGGTGCGACGACCCTGGCCGAGATGTTCATCTTCCTCGGCTTCCTCGCCGTGGGCCTGCTCTACGCCTACAAGAAGGGAGTCCTGGCATGGACGTGAACGCCTCGGCTCCGCCGGTCTCCGAGCCCGTGCCGCTTCCCGAGCCCAAGCGGCTGGGCGCGCTCGCCCGCCTTGCGCCCGAACCGATGAAGGTGGTCCTGAACTGGGGTCGCCGCTACTCGCTGTGGGTGTTCAACTTCGGCCTCGCCTGCTGTGCGATCGAGTTCATCGCCGCGTCGATGGCCCGCCACGACTTCATCCGCCTCGGTGTGATCCCCTTCGCGCCGGGCCCCCGCCAGGCCGACCTGATGGTCGTCTCCGGCACCGTGACGGACAAGATGGCCCCGGCCGTCAAGCGCCTGTACGAGCAGATGCCGGAGCCCAAGTACGTCATCTCCTTCGGCGCCTGCTCCAACTGCGGCGGACCGTACTGGGACTCCTACTCCGTCACCAAGGGCGTCGACCAGATCATCCCCGTCGACGTGTACGTCCCCGGGTGCCCGCCGCGCCCCGAGGCGCTGCTCCAGGGCATCCTCAAGCTCCAGGAGAAGATCGCCCGCGAGTCGCTCGACGAGCGGTACGGGACGTCCCGGCCGTCCACGGCGGCCCTGCAGAGCGGCCTGGTGAAGCCCCCGGCCGCCGCCTCCGCACCTGCGCCCGCTGCTGGCGCCGACGCCGACGCCGACTCCGGCTCCAGGCCTGGCTCGGGTTCTGGCTCCTCTTCTGCTTCCGCATCCGCCGCCTCCGCTTCGGACGAAGGTGACGCGTGATGAGCACGGTCGGCTGGCTGCCAGCCCCCGCCGAGGAACTCTTCGGTGCGCAAGCCACGGCCGAGGAGGCGTACGAGGTCCTGACCGTGGACGTCCCGTCGACCTCTTGGCTCACCGCCCTTCGGACGGCCCGTACGACCCTGTCCTGCACCTACTTCGACTGGCTGAGCGCGGTCGACGAGCCGGGCACGGGCTTTCGCGTGACCGCCCACGTCGTCGCGCTCGGGCCGGTCCGCCGTCTTCTCCTGCGCACGACGGTCCCGCACGAGGCGGCGACGCTGCCGTCCGCCGTCGGCGTCTACGCGGGCGCGGCATGGCACGAGCGCGAGACCCACGAGATGTTCGGGGTCGTCTTCGAGGGCCACCCCGGCCTGGAACACCTGCTCCTTCCGGAGACCTTCGAGGGCCACCCCCTGCGCAAGGACTTCGTCCTCGCCGCCCGGGTGGCCAAGGCCTGGCCGGGGGCCAAGGAGCCGGGCGAGTCCGAGCACGGCGGGCCCAAGCGCCGCCAGATGCTGCCGCCGGGCGTCCCGGATCCGAACGAGTGGGGCCCGCTGAAGGGCCAGCTGCCGCCCGCTCCTGCGCGCCCGGCCCGGGGCGCGGGGCGTGCGGCGGGGGAGCGGCCCGCGCGAGCGGCCGGAGAGCGGGCCGCGGCCGCGGGCGAGCGTCCGGTACGGCGTGCCCGTACGGCGGCGGAGGGCTCGGCCGGCCAGACCACCGTTCAGACCACCGGTCAGACCACCGATCAGACCACCGGCCGGACCGTCGGCCAGAGCGCCGAGCAGGCTTCCGGCGAGACGGCTGCAGGAGCTGCCGGGGCTGGAGTTGCCGGAGCTGCTGGAGCCGGCGCCCGCCCGCGTCGCATGCGGAGCGCGAGCCAGGGCTCGGTGAGCCAGACGGCGGAGGCACCGGCCACCGAGTCCCCGGCGGCACCCGAGTCCCGCCCGGCGCCGGCCGGCCCGCGCCGCGCACGCAGCGCCTCGGGGGGCTCGGCCTCGCAGCGGGCCGGGACCCAGGAACCGGCGTCGGCCGAACAGGACGGCGCCGCAGACGGCCGGGACACGGCCCCGCGCAGCTCGGACGCCCCCTGGCACCACGCACGCCCGGCCTTCGACGAGCAGCGCGGGCCGAAGCAGGCCGAGGAGCAGGCACGGCAAGCGGAGCAGGAACCCGAGCAGGCACCGGAGCAGGCACGGCAAGCGGAGAAGCCGTCGGAGCAGGCACCGGAAGAGAACCGGACGCCCGAGCCGCAGCCCGAAGCGCCCAAGGCCCCCGAAGCCCCGACGGCACCCGAAGACCAGAGCACCCCCGACGACCCCACCGGAGGCCCGCAGTGAACGACGCGCTCGACGTCGCTGTGCGACTCCTGGTCGTGTTCGTCGTCTTCCTCACCTTCCCCCTGATCGTCGGTCAGACCGAGCACAAGGTGATGGCCCACATGCAGGGCCGCCTCGGCCCGATGTACGCGGGCGGCTTCCACGGCTGGGCCCAGCTCATCGCCGACGGCGTGAAGTTCGCGCAGAAGGAGGACGTGGTCCCGGCGGGCGCCGACCGCCGCGTCTTTCAGCTCGCCCCCGCGGTGGCCCTGCTGCCGTATCTGCTCGTCCTGCTCGCCATCCCGATCGGGCCGGGCGAGGGCGCGGTCGGCCAGGTCCTGGACGCGGGCGTCTTCTTCGTGCTCGCGGTGATGGGCGTCGGCGTCCTCGGCTCGCTGATGGCCGGCTGGGCCAGCGCCAACAAGTTCTCGCTGCTCGGCGGCCTGCGCACGGCCGCCCAGCTGCTCGCCTACGAGCTCCCGATGCTGCTCGCCGCGGCCTCCGTGGCCATGGCGGCCGGAACCGTCTCCCTGCCGGGCATCCTGCACGCCTTCCACTGGTGGTGGCTGCCCTGGCAGATCGTGGGCGCCGTCGTGTTCTTCGTGGCCGGCCTCGCCGAGCTGCAGCGCCCGCCCTTCGACATGCCCGTCGCCGACTCCGAGATCATCTTCGGCGCGTACACCGAGTACACCGGCCTCAGGTTCGCGCTGTTCCTGCTCGCCGAGTACGCCGGGATCGTCGTCCTGTGCGGTCTGACCACCGTCCTCTTCCTGGGCGGCTGGCACGGCCCGTGGGGCGCCGACGGTCTCGGCTGGCTGTGGACCCTGCTGAAGACCGCGATCCTCGCCTTCGTCGTCATCTGGCTCCGCGTGACCTACCCCCGTCTGCGCGAGGACCAGCTCCAGAAGCTCTCCTGGACGCTCCTCGTCCCCCTCGCTCTCGCCCAGATCGCCCTCACCGGCATCGTCAAGGTGGTGATCTCCTGATGGCCGACTCCCTCCCGCCCACCCGGTCCCGCTTCCCCGGCTCCGGCCTCGCCAAGGGCCTGGCCGTCACTCTCCGCACGATGACGAGGAAGTCCGTCACCGAGCAGTACCCGGACGCCCAGCCCGAGCTGCCGCCCCGCACCCGCGGTGTGATCGGCCTGTTCGAGGAGAACTGCACGGTCTGCATGCTGTGCGCCCGCGAGTGCCCCGACTGGTGCATCTACATCGACTCCCACAAGGAGACGGTCCCGCCGGCCGCCCCCGGCGGCCGCGAGCGCAGCCGCAACGTCCTCGACCGGTTCGCCATCGACTTCTCCCTGTGCATGTACTGCGGTATCTGCATCGAGGTCTGTCCTTTCGACGCGCTCTTCTGGTCCCCGGAGTTCGAGTACGCCGAGACCGACATCCGTGAGCTGACCCATGAGCGGGACAAGCTCCGCGAGTGGATGTGGACCGTCCCGGCCCCGCCCGCCCTCGACCCGGGCGCGGAGGAACCGAAGGAGAACGCCGCCGCCCGCAAGACCGCCGAGAAGCTGGCCGCCGCACAGGCCGTACCCGAGGAGGGGCAGTCGTGAGCCTCGCCGCAGCACCGCACGGCTTCCTGTCCCCGACCGGGGTCGAGATCGCCTTCCTGCTCGTCGGCCTGATGACCTTCGGCGCGGCCCTGGTCACCGTCACCACCCGGCAGCTGGTGCACGCCGCCCTGTGGCTGGTGGTCGCCCTCGGCGGCCTCGCCGTGGAGTACCTCCTGCTCACCGCCGAGTTCATCGCCTGGGTGCAGGTCCTCATCTACGTCGGATCCGTCGTCGTCCTCCTCCTGTTCGGTCTGATGCTCACCAAGGCCCCCATCGGCCGCTCCCCGGACGCCGACTCCGGCAACCGCTGGATCGCCCTGGCTGTCGCGGCGGCCGCCGCCGTCGCCCTGGTGTGGGTCGTCGTCGACGCCTTCCGCACCACCTGGATCGACCTGGCCGGCCCGGCCGCCGGCACCACCCGCGTCACCGGCGAGAGCCTCTTCCAGAACTGGGTCCTGCCCTTCGAGGCCCTCTCCGTCCTCCTCCTCGCGGCCCTGGTCGGCGCGATCGTCCTGTCCCGCAAGGCGAAGGCGGACGCGGCCTCCGGCACGACGGGCGCGGCCTCCGGGACGAGCGACGCGGCCTCCGGCACCCCGGCCACTCCCGTGACCGTCCCCGGCGAGAAGGAAGGCGCCCGCTGATGCACCTCGCCTATCCCGCCGTCCTCTCCGCCCTCCTCTTCTGCACCGGCCTGTACGGCGTCCTCGCCCGCCGCAACGCGATCCTGGTCCTCATGTCGGTCGAGCTGATGCTCAACGCCGTCAACCTCAACCTGGTCGCCTTCGACGTCTGGCTCAGCCGGGCCGCCCGGGACACCCTGCACTCCGGCCAGGCGCTGACCCTGTTCACCATCGCCGTCGCCGCCGCCGAGATCGGCATCGGCCTCGCGATCGTGCTCGCCGTCCACCGCAACCGCGGCACCTCCGACATCGACAAGCTCCGCGACACCGCCGAGAGTCCCGACAGCGGGGGCTCCGAGGGCGACACCTCCGCGGCCGAGAAGGCTGAGGCCACCGCGTGACCACGACCACCCTGGCCGTCCTCGTCCCCCTCCTGCCGTTCCTGGGCGCCGCGGCCGGCCTGCTCCTGGGGCGCACCGCCCCCGGGTTCGTCCGCCCGCTCGCCGTCCTGCCCGCCCTGGCCTCGCTCGTGCTGGCCGCGCTGGTCGCCGTACGGCAGGGGGGCGGCCCGGCGATCGAGGCCCACACCCAGCTGACCCCGACCGGCTCGGTGCCGATCGACCTGGCCCTGGACATCGACGGCTTCGCCGCGCTCGTCGCCGTCGTGGTCGCCTTCGTCGCGACCTGCGTGCAGATCTACTCGACGGGTTACCTGCGCGACGACCCGCGCTACCCCTCCTACGCGGCCCTCGTCTCCCTGTTCACCTCCGCGATGCTCCTGGTCGTCTACTCCGGCGACCTGATGGTGCTGCTGGTCGGCTGGGAAGTCATGGGCATCTGCTCCTACTTCCTCGTCGGCCACTACTGGGAGACCCCCGAGGCGCGCGCGGCCTCCCTGAAGGCCTTCCTGGTCACCAAGCTCGGCGACGTGCCGTTCCTCATCGGCCTGTTCGCCCTGGGCACGGACGCCGGATCGTTCCGCATCACCCGCGTCCTGGGGGCCGTGGCGAGCGGCGGCATCGACCACCCGACCCTGATCGCCCTGCTGCTGCTCGCGGGCGTGGCCGGCAAGTCCGCCCAGTTCCCGCTGCACACCTGGCTCCCCGACGCGATGGCGGGCCCGACGCCCGTCTCGGCGCTGATCCACGCCGCGACGATGGTCGCCGCCGGTGTCTACTTCGTCGCCCGCCTCCTGCCGGTGTTCGAGGCGTCCCGGACCGCGATGGTGGTCCTCGCCGTGATGGCCGCCGTCACGATGGCCGGCTCCGGCCTCGCCGCGCTCGCCCAGGACGACATCAAGCGCGTCCTCGCCTACTCGACGATCGGCCAGCTCGGCTACATGACCGGCGCCCTCGCCGTCGGCGACCGCGGTGCCGCCGTCTTCCACCTCCTCTCGCACGGCGCCTTCAAGGCGCTGCTGTTCCTCGCGGCCGGCGTGATCATCCACGCCGCGGGCACCAACTCGCTGGCCGCCATGTCCCGGATGAGCCACCTGCGCGACCGCGTCCCGGACGCCTACTGGACCATGACCGTGGCGCTGCTCGCGCTCGCCGCGATCCCTCCCTTCAGCGGCTTCTTCTCCAAGGAGTCCGTCCTCGGCGCCGCCGAGCACGCCGCCACCGGCCACACCGACCACGCCCCCGGCTCGGCGGGCTGGATCGTCCTCGTCGCCGGTCTGCTCACGGCCCTGCTCACCGCCGCCTACGCCACCCGGCTGTGGCTGCTGGCCTTCCGCGGCCGGGGCGCCGAAGCCCCCGACCACGGCCGCCAGCCCCTGACGATGACCGTGGTGCTGTGGGTCCTCGCCGTGCCCTCCCTCGCCTTCGGCGGGCTCGCCTACCGCTCGCTGCCCGGCTGGTTCGACGGCCGCGACCTGACCCCGACGCTCCTCACCTCCGTCCTCGGCACCGGCCTCGCGCTGGTCGGCGGGCTACTGGCCTACGGCGCCTGGCAGCGCACCAGCGCACTCGCCGCCCGCACCCCGGCAGCGCCCGCTCCCTCCTTCGAGTGGGAGAGCCTCCAGGGCGAGGCCGCCGCGCATCCGGAGGGCGACGCGAGCCTCGTCGAGGCCCACGCCCTCGCCGACCACGGGCCGGACTACCGCGACCTCGCCCACGCGCCCGACCCCGGCCGGCTGCTGCTCGGCCCGCTGTACCGGCACGCGGCCGCCGGCTTCCACCTGGACGCCGTGTACGCGGCGCTGTTCGTCCGCCCGGTCCAGGCCGGAGCGAGTCTCGTCCGGTTCCTCGACAGCGCGGTCGTCGACACCTACGTACGCGGCGCGGCCGCCCTGCCGCGCCTGCTCGGGGCCGCCGTACGGCGCGCGCAGACCGGCAATGTGCAGACCTATGTGAGCGCGCTGCTCGCCGGCACCGTCGTCCTGGCGGTCGCCGTCCTCCTCGTCGCCACGGGAGCGTGAGCAGGCGTGATCGATATCAACGAGTCCGTGATGCAGTTCCTTCTGGCGTTCGTCGTCGTCGGCCCGCTCCTCGGCGCCGTCGCCGCCCTCCTCCCGGCCCCGCCCGGACTGAAGGGGAAGTCGCCCGAGCAGGCAGTGCTGCGGCACGGCGTGACCGTGACCGGCGTGATCCTCATCGCCGCGATCGTCCTCGCGCTCGGCTTCGACCACGACCATCCGTCGAAGATGCAGGCCACGACCGACATCAGCTGGATCCCCGCACTCGACGTGCGGATCCACCTCGGCATCGACGGCATCTCCCTCCCCCTTGTGGTCCTGACCGCGCTGCTGACCTTCCTCTGCGCGCTCTACTCCTACTTCAAGCCGCCGACGGGCCCGTCCCCGAAGGCGTTCGTCGCCCTGCTGCTCCTGCTCGAGACCGGCACCCTCGCGACCTTCGCCGTCCTCGACCTGCTGCTGTTCTTCCTCGCGTTCGAGACGGTGCTCATCCCGATGTACTTCCTCATCGCCCGCTGGGGCGGCGAGGGCCGGACCCGGGCCGCATGGAAGTTCATCCTGTTCACGCTGCTCGGCTCCGTCGTCATGCTGCTGGGCCTGCTCCTGATCGGAATCAAGGCGGGCACATTCGACATGGTGGCGCTCGCCACTGACAACGGCCGGTCGCTGAGCACATCAGTGCAGGTCATCGCAGTTCTGGCGATCGGGATCGGGCTCGCGGTCAAGGCGCCCATGTGGCCGCTGCACAGCTGGCTGCCGGAAGCCCACACCGCCGCACCGACCGTCGGCTCGGTCCTGCTGGCCGGCGTCCTGCTGAAGATGGGTACGTACGGGTTCGTCCGCATCCTGCTGCCGGTGGCTCCGGAGGGCTTCCACACCTTCGCGCCCTACCTCGCCGCGTTCGCCGTCGTCGGGATCATCTACGGGTCCCTGGCCTGCCTGGCCCTCGCCAAGCAGGGCGCGAAGGGCGACCTGAAGCGCCTGATCGCCTACTCCTCCGTCGGCCACATGGGCTTCGTCCTGCTCGGCATCGCCACCACGACCCCGACCGGCGTGAACGGCGCCCTGTTCGCCAACATCGCCCACGGCCTCATCACCGGCCTGCTGTTCTTCCTGGTCGGCGCGCTGAAGGAGCGCACCGGCACCACCGACCTCGACACCCTCGCCGAGGCGAGCGGAGCCGCGCTCTACGGCAAGGCCCCCCGCCTCGGCGGACTGCTCGCCTTCGCCGCCGTCGCCTCGCTCGGCCTGCCCGGCCTCGCCGGCTTCTGGGGGGAGATGCTCGCCCTGTTCGGCGCGTTCAAGCCGGCCGCCGATCTCAGCCGGCCCGCGTTCCTCACCTTCATGGCGATCGGCGCCTTCGGCACCCTGCTGACAGCCGCGTACATGCTGATCGTGGTCCGCAGGGTGTGCATGGGCGCCGTACCCCAGGACACGCCGAAGCTCGCGGACGTCCACGGCTACGAGTTCGCGGCCTGGACCCCGCTCGTCGCCCTCACCGTCGCCGCCGGGCTGTGGCCGAGAGCCCTGCTCGGCCTGACCGACCCGGCCGTGCAGCAGCTCCTCGCAGGAGGCACCCGATGAGCGCCCTGGCCCAGCCGCTGGCCCAGTCCGCGGTCCAGTCCGTCGACTGGCTCGCGATCGCGCCGCCCACCATCGCCGCGGTGGTCGCACTCGCGGTGCTCGTCGCCGACCTGTTCGTACCCGAGAGGCGCAAGCCCCTCCTCGGCTGGATCTCCGTGGCGGGGCTGGTCGCCGCCGCGCTGATGCTGCTGCCCCTGCTGGACGGCGACCGCAGCACCTTCTGCCTGGCCGGCCACGCGCACGTGTGCAGCTACGCCGCCGACCGCTTCACCCTCGTCATCCAGTTCCTCGTCCTCGGTGGCGCCCTGCTGGCGGCCCTGCTGTCGGTCACGAACCTCAAGGACGACCAGCGGCGCGTCCCGGCCGGCGAGTTCTGGTTCCTGCTGCTGTCCTCCGCGGCCGGCGCCGCCCTGCTGCCCGCCTCCCGCGACCTGGCCACGCTGATCGTCGCCTTGGAGGTCGCCTCCCTGCCTGCCTTCGCCCTGGTCGGCATCCGGCACGGCGACAAGCGGTCCTCCGAGGCGGCCCTGAAGTTCTTCCTGTCCTCGGTCACCGCCACCGCGGTGAGCCTGATGGGCATCAGCTTCGTCTACGCCTCCACCGGCACCCTCTACCTCACCCAGATCGCCCAGCGCATCCAGCACGTCGACGGACAGCTCCACACCCTCGCCCAGACCGGTGTCGTCCTGGCCCTCGTCGGCTTCGCCTTCAAGACGGCCGCCGTACCGTTCCACTTCTGGGTGCCCGACACCTACGTGGGCGCGCCCCTGCCCGTCGCCGCCTACCTCTCGGTCGTCGGCAAGGCCGTCGGCTTCTCCGGCCTGATCCTGGTCACCGTCGTGGCCCTCCCGTCGTACGCCGACGTCTGGGGGCCCGCGCTCGCCGCCCTGGCCGCCCTCACCATGACCGTCGGCAACGTCGGCGCCCTGCGCCAGCAGGCCACGCGCGCGTACAGCGCCGTACGCCTGCTCGCCTGGTCCTCCGTCGGCCAGGCCGGCTACCTCCTCGTACCGATCGCCGCCGCCGGATACGCCAAGGACGCCCAGAAGGCCATCGGCTCCACCGTCGCCTACGCCCTCATGTACGCGGCCGTGAACCTCGGCGCCTTCGCGGTGGCCGCGCTGGTGGGCCGTACGAAGTCCCTCAACCGGATCAGCGACTACCGCGGCCTGTACGCGTCCAACCCGGCCGCCGCGCTTCTCCTGGCCTTCTTCCTGCTGTGCCTGGCCGGCCTGCCGCCGGGCGTGATCGGACTGTTCGCCAAGGTCACCGTGTTCTCGGCGGCCGTCGACGCGGGCCTGGGCTGGCTCGCCGTGGTGATGGCCGTCAACGTGGTGATCGCCCTCTTCTACTACCTCCAGTGGACGGCCCTGCTGTTCCGCGCCCCCGAGGGCGAACCCGCCCGGCACCGGGTCCCGGCACCCGTGACCGCCGCACTCGCCCTCACCGGCGTCCTCGGCGTGGCCCTCTCCGGCGCACCCCAGCTGGTCCTGCGGTTCGCGGCCACCAGCCTGTTCTGAGCCCCTTCGGCACTCCGAGGGCCCGCCACGCGCGCGTACGGCCGCGTCGCACAGGGTGAGGCACAGGGGGAGGACGCCTTGCACGCGCAGGACCCGCGCGGGAGCCCTGAACGCGCAGGACCCGCGCGGGAGCCCTGAACGCGCGGGGGACCCCTGATGGTGTCGGGGACCGCGGCACGCGGCGCGGGGTACGGGTGGCTCCGGCGCGCGTGGGGCGCCCGTGCTCCGCATCGCCTGTGGCCGCCGTGCCGCACGCGCGCGCAGGGCCGTAAGCGCACGTCACCCGTACGGCCCACGCGTGCCTTCGCCTGCACAAGGGAACTTGCGGCGGCCGCCTGGCGTTGACCAGAGCGGGAGGGTCCACTGGACCAAAGGGTTCCCCTGCTGCACGACTTGGAGGGCGTACCGTGCACCGCCGGCACAACGGGCTAAGGACCGCAGTACTCCTCGGGGGACTGTCGGCGCTCATCATCGTCATCGGCAGTTTCTTCGGCCGCATGGGACTGATCGTGGCCGTCGTGATCGCGCTGGGCACGAACGCCTACGCGTACTGGAACAGCGACAAGCTGGCGCTTCGGGCGATGCGCGCCCGCCCGGTGAGCGAGTTCGAGGCCCCGGCGCTGTACCGGATGGTCCGTGAGCTGTCCACGCAGGCCCGCCAGCCCATGCCCCGCCTGTACATCTCCCCGACGGAGGCGCCCAACGCCTTCGCCACGGGCCGCAACCCGCGCAACGCGGCCGTGTGCTGCACGGAAGGCATCCTGCGCCTGTTGGACGAGCGCGAGCTGCGCGGCGTGATCGGCCACGAGCTGAGCCATGTCTACAACCGCGACATCCTGATCTCCTCGGTGGCCGGCGCCCTCGCCTCGGTGATCATGTTCCTGGTCAACTTCGCATGGCTGATCCCGGTCGGCCGCTCGGACGACGACGACGGCCCCGGCCTGCTCGGCCTGCTGCTGATCATGATCCTGGGCCCCATCGCCGCCTCCCTCATCCAGCTGGCCATCAGTCGCTCCAGGGAGTACGAGGCGGACGCGTCCGGCGCCCAGCTCACCGGCGACCCCCTGGCCCTCGCCAGTGCCCTGCGCAAGCTGGAGACCGGCACCCAGCAGCTCCCGCTGCCCCCCGAGCCCCGGATCGAGACCGCGAGCCACATGATGATCGCGAACCCCTTCCGCCCGGGCCAGGGACTGTCGAAGATGTTCTCCACGCACCCGCCCATGGCGGACCGCATCGCCCGCCTGGAGAAGTTGGCAGGTCGTCACCTGTGAAGATCGTCCCGAACACCGTCTAGCGCATCCTGAGCGGCCCGAGGCTGTTCTCCGGTCACCTCCTCGGGCGCGTGCTGCTGTGCATCACGATCATCGGCGACCCGTTCGGGGCCGTCCTCCTGGAGGAAGCACCCCGCTTGGGGCGACGCGCCCCGCGACGACCACTCGGAGACAGCAGCTCAGGCTCCGACAGGGGGACATGTGCGACATCCGCCAAGGCAGCGGATCGCGTCAGGGATCCCAAGAAGGCGGCCCATGTGACCCGAGCGTTCGGCGCGGAGTGCCGTACAGGTCCTTGAACAGGCGCGGGATCTGGTGAGGATGTGGCCTCGGTGGCCGAGGGTGCGAGCCGGTCCCGGAGCCGGGGAGAGGCGTGTTCGGGGAGGCCGCCGAGCCTTCGGCCAGCACGCATGAGAGTACGGACATTTTCGGCGACGTGCCCTGTCGACCTCGACCCGGGTGGTGTGTGGGTGGATGACGGTCATCGGGGCGGCAGGACCAAGGCTCCAGCACGCTTGAGGGTGCGGATGACAGGAGCGGTCTCGATGGAATCGATGGTGTCGAGCACGGCCACGCGTTCGGTGAGATAGCGGCACAGATCCTCTGCGTCACGGCAGTTCACCGCGGCGACGAGATTGCTGGGACCGGTCGTCATGGCGGCGAAGGAGACCTCGGGATGTTCGGCCATCCGGGTTGCCACATCGGCCAGTTGGGACGGTCGTACCGACATCCACAGCCGGGCCTCGATGGGGAAGCCCAGAGCGGATGGGGCGATGTCGATCGTGAACGTGAGGACTCCGGCACGGCGTAGCGCGTCCACGCGGCGTTTGACTGTGGACTCCGCGCTGCGCGTCACCATGGCGAGTTCTGAGTAGCCGGTCCGTCCGTCCCGGGTCAGGATCTCCAGCATGGCCTGGTCCTGCTCGTCGAGAGTGACCGTCTCGGCGGTCACCGGGAGGGCGGCAGGGGGGCGGAGCATGCTCACCTGTTCCTCGGTGAGTGAGGCAGCCCCGGCCCAGTTTCCGGGCAGTGCTGTGGCGCGTAGGAGCAGATGCGCGGAGACCGAGGTGACGCGGCCGGTCCGGGGGAGCTTGTCCAGGAGCAGGGCGTCACGTTCGGCGGTGTTCGGGGTCTGGACGTTGCACGAGACCTCCGTCCCCCCGGAGAGCAGGTACACGTAGGAGGTGTCGGGGCGTGCGGCGAGCGCACTCGCGATGGCGTCGGCCGCGTCGGGGGTGCACTGCACCCGCAGCGCCCACGACGTGCGGCCGAGTCGTACGCCGTTGACCACTCCCACGACCCGAAGCAGGCCGGACGACCGCAGTCGCCGGTAGCGGCGGGCCACGGTGCTCTCCGACACCCCGAGCACCTCTGCGACGGCGCGGAACTGCACCCGCCCGTCGATCCGTAGTGCATGGATCAGACCTCGATCGATGCCATCAAGAGTGACGGTATCCATCGAATCAGAGTAATGAGAAGCCGGATTCTTGCAGTGATGCGGCCCTGGCTGGAGTCTTCGCAGCCCTGCGGTGAGGGTGAGGGGAGTCCACGCAGACGGAGGGATTCGATGACGTCCAAGAACACCATCCTCATCACGGGGGCGACCGGGAACGTGGGCCGACAGGTGGTCTCCCAGCTCCTCGCCGCGCGTTCCGGGACAGTGCGGGCACTGACCCGGACTCCGGCCGGGGCCGCACTGCCCGGCCAGGTCGACGTGTGGCAGGGCGACCTGAGCGACCCCGTGGCGCTGGAGGCGGCAGCGACGGGAGCGGACGTGGTGTTCCTCATGTGGCCCTTCCACAGCGTCGAGCCGGCCGCCGCCATCGTGGACACCATCAAACGGCATGCCCGTCGCGTGGTGTTCCTGTCCTCCGGCGCTGTCCAGGACGGGCTCTTTCCCGAGCAGCAGCACCAGCTGGTGGGCCGGTCCCACGCGCGCGTGGAACAGCTCATCGAGCAGTCCGAGCTCGCCTGGACCCACCTTCGCCCGAGCACCTTCGCCACGAACACCTTGTGGTGGGCCGATCAGATCCGGGCCGGAGACGTGGTGCAGGGCGCCTACGGGGCCGTGCCCATGGCACTCCTGCACGAGGCGGACATCGCCGCAGTGGCCGTGCGCGCGCTCACCGAAGAGGGACACGAGCGCGCCGTATATCACCTGACCGGCCCCGAAGTCCTCACCCAAGCCGAGCAGGTTCAAACCATCGGCCGGGTGTTGGGCCGCCCGCTCCAGTGGCGCGAGCTGTCCCACGAGGCAGCCCGCCGCCGGCTCCTGGCCGACGGCAGCTTCCCCGACACGTTCGTGGAACCCCTCCTCGACGGCTACGCCGACATGCTGGCCGCCCCTCGTCCGACCATTGGCCACACGATCGAAGCGGTCACCGGAACACCGGCACGCACCTACCGCACATGGGTCTCCGACCACGCCGCTGACTTCCGCTGACACCGGCACATGCAGGCGGACGACAGAGGATGCCGCCTCTTCGGAGGCCGACGGGCCCTACGCCGTCAGCCACCCCACGAGTGAGAGACATGAGCAGGTCTGGAAAACGGCCCGAGCGCCGGTGGGAATTTCAGAGATCCTCATCAGCGAAGTCAGCCGGACGGCCGCAGCCCGATTTTCTCCCCTCTGAGGAGTCGCCGTCCGGGGATCGGATTGCTCAACGGCCGATGCAAGCCGGCGGGGCGTCATCCGCCGGTTGAGGACGCCGCCCGACTCTTCGCCCCCGAAGTCAGCGTCCGCCGAATGCCTCGTCCGTCGGGACGACCTCACGCCCCAGAGGCATGAGCGAGACGGGGATGAGCTTCAGGTTCGCCCAGCCGAAGGGGATGCCGATGATCGACAGGAACAGCGGGATGCTCGTGATCAGGTGGGCCAGAGCCAGCCACCATCCCGCGAAGACCACCCAGATCACGTTGCCGACGCACGACGGCGCCCCGGCGTCCGGCCGCTCCACAGTCGTCCGGCCGAACGGCCACAGCACGAAGCCGGCGATGCGCAGCGACGCGATGCCGAACGGGATGGTGATGATCAGGACGAAGCAGATCAGCGCAGCGATCAGGTAGCCGATCGCCATCCAGAGGCCGCAGAAGACGAGCCACAGGATGTTGAGAAGCAGGTTGAACACCTTCATGATCAGTACCTTTCCAGGTCGCTCCGCCGGCATGCCTGCTGCCACAAGTATCAGCGGATCATGCGTTCAGGCGGAACCGGAGCGCCTTTGTAGCGTGATCAGGAAGGTCTGGAGACGATCCCGTTCGGCATCGCCGACTTCAGGCGGATCCCGGTCTCGCTGTTGCCCCTGGGACGCGAGATCGTCCCCATGGACCAGCCGCTCGCGACCCGCTGACGGGCCGTAGGAACTCGGGACGCCGGAACTCGGGCCGTACGAAATCGAGCCGTCGGAACTCGGGCCTCCGACGGCGAGAGACGGCGAAGGCGACCAGGGGGCCAGGGACTTCGAAGGCGTCGAGGGCCGCGGACAAGAAAATAGGGAGCGTCGAAGGCGCGGAGCGACGAAGGCCGGAGAACCGAAGATGCCGAGGACGCCGATGACGTCGATGACGCTGAGGGCCTCGGAAGTCAGGACGGCCGAGGCTGGCGAAAGTCAGGACGGCGGAGGCTGCCGAGAGCAAGGACGGCCGAGGCTAGGGGCTCGACGGCCCGTTCGCGCCGCGTCCCGCCCACCACCGGCGTACGCCGTAGGCCAGTACACCCGCGGCCAGCACACCCGCGCCCGCGGCGACCGAGGCCGCCGGAAGGGCGAACGCCAGCGTCGCGCAGCCCAGCAGCCCCACCGCCGGCACCACTCGCGCCGCACGGGCCGGGCTGAGGGTCCAGGCGGAGGCGTTGGCCACGGCGTAGTAGGCCAGCACGCCGAACGAGGAGAAGCCGATCGCGCCCCGCACGTCCGCCGTGGCGGCCAGGACGGCCACCACCGCGCCCACGGCCAGTTCCGCCCGGTGCGGGACCTGGAACCGCGGATGCACGATGGCCAGCGCGCCGGGCAGATGGCCGTCACGCGCCATGGCCAGCGTCGTCCGGGACACACCGAGGATCAGCGAGAGCAGCGACCCCAGCGCGGCCACCGCCGCCCCCACCCGCACCACGGGCGCAAGGCCCGGGACCCCGGCCGTCCGCACCGCGTCGGCCAGCGGCGCCGCCGCCTGCCCCAGCCGGTCCGCGCCGAGGACGGCGAGAACGGCCACGGCCACGCACACGTACACGACCAGAGTGATGCCGAGGGCCAGCGGAACGGCTCGCGGAATGGTGCGCTCGGGGTCCCGCACCTCCTCGCCCAGGGTCGCGATCCGCGCGTACCCGGCGAACGCGAAGAAGAGCAGACCGGCCGCCTGAAGCACCCCGCCCACGCCCGAGGGCAGCCCGATGGCGAGCCGTGCGGCATCGGCCTGCGCGGAGGTCAGGCACACGACCACCACGGACGCGAGGACGGCCAGCACCACGGCCACGATCACCCGCGTCAGCCACGCCGACTTCTGGATGCCGCCGTAGTTCACGGCGGTCAGGGCCACCACGGCCGCCACCGCGACCGCGTGCGCCTGCCCCGGCCACACGTACGACCCCACGGTCAGCGCCATGGCCGCGCAGGAAGCCGTCTTGCCGACCACGAACGCCCAGCCGGCGAGATACCCCCAGAACGGGCCCAGCCGCTCCCTGCCGTACACATAGGTCCCGCCGGACGCCGGATAACGGGCGGCCAGACGGGCCGAGGACATGGCGTTGCAGTAGGCCACCACGGCCGCGACGGCCAGTCCCGCCAGCAGCCCCGTACCGGCGGCGTGCGCGGCCGGACCCAGGGCGGAGAAGACACCGGCGCCGACCATGGAGCCGAGGCCGACGACCACGGCGTCCCGAACGCCCAGGGTGCGTCGCAGTCCGGTGCTGGTGGGTGTCATGGGCCGCACCCTACTCAGCGCCGCAACCGGGGGGAGGACCGGTGGCGTCCTCTTCATCGACACAGCACGCACGCGCGCGACGTACAGCCGATCCTCACCGGATTCTCAAGGGCCGGACAGCGCGGGTACAGCGCAGGAGGGCAGGTTCACGGCATGACGATCATCGGTTGGATTTTCCTGGGGCTCCTGGCCGGAGCCATCGCCAAGGTCCTGCTGCCGGGCCGTGACCCGGGCGGCTTCATCGGCACGACCCTCATCGGCATCGCGGGCGCGTTCATAGGCGGCTGGATCTCGGCCCGCTGGCTGGACCACCCGATCACCAAGAACTTCTACGACGGTGCGACCTGGGCCGCCGCCATCGGCGGCTCGCTCGTCCTGCTGATCGTCTACCGCCTTCTGTTCGGCAATTCCCGCAACTGAGGCGACAGGGCAGCCGGGTGACGACGGCCGAAGGGTGGGCACCCCCGGGTGCCCACCCTTCCTGCCCGGCTCCTGCCGACGCGCCGCCGGTGTCCTACCGGTAGTTCACGAACTGCAGGGCGAAGTCGAAGTCCTGGCCCTTCAGGAGGGCGATCACGGCCTGCAGGTCGTCGCGGTTCTTGGAGGTGACCCGCAGCTCCTCGCCCTGGACCTGGGCCTTCACGCCCTTCGGGCCCTCGTCGCGGATGATCTTCGCCACCTTCTTCGCGTTCTCCTGGGAGATGCCCTCCTGGATCGACGCGAAGATCTTGTACTCCTTGCCCGAGAGCTGGGGCTCTCCCGCCTCCAGCGCCTTCAGCGAGATGCCGCGCTTGATCAGCTTGGACTGGAAGACGTCGAGGACGGCGTTGACCCGGTCCTCGGAGTTCGCCTCCATGAGGATCTTGTCACCGGACCACGAGATCGAGGCACCCACGCCCTTGAAGTCGTAGCGCTGGGAGATCTCCTTGGCGGCCTGGTTGAGGGCGTTGTCGACCTCCTGCCGCTCGACCTTCGAGACGATGTCGAAACTGGAGTCGGCCATGTCCTGTGGCTCCTTGTGTCCGGGGGCGTATCGGGTGCGTGGCGGCGGCCGCCGAGCCCGGCATTCCGCCGGGCCGCATCCGCCCCAGCCTAGCCACCTCGCGACCCGAGGGGTGGAGATCAATCGGGTGGCGAAGCACCCCTCGGCATCGGGTATTGTTTACGTCGTTGCCAGGGAGCACCGCCGAAAGCGGGTTCGACGGCAGCGACCCCGGCGGTGTGCCCGAGCGGCCAAAGGGAGCAGACTGTAAATCTGCCGGTTTTACCTTCCCAGGTTCGAATCCTGGCGCCGCCACATTGGGGAAGACCCCCTCCACTGCGGAAACGCAGCGGAGGGGGTCTCTTCGTATAGGCGGTTCGGGCGGGAAGGTGGCCACCGTCTTCCGCCGGCGCGGGGCACACTGACGGCATGCCCTCCCGCCGTAGAACCTGTCCCGTCTGCCGCCGCGAGATCGCTGTCGTCGCGGGACGCTTCGCACGGCACGACCCGCCCGGAGCGCGCGAGAGCGGGGAACTCCTCTCCTGCTCCGGGTCCCGGCAGCAGGCGCAACTCGGTGCGGTCCAGCCGTCGTTGGACGGGTACGCCGTGCCGGACTTCCCCGGGCAGCTGCCTCTGTTCTGACGGGTGAACGGCCGGTGGCCGGGCTCAGTTCCCCGCGACCGACTTCACGGCGACCGACACGGGCGTCGATCCCTCGATCAGCTCCAGCGTCAGGCCGGCCGTCGCCGAGGTGTCCACCAGCTCCGCCAGCACGGCCGCCACGTCGTCCCGCGGGATCCGGCCGCGCCCTGTGTGCGCCTCCAGGCGGACCTGACCGGTACCGGGCTCGTCCGTCAGCGTGCCGGGCCGCAGGATCGTCCAGTCGAGCGCGTCCTGCCGGGTGACGTACGCGTCGGCAGCGCCCTTGGCGCGCAGGTACACGTCGAAGACGTCGTCGCCGTGATGAGCGGGGTCCGCGCCCATCGCGGAGACCACCACGAAACGGCGTACGCGCGCGCGGACGGCGGCGTCCGCGAACAGGACCGCCGCGGCCTTGTCCACGGTCTGCTTGCGGGCGGCGCCGCTGCCCGGGCCCGCGCCGGCCGCGAAGACCGCGGCGTCCGCGCCCTGCAGGTGTGCCGCGACTTCCTCCACCGAGGCGGACTCCAGGTCGATGAGGACCGGTTCGGCGCCGGCCGCCCGCAGATCGTCGTTCTGCTCGGGGTTGCGGATGATCCCCGCGACCTCGTCCCCGCGCGCGGAGAGCCGCCGCTCCAGCCGCAACGCGATCTGACCATGACCACCGGCGATGACAATGCGCATGACTCCGACCGTACGCCCGAAGAGGCGCATTCGCCGCACAAGTTCAGGGTGAGGGAGGGGGAGCGGGGCGACTGTGACGGGGGAAGCCGGGAGGCGGGGACGCGGGGGCATGGGGTGATGCGGGGCGCGGGTGTGCGGTCGCATGCGGTCGGCGCGGCGCGGGGAGCCGAGGGGGCGTACGGGAGGGCGGTTCGGGGTGCGGAGTGCGGGGTGCGGGGTGCGGTGGGTCCTCCAGCCTTTGCCGGACGGCGGAGCGCGATTACGGGGCGTGATTGCGGACGTGATTGCGTCGCGTGAATGCGGCGAGTGAGGTTGTGCCTGTGCCTGTGCCTGTGCCTGTGCCTGTGCCGTGCACGGTCCGGGGCCCGGCCGTCCGCGGCGACCGCGGGGACCGTGCACTCCGTCAGGGCCGCGCACTCCGTCAGAGCCACGCACTCCGTCAGGGCCGCGCACTCCGTCAGGACAGCTCGCCGCGGCCCTGTCGTGGCAGCCCCAGTTCCGCCGCTGCCGCCGAGTTGCAGTACTCGCGGACCGCGCTGGTGCGGGCCACCACGCGCCCCCGGTGCACCACGATGCGGCTGTAGGCCAGGGAGAGGGTGCCGGCCAGGTGGTCGCCGCGGACGGCCAGGAGTTCGGCGGGAAAGCCGGCCTCCACGCGTACCTGGGGGAGGCCGAGGGCCGCGCGGGCCGAGGTGCTCACCGCGTCGTACGCGTCCTCGGGGCGCAGGCCGTGGGCGGAGGCGAGCAGGTAGGCCGCCTCCAGGGGGTCGCCACGGCCGACGGGGTTGGAGACGTCCCGCAGGGCGCCGCTGCCCGCCGCCACCCGTACCCCGGCCGCGCGCAGCAGCCGTACCGGGGCCGTACCCCGCCGTTCGGCGCCCCCGCAGCCGCCCTGCGGCAGGCACACCACCGTCACACCGGCCGCCGCGAGCTGGTCCGCGAGCCGGGTGACGGCCTCGTCGGGCAGGCGCGCCAGACCGGCGCACGGGCCGATGGTCACGCCGGGGCGCAGGCCTCCCGCCATGGCGGCGAGCCGGGACAGCCGGGCCGGGTCGGCGGCGTCCGTGTGCAGGTCCACCGGGCAGCCGTGCTCGGAGGCCACCTCCAGGACGGCCTCCACATAGCCCGTCGGGTCCGGGTCCAGGTCCGGGCAGCCGCCGACCACCGAGGCGCCCATCTTCGCGGCGTCCCGCAGCATCACGAGCCCGTCGGCCCCGGCGGCCCCGGTCAGCAGGCGCGGCACGGCCACCGTGGTCAGCTCCGCGAGCCCGCGCAGCGAGCGGCGGGCCTGCAGGACGGCGCCGAGCGCGCCGAGGCCCTGGACGTCGCCCACGCGTACGTGCGCGCGTGCCGCCGTCGCACCGTGCCCGAGCTGGAGCAGGGCCGCCTCCGTGGCCCGGCGCTGGACGTCGTCGGGGGCGTACGACACCGGTCCCGGGTGCTCGGCCGAGAGAGCGGTGTCTGCGTGGGCGTGCGGTTCCGCCGGGGCCGGCAGGAGCAGGTAGCCGCTGAGGTCCACGCGGGTGGCGCCGGACCGGACCGGACCCGGTGTCAGGCTGCCGGCCGTACCGACCGCCTCGATGCGTCCGCCGCCCAGCCGTACGTCCACCGCCCGGCCGTCGGTGAGCCGCGCCCCGCACAGCAGCAGCGGGGCCGGGTCGGGCTGTCCGGAGGACCCCGACGGGTTCGACGACGAGGGGGGCGGCTGCGGCTGGCTGTCGGGCATCGGACTCCAGGGCTCGGGCCGGGGGCTCGGGGCAGGGCCGCGTGAGGGGCTCAGGGCCGCTGTGGGCTCAAGATCACGCAGAGTGAGTCGAGCCTAGGGTGGCGAGCCCTGCAGGGCGCGGAGGAGCGCAATAGTCGTACCGGTGTGGTCTGCTGCCGGAGGAAGCCTCCACCGCGCGGCGCGGAGGACCTCCGACCCTCCGTCGCGGACGAGTGCCCGGCGGCGCCTCGGCCGCGTCGGCCACGCGCGCGTGGGCGCGTCGAGCGGGGCTCGCGAGACGGCCGGGAGAGGCGGGAAGAGGCCTGCGGCCGGTGCCCGGATACGGATTTGGGTGAACGGCGCGGGACCGTGTAATGTCTTCATCGCTCGCCCCAATAGCTCAGTCGGCAGAGCGTCTCCATGGTAAGGAGAAGGTCAACGGTTCGATTCCGTTTTGGGGCTCTGGTGTGAGAGGTCCCCGTCGCAAGGCGGGGCCGATCTCATCAAAGCGGTGTAGCTCAGTCGGTAGAGCAAGCGGCTCATAATCGCTGTGTCACCGGTTCAAGTCCGGTCACCGCTACTGACAGTAGCCGATTGCGGGGTCGGTCCTTCGATCGGCTACTCTTTCTTGCGTTGAAGTTAGTCCATCCGTTCGTCTTAGGAGCACTCACGTGGCTGCCACCGACGTCCGCCCGAAGATCACGCTGGCCTGCGTGGAGTGCAAGGAGCGGAACTACATCACCAAGAAGAACCGGCGTAACAACCCGGATCGTCTTGAGATGAAGAAGCACTGCCCGCGTTGCAACGCGCACACCGCGCACCGCGAAACGCGATAAATCAGGCTCGTTCGTGAGGCCGTCCCCGCAGGTTGGGGGCGGCCTCACGTCGTTTCGTTTCACACGCTGCTGAGCGCAGAACGCTGCTGAGACCAGGAGGTGCCGGGCCATGGCGCTCGACCAGTCCTTCGTGGGGCGGACCTACCCGCCCACCGCGCCCTACGAGGTGGGCCGGGAGAAGATCCGAGAGTTCGCCGAGGCGGTCGGGGAGAGCAATCCCGTCTACACGGACCCGGAGGCCGCCAAGGCGTTCGGGCACCCCGATGTGATCGCCCCGCCGACCTTCGTGTTCTCCATCACCTTCCGGGATGCCGGACAGGTCGTCAGGGATCCGCAGCTCGGCCTCGACTACGACCGGGTGGTCCACGGCGACCAGAAGTTCGTCTACGGCCGTCCGGTGCGCGCCGGGGACCGGCTCACGGTGACGTCCACCATTGAGGCGATCAAGTCCATGGCGGGCAACGACATCCTGGACATCCGCGGCGAGGTGCACGACGAGGCCGGCGAGCACGTGGTGACCGCATGGACCAAGCTCGTGGCCCGCGCGGCCGAGGAGGCCTGAGGAAGCGATGACGGCGAAGATCGCGTACGACGACGTCGAGGTCGGCACCGAGCTGCCGACGCAGACCTTCCCCGTGACCCGCGACACCCTGGTGCGATACGCGGGCGCCTCCGGGGACTTCAACCCGATCCACTGGAACGAGAAGTTCGCCAAGGAGGTGGGCCTGCCGGACGTCATCGCGCACGGCATGTTCACGATGGCGGAGGCGATCCGCGTGGTCACCGACTGGACCGGGGACCCGGGCGCGATCGTCGAGTACGGCGTCCGCTTCACCAGGCCGGTCGTCGTCCCGAACGACGGCACGGGCGCGGAGATCGAGGTCAGCGGCAAGATCGCGGCCAAGCTCGACGACAACACCGTGCGCGTGGACCTGACCGCGAAGAGCGGCGGCCAGAAGGTGCTGGGCATGTCCCGGGCGGTCGTGCGCCTGGCCTGACGGCGGGGTCGTGGGCCTGGCTTCACGGCGCGGCCGTCCGGCCGGTCCGGCGGTGCGGTCGTCCGTCTCGCCCGACGGCCTGAGTCACATCTGCTGCCGTGAGGGGCGCCCTCCCTGGGGAGGCGCCCCTCACGCGTACTTCCGCGAAGCGGTACTCCGCCCTCTTGCCAAGTTAGTGATTGAGTACTAACTTTGCGGTGTGTCCAGGATGAGTGCAGAAGAGCGACGCGAGAGCGTCATCCGTGCGGCGATGTCGGAGTTCGCGCGGAGGGGCTACTACGGCACCTCCACCGAGGCGATCGCCAAGCGGGTCGGCGTCTCGCAGCCGTACCTCTTCCGGCTCTTCCCCGGCAAGAAGGCGATCTTCGCCGCCGCCGCGCTGCGCTGCATCGACGAGATGTGCCATCTCTTCGAGGGGGCGTCGAAGGGGCTGGAGGGCGAGGAGGCGCTGGATGCGATGGCGCAGGCGTACGTGGAGCTGATCCAGGAGAAGCCCGAGCTGCTCCAGATGCAGATGCAGACGTACATCACCGTCGCGGCGGCGGAGGCGGAGGGGGATCACGCGTTCGGCGAGGCTGTACGGGCCGGCTGGATGAGGATCTGGGACACCGTGCATCTGCCCCTCGGGGCGGACCCGGGCGAGACGACGACCTTCCTGGCGTACGGGATGCTCATCAACACCCTTGCGGCCATGGGCTTCCCGCCCGAGCACCGTGCCTGGGAGGGGATGTATCCGCAGGCCCGGACGACGGGCCTGCTGGAGAAGTAGCGGAACGGCGGTGCGGCCGCGGGGCTGCGCGCCGCTCTTCCTGGCCGCAAAAGTTAGTAAGTAATAACTAAGGCGAGATCGTTCACCACCCTCTGGGGGAGAGATGTCACAGCAGAGCGCAGCACCGGACACCGCACCGGCATCACGTGGGGGCGCCGTCTGGGCCCTCGTCATCACCAGCGTCGCCGGGTTCATGGCGGCCCTCGACAACCTCGTCGTCACCACCGCCCTGCCCTCCATCCGCAAGGATCTCGGCGGCGCGCTGGACGACCTGGAGTGGACGGTGAGCGCCTACACGCTCACCTTCGCCGTCCTGCTGATGTTCGGTGCCGCGCTCGGCGACCGCTTCGGGCGCAGGCGGCTCTTCCTCGTCGGGCTCACCGTCTTCACGGGTGCCTCCGCCGCTGCGGCCATGGCCCCCGGCATCGGCTCCCTCATCGCCGCCCGCGCGGTCCAGGGCGTCGGCGCGGCCGTGATGATGCCGCTGACGCTCACCCTGCTGACCGCGGCCGTGCCCGCCGCCCGGCGCGGTATGGCGTACGGCATCTGGGGCGCCGTCAACGGTCTCGCGGTCGCCTCCGGGCCGCTCATCGGGGGCAGCCTCACCGAGCACATCTCCTGGCACTGGATCTTCTGGCTGAACGTGCCGCTCGGTGTGGCCCTGCTGCCGCTCGCGCGTCTGCGCCTGGCCGAGTCCCGCGGCGCCGGCGCCCGGCTCGACCTCCCGGGCACCCTGCTCGTCAGCGGCGGTCTCTTCGGCATCGTGTACGGCCTGGTGCGCGGCCCGGTCGACGGCTGGACCGGCTCCCTCGTCCTGACCGGCCTGTTCGCGGGCACCACGCTGCTCGTCGGCTTCGTGCTCCACGGTGTGCGCAGCGAGAACCCGATGCTGCCGATGCGGCTGTTCCGCTCCCGCGCCTTCTCCGGGATCAACGCCGCGAGCCTGCTGATGTTCCTCGGGATGTTCGGCTCGATCTTCCTGCTCAGCCAGTACATGCAGGGCGTGCTCGGCTACTCGCCCACCGAGGCGGGCCTCAGGATGCTCCCCTGGACCGGCATGCCGATGCTCGTCGCGCCGATCGCCGGCATCCTCTCCGACCGCATCGGCGGCCGTCCCGTCGTCGCCGCCGGACTGTTCCTTCAGGCCGCCGGCCTCGGCTACATGGCCTCGGTGGTCACCGCGGACGCCTCCTACGCGGCCCAGCTGCCCGCCCTGATCCTCAGCGGCATCGGCATGGCGCTGTTCTTCGCGCCGGCCTCCAACCTGGTCATGTCCAGCGTCCTGCCCGCTGAGCAGGGCATCGCCTCCGGCGCCAACAACGCCCTGCGCGAGGTGGGCGGCGCGCTGGGCATCGCGGTCATGTCGTCGATCTTCTCCGCGCAGGGCGGCTACGCGAGCGCGCAGAACTTCGTGGACGGACTGCGGCCCGCGCTGGTCGTCGGCTCCGCGGTGGTCGCCCTCGCCGGGCTCGCGGCCCTGCTGATCCCGGCCCGGCGCCGGACCGCCCAGGACGCCGGCGTGACCGAGCCCGCGCCGGTCCTGGAGACCGCGGCCTCCTGAGCCCAGGCCTCGCGTGCCCGCCGGGAGCACGCGATCACGGCGAGGCCCAGCAAGGCCGTCAGGCAGGCCCCCGCGCGCCCGGGCCGGGAGCACGCCGCCCCCCATCGGCGCGTACGGCCCCGTCCACGCCGACGGGGCCCTACGCGCGCGTGCCTGCCGACGGGCCGTACCCGCGGGTGCCCTGCCGACGCGGTCCGGTACGTGTGCGTGCTCGGCGCCCGGTCTCCGTGCCCGGTCTCCGTGCCCGGTCTCCGCGCCCGGTCTCCGTGCCGCCCGGCCGGGCTGTCGGCGGCGTCTCGTAGTCTTGGGCGCGTGCAGGAACTCCACGATGCCCCCCTCGCCCCGCTGACCACGTTCCGGCTGGGCGGCCCCGCCACCCGGCTCGTCACCGCGACGACCGACGCCGAGGTGATCGCCGCCGTCCGCGATGCCGACGACACGGGAACACCGCTGCTGGTCATCGGCGGCGGGTCGAACCTGGTCATCGGGGACAAGGGCTTCGACGGCACCGCCCTGCGCATCGCCACCAGCGGCGTCGAACTGCGCGGCACCACGCTGGAGCTGGCGGCCGGCGAGGTGTGGACGGACGCCGTGGCCCGCGCCGTCGAAGCAGGACTCGCCGGGATCGAATGCCTGGCCGGGATCCCGGGCTCCGCGGGCGCCACCCCGATCCAGAACGTCGGCGCCTACGGCCAGGAGGTCTCGTCGACGATCACCGAGGTGATCGCGTACGACCGCCGGGCCGGGCAGACCGTCACGCTGACGAACGAGGAGTGCGCCTTCTCCTACCGGCACAGCCGCTTCAAGGCCGACCCCGAGCGCTACGTCGTGCTGCGCGTCCGCTTCGAGCTGGAGGACGCGGACGGCCTGTCGGCG
This sequence comes from Streptomyces sp. NPDC007971, assembly GCF_042958635.1. Taxonomy (NCBI): domain Bacteria; kingdom Bacillati; phylum Actinomycetota; class Actinomycetes; order Kitasatosporales; family Streptomycetaceae; genus Streptomyces; species Streptomyces sp. NPDC007971. Next base: position 245,301 of record NZ_JBIBJK010000013.1, read on the forward strand.
CCGGTCAAGTACGCCGAGGCGGCCCGCGCGCTCGGTGTGGAGCCGGGCGCGCGGGTGCCGCTCGACGCGGCCCGCGAGACCGTGCTGAAGCTGCGCGCCGGCAAGGGCATGGTCCTCGACCCCGAGGACCACGACACCTGGTCCGCCGGGTCCTTCTTCACCAACCCGATCCTCACCGACGAGCAGTTCGCCGCCTTCCACGCGCGCGTGCGGGAGCGGCTGGGCGACGGCGTCGAGCCGCCCGCGTACCCCGCGGGGGAGGGGCGCACCAAGACGTCCGCCGCCTGGCTGATCGACAGGGCGGGCTTCACCAAGGGGTACGGCACCGGGCCCGCCCGCATCTCCACCAAGCACACCCTCGCCCTCACCAACCGGGGCGCCGCCACCACCGAGGACCTGCTGGCCCTCGCCCGCGAGGTGGTCGCCGGAGTCCGCGAGGCCTTCGGGATCACGCTGGTCAACGAGCCGGTGACGATCGGCGTGAGCCTGTAGCCGCACCGGCTCAGCACACGGCGCCTGCCGTACCGGTTCAGCGCACAGCGCCTGCCGTACCGGTTCAGCACGCGGCGCCCGCCGCACCGGCTCAGCACACGGCGCCTGCCGTACCGGTTCAGCGCACAGCGCCTGCCGTACCGGTTCAGCACGCGGCGCCCGCCGCACCGGCTCAG